>CANRIV010000001.1 GCA_947630805.1 uncultured Lachnospiraceae bacterium
TTAATTATACCAAAAAACAGCTATGAGCGCGAGCTCATAGCTGTTTTCCTTTTAGAGACTTTTTTTACAGCCCCTTTTTATTCTGTTTTTTCTGTTTCTAATTTTAATATTAAATCATTAAAAAGCAATTGCGTATATTTATCATTTAAATAAAATTTATTTCTAAGAACATAATCTTTGAAATTAGTAAAATCGGATAAAAGAGTATTGCTGCAAAGCAAAATAATAAATTCTCCCATATATGGGTTTTCTGATTTGTCGAAACGTCCATATATCAGAGTGGTATATGGGGGAATTAATTCGATATGTATATTTTCCGGAAGGGAAATTCGATTATTATCAATTAAATAGAAAGATTGATTTTTCTCATTGTCTTCAATACATTTTTTTAATATTTTTATCCGATCTTGAGCAGAAAGTGGACTAGCAAATTTTGTTGGAAAATATCCTATTCGACCTTCTTGGGCAAAATTTGAAAATCCTTCCAGTGTATTCAGATGAAGAAGGGATGGAGACTGTGCTTCAGTTAATTTAATCCATTCATAGTAACTGTTTATCACAAATTTTTTATCTGAAATGGAATCTTTTGCGATATTTTCCAGGATATCCAGTGTCAGATATTTGGTCAGACAAGGCTCCGGACCGATGGAGGATTCAAAAGCGTGCTCAATATTTTGAGTCAGATATTCTTTTAATGCAAATACATCGTCAGGAAAAAAAGCAAGAGGAGTACATTGTATTAAGATAGACTCAGCTTTTTTAATCAGTTCTTTAACGACCGAAGTATCTAAAATTAATAATCCATTATTTAATGACTTGTTATATAAAACAACTCCTGAATTTGTGACAATAAAAAAAGGAAAAATATTATCCAGTTGAAGCGGATGATTATTATCATAGTAAAAGTAAGTGTTAGCTTTATTGCAGGCGTATTTAATACTTCTGAAAAGATTTCTTAAATTATGGATATCAGATCCGATATTATCAAAGTTGATAATATGAAAAATTTGCATATCATTGTTTTGTAATAAACACGAATAGATGATATTATCAACATCCTCCTGCTCAAAGGAAAAATTAGTGTATGTTACAGGAGAGCTTTTTTTAGAAGAAGCATTTAATATGTAAATAATAGAGTTCAGTAATTGTTCAGAATCAGTCAGATAATTAATGTTTGTATTATATGTCTGTATATGTTTCGGAAAAATGTAGTTGGAGTTGTCGTGAAGTTTTAGAGCTTTTAATTCAGAGATAATAAACTGAATTTTTTTATAATTTTCAGTACCGTATATTTCTTCGTAATAAGAATCTCTAAGCAATTCTTTTTGAATGTCTGAAAAAGGAAAATAATCTAACATTTTATGAAATTTGTCTTCAGGAAGTTTTTTCTTTCCTAAAAAAATATTATAAAGCCATCCCCTATTTAAATCAGTAATTTTGGAAAATAAACGAACGCTTGTCTCAGAATCGTTTATATATTGTTTTAAAAGTTGTCCAAATCTCATTGAAAGCCTCCCATTTGTCATATTCTGTCATTTAAGTAAAAATTATAAAATATTATGTGTTCGAGAAAAATATGCTAACTAATGGAAAAATTTTACAAATTTCAGGTTAGCAAATTGAAAGAAAAAGTCGAAATCTGTAAAATTATCACATAATATATTCTAATAAAATACACGAGGAATGGTACATGAAAATCAAAATTGCTTTATTGGAAAGAGACGCAAATTATCTGAAACGCCTCGTTATGGCTTTTAGCAGCAAGTATTCAGATAAGCTTGAAATACACTCATTTACAAAAAAAGAAAATGCGTTGGATAGTCTGGAAAGTGACAAAATAGATATTCTGATTTCCAGTGATGCTTTTACTGTGGATGAGAAGGAAATTCCTTCCCGGTGCGGACTTGCTTATTTTGTAGACAGTATGGGAATAGAAATGGTCCGGGGTCAAAAAGCTATTTGCAAATTCCAAAAAGCAGAGTTGATATATAAACAAATTTTAAGTATTTATGCCGAAAAAGCTTCTTCTCTTACAGGAAAGAAGTTTGGTGAATCTAATGTAAAGAGTATTTATTTCACATCTTTTAGCGGTGGAGTCGGATGCTCATCTTTGGCTGCTGCCTATGCAATCAAATTGGCAAAAAACCATCAAAAAGTTCTCTATTTAAATTTGGAAAAGACAGGAGATCCGGAATTGTTCTTCCAGGGAGAGGGACAGTTTAATTTTAGTGATATTATCTATGCTTTAAAAAGTAAAAAAACAAATTTGGCAATAAAAATTGAAAGTACAGTAAAAACCTCAAAAGAAGAAGTAAATTATTTTGCTGCTTCAAAAATGGCATTAGATGTTATGGAATTGAAAGTAGGAGAGGTAGACATCCTACTGGATGAGGTCGTCACTTGCGGTTATCAGTTCATAATTATAGATGCCGGATTTCATTTTGATGAAATGAGTTATCTGTTGTGGAAAAAAGCAGATGAAGTAGTAATCGTGTCAGATGGAAGTGAAATTGCAAATTCCAAATTTGACAGAGCGTATCAATCTCTGAATATTGTTCAGGAACAGGATGAAAAATTTCGCTTGGAAAAAGCAAACTTAATATATAACAAATTCAGTAATAAAACCTGTAAAACAATGACCGGCTTGAGGATAAATGATTTAGGTGGAATTCCCCGGTATGAACATGCGATGACAAAACAGATTGTGGAACAGATTTCTTCTCTGAATGTTTTAGATAAACTTTTATAAGAGCAATTAAGGCGTACAAGTGATGAGGGATAGGATTTATGGATGAAATATTTGAGGAGAATCTTGTTTCAGAAATAAGAAAATATGTGACAGAATATCTGCCATTGAGCCAGATGTCTGATGAAGAACTGGAAGAGAAAATAGAAGAAATCGTGGCAGAAAAAACCAGCACAATCTATTTTCCGATTGAAAAGAAACTGGATGTCGTACAGAAAGTGTATAGCTCCATTAGAGGTCTGGGACTTCTTGATACAATTATGAATGATGAAAATATAACAGAAGTAATGATAAATGGACCGGAAAATATTTTCATCGAAAAAAACGGAAGACTGATTAAAATGGATCAGCAGTTTGAAAGCCAGAGGAGACTGGAAGATATTATACAAAGAATTGTAGGCCAGGCAGGACGTGAAGTAAATCAGGCAAATCCAATCTGTGATACAAGATTGCAGGACGGCTCCCGTGTTAATGTGGTGCTTCCGCCTATTGCATTGTGTGGACCGACAATGACGATTCGAAAATTTTCAAAGGATCCGATGACGATTGAAAAATTGATTGAATATGGTTCGCTCACACAGGAAATTGCTGACAAGTTAAAACTTTTGGTCCAGGCAAAATATAACATTTTTGTATGTGGCGGAACTGGCTCGGGAAAAACCACATTTTTAAATGCCCTGTCAAACTATATTCCACATGACGAGAGAATTATTACAATAGAAGACTCTGCTGAATTACAGATTAAAGGGGTAGATAATCTGGTAAGCCTTGAAACAAGAAATGCCAATGCTTCCGGAGCGGGAGAAATAACAATAAGAGATTTAATTAAATCTTCGCTTCGAATGAGACCGGAAAGAATTGTCGTAGGAGAAGTGCGAGGCGGAGAAGCGCTGGATATGCTTCAGGCAATGAATACAGGACATGACGGATCTCTGTCAACAGGACATGGAAACAGTACCCATGATATGTTGAGCCGTTTGGAAACTATGGTATTACAGGGAGCAGAAGGGCTTCCGCTGGAAGCGATAAGACAGCAGATAGGATCGGCGCTTGATATTATGATTCACCTGTCAAGACTTCGTGATAAATCCAGAAAAACAATGGAAATAACAGAGGTACTTGGGTATGAGGACGGCGAAATAAAATTAAATCCATTATATGTATTTGAAGAAGATGAAAACAGCACGCTGGAAAAAGTTTCCGGAAGTCTGGTGCGGACGGAAAATCCAATGCAGAATACATTGAAACTGCAACTGTCAGGAATAAGAGTACAAATATAGTGAGGTAACATATGGCGAAGAAGAAAAAAGATTTGGAACCGCAGTATTATTATTCAAAATTGAATAATCCAATGATAAATTACAATGTTTACTATATGTCTCTAAAAGAAAAAATAGCTTATACGTTAATATCAATGGTTGCAGGTGGCATAGTAGGATTTATATTTTATGGTAACTTATTTATGAACAATGGGGAAGCTACTTTCGCAACACAAATCAGTAATACTGTAGTTATATTAGGAGTGGGTATTATTGCATCTAAAATATTTATACCTATAGTACAAGAAAATTTGAAAGAAAAGAGACAAACTCAACTAAAGATGCAATTTAGAGATATGCTAGATTCGTTAGCTACTTCCTTTACATCTGGTGATAATGCAATGAATGCCTTTCACAATGCGTATGAGGATGTAAAAAGACAGTATTCCAGTGAAAGTCTAATAGCAAAAGAACTATACGAAATAATTATAGGAATGGACAATAATATTTCATTAGAAGAATCATTAAATGATTTCGCATTTAGAAGCGGTTTAGAAGACATAAAAGACTTTACAAATGTTTTTAATATAGCATATGAAAAAGGCGGAGACATGAAAAATGTCGTAAGAAATTGCTACAATCTTATAGGTGAAAAAATAGAAATACAAGAAGAGATAAAAACTAAAATAACATCAAATAAAACACAACAGAGAATTATGAGTGTTGCGCCTATAATTATTGTGGGATTTTTGAAAATGTCTAGTAGTTCTTTTGCAGAAAATTTTGCAACTGTAAAAGGCGTTGTTGTAATTACTGTGGCTATAGGTATATTTATAGGTGCTTACAAATATGGAGAAAAAATTACAGATATAAAGGGATAACAAATGGAAAGATTATTTTGTCTGATTATAGCAAGCGTAATGTGTATATTATTTGTTTTAATGCACAAAAAAGGAAAAAAATATTCAATGCTAATAGATAATGCAGAAGAAAAAGAATTTCTTTTAAAAGATCTATATACAGTAGGATTTGGATGGCAAGAAACAATATCTTCATTATCATATGAGAGTCCATTAGCTCAAAAAATGAAAAGAGAGTTAGTTGTAATATATGATAAAAAGTATTGTGAGTTTTATTGTCGCTTATTTTTGGCGCAAGCGTATACATTTGCTCATCTAATCATATTCTTTTCTGCTATTTTGGCTGGAAATTTAGATGGAATTATTTCTATTCTGCTTTTATTGGTTGGAATTGTAATAGGTGTAGCCGTGGCTGCAAATTCAATAAAAATACCGGCTGAAAAAGTGAAGAACAATGCAAATAAGTATATTATAGAGTTTCCGAATATGGTTTCAAAATTAGCTCTTATGATTAATTCAGGCATGATATTAAGAGAAGCTTGGTTTTATATCGCAGAGACTTCAATTGGAAGTATTGGAAGCTTAGTTAAAAAAACCTGTCAGCTTATGCAAAACGGAAAGTCCGATATTGAAGCTATATCTTACTTCGGAGAAAAATCCGGGTCAAAAGAATTAAAAAAATTTTCTGCCTCGTTAATTCAGGGTATGAGTAAAGGTAATGCCGAATTAGCAGATGTTTTGTTAAAACAGTCAGAAGAATTATGGGAGAGGAAAAGGCAATTATTATTACAAGAAGGTGAATTGGCGGCAACTAAGTTAGTTATTCCTACAGCATTGATGTTTGCCGGAGTTATATTAATAATAGTAGGTACATGTATTTCCGGATTATCGATGTAAATAAAATTTACATAAATTAAGTAAGAAAGAAAGGAGGACAAGAAAATGAAAAAAATTATGGATAATCTAATGATTAAAATGAGCTTAAAAATGAATTTACTTGCAGAAAGCCTAAGAAAGGAAAACGGAGATACAAACTTTATTTCTATTATTATTGTATTAGGTATTGTATTGGCATTGGTAGTAGTATTCAGAGGATATATAACAACTATTTTAGGTAAAATCTCAAATGCGGTAAATTCATTTTCTAATGATCCATTTCCACAGTAAATCAAAGAAATACAACTCCAATCAATTTAAATATGATTGGAGTTGTATTTAAAGGAGAAGAATGATTATTAAAATTTTGTTAGGTGCTATTGGTGTTTTGATTAGTCTTATATTTTTTTATTGGACTAGTGCAAATACAAGAATAAAAATATTACAAAGCAATGATCCATTTTTAAGATTTAATCCTTTTATTATGGGAACGCTTGTCTTTATATCACTATTTTTGGCAGAAAAATATACTACTGAAAAAATAGATATATTAAAAATATTTATTGTTTTGCTGGGGTGTGGAATTGCTGCTATATGGGATAGAGCAAAAAAAATTATACCTAATAAACTTATTATTGTAATGATAGTAATAAGAGTTGTTATCTTCATATTTGAATTTATATTCAGAAACACTGTTATATTTCAAATTATAATCAATAGTTTGCTTGGATTGGGGATAAGTTTTTTGTTATTGTCTATATTTTCTATTTTGTCTAAGGGCGGATTAGGAATGGGAGATGTGAAATTGATATCAACAATAGGATTTTACTGTGGAACTTATTTAGTATTTAATAGTGTATTTATTAGTTTAGTTTTATGCACAATTATATCTGTTATATCTATATTAGTTAAGAAAAGGAAAATAAAAGATAAAGTGGCATTTGGACCCTATATATTTATAGGGGTAGTTGTTAGTGTGATGATAGGAGCTTTTTAAAAGGTGGCAATATGAATAAATATAATAAAGTAGTAATTGTAGTTATGATAGTGTTGACGGTGTTTGGGTGGCAACAATATCTTGCTACGCAAACAAGTAAACGAGTAGAATACAATAAAAATATAAATATGGGAAACGAAAAATTGAGTAAGGAATTGTATCAAGAAGCATTTAAATATTATGAAAATGCGTATGCTGTAATTCCAACGGAAACTGCTATCAAAAAGGAAATAGAGGCATATGCAAAGTACTATGAAAAGGAAAAATCGTATGAATTATATTCAAATTTTAAAGGTATATTAGCCACAGCGTGTAAAAGAATTCCCAAAGAAAAAAGCATATGGGAAAAAAGATTAGAATTAGCACTAGAAAATGAAGAATACGATGAAGCACAGTCAGTATACAAAAAAATAGTGGATTCTGGTTTGAAAAGTAAAAAAATAACCGAGTTAAAGAAAGCCTTGACTTATGTATATGAAACAAGTTCTTCTTCTTTTACAAAATATAAAGAAAATACAAATGGAACATATGCAACATGCTTAGGAACGGAGTGGAGGGTTATTAATGAAATAGGAGAAAATGTTTCAGGAAATAATAAATATTTAGATATGGGTCAGGTAAACAAAGAAAATATATTTCTGTGTATGCGTGATAATACAGAAATTAATTTTATGGACACTGATGGAATTGTAAAGGGAATTGTAAAAGAAAAAGTAACAAATTGTGGGATGTATAACTGTAGATTATGTCCTGTAACTATAAATAATGAATATTATTATATTGATATTGATGGAAATAAAAAACTTGGTCCATATTTATTTGCGGGAACATTTGAAAAAAATAAGGCAGCAGTACAGGATAAAGATGGAAAATGGGGCATTATAAATATAAAAGGAGAGTACATTGTTCAACCCAAATATGAAGATATTAAGTTGACAGAATCTGGAGGATATACATTATCTGAAAAGGTAATCGCAAAAGAAAATGGAAAATATAATATTTATAATGAAAATTTAAACAAAATTATTGTAAATATAGATGCTGATAATATGGGAATCCTCACGAAAGATGGTATTGTTTCCTATGAAAAAGAGGATAAATGGGGGTATGTATCTTTAAAAGGAAAAATTATAATCACTCCTCAATATTATGGAGCAAAAAGTTTTTCTAATGGGTTTGCAGCAGTACAAGTTAAAGAAAATTTTTGGAAAATAATTTCTAAAGATAATGAATTTATTTTAGATGAAGAATTTTATGATGCAGGTTATATGAATAAATCGGGAGGATTAATAGTTAGTAAACGAGCAGGTTTATATGAACTGTTGGTTTTTAAATATCCAGAAATGTTTGAATAGGAGTAGATGTCACATATGAAAATTACTAGGAGAAGTGAATCAGGAGAATTGATGATAGAAACAATGTTGGTAATGATACCAACATTATTTATCCTTATTTTTTTGATTGCACTTGGTTTTTTGTTATATCAAGAATGGAATATACAGATAACCGCAGATGATGTGGTATCAAAAGTGTCCCAGACGTATGGACTTATAGATGCGGAAATAGGTAGTGGAAAAATCACAAAAGAAGATTTGGAAAATCAGGCCATGTATCGCTATACATTTGTGAAAGATACATATAAAAATAAAAACAAAGAGAGAGTAGAAAGTCAAATTTCAAAATATCTACGATTAACAGATTTAGCGAAAAAAGAAGGAACAGAAAGTATATCATATGAAGTTGTTCATGATAATTATGGAAGAAGACATATCAAAGTGAAATTATCAGAAACTTACAGAATTCCATTTGGAGAAGGATTGGAAATATTTGGAATGGATAGCAAAAGAACATTTTCTGCAATTTCTAGTGCAGAGTGTCAAGATTTATCAGATTATATGAATTCCATTGATTTTGCAAAAAACAGTGTATCAATGTTAACAGGAGATAGTAGTGATTTATTAAAAGCTGTAGATTCAGTATTGAAATTGGTAGAACACGTGAAAAATTATGGAAATTAATATACGGAGGAAAAATGTTAAGGCGAATTAGAAGATGGTGGAGAAGAGACTATAATCATAAATACGTTAATGGAGGAAAAGGGACTATTTCGATTATGTTATGTATTCTGTTATTACCTTTTTCGACGTTTGCAGCTGCTATGATAGAAACAGGAAGATACCATTCAGCTGTTTCTGTATTGGATCAAGCCATGAATAATGCTGCAGTTTCTACCCTATCTAACTACGATCCATATCTTAGGGAGCGGTTTGGTTTAAATGCGACAAAACAGAAAAATCAAAGGGATATATATATTAATTATTTAGAAAAAAATATTGAAACTACAAAAGCAATTGATTTAAAAAATTCCGATATTCAATATTCAGGAAAATATAGTTTAAATGATACAGAAATTTTACGTGGACAAATACTGGAGGCAAGTAAATTCTCCGTTCCCACTGCTTTGACAGGAGATTTTATAATATCGGAATTAATAACCATGCTAGAAAAAATGACGCATTTGACAAACTTTTTTAAATTAATAACAGGAGCATCGGGATTTGCAGATTCTTTAGTAACTGTATCAGAAGATATGGAAGAATTAAAAGACTTAACTAAAAACTTACAAAATAGTATAAGTGTGTATAACGAAAGCTATAACAATTTCAAAATGGAATTAAACAATTTAAAGCAAGATATCAGTTTATGTGAGCAAAAATATAATTATTACAAATCACTTATGGAATCTTATGGCGATACTGGTAAAAAAATAATGGAACTCAATGAAGAAAATAAGGAGTTAAGTACATCCACAGCAACTGATAAGCAAAAAATAGAAGAAAAAATAGCAAAAAATAAAAAAGAAATTGAAAATTTGGAAAAAAATTTAGAAGATGATGAAGTAAAAAAATACAAAGATGCAGACAAAGAATATGAAAAAGCAAAAAGTAGTTTACAGAAAAAAGTGCAAGAAATGAAGGCTTCTATAAATAAATATAAAGAATCAATTTCTGATTTACAGTCTCAACTAATAGAGTATCAGAAGAAAGCAGATTTAATCGTAACAGATTTGGGCACAACTTTTAGTAAAGCGGCAGATTTTGGCAATTCTGTAGCTGCTTTAAGTACAGATAATACGAATGATACAAAAGATTTAGAAAACGATAAGCAAAAGTTAAAAGAAAAACAAGAATCTGCAGCAACACCAGAGGAAAGAAATCAAATACAGTCTCAGATTACAGATATTGAAGATCAAATAACAAATATAACTGAAGCAAAAAAAAATGAACAGGAAATAGGAAAAGAAACAAAAAATGGAATAGATTCTGTACACAATACGCTTAAAGCAGGAATGGATAACTATAAGAGTGACTCTATAAGCGCTGCCATATCTGCGCTTAGTAATATATATATCAAATTAGAAAAATTTAATATTGATAATGTTACAAGTGAAACTTCCCTGAAAAAAACAGATTATTATTATCATGTATCAGGATATGTTAGTTTAAATATTCTAGAAGAAACAATAGAAAATGCAGAGAATGAATTAGAAGGAACTAAGGGAATAATAAAAACTTTGAAAGCTCTTGTCGGAATATTGGAAAATGTATTCAAAGTAAGCGGAATATATGATGGGAGATTAGATGCTTATATTGGAAATATAGAGCAATATGAACCGGGAGATATAGACCTTATTCTTGGAGATATAAGTGATTTAATGAATATTTTCTCTAAGGATGATGAGGGATTGAAAGGATGGTTGAAAAGTATTTTCTATTTATCTGAGGCATTTCGCGTGGCAAAAAATCTAGGAGAACATCTTGGAAATTATTTGACGGGAATAGTTGGAAGAATAAAGAATGTTACGTCTGAAATTTTTTCGGATAAAATAGGTGAAAAATTATTAATAGATGGATATTTAGCATATTCCCTTTCTAATCGAACAAATATAAAGAATGGAGCTATAGGTGGTGAAAATATATTAACAGGGTATAGCTTTAGTAAAGTAAAATATGAAGAATTAGGAGATATAGCCGCCCCAAATCTTTTGGACGTAATAAAATTATTGAAGGATATTAAAAATGAAGGAGAGGCGGAAATGTTCTGCGGTGCAGAACTGGAATATATATTATCAGGAACGAGAAGTGAAGTTGTAAATCAAAGTGTGGTTTTCTTTCAATTATATTTTGTAAGAATGATAATTGATATAGCTCCAATATTGTGTAATAAAGAAGTACAAGAAATTTTAGGTAGCGTGCCAGTATTGGTAAAAATCATAGTAATAGTTGCTTATTTTCTAATCGAGCCATATTTGGATGCTCTAATAATTGTAAACGGTGGAGAACAATCCCTGTTCAAAAAGGTAGTATATATTACTCCATCTGGTCTTATGGCACTTATTACTAAATTTACAACACTTGGAATTGATGTAGACACACGTAATAAAATAAAGAATAAAGCTGAAGGGTTGTTTGATAAAGAAATATCAATATCAACACAGGACCAAAAGGATGGACTGACGTGGGATTATAGAAACTATATGATAGTATTAATGTTTGCAACAGGGGATAGTGAAACATATCTAAAACGATTTAAATCAATAATTGCAATGGAAAGTGAACAATATTATAAGAGTAATTTTACCTCAATGAATGGAGAATCATATAGTGAATTTAAGTTAACAGATAGTTATACCTATATAGAGTCTACAATAAAAATGAAATATAAATCATTTTTAGGCAACGCAGGTTTAGCAGCTAATGGTATTTATAGTATAACCAGAAGACAAATGAGAGGATACTAAAATGGAAAGAATAAGATGTAGAGAAGGAGTGATTGCTTTGGAAGCAAGCATTGTACTGACGTTATTTATGTTTCTTATATTGCTTTTATATAGTTTTATATCCTTTTTTCAGGTAACTGGAATGACGCAATATGCGGTATTAAAAACAGTAGCAAGTATGTCTTTAGACCCATATGAAATGGAAGCTTTGCAAGGGTCTGGAAGTGTAAATGAATTACTTACAACTTATGGGTTAGAACAATCAAATGCAGGAAATGGATTCGTGAGCAATGATAAATGGTATGAAAAAAACGAATCTGGAGACTATGAGGAAAATAGTGAGTTTTTTAGATGCTTAAAACAAAGATATATTGCTTATTTGACTAGTGGTGGAACTAATAGCGATGCGGATCAAATGTTGAAATCAGCAAGAGTACTGGATGGTATAGAAGGAATAAATTTCAGCGAATCAAAAATTGAAAATGGAGATTTATATGTAACAATAAATTATAAAATAAAGTTATTGTTTAATTATGAGCCGTTTGGAATTGGAGATATTACAGTAAAACAGTCAAGTTGTTCATCAATATGGGGATTATAGAGTAAAGATGGTTATGTTACAAATAGCACTCTCTTTTTTAATTATGATTTTTTGTTATGTAGTGATAGGAGTACTATCATTTAAAGGATTAATTAAAAAAAAAGGAGAAAAATTAGTAGAAGAAGCAAAAAAGTGTGGTAGAGAGACAATAGGAAAAAGAATTAAATTTTATCGCAGACATGAAAAAAGTGAAAATAGAAATGACGAAACTTATAAAGCAAAATACGAATATTTTGTAAACAATAAAAGATATACGACTTATAAAATAACAAAGAATTATCCGAATATAAATATAACAATATATTATAAAGAAAATAGTAAAGCAATAAAGGAAGATTCAGATGGAATCATAATGAAAGTAATAATTCTACTGCCAATTATTGTGTTTGTACTAAGCATGTGGATTCAAATAAGGTAAAGAATATGAAGTTAGGAGATTAAATGTATAGAGAAAAATTTATTATTGAGAATCAAGGAATATATACATATTTAACATATCAACTGGAGCCAAATGATAATATTGATACTATGGGTCTTGGAATGATTACTAATAATCAGATAGATGGAATTTCTCAAGTTATATATTCTCAAATGGATAATGAGATATTTTTAAAATACAATATTTCAGCGAAGGTATCTGTCAGTGATTTCTTTTCCGGAGCGGTAAGCCGCAAAAGGCTGCTTGGTGTTTTTTCCAGTATTATGGAAGCTGTGATTTCAGCGGAAGAGTATATGATTGATTACAGTAATCTGCTCTTTGATTTGGATTATATTTTTGTTGATGTCAGCACGAATAAAGCAGAAATGATTTGTATTCCTCTTATGAAGGAAGATGCTGAGCCTGTAGATTTAGGATTGTTCTTCAAAAATATAATGTTTTCAACGCAATTTGACCAAACAGAAAACAGCGATTATGTGGCAAAAATAATGAATTATCTGAATAGTTCTCCGACTTTAAATCCGATGGACTTTAAGATAATGATTGATAAATTACAGAATGTGCAGGGAGGAATGCAAAATGTATCTTATGGACAGGCCTCTTCTCGACAGCCGGTGCAGGCAGGAAATACAGTCAATTCTCAGACTAGGCAGACAATAGCGTCTCCGCCCCTTGAAAAACCGGCGATTCCACCGACAGGGCAGTCAAATAACCCACAGCAATTAACACCGGATATGCAGCCCCCAATACAAAATAATGTAAACTTGAGTGGAAACAACAGTAATATCAAAGAAACTGTTGGAGCAGCATATACAAATACTAAAAAAGAAAAGAAAAATAAAAAGAAAAATACAGTAAAACAAAGCAGCAATATGCAGATTCCGAATCAAAATGTGGCAAACCAGCAAATGGCACAAAATGCGGAAGTATCTCAGAAGAATGAAAAACCAATGTCGTGGCTGTATTTAATGCAGCATTATAACAAGGAAAATGCTGCAATATATAAAGCGCAAAAAGCAAATAAAAAATCTTCAGCAACAAAAAATATAGGAAATGCACCAAAGGTTGCAATACCTGGTGCAGCACAGGCTACACAAAACAATAGTGCGAGAATCCAAAAACCGGCACCAAGCAGCAATGCAGGCTTTGCCATACCGGGACAAACACCCCCAGAACAGAATACAATAAATCCAAAATCCAATTCTGTTGCTCCCGGTATGGCAATGAATAGAATAGAAATTCCAGGAACACAACCGGTAAGTGCAGGGACGATGCCACCGGTTGGCAATACCCGGACATCAAACACACAATTGGAGATGTCACCGGCAGCAGATTCAGGACTGGCAGAAAATTCGGCACCTCTTCCATCATTTACGCCGAATACTCTAGGGCAGACCAATGCTAATTTTGGAGAAACTGTAGTATTAAATCAGGGAATGACAGGCACCGGGGAGACGACAGTTTTAGGAGGCGGAGTACGGCAGATGGAAATAGTTCCGTTCTTAATCCGCTCTAAAAATAATGAAAAGATTGTTTTAAGTAAACCGGTATTTCGAATTGGAAAAGAAAAAAGCTATGTAGATTATTTTGTCAGCGACAATACTGCAGTGAGCAGAAGCCATGCAAATATTATCACAAAAGATAAGGAATATTTTATTGTTGATACAAACTCAAAAAACCATACGTATGTCAATGGAAGTATGATTCCGAGCAATACAGAAGTGAAAATAGCACATGGAGCGAAAATCAGATTAGCAAATGAAGACTTTGTGTTTAATCTTTACTAGAAGAAACAGTTGACGCTACAGAGAGATAAAGTTTGAATGGAGAAAAATATGAATTACATAATTTCGGCCACAACAGATATAGGAATTAAGAAACAAACGAATCAGGATAGTTTATCGGTAAAAATAATTCATACCAATCAGGGGCGAATGGTTTTTGCTGTTCTTTGTGATGGCATGGGTGGTTTACAGAAAGGTGAAGTGGCAAGTGCTGCGCTGATTCATGCCTTTCAGCAGTGGGTTACGGAACAGTTACCTTCTTTGTGTAATCTTCCCATAGAAGATTATGTAATTCGGGATCAGTGGACAAATATTGTAATCAATATGAATGAACAGATTAAAAAATATGGAAATTATCATCAGGTACAGTTAGGAACGACTGTGGTCGCAATGCTGATAACCAAAGAACGGTACTATATTTTAAATGTAGGAGATTCCAGAGCTTATGAAATCAGCGATACATTGACCCAACTGACAAAAGATCAAACCTTTGTGGAACGGGAAGTTCAATTGGGAAATATGACAAGGGAACAGGCGGAAAGAGATAGCAGGAAAAATGTTTTATTACAATGTGTCGGCGCCTCTCCGGAGGTATATCCGGAAATGTTCTTTGGGGAGACAAAAAAAGATGCAATATATATGTTATGTTCTGATGGATTCAGACATGAAATCAGTCCGGATGAAATATATGCCGGTTTTCGACCTGAAGTTTTGTTAAATGAGACGGATATGGAAAGAAATGCACGACAGTTAATTGAAATAAATAAACAAAGGCAGGAAACCGATAATATTTCAGTTATTCTTGTCAGGACTTTTTAGGAGGCACTATGTTACAGATTGGTCAGTTGATAGACGGAAAATATAAAATACTGAATAAAGTCGGACAAGGCGGTATGAGCGTTGTTTATCTTGCAATGAATGAAAAGGCAAATAAGCAATGGGCTATTAAAGAGGTCAGGAAAGACGGGGTAAAAGATTTTGAGGTTGTAAAGCAGGGGCTAGTTGTTGAGACAGATATGTTGAAACGACTCAGTCACCCAAGTCTTCCAAGCATCATTGACGTCATTGAAGATGAGAATACCTTTCTTATTGTAATGGATTATATCGAGGGAAACCCATTGAGTAAAGTGTTGGAAGAGTATGGTGCACAGCCCCAGGAAAATGTAATTGAGTGGGCAAAACAGCTATGCGATGTGCTGGGGTATCTCCATACGAGACAGCCGGCAATTATTTATCGGGATATGAAACCCGGCAATGTAATGTTAAAGCCGGATGGCAATGTAACGTTAATTGATTTTGGTACTGCAAGAGAATTCAAGGAAAAAAATCTTGCAGATACAACTTGTCTTGGTACTGTAGGGTATGCAGCACCAGAACAGTTTGGTGGTATGGGGCAGACGGATGGCAGAACAGATATTTATTGCCTGGGAGCTACGCTGTACCATTTGGTAACCGGTATGAATCCCTGTGAACCACCATATGAAATTAAACCGATTCGTTCTATCAATCCAATGTTATCCAGCGGATTGGAGAGAATCATTTTAAAGTGTACACAGCGCAATCCAGAAGACCGGTATCAGTCTTGTGCAGAACTTATGTATGCACTGGAGCATTATGAAGAAATAGACGATATATATCGCAGGAAACAGGTAAGAAAATTAGCGGCATTTGTTACCACTTCTATATTGACTGTGGCATGTGGCGTAACCTCTGTTTGGGGATATGTATCTGCAGAAAAGAAGAAAAGTGAAAACTATTATGAAATTTTAAAAATGGCAGAATCCACTGATGATTATTATGAGGCAATTTTGACGGATCCTACCCAAAAAGAAGCTTACGTAATGTTGAATGATTTTTTGACAGAAGATTTTATATTGACTTCTGAAGAGGGTCAGCAGTTAAAACAACTGCAGATAGGATTGGACAGAAAAAATCATAATGGATTTTCTGAGACTGTAGATGTGTTAAGTGAGTTTCGGGCAAATAATGAGAATGATTATATTGACGTGTGTTACACCTTTGGAGAGAGTTTTCTGTTTTCCTATGATGTCAATGTGGATTTGGACAGATATACAAATGCTGCCAGTTGGTTTGAAGCAGCAAAAAAGAAATATCCTCTGGCAGAGGTTTACTGTGACATGGCAGAATGTCTGGAAGCAATTAATCAGTACGGAAATGCAAAAGTAAAGCAGAGAGAAAAAATGTATGAACAATACAAGGTACTGTGGAGCCAGATACAGGATTTGGAGCAGAAGACCGATAAATCAGATAGTATCGATTCTAAAATACAGGTTTGGAATGAAATTAACAATATGATAAATCATAACGTTTCGCAATTTGTGGATATTACAGATTCCGACCAAATGAAAGCTTTATTGACTAAAATTGACGAACAGGCAGAAAAGGTTGATAAATCCGTAGTGGAGGAAGATATAAAGAATTTAAGAAGTTCTATTGCTGAAACAATTAAGAAGATTCACTCGGCAGAAGAACAAAATCAGTGAAAGGGAAGGAAGTTGCCATGACATACGATACATATAGATATATTTTTATTGGTGCTGCAATTCTCTGTGCTGTAATGCTGATAATTACGGTAATATTATTTTTTGTTCTCAATATAAGAAAAGTGATTGGAGATTTGACCGGTAAAAATGCCAAAAAAGAAATTCAAAAAATCAGACAAATTAATGAAGAGTCTGGAGATAAGAGGCATAAAAGTAGTTCCGTAAACAGAAAGAGAGGAAAGATAACAGATAAGATTTCAGAGAGTAATATGCCTGCTCAAAAAAAAGCAAATATTGATACAGGTATTGTCACTGCTAAGATTGCCACGCAGAATTTAAATGCTGACAATGATTCGAACCAGGCAGCGACAGAAGAGACAGATGTATTAATATCTGCCATGTCTGAGGAAACTTCATTACTCAACGAGACTGGAGCAAATGAGACTTCTTTATTGGGCGAAAGTAATGGAAACGAAACCGCATTGCTCAATGAAACTGCAAATGAGACAACAGTTTTAAATCAGAATATAGAGCAACAGTTTGTATTTGAGATTGAAAAAGATATCACCTTTATCCACACCAATGAAGTGATTTGTTAGGAATTTTGTAATGGAAAGAGCACAAAAGAGGAAAATAACAGGACAAAAGGAAATTTCCGGAGGACAAGTTTCACGTCAGAAAAAAGATTGCATATGTCTGGGAATTTCTATTTTATGTTTCTTTTTATTGGCAATAACGATTGTCCTGATGTATTTTAACAGGAATGATTGGAAACAATCTGACATAACGCTGGGCCTGTTATTCTGGATATTTCTGATTTGTGGTGGGATATCACAGTTTGCATTATGGCTGAGTTATAAAAGATGGTTAAAAGTATATAAAATACGGAGAAAAAGAAAAAGAAATCCGGGAATCATTCGATTTTTTTCTGACAGAAATGCAATAATCGCAGACATTGCAATGATTGTGATGTTTATTGTTGCGATTGTCATTTACTGTTTGACGGAGGGAATCGCAGAATATATTGCGATTGCAATTTTTATATTTTCATTTTGTATCCATTGTATTTTAAACAGCAAATTATATTATCATGCTTTAAATCAGGATAAAATTTTGAATAGATTGTTGAGAAAAAAAGAAAAAAAGGAGAGGCATAAAGGATGAAAGGATTGAAAAGAAAAACTTTTAAGAAGATAATTGCGCTGGTTATGGCAGCAGCACTTTTGATTGGAATGGCACCGGATGCCACGAAGAATGTACTGGCTGAAGCAGAAACTACCACAGCAAAAGATGCTATAGCAGAGCAGGGAATTACTTCAGAAGGAAACACAGAAGGTACATCGACGGAAGAAACAGAGACGGGAGCGTCCGATTCTGAAAAAGAGGAAGTGACAGAAAAAACATCTGATACAGAAGAAGAGGATAGTTCCAAAGATAACGAAAAAGATACGTCGAATCAAAAGGAAGATATAAAACCTTCGGATAGCACGTTTCGTTTTGTTGAAACAAAAACTGAAAATGAGACGGTAAAGGAATACAGTGCCACATATGATACAGATGCACAGATTTCTATGAAAGCAAAAAGTGACGAAAATGGCGATAATGCAAGAAAAATCACTTATGATGTTGTCAAATTTATTGATGGAAAAGGAAATATATATGTAAAAAATCCTGCAGAAGATTCCGAAAATGAGACTGTAGTGGAAAACTTTGACGACTTTATTGAATTATTGCCGGTGGAATCCGATGGAAAAGTTAATGCCAAAATTAAATCTGCCGGTACAGCAACTATTACAGCGACAATCGAAGGAAATGAAGCTTTGAAAGAGACAACCATTTCCTGTCAGATTAAGATAAAAAAAGCAAAAGCAGATGTTAAATTCTATAAAGAACAACAGGTGATAGAACGCGATACTGTAACATATGGAGAATCCTATCAACTGACTGCCAAATCGGAAAATGCAAAGAATATTCAATATTCCCTGAAAAACGAGGCAGATAAAACATATGCTGAAATAGAAAATCAAACAGGAAAAATTACAGTTAAGAAGCCGAAAAACGAAGAGATTGTGTTTGTGGCAACAGCTACAGATGATAAAGGAAATTATGAGGGAAAAGCAGAATTTTGCTTGGAAACAAAGAAGGCAGATAGAAAAGTTGAATTTAAAGAAAAAGAGATATTTGTTTATTACGGAGATCATTTGTCAGAAGAGATAAGCAACAGCCTGAGTGTCAGCGATTCCGAGACGATAGAAAATATTACTTATTCTATCTGGGATTTGGACAACCAGGATGAAAGTTATGCGACTGTGACAAAAGATGGAAAAGTGAAAATAAATGCGAAAAAATTTCAGGCAATTAAAGAGGAATATTCCATAAAAGTAAAAGCAGAAATCAGTGCGGATGATTATTATAATGAAGCAGAAATTTTTTATACGATTGTAGTAAAAAGAGCGGAAAAACCGGAAAAAACATATAGAATAGAAGGAACAAAAGAGGCAGGAAGTAAATATTATAAGAGCAATGTGGTCGTCCATGCACCAGACGGATATAAAATCAGTCTTAAGGATGATATTGCAGAGGATGGATGGAGCGACTCTCTTGAATTTCAACAGACAACGGAAAATATTATTTTTTACCTGAAAAATTCTGATGGAAATATTACAGGACAAATATCTCTGGAAGAAAATATTTATATAGATACCCAGCTTCCTGAAATGATTTGTACCTGCAGTGCAATACCATTATATCAAAAATCAAATTTATATTTAAATAATGCAGATACAACGATACAGGTAACAGCGAAAGATAATGAAGAAATTTCCGTATTAACATATCAGTTTGATAGCGGACCTTCACAAATTGTAACAGAAACAAGCGACGATAATAAGAAACTCATTCAGACAGAAATTCCAATAAAGTTTATGAATGAAAGAAAGACAATATCTTTCACTGCCAAAGATACAGCCGGAAATATGGCAACGCAGATTATATGGGGAGATGACGAAGAAAATAAATTAAATTCTCTTAATGTTATAACAGATGACAAGGCACCGGAATTAAACATCACATACAATACTCCTGTCAAAGAAATAAAGGAAACGGAGGATATAAAATATTATAAAGGGGAGGCTGATGTCACATTAGAGATGAAAGAGCCAAACTTTAACAAAGATTGGGCAGTAGTTGAAATATCGAGGAATAATGGAGAAAAATGGGACAAACTGAGCCTGGACTGGAATCAGTATAACGATAAAGCGCAAGACAGCTGGTTTGCCACAATTCCTGCGTTGAAAGAAGATGGTACATATCAAATTAAAATAAATTGTACAGATTATGCAGGAAATAAAATGGATGAGACCTTTTCTTCTAAAATTATTATTGACACAAAGGCGCCGGAAAGTGCTATCACTTTGCCTCAGCCAAAAAATATTGTAAAAGATAATGAAAAAATCAATGGAAATCAATATCAGAAGTATCTGACAGATGCAGACGCAAAACTATACTATGACAAGGAAGTAACTGCAGTCATCAGTATTACAGAGAACAATTTCAATGCGGATGCCGTCAAAGTTTCCGTGAATGGACAGCCAGCTTCTCTTGTAAATGCGGAATGGAGCAAAGCGGCAGATCGCGATGTATATACAAATGAAATAAAACTGAGTCAGGAAGGTGTCAATGTTATTTCCGTAGACTATAATGATTATTCTGAAAATACGATGAAACTTGTTTCAGCAAAGATAGTTGTTGATACAACAGCGCCGGAAAAAGCTATCACTTTGCCTCAGCCGAAAAATATTGTAAAAGATAATGAAAAAATCAATGGAAATCAATATCAGAAGTATCTGACGGATGCAGAGGCAAAACTGTACTATGACGAGGAAGTAACTGCTGTCATCAGTATTACAGAAGACAATTTTAATGCCGGGGATGTCAAAGCTTTCGTGAATGGACAGTCAGTTTCTTTTGTCAATGAAGAATGGAGCAAAGCAGCAGAACGTAATGTATATACGAATGAAATAAAATTGAGTCAGGAAGGCGTCAATGTTATTTCCGTAGAATACAAAGACTATTCTGAAAACACGATGGAAAAGCTTGTATCGGCGAAAGCGATAATTGATACAGTGGATCCTGCAAAAAATATATCTTTTGATCGTGCGCCAAATAATCTTTTCCAAGAAGGAAAAGAAATTTCTGAAGAAAATTGGAAAGAAAATGGTGCATGGAAAGATTACATAGAAAATGACGCTGTTACTTTTAAATATACCTCAGGTCTAAAGGTAATATTAACTGTCACAGAAGATAATTTTGATGCAAATGCTGTTACGGTAACCAAAAATGGTGAAGAAGTCAGAGAAGTAACATGGATACAACAAAGTACGTCGAATGTTTGGAAAGCTGAGATACAGGTTACGGAAAAAGGAGTGTATCAATATCAGGTATCAGGAACTGATTATGCAGGTCGATATTTTACGGGAACATCAGCTCAGATAGATGTAAATTTGGACAGCATAAGCAGAACAATTACGCTCAGCCAACCAAAGAAAGTCGTTACAGATAATGAGGGAACAGAAGGAGGTTATATTCCGGGAACAGAAAAAGTATCAGAAAAATTCTATTATGGTCAGAACAGTGAGAATGATAAGAAGGATGGAATGACATTCACTGTTGCAATAACTGATACAGATAGTTCCTACGATAAAAATAATTTTGGACAGAGTGTCACAGCTTGCCTTGATGGAGAAGAAGAGAAAGAACTGAAATTTGACCAGGATGAATGGACAAAAACCGGTAACACATATACAAATACAATTACTTTGGCACAGGAAGGCGAATATGTAGTTAAAATTAATCATCAAAACACATATAACGTATCAATGCCGGAATACACATCGCCATTTATCATCATTGATAAAACAAGCCCGGAACGTACTGTAACGCTGGGAGCGCCAAAAAATATAGTCGATAAAGATAGAAAAAAGGTTGAATATACAGACGAAACCAAAAAATCAGAAATTACAGACAACCGTTTCTACTATAAAGAAGAGGCAAAGATACATTTAGCCATCACGGAAAAGCATTTTTACGAAAAAGATGTAACAGTGCAGGTAAATGGTGAAAATTATGTCTTGACGGAGGCGTGGAAGAAAGACGAAGGCGATGTATATACCAATGACATTACGCTGAAAGAGAATGGAACATATGTGATTACAATGGAGTATACTGATAAATCCGAAAATAAGATGAAAAGTTATACGTCACCGGTAATCATTGTGGATGATAAAAATCCGGAACGTACGATAACGCTGGGACAGCCAAACAAAGTAGTCGATAAAAGTAGAAAAGAAGTTGAGTATACAGACGAAATCAAAGTATCAGAAATTACAGACAACCGATTCTACTATAAGGAACAGGCAGAGATTGATTTAGCTATTACGGAAACCAATTTCTATTACGAAGATGTCATTGTAAAAGTAAATGATGATACATATGCCCTGAAGCAGGCGTGGAAGAAAGGCGATGGTGATGTATATACCAATCACATTACGCTGGAAGAGAATGGAACATATGTGATTACAATGGAGTATACTGATAAATCCGAAAATAAGATGAAAAGTTATACGTCACCGGTAATCATTGTGGATGATAAAAATCCGGAACGTACGATAACGCTGGGACAGCCAAACAAAGTAGTCGATAAAAGTAGAAAAGAAGTTGAGTATACAGACGAAATCAAAGTATCAGAAATTACAGACAACCGATTCTACTATAAGGAACAGGCAGAGATTGATTTAGCTATTACGGAAACCAATTTCTATTACGAAGATGTCGTTGTAAAAGTAAATGATGATACATATGCCCTGAAGCAGGAGTGGAAGAAAGGCGATGGTGATGTATATACCAATCACATTACGCTGGAAGAGAACGGAACATATGTGATTACGATGGAGTATACTGATAAATCCGGAAATGCGATGGTAAGTTATACGTCACCTAAAATCATTGTGGATGATAAAATTCCGGAGCGCACGGTAGAGTTTTCAAAGCCACAAAACATACTGGATGCAGGAGAAGGAAAGGATAATGCTAAAGTAGCATTGAATGACAATTTTAATACAGATTATGCTTATGACCAGAACAAAGTATTTCATTATAATGGGAAGGATACTGTAACGGTTACACTACATATTGATGAGACATATTTCTACTATGAAGATGTAGCAGTAAAAGTAAACGGTAAAGAGGTAAAGGTACCCGTAAAGGATGAAGCGGTAAAAGACGAAGATATCAAACTGAACGGAGAATGGATACAGAAAGAAAACAGTGATATATATACCAATTCTATTACACTGGAAGCAGAGGGTGAATATATCATTACAATGGAGTATACCGATAAATCCGGAAATGTGATGGTAGGTTACACGTCGCCTAAAATTGTGATTGATGAGAAAAAGCCTGAGAGAAAAGTCCGATTATCTAAAACCAGTACAGGAAAAGTATTTGTAAAGCGGCAAGAAAATTTAGCACAAGACGAATATTTAGAAGAAACTTATGATAATGACAACGCAGATTCTGAAAATCAGGAAGACCGCTTTTATTATACCGTAGATAATCCTGCTATTTTGACGATATCTATTGATGAAAAGTATTTCTTCAATACAAATAAAGCAGATGTTAAGGTGGAAATCACAAAAGATGGTGAGAAGTTACAGACAGATTCTGAGGAATATAAGGATATTGTTAAATCATTGGAGAATGATTGGAAGCAAGCAGACAACGTATGGACCAATACATTAACCATAGCAAAAGAAGGATTCTATGTTGTTACAATCACTTATGCTGACCCCGCAAATAATAAAATGGATACCTATACTTCTCCACAAATTTATGTGGATGCTACTGCTCCGGTAATGAAAACAAAAATAACAAAGCCGGATAAAGCAGTGTATGGTAACGATTCAGAAGAGGGTGAAAATAAAGAAATAAGTCTGGAAGAGGAACAGTTAAATAATTTATTATCTACAATCAGCAATCCTAACACGAATGAAAATCAAAAAGCAGCCTTCAAGGGAGAAAAATTCTATTATAATACGGAGGCAAAAATTGACTTAGAAATTGCGGAAACTAATTTTTATTCTGGTGATGTAGTGGTCCGGGTAACACAGCAAGCGGACAACCAGACGGGCGCGAAGGAAATAGGAACAAATAACATATATACGGTTAAGGATTGGAAATTAGACTCAGAGACCAATACTTATAAAAATCAGATATCTCTTACGGAAAATGGTATTTATGTCATTACAATTACCTATACGGATAAATCCGGCAATGAAATGGGGACCTATATTTCTCCTCGTATTTTCATTGACCACAATGCGCCAACAGATATGTCTGTCAATTATAAAGGAACAGACATAGCAAATTACTACTATTATAATGACAGAGTAGAATTAGAGCTAAATGCGTCAGATGCTATTTCAGGAATAGACCATTTCAAATGGGTTTATGTGCCGGAAGAGGGAATTAGTGATGTCAATGTCAGAGATGATTCTGTTCAGGCTGTCATAGCTTATTTGAATGAAAATATAACTTATCGGGATTCAGAGGGCTCTTCTGCTGTAGCGAAATTCATTGTTCCGATTCCGCAAAATAGTAGTGAAGAGATGAAAGAGGCATTAAAACAACTGCGTGGTCATATTAAATTTACAGTATGGGACAGAGCACAAAATGAGGCAGATTATATTGATGCGCAAAAGTCTATCGTAGTAGATAACATAAGTCCGGTAAGAACAGTAAAATTATCTCAGCCAAAGCAGGTAGTAAGTCGGGATACTCTCAATACAAAGAAAAATTATTCTTTAAGTACAGAGGCTGAACAGAGCGGAAACAGTGATTCAATTTTGTATTATGATACAGAGGCCGTAGTACAGCTGAATATCAATGAAGCGAATTTCTATGCAGAGGATATCAATGTCTATGTCAATGGAGAAAAGAAAGACGTTACCTGGTCTCACACGACAAAGGATAATTACGCTGCAACCGTGTCTATCCATGGCGATGGAGATTACATTGTACGTATGACATATACAGACCGCTCAGGCAACGTTATGCGGGCATATCAGTCAGATAAAATCGTCATTGATACAATCCGGCCTGTATTGGATGTGGATTACAGTATTGATAAACCACAGAATACAATAAACGGAAGAGAATATTTCAATGCAAATCAAAAAGTAACAATTACTGTAAATGAACATAATTTCCGGGCAGATGATGTGAAGACTGATATTGTCGCAAAGGATGTTACCGGAAAAGACATAAATGTCAAACTGAAGGGCGGTAATGGAAAAGAAATCAATGTCAGTCAGCTGGATGCTTATCTCTCAGACAGAGGAAATTGGAGCAGTAATGGCGATGTGCATATTGCCACATTTACTTATGTATCAGATGCTAATTATACATTTGACATTTCCTATAATGACCTGGCACTGAGAGAAACTGTAAATTATAAAAAGGATCAATTTACGGTAGATAAAAAAGCTCCTTCAAAATTAAAGGTTTCTTATAGTACATCAGTATTGGAAAATATTATAAGAAATATTTCATTTGGTTATTATAATGCGAAAGTTACGGTAACAATCAGCGCAGAAGATGATATTTCCGGTGTGAATAAGTTTGTTTACAGCTATATCAAGAGTGAAAATGTAAGCAATGTTAATGCGGAATTAATTGATAAAGCAATCCGCAGGGCAAAAATTACACAGAATGGAAATGTATTTACAGCACAGTTTAAAATTCCAAAAAATGTACTGAAAGAAAACAATCAGTTCAATGGAAAAGTGAAATTCGCATCTTATGATAAGTCGGATAATAGTAAAGAAAAACGGGGAAACAAGAGGATTGTTGTAGATAATATTGCACCGAAAATGGATATTAAATACAATAAGCCGGTTTCCAGCAGAGGAAATACTGATTATTATTCCGGAAATATTGAAGCGACGATTCATGTGACAGAGGCCAACTTCTATGCGCAGGATGTAAAAGTTCTTGTAGCCAGAAATGGAGGACGTGGAAGTGCTGCCAACGTAAAATGGAGTAATCAGGGAACAGACAATCATACCGGTACATTTACCGTGAGTGGTGACGGGGATTATGTGGTTTCTGTGGAATATGTAGACCGTTCTTCTAACCGGATGAAGAGTTACAAGTCAAAGCAAATGACTATTGACACGAAGACACCGACATTGAATGTATCAAAGGTAAAGGCAAATTCGGCTAATAAGGATAAAACCTACAGTTTTGCAATTACGGCAAATGACCAGAACTTTGATATTTCATCTTTCCATCCAGAATTGTCATATGTTGCAAAAAATGGTAACGGAAAGTTTGTAACAAAAACGATAACATTAAATCCTATTAAAACATCAGGAAAAAATTACATTATTTCTATAGATAATTTGGAGGAAGATGGAATTTATACTCTGACAAGTAATATTCGTGATTATGCAAATCATTCTTATGGCAAGATACGACTGGATGATGGAAAAGAGTATGATTCTGTTCGGTTTTCAATCAATCGTAACGGCTCAGTATTTACGGTAGATGAAAACACAATGGATAATGTAAATAAATATTATATTTACAGTGTAGATAATGATGTAATCATTCGGGAAACAAATGTAGATCCGGTAGAGAAATTTACAGTAAAACTGAACAACAGGACATTGACAGAAGGAAAGGATTATACGACATCACAGAGCAATGGAAACGAAAAATGGAGTGTCAGAACATATACCATTAAAAAATCTCTTTTTGAAGAAGAAGGAGAATATCAGATTGTTGTAGAATCTATTGATAAGACAGGAACTAGTGCATACAGCGATGTTAAAAATCTGAATCTTTCCTTTGTGGTAGATAAAAAAGCTCCGGTACTGACAATCAGTGGATTGGAAAAAGGCGGACGGTATCAGGTAGGCGAACAGACCGTTGTTGTAGGTGTGTCTGATGATGGAGGAAAACCATATTCTTTCAGAGCGATTGTTTTAGACAGAAGCGGAGATCCTTTACTGGATGCAAACGGAAAGGACATCAGTGTCCGTATTTCCATGGAAGGAGAAGAATTTGAAAAGTATCTCCAGGAACATGGAAATAAAGTTACTTTTACGATTCCGGAAGGACTGGAAAATCAGGTAAAAATTATCTGTGACGACTATGTCAGAAAAGCAGATACAAATGAATATAACCAGATATTTGAAAAGGTTACAGTATCTCAGAGCAGTTTGGTCATTTTCTATGCAAACAAACCATTACTGTATAGTCTGATTGCGGTTGTCGTGATAATCATTGCAGGTATCATTATCTTTATCGTATTAAAACGAAAGAAGAAACAGGAAAAGAAAGCTGCAAAATAAATTATAAAAGGTGCCCAAAGGTTTACATTCACAGTAATTGTTAAACTTAGGGCGCCTTTGATTATAAAAAAGCAAGTTTGTTTCAAAGAAATGGATAAAATTGTTTATCTGCCCGATATGAGGTCTTCTGATAAATGATATGGAATGGAGAATGATATGAAAAAACGAAATAAAGCATGGAACAAAACAGCCATTCAAATTTTAATGACAGGAATATGTTTTTTGTCTGTAATGTTCTTTTTTTCTCATGCTGTGCATGCTTCGCCCAGCGGGAAAGTAAAGAGTATAAAGATTACAAATGTAAAAGGGAAAAAAATTACAATACAAAAGGGAAAAGAAAAAACACTAAAAATTAAAGTGAAAACAAAGGGGAAAAAAGTATCTGAAAAGTATACTTTTCAATCCGGCAATCCAAAAATTGTTAAGGCAAAAAAGAAAGGGAAAAATATAAGAATTATTGCAAAAAAAGCCGGAAAAACCAAAATTACAATAACCGCAAAGGCAGATAAGGCAAAGAAGTTTGTGTTGACGGTTAAAGTAATAAAAGCATCTTCCAAGAAGCAAGACAATCTGATAAATAATAACAAAAATGAGAGTGCGGAGAAAGAAAATCAAAATAAGGAAATTCAGAATAATACAGGCGCGCAGAATAATAATGCAGGCTCAGGGGAAAAAAATATTTTAAAAATCAATTCATTGAAAGTTCTCAACGGATATTCTATTCAGGTAGAGTTATCTCAGGAAAGACAATTAGAAACATCTGATTTTACAGTTATGACTAAAAAATATGATTATGGCGCATACAATCGCAACTGTAAGATTGAGAGTGTAATATCGCAGGATAAAAAAACTTATTTGCTGCTTTTGGATTCCGCCAGTGAAATTGATTCAGGAAATATGATAAGACTCTGTGTTGACATCAAAGATGGCAATACGATTGCAGCGGAATCCAGATATTCTTGTACCATTTTAAATACCAATCATGCTGTTGCTTTTTCTCTTAAGGTAAATGAAACATTGAAAGAAACTATAGAAATTCAGGGAGAAGGCTATTGCAGTATAAAAGATACCATTGGATTTCCAAAGGGGATAAAAGCGGTAATTTCAAAAGATTATACCAAAGTAAAAATAGAAGGAATCCCTGTGGAAGAAGGTGTTTTTGAGGCTGTATTACTCTTAGAAGATGAGTTGGGAAATGTTAGTACGGATAGAATATTATTTGTTGTAGGGTCTGAAGATAAGCTAATGGCCGGTATTATGCCGGTGGAAAAATATCTCAGTTCGGACAGCCCGGTCTGGATGTATGAATATATCACTGTATCTGGTGGAAGCGGCGACCTGCGCTATGAAATTGTGGGAGATTCTTATGGATTGAATCTTTATGGAAGAAATATTAACGGTTACATAAATCAGGCCGGAGTATATCATCTGGAAATTAAAATCACAGATCGAAAAGATGAAAAACGTTCTGTTGTAGTTCCTTTTGATTTCACTGTGAAATCTATGAAAAAGGTGTCGGGTCGGATTACGGATGCAGAAGGAAATATAATAAGCGGAGCGCAAGTCGGTTTTTATAACAAAAATTCAAATATTGCGGATAGTCTGCAAGCAACGGTCCTAACAGATGCTCAGGGAAACTATTATGCAGAAGTTCCGGAAGGACTTTATGATGTGAGCGCAGAAATGGGTAATATACGAAGATATCTGTATGCAAAACAAATATCATATGACTTGGAAAATATGAATATTTCTCTGCCGTTATATCCAATCACAATCTTGTCTGAAGATGCTAGTGTTACTCCGGATATGTTTGGACAATGGTATGATTCCAATGAAAATAATGTGGGAAACGGTAATATCATTTACTTAAAGCAGGGCCATTATAAATTATATACAGAAGGCAAAATTTTTCGGGGAAGCTTTCAGGCAACAATAGAGATAGAAGTGAAAGAATCTGCATCTGTTTGTGCACAGATAAAAACAGAACGCACCGAAATCGAAGGCGTAATCACTGCGGGAAAAGAAACAGAAATCCCATTAAACACTAAAGAACAGTATTATCAGTTTATTCCGGAAAAGAGTGGCAAATACACATTTAATTCAACCGGATATTATGATACTTGCGCATGGCTGTATGACGCAACTGGACTTTTGCTGACGCAGGATGACGACAGCGGTGCAGATAAAAATTTTAGTTTTGTTTATGATTGTGTTGCCGGACAAACTTATTATTTTGCAATAAAAAGTTACTCCGGAGAAATTACAGCTGTTATATCGATTGAAGAAGCGATGGCAAACAAAGAATAAATAAGAAAAAGAATAGGGAGCATTATGTAGAGATGGACAAAAGGAGGTGACAATTAGAACGGTTTGAGCAGATGCTTCCTGTCAATATAAAATATGAAGGAGAAAGATTATGATAAAAAAATTAGGATTAATAGCAGCGTCTCTTGTCATGATGCTGGCTGCAGGAATTACGGTGTATGGAAATGAGTATGATTTAAACCAGGATGTAACATATCTTTTTGTACAGGGAATTGATTATAATTCTATATATCGGGAAGAGAGTGTGTCTGGAGTAAATTATGATGCGGCAACGAATACGCTCACAGTGGAAAACTGTAATATTAATGATACAAAACAGGAACATTTTATTAGTTATGAAGGACGGATTCCTTTAAATATTGTTTTTAAAGGAACAAATAATTTCAAAACTCTGACATCAAAAAGAGATGATGGCACAGAATACGCAAATACAGGATTTATATATTCCTGGGGCATAGATAATACGGACAATGCAGATATCAATATTTCCGGGGACGGAATCATCAACTTGGAAAACTATGAAAATATTGTGGGGACCAGTTCCACAGATTTCTTTAGTGATATATTCATCAGTGGAGTAACTATCAATGCAAATAGTGGATACTTCAGTACTTACTGTGGAAATATAAACATTGATAATGCGGTAATCCGAATCCGGGAGAACCAGCATATAACTAGTCCGCTTGCAATGCTGAATGCCGGTGAAAATGCTTATATGCCGGAAGATACAGATGGCAATGGAACAATCAGTATTCGTAATTCTATAGTGGAAATAAAGGAAGGAAAAAATACTTCCGGCAAATGGGACTGGTTGGTTAGATGTAAGAGGTTGAATGTGTCCGGCGGCAATATCTATGCAGGAAAAGAAAATGCAGAAAACAGTTATACGGCAGAAACCCTGCTCAGCGGAAAGACATATGCGTTTGAACAGGAATTAACTTATTATACACCGGAAACATTGGGTTATTTTCTGATTACGCCGGAAATACTACATCTGACACAGAGCGGGAATACGCAAAATAATAACAGCAGTAATGTAAACAGCAATGAGAATAAAAATCAGACAAACACGGGAACGGGTACTGCCTCTAAACTAGGAAAAGTGACCTCACTCAAAGCAAAAAATGTAAAAGGCAAAAAAGTAAAGCTTACATGGAAAAAAATAGCGGCAGCCACAGGATATCAGGTAATGTATGGACAAAATAAGAAGATGTCCAAGGGAAAGAAAACAACCAAAGTAAAAAAAGCGACAAAGCAGATAAAGAAATTGAAAAAAAATAAAACGTATTATTTTAAGGTAAGAGCATACAGGGTATCCCAAGGCAGTACGACATATGGAGCATGGAGTGCTGTAAAGAAGGTTAAGATTAAAAAATAACAGGTCGATAAACTGAAAAACCTCCCGAAAAAATCAAAGATAATTTTCGGGAGGTTTCAATTTATTGAGCAGCTCGTACGAGAATTGAACTCGTGATTCCGCCTTGAGAGGGCGGCGTCTTAACCACTTGACCAACGAGCCTAAAAAATGTTACTGTATTATTATATCAATAAAGGGAATTTTTGCAAGAAGTTTTTTGAAAGGTTATAAATTTACAATGAATTGGTTATATGGAAAGACAATTTTAATTACCGGAGCATCATCAGGATTAGGAAGAGCTCTAACGGTACAGCTGATAAGAGAATATAACTGTAAAGTCATAGGGGTCGGTCAGTCAGAGCCGAAAATGAAAAGCATTATCGACGAACTTTCTTATTTAAGAGATGCGTTTTCCTACAGTATTTTTGACGTCAGTGTGGAAGAAAACTGGGAAAAGTTTGCCTGGGAACTGGAAAATGAAGAAAAGGAAGTGGACATCCTGATTAATAACGCAGGTATGTTGCCTCCTTTCGATAAATCACAGAATTATAGTGAAGAGCAGATAGCGCGGTGTATGGCAGTCAATTTTCACAGTTGCCGATACAGTATCCGGGCAATGCTTCCGACTTTAAGAAAATCTACAATGTCCGGAATTATCAATATTACCAGTGCGCAAGTATTAGCACCGCTTGTGGGAATGAGTATTTACAGTGCATCTAAAGCAGCGCTGAAAGCATATACAGAAACGCTGATTGAGGAATTGGGAAGAGAGATGTATGTAGGATATGTCTGCCCCGGCTTTATCCGTACGGACATCCTGCGCAATCAGTATGTACAGTCAGACAGTCGGCTAATGAGAATGATATCCGGTAGTGTGGACCGTATGGCTTCTAAGATTATTAAAAAAATAGGAAAGCAGAAAGCACGGATTATTGTGGGAAAAGATGCCAAAGTTATGAATTTTACGGCAAAATTTTTTCCGGTGCTGGGGCTTAAATTTTATGAACAGATTATAAAAGTATCTAAGATAAAAATGTTTGAAAATGTCAGCAGATAAATAAAACAGCCGGAAACTTAAATTCCATAGTTTGGAAAATGGCAGTTGACAACATGAAAATAAAGTAATATACTTTTATTCGTAAATATTGACTGAAACGAAAAGGAGCGAGCCGCAAAGGGTCGCTCTTTCTTATGTGAATGGGAGGTCTAAGTGTCAAGAAGAGAAGAATATGAATCGAAGACAGAGTTTCTGATACAACCGATTGTAGACGCAAAAGGATATGAATTGGTTGATGTGGAATATGTCAAAGAGGGGAGTAACTGGTATTTGAGAGCTTATGTAGATAAGCCGGGAGGTATCACAATCAATGATTTAGAATCTGTCAGCAGAGAGCTTAGCGATAAGCTGGACGAGGAGGATTTTATACAGGATGCGTACATCTTGGAGGTTAGTTCTCCGGGGCTGGATCGTCCATTAAAAAAGGATAAGGATTTTGACCGAAGTATCGGAGAAGAGGTTGAAATTCATCTGTATCGTGCAGTGGATGGTAATAAACAGTATGTAGGACTGCTAAAGTCTTATAATAAAGAAACAATTACCATAGAAAATCAGGATGGTAATGAAATAAATTTTGACAGGGTAAATATTTCCCTGATTAGATTGACAGTGGATTTTTAGGAGGAGATTGAAAAAATGAACAAAGAATTGATTGAAGCGCTGGAAATATTGGAAAAAGAAAAAGATATCAGTAAAGAGTCATTATTTGAAGCGATTGAAAGTAATTTAGTAGTAGCGTATAAAAATAATTTTAACAAAGCAGATAATGTGAAAGTAACCATGGACCGTGAGACGGGAGATTTTCACATTTATGCTCAAAAAAATGTTGTAGAAGAGGTAACAAATCCGGTATCTGAGATTTCTCTGGAAGATGCCAGAACATTAGATGGAACACATGAGGTTGGAGATGTTGTAAATATTGAAATTCAGTCAAAAGATTTCGGACGGATTGCCACACAGAGCGCCAAGAATGGTATTCTTCAGAAAATCCGGGAAGAAGAGCGGAAAAGCCTTTATGAGCAATATTATGAAAAGCAGAATGATATTGTTACCGGAATTGTACAGAGAATCAATGGTAAAAATATCAGTATTAATCTGGGCAAAGTAGATACTGTTCTGATGGAAAAGGAGCAGGCAAAGGGAGAGTTCTTCAGACCTACAGAGAGAATTAAGCTTTATATTACCGAGATAAAGGATAATGGAAGAGGTCCGAGAATCAGCGTTTCCAGAACACATCCGGGACTGGTAAAGCGGTTGTTTGAACAGGAAGTGGCAGAAATTCAGGATGGAACAGTAGAGATAAAGAGCATTGCAAGAGAAGCGGGCTCCAGAACAAAAATGGCCGTGTGGTCTAATAATGAGGATGTAGATGCAGTGGGAGCCTGTGTCGGTGTGAATGGTGCAAGAGTAAATGCTGTAGTAGACGAACTGCAGAATGAAAAAATTGATATTGTCAACTGGAGCGACAATCCGGCTATTTTAATTGAAAATGCACTGGCGCCATCCAAGGTTGTATCAGTGCTTGCAGATCCGGATAATAAAGAAGCGTTAGTCGTTGTGCCAGATTCCCAGCTGTCCCTTGCCATTGGCAAAGAAGGGCAAAATGCCAGACTTGCAGCAAGACTTACAGGATTTAAAGTGGATATAAAAAGCGAGTCTCAGGCAAAAGAAGAAGGAATCCAGTATGTATTCAATGAGGAAGATTACTATGCTGAGGAATACTACGACGATGAATATTACGATGACGAGTATTATGACGACGAATATTATGATGATGAATATGATGCGGAGTATGATGAATCCAAAGAACAGAAAGACGAGGCGGAGGATTCGGAAAAATAATCAGGAGATGATAGACGATGGGACAGATTAGAAAAATTCCAAAACGAACATGCACCGGGTGCAGACAGGAAAAAAATAAAAAAGATCTGATTCGTGTTGTAAGAGATAAGGAAGGAAATGTTTTTGTAGATAAGACCGGCAGACAGAATGGACGTGGGGCTTACATATGTCCGAATAAAAATTGTCTGGAAAAAGCGGTGAAAAATAAAGGTCTGGAAAGAACATTGAAACTTGACAGCATAGAACAGCGTGTGTATGAGCAGTTGATGGAAGAAGTAGGAGAAATCAATGAATAAAATTTTTTCCATGATGGGACTTGCAACCAAAGCAGGGAAGACAGTATCGGGAGAATTTTCTGTGGAAAAGGCAATCAGAGAAAACAAAGCAAAACTGGTTGTGGTTTCCCGGGAAGCTTCTGAGAATACAAAAAAACTGTTCCTCAATAAATGCGCCTATTACAAAATCCCTGTGTACATTTATGGAACAAAAAAAGAGTTAGGATGTTGCACCGGCAAAGCGGAGCGGGCATCCGTAGCAATTTTGGAAGAGGGATTTAGTAAATCAATCATAAATATGTTAGATAATAAATAAGCGGAGGTAGTCAAATGGCAAAAATGAGAGTGTATGAGCTGGCAAAAGAGCTGGATGTAGAAAGTGCTGATATTGTCAATGCGCTTTCAGAGAAAGGAATTACAGTAAAAGCATCAAACTCTATTGAAGAAGACGATATTAATTATATAAAAAATAAATTTGGTAAGCAGGAAAAACCAAAAGAGACAGAAAAAAAAGAAGAAAGTGTGGCAGATGACGAAAAAGAGCAGAAAGTAAAGCCGAGAGTCATTATTACCAGTAAGGGAATTGTACGCACCGGAGAACATCGTTCCCGGGGAGAGGGCGAGAGAAGACGCCACAGACATGGAGATGGAGAACGCCGTCATCATTCCGGAGAGAGACGCTCGAAAAGTTCTTCCGAAGCAAAGCCACAGGAAAGCGTAAAAGAAGAATTAAAAACACCGCTTTCCCAGGAGGAAAAGAAACCTGTCGCTGTGACAGAAAATCCTGTAGTAAAAGAGGAAATCAAACCGGTAGAGAAAACAGTTCAGAAAGAAGTGGAAAAGACAACAGGACAGACGGAAAAGATAGAAAAGACAGAGGCAAAGGTGTCTGTCGAAAAACCGATTGCTGAAAAAACAGAAAGAGATGGAACAAAAAACAGAAATCGGGAAGAGAGAAGACCTCAAAGGGACGTACAGCGTGGCGGAGAACGCAGACAAAATAACGATAGAAATAACAACCGCAATAATAATCAGGATAGAAATGGCAATCGCGGCAACAGTCAGGACAAAAATGGAAACCGTGATAGAAATAACCGCGGAAGAAATGATGACAGACGTGATATCAGAAGAGACAACCGGGGAAATGATGCAGCTGCCGAGCCGATTCAGGATAAAAACAGAAAATCAAGAGAAAATAAGATACGTCAGGATAAACAGGAACGTAATAAGAAGAGTTATGAAGACGGAGGAAGAAAAGGCAGAAATGGAAGAAGAGGCGATGCGCCAAAGCCATTGCTGGAAAAGCCTAAGAAAAAAGAAGAAAAGAAAGAAGAAATTAAAGTAATTGAAGTGCCGGAGTTTATTACGATTGGGCAACTGGCGGAAAAAATGAAAATGCAGCCATCTGTTATTATTAAAAAATTGTTCCTGGAAGGAAAGATGGTTACTGTAAACACGGAGATTGATTTTGACAGTGCAGAAGAAATTGCATTAGGATATGAAATCATGTGTGAGAGGGAAGAAAAAGTAGATATCATTGAAGAACTGCTGAAAGAAGATTCTGAAGATGAAAGCCTGATGGAAAAAAGACCACCGGTTGTCTGCGTGATGGGACATGTTGACCATGGAAAAACTTCTCTTCTGGATGCAATCCGTCAGACAAATGTTATTTCCGGTGAAGCAGGTGGTATTACCCAGCACATCGGTGCATCTGTTGTTAAAATAAATGATAGAACAATTACATTCCTTGATACACCGGGACACGAGGCGTTTACCTCTATGCGTATGCGGGGCGCACAGTCTACAGATATTGCAATTCTGGTTGTAGCGGCAGATGATGGCGTTATGCCACAGACAGTGGAAGCAATCAATCATGCCAAGGCGGCAAACATTGAAATTATTGTTGCAATTAACAAAATTGACAAACCGGGAGCAAATATTGAACGTGTAAAACAGGGGCTTGCAGAGCATGAACTTCTGGCGAGCGACTGGGGTGGAAACGTAGAAATGGTACCGGTATCTGCCCATACAAAAGAAGGAATTGACGACCTTTTGGAAATGGTACTGCTTCAGGCAGATGTTCTGGAATTGAAAGCGAATCCAAACAGACAGGCAAGAGGAATTGTAATCGAAGCAAAACTTGATAAGGGAAAAGGTCCGGTTGCTACGGTATTGGTACAGAAGGGTACTTTGAAGGTAGGAGCACATATTGCCGCCGGTGCAAATCACGGCAAGGTAAGAGCGATGACAGATGATAAAGGCAATCGGATAAAAACTGCGGGACCATCTACGCCGGTAGAAATATTAGGACTCAGCGGTGTTCCAAATGCAGGAGAGGTATTTGTCTCGACAGAGACGGCAAACGAAGCAAAAGAGTTTGCAAATACTTTTGTGGAAGACAGCAAGGCAAAACTGATGGAAAGCAATAGATTCAGAATTTCTCTGGATGATTTGAATTCTCAGATTGAAGCCGGAGAATTAAAAGAACTGAATGTAATTATAAAAGCAGATGTACAGGGCTCTGTAGAGGCAGTAAAACAGAGTCTGCTGAAATTATCCAATGATGAAGTAGAAGTAAAAGTAATCCACGGTGGAGTTGGTGCAATCAATGAATCCGATGTGATTCTGGCGTCTACTTCTAATGCACTGATATTAGGGTTTAATGTAAAACCTGATTCTCAGGCAGAAGAAACTGCAAAAAATGAAAATGTAGATTTGAGACTGTACTCAGTGATTTACAATGCGATTGATGATATTGAAAGAGCGATGAAGGGAATGCTTGAGCCGGTTTATGAAGAAAAGATTATCGGGCATGCGGAAATCAGACAGATTTTCAAAGCATCCGGCATTGGAAATATTGCAGGCTCCTATGTTCTTGACGGTATGATGCAGCGTGGCTGCAAAGCTCGTATTTCAAGAGACGGAGAGCAGATTTTTGAAGGACCGGTAGCATCGCTTAAGAGATTTAAAGATGATGTCAAGGAAGTAAAAGCAGGATATGAATGTGGTCTTGTTTTTGAAGGATTTAGCGACATCGCAGAGGGCGATCAGGTAGAGGCATATATCATGGTAGAAGTTCCAAGATAGTTGTAACCGCAATCAGCTCTGCGTATCAGAATTGATAGCCCGGAAAGGAATCTGAATGAAAAAAAACAGTATTAAAAACACACGGATTAACGGTGAAGTTCAGAGAGCGTTAAGTGTGACGATAAGAGATTTAAAAGATCCCAGGATTGGTATTATGACCAGTATTACCGGAGTGGAAGTTACACCGGATTTGAAATTTTGCAAGGTTTATGTCAGTGTGCTGGGGGACCGGCAGGCAAAAGAAGATACGATGGAAGGATTGAAAAGCGCTACCGGTTTTATCCGGCGCGAACTTGCACGCACGGTAAATCTGCGCAATACACCGGAAATCAAATTTATTATGGACGAATCAATCGAGTATGGGATGAGAATGTCAAAGCTGATTGATGAGGTAAGCGAAAATGACAAAAATAAATGAAATAATTAAAGATGCAAAAACTGTAGGAATCAGCGGACATGTCAGACCGGATGGAGATTGTATTGGATCCTGCATGGCACTCTACAATTACCTGGCAAAAAACAGACCGGATTTACATGTAAAAGTTTATCTTGAATTTGTAGATGATAAATTTAAAATGATTCCAAATACGGAAAAAATTGTCACAGACGGTTATGACGGAACAGTTTATGATTTGTTTATCGCTCTGGATACTGCGGCAAAGGAGAGATTGGGATTTAATCTGCCTTATTTTGAAAATGCAAAGAGGACCGTTTGTATTGATCATCATGCAAGTAATCAGGGATATGCGAAGGATAATATCATTGAGCCAAAAGCCAGTTCAGCAAGCGAAGTCTTATACGATTTGCTGGAAGAAGAATTGTTTGATTGCTCAGTCGCCACGCCAATGTACATGGGAATTGCTCATGATTCCGGTGTGTTCCGTTTTCAGAGTACTACGCCAAAGACGATGCGGATAGCGGCAAAAATGATAGAGTACGGTGTTGATTTTAATACAATTTTAGAGGAAACTTTTTACCGTAAAACATATCAACAGATGATGATTACTGCAGAAATTCAAAGACAGGCAGTGCTATGTATGGATGGAAACTGCATATATAGTTATTGTACTGCCCAAATGATGAAACAATATAGAGTTGCAGTGAATGATTTGGATGCGGTAGTGGCATCTATTAGAAATGTGGCGGGAATAGAAACGGCAGTATTTGCCTATGAATTGGAAGACGGAAAATTCAAATTCAGTCTTCGCTCTAAGAAGAAGATGGATGTGAGCAAAATAGCAGTCAGATTCGGTGGCGGCGGACATGTGCGTGCGGCGGGATTTGAACTGGAAGGACCGATTGACGCGGCAATGAAAATTGTGTTGGACGCCATTGCAGCAGAAATTTAAACCCGCCTGAAATGAAAAGGTATGGTGGAGAATATGATAAATGGAGTGATTAATGTTTACAAAGAACCGGGATATACATCTCATGATGTAGTTGCTCGGCTTCGTGGGATATTAAAACAGAAAAAAATAGGACATATGGGGACACTTGATCCGGAAGCGGTAGGTGTTTTGCCTGTATGTATAGGGCAGGCAACAAAACTATGTGATATTATTTCTGATAAAGATAAAACATATAATGCTACACTTTTGTTGGGTACGGTAACAAATACGCAGGATATCACGGGAAAAGTAATCAGCAGGACATCCTCTGAACAGTTATCTGCTTTATCAGAAAAAGAAGTTTTTGATGTGATGAAAAGTTTTATTGGAGACTATCAGCAGATTCCTCCAATGTTTTCTGCAATTAAAATAGGAGGACAGAAACTTTATAATCTTGCAAGAAGGGGAGAAGAGATAGAACGACCTGCCAGACATTGCAAAATTATTGATATTACCGTGACAAAAATAGCGTTACCGAGAGTGAATTTTCGGGTTACATGTTCAAAAGGTACTTATGTGAGAACATTATGTCATGATATTGGAAAAAAATTGGGTGTGGGCGGATGTATGGAAAAATTAGTCAGAAGCAGAGTAGAACGGTTTCATGTGGAGGATAGTATTACATTATCCCAGATTGAAGAATTCAGAGATAATGGTACTTTAGAAAAATATCTGATACCGGTAGATGAAATGCTGGATTCTTATTCTAAATGTATTGTATCGCAGAGTGCAGAAAAACTGGTTTATAACGGTAACATTTTTACTTCGGGAAATACATTGTTGAAAATGAATCATGAAGATGGTCAGACGGTAAGGGTATATACCCATGATGGAAAGTTTATCGGGTTGTACATATTTCAAGAGAAGAAACAAATTTATAAGCCGGTAAAAATGTTTCTTTCATGATTGTCAGAAAAAATAAATGTCTGATTGTGTTGATACAAAAAGTGTGAAGCCTTGAATGGAGAAAATATGCAGTGTATATCTATTGATGATGGTATTAAACTGAAAAATACGATTGTGACAGTTGGAAAATTTGACGGAATACACAGAGGGCATGAAAAATTACTGGAAGTATTGAGCAAAAATGCAAATGGACGTCAGAAAGTTGTTTTAACTTTTGCAGCCGCGCCTTGTGCTTATTTGAGCGACAGCACAAATAAAACGATTGTGACTGAGCAGGAAAAACGGATTCTCTGCCAGCAACAGGGAATAGACATATATATGCAAATGCCGTTAAATAAAGATTTTTTAGGGCTGTCGCCGGAACAGTTTATAAAAAATATATTACAAGATAAAATAGGGGCAACAACGATTGTCTGCGGACCGGATTTCCGATTTGGGAGAAACGCGTCGGGAGATATAGCGCTTTTGAAAAAATATCAGGATGTGTATGGGTATCAGCTGATTGTTATTGAGAAAGAACAGTATCAAAGGAAAGATATCAGCAGTACGGATATCCGGAAAAAAATAGAAGAGGGAAAGATGCTTGAAGTGAATGAAATGCTGGATCATCCTTACAGCATTATTGGAAAAGTAGAGCAGGGAAAACATCTGGGAAGAACGATAGGACTGCCCACAGCAAATATTGTGCCGGATGAAACAAAACTTCTGCCACCAAAAGGCGTCTACCGTACAATAGTTGTGGTAAATGGTATGTGTTTTCATGCAATCAGCAACGTAGGAATTAATCCTACTGTGGAGCATGGTACCCGCACGAAAGTAGAAACGCATATTCTTGATTATAAGGAATATATCTACAATGAAATTGTAAAAATACAGTTTTATGAATTTATCCGGCCGGAACGGACATTCAACAGTGTAGAAGAACTGCAGCTTCAAATTCAAAGAGATATTGAAAAATGCAGGAAACTGCAAAAATATCCGATTTTGTAAACGGTATGGAGAAATGTCATAAAATGAAAAAATTTGCTTTACAAGAAGCAGATGACATGCTATTATGTTACAGTATGTTTATAACCTGCACGGGGTATTTGGACACTCCAACCGATACTTCAGTGTATGGGGATATGAGATAAAAGGAGGATAATAAAATGATAACGAAGGAAATTAAAGCACAGTTGACAGCAGAGTATGGTAAGACCCCTACAGATACCGGCTCACCGGCAGTTCAGGTGGCAATTCTGACATACAGAATTAAAGAACTGACAGAGCATTTAAAGAATAATCATAAAGACCATCATTCCAGAAGAGGACTTTTGAAGATGGTAGGTAAGAGAAGAGGGTTACTTGACTATATTAAGAAAAATGACCTGGACGAATATCGTACATTAATTGAAAAATTAGGTATTCGTAAATAATGCGATACAAATTAAAAGGCGGAAGGAATCAAAAAATTCTTTCCGCCTTTTCGTTTAATTGAAGATAAGTCAGATAAAAAATACCGGCAAATTAATTTGCACAGAACCAGATTGGCTTGGAAACAACAGGTTGCTTTTTGTCCCTGTTTTGTTTATAATATAAAAGATTGTGTTTCTATGTCTTATTATGACGTTCGAGAAAAAAAGACATAATGCAGTCCTGCAGAAAAACCATGCCGAGACCACTGCAAAAGGCAGCAAAAAATTGCCTTTTGGCAGCTGGAAATTCCGGATGAATATTCAATCAGATTGCTGTATTTTGCAGTAGTTTCGGATTTTTCTGCAAAAGAAAAAAGAAAAGGAGAAGTTACTTTCATGCAAAAGTAACAGTAGACGACTATGTATAAGAGTTTTAGTATGGAGCTTGCAGGAAGAACACTTACCGTAGATATTGGACGTGTGGCAAAGCAGGCAAACGGTGCAGCATTGATGCACTATGGAGATACAACGGTGTTATCCACTGCAACGGCATCTGACAAACCAAGAGACGGCATTGATTTCTTCCCGCTTTCTGTTGAGTTTGAGGAAAAAATGTATGCTGTAGGAAAAATACCGGGAGGTTTCAACAAGAGAGAAGGTAAGGCTTCTGAAAACGCAGTTCTTACTTCCAGAGTTATTGACCGTCCAATGAGACCTTTATTTCCAAAGGATTATAGAAATGATGTAACACTGAATAATCTTGTTCTTTCTGTTGACCCGGAATGTAGACCTGAGATTGTAGCTATGCTGGGATCAGCAATTGCGACGTGCATTTCTGATATTCCGTTTGATGGACCATGTGCGATGACACAGGTGGGTCTGGTAGATGGAGCATTTATTGTAAATCCAAGTCAGAAAGTATGGAAAGAAGGAGATTTACAGCTGACAGTTGCCTCTACAAGAGAAAAGGTAATTATGATTGAGGCGGGTGCCAATATTGTACCGGAAGACAAAATGCTGGAAGCAATTTATATGGCACATGATGTCAACCAGACAATTATTGAGTTTATTGACAAGATTGTGGCGGAAGTAGGAAAAGAGAAGCATACTTATGAGAGCTATGCGATACCGGAAGAATTGTTTGATGCAATTAAAGAAATTGTTCCTCCGGAACAGATGGAAGAAGCAGTTTTTACAGATGATAAACAAACCAGAGAAGAAAATATCAGAGAGATTACAGAAAAACTGGAAGAGACATTTGCAGAAAATGAGGAATGGCTTGCACTGCTCAGTGAAGCAATTTATCAATATCAGAAAAAAACTGTTCGCAAGATGATTTTGAGAGACCATAAACGTCCGGACGGAAGAGCGATTGACCAAATCAGACCACTTGCAGCAGAAGTAGATATCATACCTAGAGTACATGGCTCTGCAATGTTTACCAGGGGACAGACACAGATTTGTAATGTATGTACGCTGGCGCCATTATCAGAGGCTCAGAGAATCGATGGTCTTGATGAGAATGAAACAACAAAAAGATACATGCACCATTATAATTTCCCATCGTATTCCGTGGGCGAGACAAAACCATCCAGAGGACCGGGACGTAGGGAAATCGGACATGGTGCGCTGGCAGAAAAAGCGTTGATGCCGGTATTGCCGGATGAAACAGAATTTCCATATGCCATTCGGACAGTATCTGAGACATTTGAATCTAACGGATCTACTTCCATGGCATCGACCTGTTCTTCCTGTATGTCATTGATGGCTGCAGGTGTTCCAATTAAAGCAATGGTAGCAGGTATTTCCTGTGGCCTTGTAACAGGAGACACAGATGATGACTATATTGTTCTTACGGATATTCAGGGCCTGGAAGATTTCTTTGGTGATATGGACTTTAAGGTAACCGGTACAACAGAAGGAATTACAGCGATTCAGATGGACATAAAAATTCACGGTCTGACGAAACCGATTGTAGAAGAGGCAATTCGCAGAACAAGAGAAGCAAGACTGTTTATTATGGATACCTGTATGAAACCGGCCATTTCCGAGCCAAGAAAAGAAGTGAATGAGTATGCTCCTAAGATTGAAATGATACAGATTGATCCGGATAAGATTGGTGATGTTGTTGGTAAGAGCGGTAAAGTAATTAATGCAATTATTGAAGAGACAGGTGTTAAAATTGATATCACAGATGACGGTATGGTTTCTGTCTGTGGTGTTGACAAAGACATGATAGCAAAAGCATTAAAATATATTGACACGATTGTAACGGACTTTGAAGAAGGTATGATTTTAGAAGGAACAGTTGTAAGCATCAAAGAATTTGGCGCATTCATTGAATTTGCACCGGGAAAAGAAGGAATGGTACACATTTCTAAAATTGCGAAGGAGAGAGTGGAGCATGTAGAAGATTATCTTACGCTTGGAGACAGGGTAAAATGTAAATGCCTTGGAAAAGATAAAATGGGAAGAATTAGTTTTTCTATCAAAGATGCTCAGTAAAAATAAAAAGGTCACAACTCTGGCATCTGCCGGAGCTGTGGCCTTTTATTTTTAAAATATGAAAGAAGATAAGGGTCATATGAAATAATAATATGAGGGGAAAGGAATGCTTGATAAGAAAAGAAAAATGAATTTGGAAAGTGCCAATCGTTTACGGGAAATCAGAATGAATATGGGAGCATCCCAGAAAGAGATGGCGTATAATTTAAATATGTCTCTATCCGCTTATAAAAAAGTAGAGGGAGGAGAAAACGGAATATCCGTAAATCTTTTGAAAATCTTAAAGGAGAAATATTCAATTTCTGCAGATTATCTGTTGTACGGAGAATATGAGGAATATTATCAGGCAGTAAAAATGATACAACAGCTGGATGAAGAGAGCATAGAGAGGATTTTTGAGGATTTGAAGGCTTACTTTGTGCAGGATAAGAAAAAAGTCTATTTGAAGAAAGATGATAGAATCCGTAAAAGTAACGAGGAGAAGAAAGAGTAAGTTTTTGAAAAATACTGGAAATTGACAAAAATCATATTTTTATAACATAAATCGTGTATAATTGTATTGGATTAAGACAGACACTTGATAGAGATTGTCTTAAAACAAAAAATAAAGGAGTAAATCAGCATGAAAAAAATAATGTGTCTGCTACTGACGGTTGTAATGGTAATAGGGATGATTCCTATCTGCAGTACATCTGTAAAAATTTCAGCGCAGACGGAAATGGTAAAAGTTGCAGTAAATAGCGAGAATATTAGTATTCAAATTCAGAATGTAGGGACGTCCGGAACAGCAGACGTAGTTCGCATGGATGCAAATCAGTATTATACCACAGATAGTCTGAGAGGATTATCTGAAAATATTACGACAGGAACAGTTGTAGGACAGTATTCCTGTGGGACATCAGATACCATAAGCACTTCACGGTATGACGATTCTGGAAAAGACTATTTATATTCTAAATATTATGTTGTACAGAATGGAAAGATACTTGCAGGGCCATATTATGCAACGCAGATTACTCCTGCCACAAATAATAAAACAGTACTTCCGGTAACTACAAAAAAAGGACTGTTTAGTGAAAATGAAGCAACGATTTCGGCAGTAAAAGAACTTGGATGTCAGAACACTACGATTAATATTAATTTAGCCACTTTTATCCGGACCAATGAGGATAAAAATGGCAATCCAATTACAAGCTGGCCGGGAACAGTAGCTTTCGAGTCCAACGGAAAAACATTTCATTTTAATTCCACGATTGTGTCAGAGTATGACAGACAAATCAGCGAATATACAAAAGCCGGCGTAAATGTAACGCTTATTATTGTATGCACTGCTGATGTAAATTATGACAGTTATCCATACCATCTTGCTTATCCTACAACAGTACCTCAGACGACAAAAGCGTTTAACACCTGTGACAGTATGGGAATGGAATATTGGATTGCGACATTGGAGTTTTTGGCACAGCGTTATACCAGAGGAAAAGATACAGGATATGTATGTAATTATATTATTAATAATGAAATCGATTACGCTTATGACTATGGCCCAATATCAGACAGGAAAGAGACGCTTGATGTTTATATGGAAGAATATGAGAGAGGGCTGCGTCTGGCCCATCTTGCCACAGCAAAATATGCAGACGATATTACTGTATCCGTACCGACAACGCATGCCTGGGCAATTACCGCGCAGGAAAAATTTTATGCTACTTATGACACCAGAGAAGAGGCGGAAAATTCCATGTATGGAAAAATGGATAACAGTTATGCACCTTTAGATATGTTTAACTGGCTTGCTGAGAAGACAAATAAGCAGGGAGCTTATGACTGGGGAATCGCAAGTCATTGCTATGGTAATTCTCTTGCCAGAAGTGATGTATATGGAGCAGATACAGTCAAGGTGCCGGATTGGCAGATGACAGGAGATTTCAGAACGACGTCATCGATTACTTATTCCAATCTGGAGGCACTGCAGCAATATCTTGAGCAGAGTTCGCTTAGATATAACGGACAAGTAAGAAAAGTTTATATTACCGAGGGAGGTGTGTCATCTTTTCAAAATTCCGATTGGGATTTAAAAAATCAGGCGGCTATTTTAGCTTCTACCTGGTATAAAATCTCTCAGCTGGACTGTGTTGTGGCATATAACTATTACAGATATGTAGATCATCGCACTGAGGTGGAAGCATTATTCTGTCCCGGACTTTTGGATGAGAACGGAAAGAAAAAACCGGCATATGATGTGTACAAATATATTGATACAGAAAAAGGATGTGTCTATGCGTCCAAATATATTAACAATGTAGTTTACTTTAAAAACGGAGTCAGATATGCAGCCAATCAGGGGAATGTTCATTCTTATAAAGATACAATGCAGCTGTTTAACGGAACATTTAACTGGAACAATACATGGAATCTGAACAAAATTTATCCGAGAGCGACTACAGGGATTGAGCACGCATATAAAACGATTGTAGTCACGCCGGCCACTGAGAAAAAGGATGGAAAACTGACAACATTATGCGGGGGTTGCGGAACTGTGAAGGCAGATAATGCCGATACAATCAAAAAAATTAAATCAGTAACGCTGGCAAAAACCAGTTATGTATATGATGGAAAAATGAAAAAGCCGGCAGTCACAGTAAAAGATTCTGCGGGAAAAACAGTTTCCTCTAATTATTATACAGTCACTTATCCGTCAGGATTAAAAAATATAGGAAAATATACTGTAAAAGTACAATTGAAAGATAGATATTCCGGGATAAAAAATCTCAGTTTTTCTATCGTGCCAAAAGGAACAAAAATAAAAAGTGCAAAAAAAACAGGAAGCAAACTGAAAATAAAATGGAAACAACAGAAAAAACAGGTGAATGGATATCAGATTCAATATGCAGTTTCTTCCAAATTTAAAAAAGCAAAAACCGTCACGATAAAAAAAGCAAAGAATACATCAAAAACAGTAACAAAATTAAAGAAAAAGAAAAAGTATTATGTGAGAATCAGAACATATAAGAAAGTAGGAAAAACAAAATTCTATTCCGGATGGAGCAAGAAAGTGAAGACCAAATAGAAATTTTATAAGGGAGGAAACAAAATGAAAAAGTTACTTGCATTAATGTGTGCAGTGGTGCTTGCAGTCAATGTTATACCAACTCAGAATTTTTATCTCCTGCACGCTACAACTACACAGGCAGCAGATATTGTTGAGAAGAATCCGGTAGTTGTATCGGCGACAGATGACGAGATTAATATAAAAATTTCTAATCTTGGAACAAGTGGTACAGCGAGAGTGATTCAGATGAATGCGGATGAATATCTGAAGAAAGATGCAATAAAGGGATTAAGCGAGAGTACAGAAGCCGAGGGAGAAGTTGTTGGAGAATATACCTGTAAAAGTGATGCGGTTATTACATTAAAACGTTATACAAAACAGGGTGTGGACAATCTTTATTCTAAGTTTTATGTTGTGCAGAATGATAATATTCTCTATGGACCGGTCTATGCAAATAATATTACACCACAAAAAGCGACAAAGACGACATATAAAGTCTCATCTAAGAAAGGTCTTTTTGATGAAGATTATGCCAGTGCTATCGACCTGGGAGCAAATTCTACAGTAATTAATATCAATTTGCCGCAGATTATTATAGCGAATGAAGACAAGAATGGAAATCCAATAGATTGCAAGGAAGAAACAATCGACTTTGTATCAAACGGAACATTATATAAATTCAGAAGTTCCGTGGTTCATGAATATGATGCAAAAATCCGTCAATATTCTAATGCGGGAATTAATGTGACATTAATTATGCTTGCCATGAGAAATTCTATTAATGAAGTGAAAACATACCCATATGCTCTGCAGTATGGAGATGTGAGCGGAAGCAATAGAAAAGATTCTATCTGTGGATTTAATACTTCCAACCAACTTGGAAGAGGTTATTGGATTGCCTGTATGGAATTTTTGGCAGACAGATATTCCAATAGTGCAAAAAAAGGACTGGTACATAATTATGTTATTGGGAATGAGTTAGACTATGCGTTCAGTTATAATGTTGTGTCCAGTGCGGGAAAAGTACCTCTCGATGTATATATGGAAGAGATTTCCCGTGAAATGCGTTTGGCAGCGTTAGCTACAGCAAAATATGCGGATGATATCGAGGTATCCGTACCGTTTACCCATATGTGGGCTCAGACAGGATATGATTATATCCGTGATGCTTATGGTGCAGCTTCAGCGATGCAGAACACACAAAACAATACATATGCGCCAAAAGAAATGATTGACTGGCTGGCAGAAAAAAGCAATGCACAGGGAGATTATCCTTGGGGAATCGCACCACACTGCTATGGAGATTCTACCGCCCAGTCCAATGTTTCTCTGTTTGATTCGATTCACGCTTCAGAACAGGCGCCATCTTCATTGAAATATACTTCAGCAATGAAAATGTCGGGGGATTACCACAATTCTTCCATGCTTACCTTTTCCAATCTTGAGATTCTTCAAAATTATCTGGAACAGGACGCATTAAAGTATAATGGCCGAGTGAGAAGTGTTTATCTGACAGAATCAGGCGTTTCTTCTTTTGAAAATAAAGAACAGAACTTTAGTGAGCAGGGACAGCATATTGCCTCTTCCTGGTATAAGGTTGCAAATCTGGATTGTATCAAAGAATACAATTATTACCGGCTTTATGATCATAAAGCGGAGGCAGATGCACAGATGTGCACAGGACTCATTGATGTAAACAATCAAAAAAAAGCGGTTTACCAGTTGTGGAAATTTATTGATACCCAATATAGTTTTGCGCTGGCAGAGCCATATTTAAAATCAGTTAATTTCTGGAAAAACAGTAAATCTTCCTCCCAAGTTTCATATTATGATGGAATAACCTATCGGGATATTATGGCAGTATGGGATTCTGAATTTAACTGGAATGACGATAAAAACTGGGATATGAGTAAAATGACGCCGGTTACGACCGAGCAGACTCCATATACGGGAGACGAAAAACCGGAGTTAAAAGCACCTTCCGCAATAAAATATGTGCTGGAAGATGATACAGATGGTTTTGCCAATGGAAGCGTTGTTATCTCTCTGCCGGTAAATAATACAGCGACAGACATTGTCATGTATTGGGCAGATGCCAATGGAAAACCTCTGGAAGGTTATACCTCTATGGCAAAAGTAAAAGTAATGGGAAGTGTTGTCAAAACTAAAATGACAGAAAATACCATTATTCCGAAAGGAGCAAAAAAGCTGATTGCATATGCTTCTGACGGAACAAATCTTACAAAAGAATATGCACAGACAGATTTACCACAAAACTGCAGTTATGAATTTCAGAAAAATTACAAAGAATTTCAGATGGTAAGTGACATTCATATTACTACAGAAGAAGTGGAAAAAAACAGCACAAATTATGATGAAAAATATAACAATGAACATTTCCGGCAGTTGATGGCAGATATCGTGACGAACAGCCCTGACAGCTTTGGCTTGTTTGTCAATGGTGACTTGGCAGATACAGGAAATGAGTATGATGTGCTGGAACAGTTGTTGAGTACTCAGCCGGGACTTCCTCAATTTTATGGAGGCATTGGAAATCACGATTTGTATAAGGCCCGTCATACCAGAGATGACTTTGCCAATTATACGAAACGGGCGCAGAAATTTATAGATTTTATCAATAAAGTAACAGGTATGGAAAACGACAAAGTCTATTATGATACATGGGTGGAAGGATACCATTTTATTGTTCTTGGAAGTGAAGCTATCACAAGCAACGGATGCGATGCCGTATTGTCTGCCACGCAGTTGAAATGGCTGGATGAGTTACTGCAGAAAGATACAGAGAAATATCCAAACCAGCCTGTTTTCCTTATGATGCACCAGGGAATTTATGATACTGTCGCAGGAACACTGCCGGGTCAGGGATGGCATGGAATTGTAGAGCAGCAAAAATTTATTGATGTTATCAAAAAATATAGTCAGGTTATTTTGTTTAGCGGACACAGCCACTGGGAATTGAATTCTGAGATGGCAATGTATCCGGGTACAACGGAACTTCCAATTACAATTTATGATACCGGCGCGGTAGGCTATTTGTGGTCTACTTATGAAGATAAAAATGGTGCTTATATACCGGGAACACAGGGATATTTTGCAAGAATCTATGATGATGGAACGATTGCAATGCTGGGAAGAGATTTTGAACACCAACAGTTCATTCCATCGGCAATGTTTTTACGTATTCCACAGACGCTGGAAATTGAACAGACGGAATATGATGTGATTCAGGGATGCGATCCGTTTAAATTATCTGTCACTTCATCCGCTGAGGATATAAGTTATACATCTTCCGATAGTAATGTCGTATATGTAGATTCTACAGGAAGAGTCGTAATCAGAGGTGCGGGCGAAGCCGTAATCAATGTTGTGGCGGAAGCTTCTTCTACCAAAACTGCTACTGGGAAAACGGTAAAAATTAAAGTATCTCCTTGTACGCATGTATATCAGAAGAAAGTGGTTGCACCGACATGTACCAAAAAGGGATTTACAAAATATACCTGCCGGAAATGTGGAGATGAGTATATAGACGAAAAATCCTATGTCAATGCGACAGGTCATGTATATGTGAAAAAAGAAGTAGCACCAACATGTACAGAGAAAGGCTACACGGAATATACCTGCAGAAATTGTGGTGAAAGTTATATCGATGACAAATCTTATGTAAATCCACGGGGACATTCCTATGATACAAGCGAACTGATTATCATTCCGGCAACTACAGCAAAAGCCGGTGAAATCAGTAAGATTTGTTCCTTATGCAATGAGAAAGTAGTGGTTACGGCAATCCCTAAGATTGCAAGTATCACATTGAATCAATCGAAGTATATTTACAGTGGAAAAGCCAATGTTCCGAAAGTGACTGTAAAGGATGAAAAAGGAAATAAAATTGACCCCAAATTCTATACAGTAACTTATGCGAACAATGTAAACGTAGGAATAGCACGAGTAACTGTAACTTTCTCCGTAAACTATAGTGGAAAAATAAATAAAACTTTTGCAATAAATCCTAAAAAAACTACGTTAAAGAAATTGCAGAGTAAGAAAAAGAAACAACTTACCATAAAATGGAAAAAAATAAATGTACAGGTTACCGGTTATCAGATTTCTTATGCACTCAATAAGAAATTCAAAAAAGCGAAAACAGTAACTGTTAAGAAGTATAAGACGATATCCAAAACAGTGCGTAAACTGAAATCAAAGAAGTTATATTACGTAAGAATACGTACATATAAAAATGTTGATGGTAAAACTTATTATTCAGCATGGAGTAAAACAAAATCTAAAAAAGTCAAATAGGGAGGTGCGAAATGAAAAGTTTAAAAAAAATCATGGCAGTTCTTTTAACGGTTGCCATGACCATCTCGTTTCTACCACAGCTTCCAGTAGTGGTAGAGGCTGAAACAAACATTTTAGTAACAGATAAGGAAGTTTACAAAGTAGGAGAGCCAATCAGTGTAACTGCTACATCCGATGACGCAAATGCCTGGGTAGGTATTTATAAGGCATCTGATGAGCCGGCTGTCAATGGAAGCAATGTACAATCTATTTATTGGTATTATATCAATGGTGCAGAGACTGAAGCAGGCTCCGGCAATGTAACATGGAACAGTGGGGATACTGTTGTAATTAACAGCAAAGAAAATTCCGTACTCAATGCAAGCCATGCTGCTTTGGCTGTTCTTCCGGAAGGAGAATACATTATAGTAATTCTGGGTGGAGACAGTTATTATGATGTGCTGGAGTCGAAGACAATTACCATTGAAGCAGATGAAGACGCTACGACGCCAGAAGCTTCGACAGAGCATACGATTGTAACAGATAAAGATACATATGAAGTGGGAGAGCCGATAAAAGTCACTGCTACGTCTACAGACAGCAATGCCTGGGTTGCTATCTGCAAAAAGGATGAAGTGTTAGCTTCCGGAGGCACGCCATCGATTTACTGGTATTATATTAATGGTGATAAAACGCAGGGAACTGCCGGAACAGATTCGCAGTATGATATCGATGTGTTACATACCAGTGGCGAAACTGTAGTAATCAATGATATTACACAGGCAGTGTTAAATAGTGCAAGAGCCGTTGAAGAAGTGATTCCTGACGGTGAATATAAAATTGTTATTTTAGGCGGCAACAGTTATTATGATGTACTTGCCACGAAAAATATTACAATCGGTACGCCGGGAAAAGTGACAGAGCCTTCTCTGTCTGTTGATAAAACAGAATATGCCGTAGATGAGAATGGCGTATGCAGTGAGGACATCATGGTTACTGCCACAGCAGGTAAAGCAAAGGATTGGATTGGCTTATATAAAGCAGGTGATCCAATCGGAGATGAATCTACAGGAGGCGCTCAATCCGTTTACTGGTATTACATTATGGGTGTTACTACACTGGAAATACCAGCACAGAAAACCATCAACCATATTAACGGACAAACCTATGCAATTAATAATGTAGATCCAACCGGTGCAGCAATGCCGGCAAACTCTATCTTAAATACAAAAAGAGTGGAAGATGTAGCAGAAAATGGAAATCTTCTGGAAGGAGAATATGTTATTTATCTGTTTGAAGATGATTCTTACAAAGTAATTGATTCTAAAACAATTCATGTAGGACATGATTTGGAAGAAATCGAAAGAAAAGATGCTACGTGTACAGAAGACGGTTATGTAAAATCCAGATGTAAACTCTGCCAGGAAGAGGTTGAGGAAACCATTACGGCAAAGGGTCATGTTGAAACAGGTGTGGTAACAGATCCTACCTGTACAGAAGATGGATATATTACATATACCTGTGAAGTGTGTGGATACTCCTATCAGGAAGCAGACTTGCCAAAATTGGGACATGAATATGATGCCGTAGTAACACCTGCTACCTGTGGAAAGGATGGAGAGATTACATATACATGTAAGAGATGTAATGATTCTTATACCGAAGTCGGAGACAAGGCCACCGGTGCACATAAATACGTGGAAAAAGTAACACCTGCTACTTTGAAAGCAGATGGAAAAATTGTAAAAACCTGTTCTGTATGTGGAGAAAAACAGGCGAAGGATACCGTTATTGCAAAGGTAGCCAGCGTAGTTCTTGCAAAGAATACATATGTTTACACTGCGAAAGCAGAAATGCCAAAGGTAGTTGTAAAAGACTCTACCGGAAAAGCACTTGTCACCGGAAAAGATTATACGGCAGCATATGAAGAAAATGGTAATCTGCCTGGAAAACATAGTGTTACCGTCACATTGAAAGGAAATTATTCCGGAAGTACGACATTGACTTACACAGTCCGTCCTGCCAAAGTGACAAATCTGAAAGTGAAAAAACTTTCCGTGAAGAAAATAAAAGTCACATGGAAAAAAGCTGCAAATATTACCGGATATCAGATTCAGTACGCAAAGAATAAAAAATTCACAAAGGGATTAAAGTCTGTTCAGGTAAAGAAAGCAAAAGTTTCCAGTAAGACAATTAAAAAGCTTAAAAAAGGAAAATACTTTGTGAAAATCAGAGCATATGTGACAGATCAAAGTGGAAAAATTTATGGCGATTGGAGTAAGGCAAAGAAAATTACCTTAAAATAACGAGTAGTAAAAATTTTATGCAGAGTCCGAGGGAAAATAATTTTCCTCGGACTCATTTTATTTTCTCTGATATGGTTGAATTGAACGTCGATTTTTGATATAATTTTTACAATTTGAGCATATTGTAGAAGTGCGTCCTTTTGACAGGTGTCAGAGGTTGTATGTTACACTTTAACAACTCAGTTTTTGAAAGGAAATACATTATGAACGCTTTTCTAATCTTAGAAGACGGTACCGTTTTTCAGGGAACATCTATCGGTGCGGTCAAAGAAGTTATCAGTGAGATTGTATTTAATACATCTATGTGGGGATATTTGGAAGTACTGACAGACCCTTCCTATGCAGGACAGGCAGTTTGCATGACATATCCCCTCATTGGAAATTATGGAATCTGCCATGAAGATATGGAATCATTACAGCCTTGGCCGGATGCCTATATTGTCAATGAGCTGAGCCGGATGCCAAGTAATTTTCGGTGCGATGACACAATACAGCATTTTTTGGAGGAACATGATATTCCCGGCATTGCAGGCATTGATACCAGAGCCCTTACGAAAATTCTTCGTGAAAAGGGGACCATGAATGGTATGATTACAACGAATGAAAATTATAATTTAGATGAGATTCTTCCGAAAATCAAGGCATATAAGGTAACGGGCGTTGTAGAAAAAGTAAGCTGCAAAGAAAAGAAAGTTTTACCGGGAGATGGATTTCAGGTGGCGCTTCTCGATATCGGAGCAAAAAACAATATTGCCGCTTCTTTGAACAAACGGGGATGTAATGTTACAATCTACCCTGCAATGACTTCGGCGGAGGAGATTATTGCGGCAAATCCGGATGGAATCATGTTGTCGAACGGCCCGGGAGACCCAAAAGAATGTGAGTATGAAATAGAACAGATTAGAAAGCTTTATGAGACAGATATTCCGATTTTTGCTATATGTCTGGGACATCAGCTTATGGCGCTGGCTACCGGCGCTGATACAAAAAAAATGAAATATGGACATAGAGGAGGCAATCATCCGGTAAAAGATTTAGATACGGGACATGTGTATATTTCCTCTCAAAATCACGGATATATGGTAGATGGAGATACAGTAGACCCTCAGATAGCGAAAGTCGCATTTATCAATGTAAATGATAAAACAGTAGAAGGTTTAAGATATAAAAACAAAAGCATTTTTACGGTACAGTTCCATCCGGAGGCCTGTCCGGGTCCACAGGATTCCGACAGACTGTTTGATGAGTTTATCAATATGATGGAGGTGGAGAAAAATGCCTAAAGATACAAGAATTAAAAAAGTATTAGTGATAGGATCCGGTCCTATTGTAATTGGTCAGGCAGCTGAGTTTGATTATGCGGGAACGCAGGCGTGCCGCTCTCTGAAAGAAGAAGGTCTGGAAGTTGTTCTTGTAAATTCTAATCCGGCAACGATTATGACCGACAAGGATATTGCAGACAGAGTTTATATTGAGCCGCTGACTGTTCCGGTACTAAAGAAAATTATAGAAAAAGAAAAACCGGACAGTATTTTACCTACATTGGGTGGTCAGGCAGGATTAAATCTTGCTATGGAGATTGCAGAGACAGGATTTCTTGAAGAACATGACTGTCGTCTGATTGGAACGACCTCTGAGACCATAAAAAAGGCGGAAGACAGACTGGAATTTAAAGAGACCATGGAGAAGATTGGAGAGCCTTGTGCACCGTCTCTGGTTGTAGAAAATGTAGAAGATGGAATCGCCTTTACAAATAAAATCGGTTATCCGGTAGTACTTCGTCCGGCTTACACACTTGGTGGAAGTGGCGGCGGTATTGCCCACAATCAGGTAGAATTAATTGAAATTTTAGAGAACGGTCTGCGTCTGAGCCGTGTGGGACAAGTCCTTGTAGAGAGATGTATCGCAGGCTGGAAGGAAATAGAATATGAAGTGATGCGTGATTCTGCAGGCAACTGTATTACGGTATGTAATATGGAAAATCTGGATCCCGTGGGCGTACATACAGGAGACAGTATTGTTGTAGCTCCATCGCAGACAATAGGAGATAAAGAGCATCAGATGCTGCGTACCTCCGCTTTGAATATTATTAATGAATTAAATATTACCGGGGGCTGTAATGTTCAGTATGCCCTGCATCCGGAAAGTTTTGAGTATTGTGTAATAGAGGTAAATCCTCGTGTCAGCCGTTCTTCTGCACTTGCTTCGAAAGCCACCGGTTATCCGATTGCAAAAGTAGCCGCTAAGATTGCGCTGGGATATACACTGGATGAAATTAAGAATGCTATTACACAGAAAACCTATGCAAGTTTTGAGCCGACTCTGGACTACTGCGTGGTAAAGATTCCAAGACTTCCCTTTGATAAATTTATTACGGCCAGCAGAAAACTGACGACCCAGATGAAGGCGACCGGAGAAGTAATGAGTATTTGTACCAATTTTGAAGGTGCATTAATGAAAGCAATCCGTTCTCTGGAGCAGCATGTGGAATGTCTGTTAGATTATGATTTTTCAGCACTCAGTGATGAAGCGCTGATAGACCAGTTAAACATTGTAGATGACCGAAGAATCTGGGTCATTGCTGAGGCAATCCGCAGAGGAGTAAGTTACGAACGGATACATGAAATTTCCATGATTGACAAATGGTTTATTGATAAGATTGCCATTATCGTTGAAATGGAAAAAGCATTGAAAGAACAATCTCTTACGCCGGAGCTTCTCCGAGAGGCAAAACGTATTGAATTTCCGGATTCCGTTATCAGTCGTCTGACAGGAAAACCACAGGAAGAAATTAAGCAGATGAGATATGATAATAATATTGTGGCTGCTTATAAGATGGTAGATACGTGTGCTGCGGAATTTGAGGCGGCGACTCCTTACTATTACTCTGTCTATGGAGGGGAAAACGAGGCGGCAGAAACCAATCCGCCAAAGAAAGTTCTTGTTCTGGGATCCGGACCAATCAGAATTGGTCAGGGAATTGAGTTTGATTTCTGCTCTGTACATTGTACATGGGCATTTAAATCAGAAGGATATGAGACAATTATTGTAAACAACAATCCGGAGACTGTTTCCACGGACTTTGATATTGCAGACAAACTTTATTTTGAGCCATTGACACCGGAAGATGTTGAAAATATTGTAAATATTGAAAAGCCGGATGGAGCCGTAGTACAGTTTGGAGGGCAGACGGCCATTAAACTGACAGAAGCATTAATGAAAATGGGCGTTCCAATTCTTGGAACAAAGGCAGAAGACGTAGATGCGGCGGAAGATCGGGAATTATTTGATGAGATTCTGGAGCAGTGTGGTATTCCAAGACCTACAGGAGGAACTGTATTTACTGCAGAAGAAGCAAAAGAAGTAGCGAACAAACTGGGTTATCCCGTTCTTGTCAGACCGTCATATGTTCTTGGCGGACAGGGCATGCAGATTGCCACTTGCGATGAGGAAGTGGAAGAATTTATGGAAATTATTAACAGAATTGCTCAGGACCATCCAATTCTTGTAGATAAATATTTGCAGGGAACAGAGGTAGAGGTGGATGCAATCTGTGACGGGCAGGATATTCTGATTCCAGGTGTGATGGAACATATTGAGAGAGCAGGTGTACATTCCGGTGACAGTATTTCTGTTTATCCGGCCTATTCGCTCTCTGAAGAGATTATCAATACCATAGAAGATTACACTGCGAAACTGGCGCGTTCTCTTCATGTAAAAGGGATGATTAATATACAGTTTATTGTCTGTGATGACAGGGTTTATGTGATTGAAGTAAACCCCCGTTCTTCCAGAACTGTTCCTTATATCAGCAAAGTTACGGGAATTCCGATTGTAAAACTGGCTACGAAATGTATTGTAGGTCATACGATTCGTGAGATGGGATATCAGCCGGGACTGCAGCCAAATGCAGATTATTATGCGATTAAGATGCCGGTATTTTCCTTTGAGAAGATTCGTGGAGCAGAAACCAGTCTGGGACCGGAAATGAAATCTACTGGAGAATGTCTGGGAATTGCAAAAACATTTAATGAGGCACTGTACAAGGCATTTTTAGGTGCCGGCGTTATTCTTCCAAAACATAAAAAGATGATTATTTCCGTTAAGGATGCCGATAAACAGGAAGTTGTACCGCTTGCACAACGCTTTGAAAAACTGGGATATGAGATATATGCGACCAGAAGTACTGCGGAAGTACTGCGCGAAAATGGAGTAGATGCGATCAAAGTCAATAAAATTCACCAGGAGGCACCAACTGTCATGGACTTGCTTCTGGAACACAAAATTGATATTGTCATTGACACACCAACGCAGGGCAGAGACAAAAGCAGAGATGGTTTTCTGATTCGGAGAACATCCATAGAAACCGGTGTAAACTGTTTTACCAGTCTGGATACGGTAGACGCATTGTTGACCAGTCTGGAAAGTGATGCAAAAGATAATTTAACATTAATTGATATAGCAACATTATAAAAATGCGGTTTTACGTCATAGTATAACTGATAAAATAAAAAGAACGCTCATACTTGGAGAGAAACACGGAAAGGTGTATGTATGAGAGAGTTAGTTCAAAAAATAGTTGGCGGAAGATACTGTGTGATGGAGCATGTGGGAAAAGGAGGCTTTTCCAATGTTTACAGAGCTAAAGATATTTACAGTGGAACTGTTTATGCGATAAAGCAATATGTCACATCAGATCCTGCCAATCAGAAAACATTGTTGGAAGGAATGGAAAGCGAACTCAATGTCTTAAAGCATTGTACGCATCCGGTCCTTCCAAAAATTTTTAATATTATCAAGGAAAATGATGATTTTTTCCTGGTCATGGAATACGTTGACGGCATTGATTTATATAAATATGTAAAGCAGAATGGTGTTTTATCCCCGAAAAAATTAAAGTCAATCATGATGCAGGTCTGCAGTGGACTTTATTATTTACATTCTTTAAATCCGCCGATTATATATCGTGACCTGAAACCTTCTAATATTATTCTAAAAAAAGACGGAACGGTAAAATTGATTGATTTTGGGATTGCAAAGCGTTATAGCCGGGATGTTTTCTGGACAGGACCCGCATATGGCAGCAGAGGATTTGCCGCTCCGGAACAGTATGGAGACAAGATGGGGAAGAGTCTGTTCAACACCGATATCCGGACAGATATATATTCGCTGGGAACAACCATGTATTTTTTGAGAACAGGAAAAATTTTTACAGGAAGCTGCAAATCGTGGCGCCTGTCATATCGATTAAAAAAAATAATAAAAAAGTGTACAAGAATAAAACCTGATGAGAGATATCAGAATATAATTGAAATTTTATGTCAAATAAATTATTCTATATATTAAAGAAAGAATAATTACAATTTTTGGAAGCAATCTATTCTTATAGATTCAAAATATAATTAGGCAGTGGTTGTAGTATCCATCAAAGGGAGGTAAATATGAATTATAATCAGGCAGAAGAATTATTGAAACAATATAATCAGGAGCAATTACTGAAATATTATGATGAACTGAGTCCGGAGCAGAAAAACTCACTGTTAAGACAGATTGAAGAGATAGATTTTGAATTGTTGAAGTTTGCCAAGGAAGGTGGAGCAGAGGGGGAAAAAGGAGTGATTACCCCACTGGAAGATGCAGTATCGATTGAAAATATTAAAGCAAATCAGGAAAAATATACAAAAATCGGCGTGGATGCGATTCAACATGGAAAAGTGGCAGCCCTTCTTCTTGCTGGCGGTATGGGCACCAGACTGGGCTCGGATAAACCAAAAGGAATGTATAATATTGGAAAGACAAAAGATATCTATATTTTTGAGATGCTGATACGGAATTTGTTGGATGTTGTTCATCAGACTGGAGCATGGATACCTCTTTATATTATGACTAGTGAAAAAAATAATGAAGATACAGTCCGTTTTTTTGAAGAGAAGGATTATTTTGGATATGATAAGGACTATGTAGATTTCTTTGTTCAGGAAATGGCGCCGGCAGCATCTTATGACGGAAAAATATATCTGGAAGAGAAAGACCGGATTTCTACATCGCCAAATGGAAATGGCGGATGGTTTATTTCTTTTGTAAGATCTGGTCTTTGTGAAAAGGCAAAGAAAGCCGGCGTGGAATATATTAATATATTTGCGGTGGATAATGTGTGTCAGAGAATGGCAGATCCATGTTTTGTAGGAGCAACGATTGACGGAGGGTACTGTTCTGCAGCTAAAGTGGTTTCCAAGGCGAGTCCGGAAGAAAAGGTAGGAGTGCTTTGCCTGGAGGATGGAAGACCTTCGATTGTAGAATACTATGAACTGACAGAAGAGATGAGATATGAAAAAAGAAAAAATGGCGAACTGGCATACAAATATGGTGTTATTCTCAACTATTTGTTCCGTATTAAGGATTTAGAGAAAAATCAGGAGGAAAACATGGCAATTCATGTTGTAGAGAAAAAGATTCCTTATTTGGATGAAAATGGAAATAAAGTTACACCGGAATCCGAAAACGGATATAAATTTGAAACATTGGTATTGGATATGATTCACATGATGGATAACTGCCTTGCTTATGAAGTGGAGAGAGAGAAAGAGTTTGCACCAATTAAAAATAAGACAGGTGTTGATTCTGTGGAATCGGCGCAAAAATTGCTGGAATATAATGGAGTTGTATTATAATGAAAAAATTATTGGAGATAATTACAGAACAATTTGAGACGGCATTTGAATCGTGCGGTTATGATAAGTCCTTAGGAAAAGTAGGTCTCTCTAACAGACCGGATTTGTGCAGTTATCAGTGTAATGGAGCCATGGCAGGAGCAAAACTGTATCATAAGGCACCAATTATGATTGCAAATGACGTGGTAAATCAGATAAAAGAGAAAAATATGTTTTCTTATGTGGAGGCTGTACCACCCGGATTTATTAATATTAATCTAAGCAGTGAGTTTGTGGCAGATTATTTGAATAACATAGCGAAGGCAGATAAATTGGGTTGTGAAAATTCCAACCCGGAAACAATAGTAGTAGATTATGGTGGAGCGAATGTAGCGAAACCTCTCCATGTAGGCCATTTGCGTCCTGCTGTGATTGGGGAAAGTGTTAAACGTATTAAGAAATATACGGGAAATCATGTGATTGGTGATGTTCATCTGGGAGACTGGGGATTGCAGATTGGACTGATTATCATGGAATTGAAAGCGAGAAAACCGGAGTTACCTTACTTCGATGAAAATTATACGGGAGAATATCCGGCAGAATCACCTTTTACCATTGAAGAATTAGCAGAAATTTATCCGACTGCCAGTGCAAAGTCAAAGATAGACGAGGCCTTTAAAACAGCAGCACAGGAGGCTACTGTAAAAGTCCAACAGGGTTATGCACCATATACGGCAATCTGGAATCACATTATGAATGTTTCTGTTAAAGATTTGAAAAAGAATTATCAAGATTTAAATGTGCATTTTGACCTTTGGAAAGGTGAAAGTGATGCAAAACCGTATATTCCGGAGCTGTTTCAGATTTTAGAGGAGAAAGAACTCGTATATGAAAGTCAGGGAGCTTTAGTAGTAGATGTTTCAGAGGAAGGAGATAAAAAAGAACTGCCGCCATGTATTGTAAGAAAAACCGATGGAGCAATTCTTTACGCTACTTCAGATTTGGGGACTATTATTCAGCGTCAACAGGATTTTAACCCAGATGAAATAATATATCTTGCCGATAAGCGACAGGAGCTTCATTTTACGCAGGTATTTCGTGTGGCAAGAAAAGCAGGTATGGTAGGAGAGGAGACAAAACTGATTCATATTGGATTCGGCACTGTAAATGGTAAAGATGGAAAACCATTTAAGACCCGGGATGGCGGTGTAATGCAGCTTGATATGCTGGTTTCACAGATTAATGATGCCGTTTATCATAAAATTATGGAAAATCGCTCTGTCAGTGAAGAAGAGGCACGAGAAACAGCCAAAATCGTAGGACTAGCGGCGTTAAAATATGGAGACTTGTCGAATCAGGCCTCAAAAGATTATATTTTTGATATAGAACGGTTTACATCCTTTGAGGGAAATACAGGTCCATACATTCTATATACGATTGTGCGTATTAAATCAATTATTGAAAAATATAATGCGGAAGGAAATAAGACCGGAGTTTTGAAAATTACACAGAGTGACAGTGCAGAACAGAGTGATTTAATGCTTGAACTGGCTAAGGTCAATGAAGTGCTGGAAAGTGCGGCTGCAGAGCTGGCGCCTCACAGAATATGCGCTTATATATATGATTTGTCCAATGCCTTTAACCGTTTTTATCACAGCACAAAAATACTGACAGAAGAAAATCAGGATAAGAAATCCGGTTATATTGCATTAATCAGTCTTACAAAAAATGTGCTTGAGACTTGTATTGACTTGCTGGGATTTGAGGCTCCGGACCGTATGTAAGCATATTCCCGGTAGAGGTAGAAATAGAAAAAGATAAGTAATAATATAAAAAATGGATTTGACGTAACATAAATAGTTTCTTCATAAAAGAATGTGTTATATCAAATCCGTTTTTATTTTTATATTGTCGGTATTCTTAAAGTTGGAAATATAAAACCCATCAAGTGCTTTACAATCGTACTTAACCAGCTCCGTTCAGAGCGTTCTTTGCGAAGCAAAGTTTTAAAACGGTTATCCGATACCGTTTCAAAAGTTGTAGAAAGAAAGTACTGCCTGTGATGGCTGTCTATTTGGCAGTTGTTTCACTGCTTTGGGCTGCAGTAGAACTTTCTGCCTGTGTTGCTGATTCTGCAGCAGTCGTTTCCGCTGTCGTATTGCCTTTGACATTTGTATCGCCATTTTGAATCAGAGTATTTCTCAAACTTTCTATTTCAGAATCTGACCATTCTATATGGGTAGTTGGTACCGGTGGAGTAATAATTTTAGTGGCAACTAAAACAGAATATCCGATATATATAACAAGAGCTGCGGCTATCACAGTGGCAGCCACATATGCCGTAACTTTTTTGACGCTGTATTTTTTCTTTGCATGTTTTCTGTTGTATTTTTCTTTTTTATAAGCGTCTACTTTTTTCTGACTCATTTTTCTGTACCTCTCAAGTTTATAAATTCTTATAATAGTATAAAACAAAAGAGGTTGTAAAACAAGTGTCATTTGCGTTATAATAATCAGAAAAATAGTACAACAGAGGATAGATATGAAGAAATACCAGATACTGATATTTGATTTAGATGGTACTTTGAGTAATTCCCAGGAGGGGATTACAAAATCTATGCAGTACGCATTAGACAAAATAGGTATTGTAGAACAGGATTTAAGTCATCTGAAACATTTTATTGGTCCGCCATTAGCCGATGAATTAAAGAAAACCTATGATATCTCTTTGGAAGAAATAGAAAAATGTGTTGCGTTTTATCGCGAGAGATATGTCCCAATAGGACTTTACGAGACAGAAATATATGAAGGCGCAGAAGAGATGCTCCGCACTTTGAAAGCGGCGGGACAAACAATCGCTATGGCTACTTCAAAACCTCAGATGATGGCAGAGGAAGTGTTAAAATATTTAAAAATCGATCATTATTTTGATGCTGTGATGGGGGCGCAGCTTCATGGACCCCGGCAAAGTAAGCAGGCAGTTCTGGAAGCATTGTTTGACACTTTCCATATAAAAGACAGAGCTCGATGTGTCATGATAGGAGATACCTGTTATGATGTAAACGGCGCACTGGCAGCTGGGATTCCGTGTATTGGTGTAGCTTATGGGTTTGGAGAAAGGCAGGAACTGTTAGACAGAGGTGCTCTTGAAGTTGCCGAAAATACGATAGAGCTTACAGAAATTTTATTGAAGGAGACGTAAATGAAACAAAAAGTAACGATAGGAAAAATCTGGGGCTTAATTTACCCCATGTTAATTTATGTAGGAGTAACGTTTGTGATTACGATGGCAGTTACATTTTTGATTACCTTTTTCCGTATTTTTGCCGGAGGAGGTTATGACCAGGAAGCCATAACAAATTTTACGCTGAATGCGATTTACAATTCTCTGATGCAGATTACGTTAATTTCTGCGGTTGCCACAATCCCGATTATGTTATTTTTTATTTATCGGGATGTGAAACAGGAAAAATTAAATCACAGATATGTAAAATATGAGAAAGTTAATCCATGGAAATATCTGTTCATTTTACCATTTGCATATTTTAATATGATATGGGCAAACATATTTGTAGGAATCCTGCAGATGATTATGCCGGATTTTATGCTTCAGAGTTATGAAACTACAGGACAGGTGATTTATCAAAGCGGATTTGCCATACAGCTGCTGACGGCAGGAATTGCGGCACCAATCGTAGAAGAATTAATTTTTCGGGGATTAATCTATAAAAGACTGACAAGAATAACGAATATCAGAGTGGCTGCAATTTTTTCTGCATTTTTGTTTGGACTATATCATGGCAACTGGGTCCAAGCTCCATATGCAATCATTTTTGGATTGGTATGTGTTTACGTATATGAGAAATATAAATCTCTTGCGGCACCGTGCGTGTTTCATATTGCGACAAATACGTTTGCTACTTTGATGAATCACATCATGCAGCCGGAGCCGACTACTGCAACGACGAATGTAGCACCCGGAACAGACGGGATGATGATTATGTGCCTGATTATGATAATCTGTGCATTATTTGCATTTTTAATAGGATTTGCAATCAGTAAAATTGTAAATCCAAAGGAGATAAGTGAATGAAATTATTAACAGTAACGATACCATGCTATAATTCTCAGGAATATATGGAAAAAAGTATCCGCAGCGCCCTTACCGGCGGTGACCGGGTAGAAATCATCATTGTAGATGATGGCTCAAAAGATAATACATTAGAAATCGCCCAAAAATATCAGGCAAAATTTCCTGATATTATAAAAGTAGTCCATCAGGAAAATGGAGGACACGGAGAAGCGGTAAATACAGGAATCCGCAATGCTACCGGGCTTTATTTTAAAGTTTTGGACAGTGATGACTGTCTGGGGAAAAAAGCGTTGGCCCAGGTGCTCGATTTGCTGGAAGATATGGTATCAAAAGATGCCGGTCTGGATATGCTGGTTACTAATTTTATGTATGATAAGCAAGGTGTAAAACATAAAAAAATCATGAAGTACAAAAATGCCATGCCGACCGGAAGAATATTTGGATGGGATGAATTGAAGTTTGGGAAGACCCAATATCTTTTAATGCACTCTGTTATATACCGCACAAAAGTGTTGAGAGAATGTGGTATGATATTGCCGAAGCATACATTTTATGTTGATAATATATACGTATTTCATCCATTGCCTTATGTTAAGAATATTTACTATTTGAATGTATGTCTGTATAAGTATTATATTGGGCGTGACGACCAGTCTGTGCAGGAAGAAATTATGATCAAAAGGATTGACCAGCAGTACCGTGTTACAAAACTGATGCTTGAAGCATACAATAACGCACCGATTGACAACCCAAATGTCGATGCGGCAATGATACATTATTTTGATATGATGATGTGTGTGTCATCTATTTTATCTATTCGAGAAGGCTCTCAGGAGCGTCTGAAGGACAAGCAGGAACTCTGGAACATGGTAAAACAGAGTAATCCTGAATTATATCGAAAAGTAAGAAAATCAATTTTGGGACGGGTTATGAATCTTCCCGGAAAGATAGGAAGACAGTTATCTGTAGCCGGATATAAAATAACGCAGAAAATTTTTGGCTTTAATTAAAAGAATATTTTTTTGAAAATTTGATTTTATATGAAACGTTTCTGATAAAATAAAAAATGATGTACTTTTTGTACATCATTTTTTATTTTTATTTAAGAAAAACAATACCTGATGCTGTAATGGATCATGCACCACAGGTGGTGGGAATTCTGTATTGTGAAACCACCAGTGAAATACGACAAAATACAATACAAGTGCCAGTGCGGCGCCACAGAGCGCATCTATGACGGAGTGCTGCTTGAGAAAAACAGTGGACAGGCATATCAAAATGCTTAAAATTAAAGAAATCTGACGAATATATTTACGTGATTTGAAAACCTTCATATGAGGGCTTTTTACCAGACAAATGTGAGCGGAAATCGTGGCAAAGACATGAATACTTGGTAATACATTGGTCGGGGTATCACGTTCATATAAAAAATGAATCAGATGAATAAAAATATTGTCACGTCCTATCGTTTCCATTCTAAGATGAAGTCCATTGGGATATATGGTGCATATAAATAATGCAATGCTCATTCCTGTAAACTCATAGGCACAAATGCGGTAAAATTCATTTTTGGAATGATAAAATAAAAAAAGAAATACCGCCGGGATATATAAAAACCAAATCATATAAGGCAGGACAAAAAATTCACAAAATGGAATGATATCATCCAGAGCACAATGTATAATATGGAGATTTGGATAATCAGCGGTTATCTTATTTTCCAAAATAATGAACCATGGCATATATATGAAAACATATAGCAGAGGCCATGCGTGTTTGTACTTATGAAGCTCTTTTTTTATTCTGCTCATAAGTTACCTTCTATAAAAGTGTTTTATATTTCATTCTATGATGAAAAATAACACAAATTGTGTAAAATCTGATACAATGATTTGTGTTCAAAAAAAGTATAACATTGAAAAAATAAAAAATAAAGTATTATTGATAGAAATCAGGGAGGGATAATGAATATTAGTGAGATTCTATCGAAAGAGATAGAAATAAAACAATGGCAGGTGGAAGCAACAATAAAGTTGATTGATGAGGGAAATACGATTCCTTTCATCGCCCGTTACAGAAAACCAGTAACCGGTGAATTAAATGATGAACAGCTCAGAAAATTGGAAGAGCGTTTGAAATATCTCAGAAATCTTGTGGAGAAAAAAGAAAGTGTCATATCTTCGATTGAAGAGCAGGGAAAAATGACACCACAACTATATGAAAAGATAGAAGAAGCTATGACAATCGTAGCGGTAGATGATATTTACAGACCATACCGGTCCAAAAGAAAAACAAGAGCGACTGAGGCGAAAGCAAAAGGGCTGGACGGACTGGCTGATATTTTTCTGGCGCAGAACAGTGACAATACCCCAGAGCACGAGGCCCGGAAATATGTAAATCCTGAAAAAGGAGTGGAGACAATAGAGCAGGCGATTCAAGGTGCAAAAGATATTATTGCAGAGATTGTCTCTGACAATGCAGAATTTCGAAAAGCAATCAGAAATGCAGTAATCAAGAATGGAAGGATATTCTCTGTGGCAAAGAATCCCGAAGAGAGCTCTGTTTATGAAGATTACTATGATTATCAGGAAGCAATAGAAAAAATCCCGGGACACAGAATTTTGGCAATGAATCGTGGGGAGAAAGAAAAAGTATTGCATGTATCGATTCAGATGCCGGATGAGAATATTATATTTACCCTGCAAAAGGCGGTGTTGAAAGGAAATTCTCCTTTTACCCAGATAATAAGAGAGGCAGTGGAGGATGGATATGTAAGGTTGATACAGCCTGCCATTGAGAGAGAAATTAGAAATATGCTGACGGAAAGAGCCCAGACAAAAGCAATTTCCGTCTTTGGTCAAAATTTAAAGCAACTTTTGATGCAGCCTCCCATTGCAGGCAGAACAGTTTTGGGATGGGACCCGGCATTTCGGACCGGTTGCAAACTGGCAGTAGTAGATTCTACAGGTAAAGTTTTGGATACAACAGTGATTTACCCTACGGCACCCCAGAATAAAGTTGAGGAGTCTAAAAAAACTGTTCTTAATCTGATTGCCAAATATCATATCAGTCTTATTTCGCTTGGGAATGGAACAGCATCCCGTGAGTCAGAGGTCATTGTGGCAGATATCATAAAAGAATGTCCTTCTAAAGTGGAATATATTATTGTCAATGAAGCCGGCGCCTCTGTATATTCGGCAAGTAAGCTTGCTGCAGAAGAATTTCCAAATTATGATGTAGGATTGAGAAGCGCTGCCTCTATGGCAAGAAGACTTCAGGATCCATTGGCAGAGCTTGTGAAAATTGAGCCGAAAGCAATCGGTGTAGGGCAGTATCAGCATGATATGAATCAGAAAAAACTGGAAGAAACATTGGAAACTGTAGTAGAAGACTGTGTGAATTGTGTGGGAGTGGATTTGAATACCGCTTCCGTATCGCTTCTGTCATATGTGTCCGGTATCAACAAAACACTGGCAAAAAACATTGTAACGTACAGAGAAGAAAACGGACAATTTATGAGCAGAAAAGACTTGCGCAAAGTGTCAAAACTGGGTCCAAAAGCTTTTGAACAATGTGCCGGATTTATGAGAATAAGAGATGGAAAAGAGCCGTTGGATAATACGGGAGTGCATCCGGAAAGTTATGATGTGGCGAAAAAACTTTTAAAAAAATATGGCTTCACATCGGAAGACATTATCTCTCAAAAAGTAAGGATTTCTAAAGAAATAAAAGATACGAAAGCCATTGCCCGTGAACTTGAAACAGACGATATTACCTTACGTGACATGATTTTGGAAATGGAAAAACCGGGAAGAGATCCGAGAAATACCATGCCAAAGCCTATATTAAAAAGCGATGTATTAGAGTTTGATGATTTGAAAGAAGGCATGGAATTAAAAGGTACAGTGAGAAACGTGATTGATTTCGGCGCCTTTGTAGACATAGGAGTACATCAGGACGGATTGGTGCATATTTCTGAGATGAGCAATCAGTTTGTGAAGCATCCGCTGGATGTGGTATCTGTCGGGGATGTAGTTTCTGTCAGGGTAATTGGTGTAGATAAAAGAAGAAAGCGGATACAGTTGACGATGAAATTCTAGTTTGACAGAAAAGAATGATATTAGCAATGATATGGACGGGTGGACAGCGAAATTATCTACTGATAATTTCGCTTCAAAAACCAGTCCTGTGTGAATTTCAGAAACTGTTTTTCATGTTCTGACAAAACCTTATCTTTTTTCCAGGCAATGACGAGAGTGCGGTAAGCCTTTTCTTTTAATTGAATAATTTTGTAATTAGTAGAGGAATTCAATAAAAATAATGTTTTTGGCATGAGAGAAATTCCTTTATTTTTTTCTAACATGTAGCGCAGAGCCTGATAATCGGCAGTTTCAAAAACGACACTTGGCGTAAAGTTTCCTTCTCTCTGACAGTAGGCATCTGTGAAATCCCGCAGCTGGATAGAACGATAATATGCGATATATGGATACTCTTTCAGTTCTTGAATACTGATTTCGTTATATTTACTTAATGGATGCCGGGAAGATACAACCAGTACGATTTCATCATCCATTAAAGGTTTATATTGAAAGTCTTCCATATGCTCTTGAAGCTGCATAAAAGTGAAATCATAACTGTTTTTATTTTCATCGCTAATTTGATTTACCGCAGAGACAAAAATATCTTTGGAAGACACAAGAAAATCTGCAGTAAGCATTGAAATAAGACGATTTCCGGCCTGAATGTAAATAGATATATTAGAGCGCAGGGGCGCTTTGAAATAATGAATTCCTTCATCGATATTCTGCAGGGCAGTATTTACTTTATTATAAAAATAATTTCCATTGGCATTGAGAGAAATTTTTTTGCCATTCCTGTCAAATAGTTTTACGCCCAACTCCTGTTCCAGCTTACTGATTGTTTTGCTGATAGACGGCTGTGGCACGTAATTTTTCTGTGCAACTTTTGAAAAATTTTCTAGTTCTGCTGCATCTTTAAAATATCTTAACTGTAATAATTCCATAAACACACCTCTGAATTTAACTGATATATCCATAATAATATAAGTTACCGCGGAAATCAAATAAATTAAGTTTCTTTTACCATAAGGGAATTGAAACGATTTTACCTATTATTATATACCTTGTAATGTATATAGATATAACATATTTCGTATTTTATGAACGAATTTATTGATTTAAAATAATAATAGAAAGTAATTCGATAAAAATATCAGGAGGGAAATATGAAAAAAAATCAAAGAAGTATTATTGCAGTCATATTAAGTCTTTGTCTGCTTCTCAGTGGTATTTATTTTATTCCTCAAGTGAGCAAAGGCGCTGAGGTAACAGAAAACACCACACCAAAATCGACAGGTGCTGCAGATGTAAAGAATGTATTATTTATCGGTAATTCTATGACTTATTATAATACACTCTGCAAAGTGGTGGAAGGCTTTGCAAAAATACAGGGAAAAGAAATCGAATGTAAGGCATCTACAGAAGGCGGAAAAAACCTTATTTTCCATACAACATATTCTCAGACAGTATCAGCGATTCAATCAGGAAAATATGACGTTGTAGTACTGCAGGATATCGTGGGTACTTTTAATGGAAATGATTTATTAGAGGGAGCAGAAAAACTGAATCAGATGATTAAGCAGTATAATCCTTCTGCACGTGTGATTTTATATATGCCATGGCCAACGCAGAACAGATTGACAGGAATTCTTGGACGACTGCCATATTTTACCTATCACTATATTAAGACCGCAAACAGTATAGGAGCTGCTCTGGCACCGGCGGGAGAAGCGTGGTATACGCTGGTAGAAAAGTATCCGAATGTCGCTTGGTATACGGATGGAAAACATCCGCATGCGATAGGAACGTTTGTATCGGCGTGTGCTGTATATTATGCAATGTTTCCGGAAGAAAGTCAGGTTGAAATTAATGATACAAACTATTCTGCGGTCAATGAAGTGATAAACAAAAATATTGCCTACTCAAAGGATGCTCCGGCGCAGTATGATATGAAACTGTTAAACGATATTTCTTATTATGGATATTATTATACAAGAGCAGTGGAAGCGGCAGTAGAGGATACGACCAAGCGCACGGTATACCGTTCTGTGGCAGGAGATTATTCAGAAGTAACGACGCAGGCAAATATACCGGAAAAAATAAAAGTGGGAAAGACAAAGGTAAAGAAAGCTGTCAGAAAGTCATCTGTAAAAAAGATAATGATAAGATTGAAAAAGGTAAAAGGTGCCAAACGTTATCAGATACAGATATCTACAACAAAGAAATTTAAAAAGAAAACAGTAAAGAAAATATTTAAGAAAGTAAAGGCGACGGTTAAGTATAAAAAATTAAAAGGCAGCAAACTGTATGTCCGGGCCAGAGCGGTAAAGATTGTAAATGGAGAAAAATATTTTAGCAAGTGGTCTAAGCCAAAGAAAGTAAAAAATAAATAATAACAAATATGATTCAGGAGGAATGACAAATGAGAAAAAATTGGAAAAGTTTTATTTCAGTTTTTTTGAGCCTCTGCATGATTTTGGGAGGAATTTATTATATTCCACAAATCAGTAAAGCGGCAGATGCTCAGACGAATGTTGCAAACGGAAGAAATAATTACACTTTTATGACATCGAATGCAAATACGCCGGTAGAAGGCTTTTTGTATGTTGGTAATGGCTTTTCGGCAATTAACTGTTGCAACGAAAATTTGGGGAATGGAAACAACTTGCTGGGTCAGACAGCGACTACAAAAGAAGCGGCTGTCTATGTAGATTTAGGCAGAAATTATGATATAAGCAGTGCATTGATTTATCAGGGCTCGACGAATTCCAACTTCTATGATTCTTATTGTAGAAAATATTCTATTTATTATTCCAAAGAACAGGTTTCTGCTGCCAATGAGGGGAATATTCCATGGGAACTGGCAGGTGTCTGTGAAAATGGAACAATCTACAACGGAGCAAGCACAAAGATAAAAAATGCGGAATATACCAGCAGTACAGGCGATGCAATCGCGTTTAACAATACAGTGACGGCAAGAAGTGTCAAAATTGTATTTGATAAAGAAGCGTGTATGGGAACTGGTAACAATGGAAACAATACCGGCACAACGGGAACTGTAAGTCTGCTTTCTGTTCGCGTCTACGGAGTGGAGAATGTAGAGGAAACCACAACAGAATATGTAGAGCCGGATGAAAATCTTTATGGCTCTTATACGGACGATTTGGCATTGTCAAAAAAAGGATATGCCAGTTCAAATCTGAGACAAAATGCCACATCACCGGTTACCGTAAATAATCTTACAAACGGAAATACCACAGCAGGAAATTATATTATTGCCAATACAACAGGAGGAGATACAAATCCATGGTTTGCCGTAGACTTGGGACAGGTATATGATATCAATAAAGTCACGGTAACTCCGGGCGCAAATGATACATACCCGAATGCGTATCCGATAGAGTATAAAGTGCAGGTGGCCGTGGAGAGCAGAACGGTTTCCACACCGGCAGATATTGGAAATCTTACATGGACGACGGTTGCTACTGTTACAGATGGAACACTTGCAGAAAAATCAATCACTTTTCCAAGAAAAAACAGCAGATATATAAGAATATTAGCAGACAGATGGGCTGATTATTGTTCTCTCTATGAACTGTCTGTATTTGGGACAGACGACAGTTATCTTCTGGAAGAGGAAGAGAATACAATGAAAGTACTCTTTGTCGGAAACAGTATGACATATTACAATAATCTGTGCAAAGTAGTAGAGGGTTTTGCCCGACTTCAGGGGAAGAAAATTCAATGTACTGCATCCACGCAGGGAGGAAAAAATCTTATTTTCCATACGACATATTCTCAGACGATATCGGAAATTCAATCCGGAAAGTATGATGTAGTGATATTGCAGGATATCGTGGGATCGTTTAACGGCGAAGAATTGATGCAAGGTGCAACAACGCTGAATCGTATGATTAAAGAGTATAATCCTGAAGCAAAAGTAATTCTGTATATGCCATGGCCGACGCAAGATACTCTTACCGGGGAAGACAGTAAACTTCCATATTTCACGCATCATTATATTAAGACAGCAAGAAGCCTTGGCGCAGCGTTAGCTCCTGCGGGAGAGGCATGGTATACCGTGCTTCAGCAATATCCGGAGCGCGCATGGTATACAGATGGAAAACATCCTCATGCTATCGGTACATTTGTGTCTGCCTGTGCAATTTATTATGCACTGTTTCCGGAAGCTGAAAAAGTTGTAATTGACAGTGCAAATCAGAGTGCAGTGAATGAAATCATTAATAATAATATTGCCTATTCCGGTGATGCCGTAACGCAGTATGATGCAGAACTGTTAAACTTTATTTCAAATTATGGATATTATTATACTCATCAGGTAGAAGCGGCAGTAGCAGATCAGAGCGGACAGACAGAATATCAATCTGTGGCCGGTAATTATTCCGGTCCATATACAGTGACTGTAGATGGAATTGTTCAGGGAACATATCATAAGGACAGTAAATATACCTTGGGAGATGCCGCTTATGGTTATTACGCACTGGGTAAAATGTATCCTGCCGGATATCAGTATACGGTAAAAGAAGATGTAGAATTTACTTCTGTCAATGAATTGTCTGTCTCCATGTCCAAAGGGGCCGGAATTAAAACTACGACACCTGCCGGACTCAGATATCAGGCAAAGATAACCTCAGAAAATATGAGTGCCGTATCCGCACAGGATGCAATTACAGAAGGTATTTTGATAACAACGCAGGACATTTTTGAAAACAATGGAAGCACCCTGGACCTTACAAGCTCTTATGACAAGATTAATGTGAAGAACAGCGGCTGGTATGGAGTGGAAGGAACTTATTGCGGCGCTGTGGCAAATATTGTGCCAGAAAATTACAGCAGAGATTTTGTGGCGAGAGCTTATGTGACAGTGAATTATATCGATGATACGACGTATACTATATATTCTGAAATGTCAGATGTGAGGTCTGTTCAATATGTTGCTAAGGCAGTCAAAGCTGATAATTATCGTGGACTCTCAGAACAGGAGAGGGAGATTGTTGATTCCTTTTTGGTTGAAGATTAAATTTTAGTTTTTTAACAGACAGGAAAATAAATTGTAACAGAGGCCCCGGATATGAGAAATTTCGGGGCTTCTGTTTATAGTGAATCTTTTAAGAAAAAAGGGTTGACAATATTTACCGAAACGTTTATATTAATAAGGCAGTTTAAATTCTGTATGGGATCTTAGCTCAGCTGGGAGAGCATCTGCCTTACAAGCAGAGGGTCACAGGTTCGAGCCCTGTAGGTCCCATTACATTTTTTAAGCGGTAAGTTAGATATAATGATACAGCATTATATTTTATGTGGCGAGATAGCTCAGTTGGCTAGAGCACACGGTTCATACCCGTGGTGTCGTGGGTTCAAATCCCTCTCTCGCTACTTTTTTATTGTAAGAATGAAAAGAGTAGGAGAAAGGCAATGTCCTTTCTTTTTTTGTTACAATATACCAAATTGGGGAATAATATGGTATAATTATTATCTATGCGAAAAAAATAATAATTGAAAGGTTTGAAAATCAATGAGAATAGGAATGGGCTATGATGTGCACAAATTAACCGCAAATCGCAGATTGATTTTAGGGGGTGTGGAAATTCCCTATGAAAAAGGATTGCTGGGACACTCAGATGCGGATGTGGTAGTACATGCCATTATGGACGCCTTGCTGGGAGCGGCAGCTCTGGGAGATATTGGAAAACATTTTCCGGATACAGACCCTGCATATAAGGATATTTCAAGTATAGAATTGTTGCGGCATGTGGGGAATCTGCTGAAAGAGAATGATTATGTAATCGGAAATATTGATGCGACAATTATCTGTCAGGCTCCAAAACTGGCACCCTATAGAGAAAATATGATAGAAAATATTGCTGCGGCACTTCATATTTCTAAAACAAAAGTGTGCATTAAAGCTACAACAGAAGAAGGGCTGGGATTTACCGGAGAAGGATTGGGAATTTCAGCACAGGCAATTACATTGCTGGAAGAAGGAAAAGATGGAAAAATATAAGCTACAAAAAATAAGACTGCAGGACTACGAAAAACTGAACAGCTATTATAATTTGAGAAGACCTCAGACTGCTGACAGTAATTTGCTGGATTTGTATTTGTGGAAAGATAGTTATCCCACACAATATTTTACCAATGAAAAAGGATTGATGTGGGTAGCAAGAAGTGGAAATGGTCAGTATTATTCTGCAATACCGTGCTGCAAAGAAGAAGACTTAAAGGAGTGTTTTTTGGAAACGCAGAATTATTTTAACCAAGTGCTGAATAAGAAGATGACAATGTATGTAGTAGACAAAAAAGCAGTAGATATTTTAAATCTGTCACAGGACAAATACCTGGTCATTCCAGACCGTACGTATTATGATTACGTTTATGATGCAGAAAAACTGCGAACATACAGTGGAAAAAAATATCACAAAAAAAAGAATCACGTAAATTTCTTTCGGCGGGAATATGAAGGCAGATATGAATTTCGGTTTTTGACCGGAAAAAATGAGAAAGAAATATTACAGTTTTTGGAAAAATGGAAAGAGACAAAAAAAGATTCCAGAGAGCATGAATTTATTGACGGAGAAGCAAGAGGAATAAAATTTCTTTTGGAGAATGAAGACAAGCTTGACTATAAAATCGGAGCAGTTTATGTGGATGGTGAATTACAGGCATTTACTATAGGAAATTATTATTCACAGGAGGATATGGTGTATGTTCCGGTAGAAAAGGCCAACCCGGATATTAGAGGCCTGTATCCTTTTATTTGCAGTGAATTTTTAAGACAAGCATTTCCACAGGCCGGAAAAGAAAATAGGGAAGATGATATGGGATTAGAAGGACTAAGAAAGTCAAAGTTATCATATAATCCAATATATCTTGTTGAAAAGTATACAATAATTCAAAAATGAAAGAGTACGAAAATGGTTAGGTTATTGGAAAAATCTGAAAAAGAAAATAGCAGAAATCTGTATGAAACATGTTTTCCGGAAGATGGAAAAAAGTTTACAGATTACTATTATAATCTGCGCATGAATGATAATGACATTGTAGTGAGCGAGGAAAACGGAAAGATTATATCAGGGCTGCATCTGATACCGAAGACGGTCACTACCGGAGCAGAAAAAACAGATATTCACTATATTTATGCTGTGGGAACACAAGAGGAATACAGGCGTCAGGGACATGTGCGTGATATTTTCCGGTTTACAATGAAAAAAATGTATCAGAATAAAGAAGCTTTTACTTTTCTGATACCTTCAGGAGATCATAATGCGGATATTTACCGCAAATTTGGATTTTCTTATGTTATGGACCGATATGGAATAAAACCAGAGACCATGAGAAAGAGAGCAGCACATTCTTTACTTCTCAGAAAAGCAGAGCCATCGGATTTAATTCGCCTGTCTATTTTTTCTCAGAAAATGGCAGAGGAGAGAAAGGATATTTCTCTGGTAAAGACAATAGATTATTTCCGTGATATGATGAAACTAATAGCAGTAGAGGACGGCCGGATAGATATTTATGTGGATAATAAAGTAATTGTAGGGTATAGAATCTGGATAGACCACGAGATATTAGAAGAAGTGCTGAGCGCGCCGATTCAATATCTGACACAGCAAGATGATGTTGCAAAACCATATGTGATGGCCCGCCTGATTCATTTAGAAGAGGGGGTCAGACTTTTCCAGACCGGGGAATTTATGCCGACTGAAATAAAAATAAGCGACCCGGTAATAAAAGAAAATAATGGTATTTTTTTACTTTCTGCTGACCAGGGTAGATTAAGATTGAAAAAAATAAAAAAAGAAAAATCAACTGCGAAAAATCTAATTGCAGTTACTGTGGGAGAACTCACAGCACATATTTTTGGATATTGTCTGATAGAAGGACTTCCGATTATCAATAAAAGCAGCCGCTTCTTTATTAACGATTATGTATAGATTATGAAACACATCAAGTGTTTCATAATCGTACTTAACTAGCTCCATTAGGAGCGTGCTTTGCGAAGCAAAGTTTTGAAACGGTTATTCTATATTGATGATTATTCTATATCGTTAAAAGTTATAAATAAATAAAATGTAAAATATAATAAATAAAATATAAAAGAGAGTGTTAGCATGAAATTTTTAAAATATTACAAAGAAGAAGTGGACGTAATTAAAGACCGGGATCCGGCGATGAAAAAGAATATTGAAGCACTTTTATATCCCAGCTTCTGGGCCATTTACAACTATCGAAAGGCGCATAGACTATATTTAAAAGGAAAAGTATTCCGGGCAAGAAAAATATCTCAGCGGACAGCAAGAAAAACAGGAATTGAGATACATCCCGCCGCACAGATTGGAAAAGGACTTTTTATAGACCATGGCCATGGCGTTGTTATCGGTGAGACTACGATTATCGGCGACAACGTTACTCTTTATCAGGGAGTAACACTGGGTGGTACAGGGAAAGAAAAAGGAAAGAGGCATCCTACAATCGGTAACAATGTAATGATAGGAGCCGGAGCCAAGGTTTTAGGTTCTTTTACGATTGGAGAAAATTCTAAAGTTGCGGCTGGATCTGTTGTGTTAGATGAAGTACCACCGAACAGTACTGTAGTAGGTGTACCGGGGATTGTTGTAAAGCAGGATGATGTAAAAATCCCCCACAATGATTTGGATCAGATACATATTCCACATCCGGTACAAAGTGAATTAAAACGTCTCTCTGATGAAAATATAAAAATCATGGAAATGTTACAGGACTTGAGAAACGAAAACGCACAAAAGGATAAGACAAAAACACAGGAATAATGCAAGGAGAAAACTATGAAAATATACAACACACTTTCAAAGACAAAAGAAGAATTTGTACCGTTAGAAAAAGGAAAGGTCAGTATGTATGTATGTGGACCTACAGTATATAACCTGATTCATATTGGTAATGCAAGACCAATGATTATTTTTGATACATTTCGTAAGTATTTGGAATATAAAGGATTTGAAGTAAACTATGTCTCTAACTTTACGGATGTAGATGATAAAATTATTAAAAAGGCAATTGAAGAAGGATGCAGTGCAGAAGAAATATCGCAGAGATATATTGCAGAATGTAAGAAAGATATGGCTGGATTGAATGTAAAACCTGCCACGACACATCCGCTTGCCACACAGGAAATTGATGGAATGATTGAAATGATACAGATATTAATAGATAAGGGTTTTGCTTATAATGCCAATGGTACAGTCTATTATCGGACCAGAAAATTTTCTGAGTACGGAAAACTTTCAAAAAAAAATATCGACGATTTAGAGGCCGGTCACAGAGATATCAAAGTGGCAGGAGAAGAGTCAAAAGAGGATCCACTGGATTTTGTACTCTGGAAACCAAAAAAAGAGGGAGAGCCTGCATGGAATTCTCCATGGGGTCAGGGCAGACCGGGATGGCATATCGAGTGTTCTGTGATGTCTAAAAAATATCTGGGAGATGAGATTGATATTCATGCAGGAGGGGAGGATTTGATATTCCCTCATCATGAAAATGAAATTGCCCAGAGTGAGGCAGCGAACGGATGTCCTTTTGCAAAATATTGGATGCACAATGGATTTTTGAATATTGACAATAAAAAAATGTCTAAGTCTTTGGGGAATTTCTTCACTGTAAGAGATATTTCAGAAAAATATGACTTACAGGTACTGCGATTTTTTATGCTCAGTGCACATTATAGGAGTCCACTGAATTTTAGTGATACTCTTATGGAGGCGGCAAAAAACGGACTGGAAAGAATTGTGACAGCCGGTGAAAAACTTCGTGATGCTGTTTCCAATGGAAAAGAAGGAGAACTTCAACAAAACGAAGCAGCATTGATAGATGAAGCAAAGAAATATGTGAAGAAATTTGAAGAGGCAATGGATGATGACTGCAATACAGCAAACGCTATTTCATCGGTGTTTGAACTGGTTAAGTTTGCCAACAGCAAAGTGTCATCAGACAGCAGTAAAAAGTTTGCTTGTGCACTTTATGATATATTATCCGGATTATGCGATGTTTTGGGTATTATTTTGGAAAAAGAAAAAGATGCAGTAGGAGACGAAGCATATATTGAAGAAATGATAGAAAAACGTGCGCAGGCAAAGAAAGATAAAAACTTTGCTCTTGCCGATGAGATTCGGGAGGAACTGGCGCAAAAAGGAATTCTTTTGAAGGATACAAGAGAAGGGACAAAATGGAGCAGGGCATAACAGCTTAATGTTTTCTGTCAGGGATCAAACTTTCATGAATTGACTTTGGCAACTGTTACCACAGGTAAAACGGATGAAAAAAGATTTGTTTGATATTATAAAAGAGACTATGGGTCTGAGGGATATTGATATTACAGACTATTCTCCACTGACATTAGCATATCTGGGTGATGGAATTTACGAAGTAATTATTCGCACCCTGATTGTAGACCAGGCAAACCGTCAGGTAAGTAAAATTCATAAGTCTGCTTCAGCGCTGGTTAATGCAAAGAGTCAGGCAGAATTGATTCATCTTCTTATGGACAGGCTTTCCGCAGAGGAACTCGCCGTTTATAAGCGGGGGCGAAATGCAAAAGCAATGACAAAGGCAAAAAATGCGACAATGACAGATTATAGAACAGCTACAGGGTTTGAAGCCTTGATGGGGTGGCTTTATCTGACCGGACAGTCCGAACGGATGATGGAGCTGATTAAAATCGGACTGAACAGGTTAAAGGAGAATCAATGAGATACGAGGAATTTATAATTGAAGGACGAAATGCTGTCATTGAAGCGTATCGGGCCGGTAAGACAATAGATAAACTTTTTGTTTTAGAGCATTGTAAAGAAGGCTCTATGAACACATTGCTCCGGGAGGCAAAAAAACATGACACAATTGTCAATTTTGTAACCAGAGACCGGTTAGACAAAATGTCAGAGACCGGAAAGCATCAGGGTGTTATTGCTTACGTGGCAGCTTATACATATTCCAGTGTAGAAGATATCATTGCAGCTGCCCGACAGAAAGAGGAACCTCCGTTTTTAATACTGTTAGACGATATTGAGGATCCGCACAATCTGGGAGCTATTATTCGGACCGCAAACCTTGCAGGTGCCCACGGCGTTATTATTCCAAAGCATAGAGCCTCCGGATTGACTGCGACAGCGGTAAAAGCTTCCGCCGGTGCGATTCATCATACGCCGGTAGCAAAAGTTACAAATATTGCAAAGACAATAGAATCATTAAAAAAAGAAGGACTTTGGTTTGTGTGTGCGGATATGGAAGGGCAGACCATGTATGATTTGGATTTGACAGGTCCTATCGGTCTTGTTATAGGAAACGAAGGAAAGGGCGTCAGCCGTCTGGTAAAGGAAAAATGTGATTTTACAGCCTCGATTCCTATGTTTGGAAATATTGATTCTCTTAATGCTTCCGTGGCTGCAGGCGTGATGGCCTATGAGATTGTAAGACAGAGGATGAATAAATGAAAATAAAAGAATCGAAGGATTAATATTGTAAAAAGAAACAGATTATGGTATTATTTTAAAGTCGTTTGATAAGCTGCCATGGCTCAGGAGGTAGAGCGTCGCCTTGGTAAGGCGGAGGTCACGGGTTCAAATCCCGTTGGCAGCTTTTTTGCGTTACAGGAAAATGAAAACAGAGGGGTATCTGTTTATTGACAAAAATCCCATATGTGATAAGATTAATTACTAGAGATTGAGAAAAGAGGAAGTACATATGAACAAGAAAGTTTTATCCGTTTTGGTAGACAATACATCGGGTGTATTGAATAGAATTGCAGGACTTTTCAGCCGTAGAGGATATAATATTGACAGTCTGACGGTGGGTGAGACAGAAAATCCAAAATATTCCAGAATGACGATTGTTGTTACGGGAGATGATGCAATTTTAGAGCAGATTGTAAAACAGATTACAAAATTAGAAGATGTGCGAAAGGTTGATGTACTGGAAGCTTCCAATTCAGTAACCAGAGAACTGATTTTGGTAAAAATTAAAACAGATGCAGCTCAGAGACAGCAGGTAATGGCAATGACTGAAATTTTCAGAGCAAATATTGTCGATGTGGCAAAGGGCAGTGTAATGATAGAAATTACAGGAAGCCAGTCAAAGCTTTCTGCATTTTTAAGTTTGCTGGAGGATTATGAAATATTAGAGCTGGTACGGACGGGTATTACCGGACTGGCAAGAGGGAAAAAATAAGTTGATAACTGCGAAAACAGAATTATTACTGTTTGAACAGCAAAAAATAAAACATTACAATGGAGGCGTCATTATGTCAGAAGCAAAAATTTATTATCAGGAAGATTGTAATCTTTCTTTATTAGAAGGCAAAACGATTGCGGTTATTGGTTATGGTAGCCAGGGTCATGCACATGCGCTGAATGCAAAAGAATCAGGATGCGATGTTATCATTGGTTTATATGAAGGCAGCAAATCATGGGCAAAAGCTGAAGCACAGGGATTTAAGGTATATACGACAGCAGAAGCAGCAAAAAAAGCAGATATCATTATGATTTTAATTAATGATGAAAAACAGGCTGATATGTACAAAAAAGATATTGAGCCAAACCTTGAGCCTGGAAATATGTTAATGTTTGCGCATGGTTTTAATATTCATTTTGGATGTATTGTACCACCTGCGGATGTTGACGTTACAATGATTGCGCCAAAGGGACCTGGACATACTGTTCGTTCCGAGTATCAGGAAGGAAAAGGTGTTCCTTGTCTGGTAGCTGTAGAGCAGGACGCAACAGGAAAAGCGTTGGATTTGGCTTTGGCATATGCGTTGGCAATCGGTGGAGCCAGAGCAGGTGTTCTTGAAACAACCTTCAGAACGGAGACAGAAACGGACCTTTTTGGAGAGCAGGCCGTACTTTGCGGTGGTGTTTGTGCATTGATGCAGGCAGGTTTTGAGACATTATGTGAAGCTGGATATGATCCAAGAAACGCATATTTTGAGTGTATTCATGAAATGAAGTTAATCGTAGACCTTATTTATCAGTCAGGTTTTGCAGGTATGAGATATTCTATCTCCAATACAGCAGAATATGGTGACTATGTAACAGGTCCAAAGATTATTACTGAAGATACAAAGAAAGCAATGAAGAAGATTCTCTCAGATATTCAGGATGGCTCTTTTGCAAAAGAATTCCTTTTGGATATGTCTCCAAGCGGACGTCAGGTACACTTTAAGGCTATGAGAAAACTGGCTTCTGAGCACCCATCAGAAAAAGTAGGAGAAGAAATCAGAAAACTGTACAGCTGGAATGACGAAAGCGGAAAATTAATCAACAATTAATCCATAGACTTTTCAAGCGTACGGATGAATAAAGAGAAAAAAGCAGGAATTGTGTTTATGCAATCCCTGCTTTTTTCTTTTTATCAGGAAAATATTGGAAATATATCGGTCCCTTATGCTTATCCTGCTTATTGATAATGAAAATTAATTTTGAAAAATATGATTTATCTTATCAACATTGCAATAAAATAAAAGTTTTTTTCGTTTTATATTAGAACAAAGGATGAAAATCTATTTTGAATCAAATGAAAAACGAAGATATTACAGTATTTCCTATGAAAAGAAGAGAATTTGACGAAATAAGACATACTGTGTAGTATTATAAGAAAAACATAAAGTAGGAAAAATTTGATGGAAAACACACCAAAAAAAACAGAGATTAATGAAGATTGGTTTGAAGAGATTGCTGCAGGAAATGATGAGATATTTGCACAGTTATATTATGCCAGTTATCGGCAGATTTATGGATTCCTGCTTTCTCTCACTAAAAATAAAGAAGACGCAGAAGACTTGCTGCAAAACACATTTATCCGAATACGAAATGGCAGTCATTTATACAAAAAACAAGGAACTCCAATGACATGGATGTGTACGATAGCGAAAAACCAATACCTAGATTTTGTCAGAAAATATGGAAAAAATAGAAACATAGATTTTGGAGAGGTAGAAAATTATATGTCTGAAGGATTGCCTGGCGAAATGCTGAACACATCTACCATAGAAAACCGGATGCTTCTTGAATCAGCGTTTGGAATATTGGATGCACAGGAAAGAACAATTGTGGTTTTACATATGATAAACGGACTGAAACACAGGGAAATAGCTGATTTAACAGGACTTCCTCTGTCCACAGTATTATCAAAATATAACCGTTCCCTTAAAAAAATGAAAAAAATTATTGAAGAATAGGAGGTCATTATGCAGGAAAAAGATATTAGAAAACAACTAAATCAGGAACTGGATGAAATGGCTCCTGATATATTAAGTAAAATTTTGGAAAAACCGATAGAGCCTATCCAAAACGAAAAGGAACTTTTAGGTCGAAATAAACCTTTGTTTCAGGAAAGAAAAATATCGCCAAAGCATATACTGGCACCGATGTTACTGACGGTCGCAGCATGTATTGCAATTTTTATTCTTATGGTGCAGCCGGAAACATATCTGAAAAACAGACCAATGCAGAAAAAAATAGCCTTCAGTATTACTATTGATGTCAACCCAAGTATTAAAATTGATGTGAAGAAAGACGGAACAGTTAAAAAAGTTACGGCGACAAATAAAAGCGCAAAAAATATTGTAAAAAATATCAGTAAAAAAATAACAAATACAACTACTTATAACGAAGCGGTAGAAATAACCGTCAAAAAACTGGACAAAAGCGGATATTTGAAATCTGATAAAAGTAGTATGCTGATGTCCGTTGTTTCAATGGATGAAAAAGTCGGAAAAGAAAAATTGGAGGATATTAAAAAGTCTTCCAAAAAATTTCAAAGGGAAGAAAATATAAAAAGTACGACAGTATATCAATACTGTACAGAGACAAAGCAGATTGTGAAAACAGCTGAAAAATATGATATTTCCTTGGGAAAAGCCGCATTATGTTTGAAATTGGCGAAAAAAGAGAAAACGAGCGTGAAACAAATGTGCGAGAGCAATATCAATACGCTGGTCGAGAAAGTAAGAGTCAGCGCTGTACCGATGGTGGATGAAATCGCTATCGGTGAAGATGTGATTTTGACGGAAGAAGAAAGTACTACAGTGTGTGAAGAAATCACGATGTGCGAGACAGAGAGTACGATGGAGACCATAAGTTATCCCGAAGAAATAACGACAGAAAATGTAGAGTGGGATACTTCGGAGGAGACAGAAAACACAAGCACAAAAGCGGTAAATATAAAGCCGACGGCAGAAAATGAGACAGAGCAGCAGGCTACTGCAAAATCTACTTATAAAGCACTGCCCTGACGGATATTTTTAGCAAGAAAATAGTGATTCATGTAATTTAAAACTTTTTTCTTGTCGGCACTCCAGAGTGGAGCCACAAGAAGAGATTTTGGACCATCGCCGGTCAAACGGTGAATGACAATGTCCGGTGGAATGACAGTAAGACATTCTGCTACAATATCGACATATTCTTCCATGGAAAGTACATCAAAATGATTGAAAAGATACTCCTTTTCTAAAGGAGTATTTTTTAGTACATGAAGTAACTGAAGTTTGAGTCCCGAAATCTTTTTGGAACAGACATATTTTACACTCTCAAGCATATCCTCTTTGCTTTCGTTTGGGAGTCCTAATATTAAATGCACAATGATATCGATTGATATGGCATGAAGATTTGCCACGGCTTTTTCAAAGACCTCTAAGGAATATCCCCGGTTAATATATTGGGCAGTTTCTTCGTGGGCGGTTTGAAGCCCCAGTTCTACCCATACCGGTTTTATTTGATTTAATTCCTTGAGCAATGCCAAAACTTCTTCGGAGAGACAGTCAGGACGTGTTCCAATGGAAAGAATTACAATATCAGGGTGATTGATTGCTTCCATATATATTTTTCTTAAATAATCAATGTCGCCGTAGGTATTCGTAAAGGATTGAAAATAAGCAATATATTTACCGGCTGTTATTTTTTTTGATACTTTTTGTTTTGCTGCTTCAATTTGTTCGGTAATGCTAAGAGAAGCAGGGGCGGCAAATTCTCCGGAGCCGCCATTGCTACAGAAAATACAGCCCAGGGAACTAAGCGTTCCATCTCTGTTAGGACATGACAGCCCGGAAGATAGAGATAATTTGTATATCTTTCTTCCGTATTTATTTTTTAAATAACTGTTTAAGGAATAGTAACTCATAAAATCTCCTGTCGCATTGTAAGTTTGAATGACTAATGCTCATTATATCATGTAGAAAACAGATTGAAAACAACTTGAAAATATCACATTCTATATGTATACTAAAAATGCGAAAGGAGGAAAATGAAAATGAATTGGATGTCTGTGACAGATATATCGGTTATTGTTATTTTATTTTTTATTTCAATTCAGGATATTCAAAAACAAATGATTTCAGATTATTTTTGTGGAATCTTAGGAAGTATAGGAATTTTTACAATGATTTCAAATTTTGAGGGAATATTTTGGGATAGAATTTTAGGGGCCTTTATCATCACTATTCCGATGATATGGATAGATTTACTATATCAAAAAGCTTTTGGCGGAGGAGATATCAAACTGATGTGCGCCAGTGGATTATTGCTGGGTTGGAAAAGAAATATCACGGCATTTATTCTGGGACTGTTTTTTTCTCTTGTTGCCGTGATTTTGATATTTTTAAAGAAAAGAAAAATGGCAGATAAGATTATAATGGGACCTTTTTTCAGTATGGGAATATGGATAAGCTATTGGATAAAATAAAAGATAGCGGAGACGGTGGGATTCGAACCCACGCGCCTTTACAGACCTATCGCATTTCGAGTGCGACCTCTTATGACCTCTTGAGTACGTCTCCATGACATAAAATATATACCACAATTTACACAGATATGCAATCAATTCCCTTTTCTTTTTTTCCTGTCAGTATATCCGAAAATAGATAGAAGCAAATATAGTAAAAATGTTTTTATTTCTTTTTTGTAAAAACGTAAATAAACAGAAATCCGTGTTAAAAAGAAAAAAGAATAGAAAATATTTATTGTGAACAAAATTTCAAAAGTATGAAGAAAGAAAAATGAAATAAAATTGTGCAATATATACAAAAATTTAAATTATCAGACAGGATTTTCGTTAATATATTGCAAAAAATATTTTCATAAAATAAACTTTGGATAACGTTGAAAATAGAAACCGGACAGAAAAATTATTGTTTCAAGCAAATTTATATGCACAATCACCGCACGGCGGTATTGTTATAGAAAGGGAAATTTATTGTGTTACTTGACTCTCAAAAAAGGAGGAAAAGTAATATGAGACGCGTACAGGCAAAAATGCTAAAGAAAACTCTGGCCATTGCACTGAGTGCAGTGATGGCAGTGGGGAACATGAGTATCTCGGCCGTTGAAACAAAAGCGGCAGATAGGAACAAACCATGGATTCTGTCTACAGACAGACCGGCATATTCTTCTTCTGTAAATGGTGGAGATATTGCCAGTTTTGCAACGGATGGAAAGCTGGGGACCCAATGGGGCGCAGCGGCAAACAAGGCAGACCAGTGGCTTGATGTTGACCTGGGAGGAAAAGCTGATATCAGCAAGGTAGTCATTGATTGGCAGAATGATGCCAGTTATGGTGTAGCTTATCAGATACTTGTTTCAGATGATGAAGTAAATTGGACAAAAATTTACGAGACAAAGACCGGAAACGGTGGGGAAGAGAAACAGGTATTGAGAAATGATGGCTCGGTAGACTACAAATACTATGAAGATGTTTTAAGTACAGAAGGAGCAGAAGGCTATAAGCTGAATGCAGAGAACGGAAGATATGTGAGGGTACTTATTAATTATAGTAAATCACAATCCGGATCAGAGGATAAAAAATCCGGATGGGGAGCATCTATCAGAGAAGTCCAGATATATGGTATTGGCGATAATGACTGCATTGCACCTGTATCCGAAGCAAAAAATATTGCATTAGGGAAAGAGGTAGAGGTGACATCTTATTCTCAGCCATGGTGGGCTGCACAGCCTCTGAGCGGAAAAAATGCAGTAGATGGAGATTATGAATCTTATTGGTTGTCCGAAGGAGCAGATGATGTACAGAGCAAATGTAATCAGAGCCTTACGGTTGACCTTGGTGCAAAATACACTTTGGGACGTGTCCTATTACAGTGGCAGGTAGAGTATGGAAACATATGGGATCTTCAGGTATCGGAAGACGGAACAAATTTTAAAACTGTATACAGACAGCTGGAAGGAAACGGCGAGGAGGAAGAAATCCGGTTTTATGCTGAAAATGTACGGTATGTGAGAGTACAGGGAATTCTTATGGGAAGAGGCTCAGGTTACTCCATAAGGGAAATTCAGGTTTATGCGTATGAGCCGGGAGATGAAAAGGTAACAAATACGATTGGCGAAATTCCTGAAAAGAAGGTGGTAAATCTTGGAAAGGGAAGTTATGTGATAGATGACGCAAATCTGTTACAGCCAAGAGAGCCAAAGTACATAACAAAAAATATCAAAGAGGCAGTACCATCCAATGATTGGTGGACTTCTATTGTATATACAAAGTACAGCGATACAATGCCGGCATTGCCAATGGTATATAAATATACATCTACAGGACTTGGAATGTATTATGCAGATGGCTTCTATACACGTACAGATAATGGAGGAATGGGAGCGGACAGCAAGTATTATGATATTTCTGTCGGAGCTTCTAACATTACAGGAGATGCTTCCGCAAGACTGGATGGATTTGGAGACTGGTCTGTAAATGTATCTTTCAGTGATAATGATACTCCTAAGATGCTGACAACATTAGTGAAGGGCTCACCATATATGTACACAAAATTTTCTGACAAAAATGCAGCAGAGTTAAATGTGAGCAATCTGGTAAAATTCTTTGACAAAGATGGAGAAGAAATTTTAACAGAAGATGGTGAAAAAGTAACGGTTGATCATTTTGGTATTGAGGCAGCCAATGAAAGTGAAGCTCCGGGTGATGGAAATAAGAAGCAGTACCATTACTATGGGGTATATATGCCGGAAGGAACTACAATCACAAAAGTAGGAAACAAACTGAAAATGAATCTGGGAAGCAATGAAAACTATATGGTAATCGGTGCTCTGTGCGTGGACGAGCCTATCCCATTGCTTTCAAAAGATACGATATCAGGCGCTGAGACATTAAAAGATAAAGAAGCAGTTTTGCAGTTGCAATTTATGTACAAACATGCTTATTCTTATGTGACTGGAACAGAGGTTTCTTATCAATATGATGAAGCAAAAGCAAACTGCACAACAACATATCAGTCTGTTGTAGAACAGAAAAGAACAGATAATGGAATTGAGTCTTCTACATTAATGTGCATGATGCCACATCAGTGGAAATATTCAGATGCTTCGTATGAGACAGAAAATAGTAAACCACTTACTTATATATCTGTTCGCGGTGATTTAAGAATTCATAAAGGAAATAGTTTTTCTTATAGTCAGAAATTTGGCGGTGTGATTCCACAGTATACGACACCGGATGAATCCACAAGTTATGACAAAGAATGGATGTATGCTTATTTAGAGCAGTTTACGGAGAGCTCTTTAAAATCTTATTGGGTAGCAGACCCATATTGGCAGGGTAAGAAATCTCATCCGATTGCAATGGGTATTTTAATTGCAGATCAGTTGGGAGAATACGAGACAAGAGACAGACTGGTCGGTGTTCTTTATAAAATTATGGAAAACTGGCTGACTTATGATGGAGAAGAAGATTATCCATATTATATGTACTATCACACAAGCTGGGGCGCAGTCAGCGGTGATGGAGGAGATCATGGAATGGCAATCAATTTGTCGGATCATCATTTTCTCTGGGCATATTTTATTTTCCCGGCGGCAGTGTTAGCTTCATATGATTCACAGTTTGTGGAAGATTATGGCGATATGGTAGAACTGTTAATTAGAGATGCCATGAATCCGGACAAAGATGATGAAATGCTTCCATATATGAGAAATTTTGACGTATTTGAAGGACATTCATGGGCTGGAGGATACGGAGACAATAATAGCGGAAATAATCAGGAATCTGCATCTGAAGCAACTTTTGCGTGGGCAGGACTTTATTTGTGGGGGCTTGTGACCGGAAATGATACATACAGAGATGCAGGTATATGGGGTTACACATCAGAAATAAATGCGATTGAACAATATTGGTTTAATGTAGACGCGGGAACAGAAAATGACAGCCATAACTGGGCACCTGGTTACGGAACGGATGTTTACGGAGACGAAGACTGTGATGTCCTTCCATATACCGGAATGGTCTGGGGCTTAGGATACACCAATGGAACATATTTTTCCGGAAATCCATGCTGTATTATGGGAATTCACCTTCTTCCTGTAACGCCTACAATAACTTATATGGGTTATGATAAAGACAAAGTAGGAGAAATCTGGACCCAGTATGAAAGAATTCAGGAAGCATATCAGAAGAAAATAGAAAAAGAAGGGGCTTCCGATCCGGAAGGATGGTATCACATTTTATGGCCATTTATGGCATTAAGTGATTCCGAAGGAGCCGCACAGAGATTTGCCAAAGAGTATACTTCCCATATCAATGAAAATGGGGATTATTCTGGAGGAGTGCTTTCTACAGATGAAATGTTCAATTCTTACTGGTATATCCAGAATATGTGTGCAAAAGGTTATATTGCTACAGAAATCTGGAGCAGTGATTACACAAGTTATCAGATATTTAAGAAGACAGAAAATGGAAAGACAACGTATACTGCAGAAGTATGGAATCCGTTTGACAAAGAAATTACAGTACATTTTTCAGATAAAAACGGTGCTTTGGGAAGTGTTAAAGTACCGGCACATGCAACGATAGATACAGATCCTACAAAAAATGAGGATAAGACAATTGATGAAAATGGGAATAAGATAACTTATGTACCAGTTAAAAATTATGATCCGGTCAATGAAATTCCAGGTGTTGTAGAAGCAGAAGATTATTATACAAACTTCAGCTGTGAGCCTGCAGAAGATGCAAACGAAGGCGGATATGTGGGATGGATTGACAATGGAGACTCCTTATTGTACACGCTTGACGTGAAAGAGGAAGGCGATTATGTTGTAGATTATCGGGTACAGTGTGTTGACAAGAATAAGAACAGTGCAATCAAATTGAAAACAGATTATGATAGCGATTATATCCTTACAACAAAACTCGGAAATGATACAACGGATTGGAAAAATGTTAAGGCAGCGGATACTATTCATCTGAAAGCCGGAACATATAAAATGAAGCTGTTATTAGTGGATGGCGGATTTAATTTAAACTATATTAAAATTTACAAAAAGGGAACAAAGCCACCGGTAGCAGAATCTGATGATGTTACAAAGGCAGACCTTTCAAATTATCCGGAAATTTCATTGGATGATGCAAAAATTATTGATGTTTCTTCTGTAGCAAATGATACAAATACAGGAGCCAAAATGATTGATAAGAATTTTGACTCCAGATGGGAATCAAAAGCAGCAGACCCACAATACTTTACTTTGGAACTGGCACAGGCACAGAAAATTGGAGGAATTAAGATTTACTGGGAAGGTGCCGCATCTAAGAAATATGTCATTGAAACCTCTATGGATAATCAGAACTGGACGACAGTATTTACACAAAACAGAGGACTTGGAGGAAGAAATAACGGGGATGAAAACCGAAGTTCCGGGTTGGAAGCTATCAGTTTTGATCAGGTTACAACTGCAAAATATATCAGACTTTATTCCACAGAAAGATTGACGGGATATGGCGTATCCATTTATGAGTTAAAACTTTATGCTCCGGAAGAAAGTACAGATATTCCTGAAATTCCTACGGAGCCTGATGTGGATACAGGAGCCGTGGAAGATGGAAATGTAGCAGTCGGAAAAGATGGATATGCTTCCAGTCAGGAAGGCGGTCATGTTGCTGCAAAATATGCTTTTGATGGAGATAAAAATACAAGATGGGCATCAGAATTTAGCGATGATCAATGGATTTATGTAGATTTAGGAAAAGAGTATAGCGTCAACAAGGTCGTTCTTACCTGGGAGACAGCTTATGGAAAGGACTATGACATTCAGGTTTCGACAGACGGAAAAGAATGGAAGACAGTAAAAGAGTTGAGAAATCAGAACGGCGGGGAAGATGTCATTACATTTTCTGCAGTAAAAGCGAAATACGTAAAAATGAGAGGAATAGAACGGGCGATTGGATATGGATATTCTCTCTGGGAAATGGAAGTTTATACCGGAAAATCACAGGATGGAAATAAGGAGCCGGAGACAGAAAAACCGGAGCCATCCGTATCAGGAACAAATGTAGCCCTGGATAAATCAGCAGAACAATCAGGCTCAGAGGCAGATGCAATGGCTGCAGATAAGGCTGTTGACGGAAATATGAATACCCGCTGGTCTTCCAATTTTGATGACGATGCCTGGATGACTGTTAATCTTGGAAAATCATATGAAATTGATAAAGTAATTATTACATGGGAAAACGCATATGGTAAGGCGTATGACATTCAGGTTTCGACAGACGGAAAAGAGTGGACGACTGTAAAGGAATTAAGAGACCAGAATGGTGGAGAAGATGTAATAGAATTTAAAGCGGTAAAAGCAAAATATGTAAAATTCCAAGGCGTGGAACGGGCAATGGGCTATGGATATTCTGTATGGGATTTCCAAGTCATTGCAAAGTAATAAAGCAATAAAGGAAAAAGAGCTCTTGACGGAGCTCTTTTTTTATTTTATAGGAAATTGCTTTGCAATTCCTATAAAATAAAAATGCTTTGCAAGGATCGCAAAGGCGCGGAAAGGTAGTTATTCTTACGAATCCGCGCCTCGCGTGAAGTGTCGCAAGCGACACTTTGCTCTGAAACTCTGGATTTTTTAGAATACTTTCAGTGCCGTTGTGATAAAAATAATCTTCTAAAAAATAACAAAATCTAATCAGTTGCGCGAAAAACGACCCACTTCGCGTAAAATATATTTACATTTTCCGTTTATTTATTATTGTATTAATTGTCCGGACAATACAATAGTATATACGGAAAGGATAAAGTTGTGTTTAACGCAATTTATAAATGGATTCTGTCTTGGGGTCGTTAATTAGGAGAATAGTTTCTTTCTAAATTGTAAAATATTTGGTATACTGAAAAGGTACTACAAATATTTTACAATTTGGAGGAAACAAAATGGAGATATTTCTGACTGTTTTAACTGATTTAATCCATTTTTTAAAATTTGTCGTTTTCTGTGATTTTTATTTAGTATTTAAAAAGAAGAAAAATAAATTTGTATTTTTATTTTCAATATTTATTCTCATCTTAGTGTCTGTTACAATATGCTTTTCTAAAAATTCCTTTTTTAATTTAGTGCTATACATTATAACTATTATTGTGATTATTAAATTGTTATATAAAGAAAGTACTAGCAGAATTATAATATCATGTCTTTGGATTGCCTTTATGTCAGATATATTGGGAATTATTTCAAAAAATTTGATAAGCAATATATTTGTGATAATAAAATATGATAATGAAGTATTTGTTGATTTATTGGCAGCAATAATCTCACTTATAATAGTTTACCTAATAGGAATAATAATTAAATCTCATAATAAGAACGGATTAAAAAATATAAAAACATATAATATTGTAGCGATTACTTTACTGGCGGCAATAGAGGCATTTGTGCTGATGTTACTGGAAACGAGGATTGTAAATCAATATGTCAGCATACATATTATTGCTTATGAAATTGCTTACGTCTTCATGGTTATCGGCGTGTTTATCCAGTTGGCAGCGGTCATTGTTCTGATGGTATCAAGAAATACCTATAGAGAAAAAGAAGAGATTGCTACCAAATTTTTAAATGAACAGGTGGAACATTATAAGTATTTAGAGTTACGGGAAAGAGAAACCAGAAAGTTTCGGCATGATTTGAAAAGCCATATGTATATGCTGAAGTCGTTTTATGAGACAAAAAATTATGAACATTTTGACGAATACTTTGATGTAATTAATGCGCATGTAGACCGTTTGGGAAATAAAATCAGTGTGAATAATGATATTGTTGATGCAGTTTTGAACAGATATTATACAGAAACACAGGCTAGTGGAATACAGATGACCGTAAAAGGACATTTTCCGAGAGAATGTAATATCAGCGCCTATGATTTGTGCACAATTTTTTCTAACTTATTGAGTAATGCAGTAGAAGCTTCACGTGAGGCAGAGAAAAAAGAGATAGAAGTATCATGTATGTTTCGGGATGAGAAAGAGATTATTGTCATTATCAGCAATTATTATAAAGAAATTACAAAAGATGCAAAAGGAAAATTAGTTACAAAAAAGAGAAATAAAGAATTGCATGGAATTGGATTGGAAAATATAATGGAGCATGTAGAAAAGAATAATGGTTATATAAATATTAGTGATGAAAATAATCAATTTATAGTTACAGTTGTATTGAAAAGGTAACCGGAAATGAAAATTGCAATCGTTGATGATGAATTGTTTTGGAGAGAAAGTGTATTAAAAATGACAAAGAGTCATTACAGTGATATCGAAGTTGATATTGATGTATTTGAATCAGGTGTTCATTTTTTAAAGGCAAAGAAATTTTACGATATTGTTATTATGGATATCGAAATGCCCGGAATAGATGGATTTGATACAATCATGGAATATAGAAAAGAATATGGAAAGGTTATCGCCATTATTTTGACGACTCATATGGAAATCAGTCATAAAGGATATCTGGTAAATGCGTTTCGATATGTAAATAAGGAAAAGATAAAAGTAGAACTGGAAGAGGCGTTTCATGCCTCAGAGCATCTGCTTGCCGTAAATAATGCAGTTTTATTAAATGTGGTAGGATTAAAACCAATTCGTGTCGTTGTCAAAGACATTTTATTTATAGAGACAAGAAAAAGAAATGTAATCGTACATACGGAAGAGAAGGAATATGAGTGCAGCAATAGCATTTCTTCTCTGGAAAAATCTTTATCCGATTGTGGATTTTATCGGAGTCATAAATCTTTTCTGGTAAATTTGGACAGAATTAAAAATTTTGACAAGAAAAATATTTACTTTTCAAATAATCAAATCGCTTTTCTCAGTACGCATAAATACGCAGAATTTAAAATGAAATACTCTGAGAGACTTGTAAAAATTGCAAGTATGTAAGGACAAAACAAAACGATTGTGCAAAAAACGACTACTTTAGCGCGCAGATACTTGAAAACACTCTTAAATATGCTGTAGACTTTCTATATTGACCTGATAATGAGATGCCAAGAGGAAACAGTTTTTATGTATATAGCTATTGTAGATGATGATAAAGTATGGCGTGAAAAAACTTTTCAGATAGTGCGGGAACGGTATGGTGAAAAAGCAATTATCAAAACGTACTCTTCTGGAGTTGAATTTAATATTGCAAATACCAGATATGACATAGTGCTGATGGATATTGATATGCCCCAACAGGACGGTGTTATTACAATAGCAGATTATCATAGAGTTTTTCAACAGACGATTATCGTAATGATGACAGATGGCACGGAATTAGAAGAAAAAAAGTATTACGTAGATCCATTTCGTTACATCCTAAAGGATACCATGAAAGAAGACCTCAATGAAATGTTTGATGCGGCTGAGCGTGTTTTGGAAATGAATCAGGCGGTAACTCTGGATGCAGTGAACAAGGGAATATTGAATGTAAAAATAAGAGATATTCTTTATATTGATATTTCCAAAAGAAATATGCGGGTCCACACGGAAGGTCAGGATTATAACTGTCGGGATGGAATCGGTTATCTGGAACATGTGTTAGAAAAATGCGCTTTTTTTCAAAGTCACAAATTTTATATCGTAAATTTAGATAAAGTAAAGCATTTTGACAGGAAATATATTTATTTTGCCGATGGAAGTCAGGTTTCCCTGCATACAAGCAAGTATCAGGAACTGAAAGATAAATATATGGCCCGATTGGTTTCGGTAGCCAGTATGTAAGGTGGGGGTATGAAAGAAAAAGAAGCAGAAGTCTATATGGCTTCTGTTTTTTTGTTCTGGAATCGACATTGACTATAAAGAGGTTTTGCTTTAAAATAATATGGATTGTAATCATTGAAATACTTAGATTGTTTATCTGTTTCAGATGGATAAATGGAGTATGACTCCATCCAAATAAATATTAGGAGGAAATTACCATGGGAATGACAATGACGCAGAAAATTCTAGCAAAACATGCAGGGCTGGATGAAGTAAAAGCCGGACAGTTAATAGAAGCTGAGCTGGATATGGTTTTGGGAAATGATGTTACAGCGCCGGTAGCTATTGGTGAAATGAAAAAAATGAATGTAGACTGTGTATTCTGCAAAGACAAGATTGCACTGGTACCTGATCATTTTACTCCAAATAAAGATATTAAATCAGCAGAACTTTATAAATGTGTAAAAGATTTTGCAAATGAAAATCAGATTACAAATTATTTTGAGACAGGAAGAGTAGGAATTGAACATGCGCTTCTTCCGGAAAAAGGTTTGGTAGTTGCGGGCGATGTTGTAATCGGAGCAGACTCTCATACGTGTACATATGGCGCATTAGGAGCTTTCTCTACCGGTGTGGGAAGTACTGATATGGCTGCCGGTATGGCAACAGGAAAAGCATGGTTTAAAGTGCCTTCCGCCATTCGTTTCAACTTAACGGGAAAGCCTGCAAAATGGGTGAGTGGAAAGGACATTATTCTACATATCATTGGATTGATAGGCGTGGACGGAGCGCTTTACCGCTCTATGGAGTTTGTTGGAGATGGCATTCAGTATCTTTCTATGGATGACAGATTTGCTATGACAAATATGGCGATTGAGGCAGGTGGAAAAAATGGTATTTTCCCTGTCGATGATTTGACCAGAGAATATATGAAGGAACATTCAACAAAAGAATTTACAGAATTCGAGGCAGATGAAGATGCAGTGTATGATGAGGAGTATACGATTGATTTAAGTACGCTTCGTCCGACGGTAGCTTTTCCACATCTCCCTGAAAATACAAGGACAATCGATGAAGTAGGAGAAATAAAAATTGATCAGGTAGTTATCGGCTCCTGTACCAATGGCCGGATGGAAGATATGCGGATTGCTGCAAAAATCTTAAAAGACAGAGAAGTGAAAAAAGGTGTCCGCTGCATTATTTTTCCTGCAACGCAGGATATTTATCTGAAATGTATTGAGGAAGGTCTCATAACGACGTTTATTAAGGCGGGCTGTGCAGTGAGTACTCCGACGTGCGGACCTTGCCTCGGTGGTCATATGGGAATCTTGGCAAAGGGTGAGCGTGCAGTTGCTACGACAAACAGAAACTTTGTAGGACGTATGGGAGATCCTGAATCAGAGGTTTACCTTGCAAGTCCTGCAGTGGCAGCAGCCAGTGCAGTAACCGGAAAAATTTCAGGTCCGGAAGAACTGGATTAATAGGAGGCAGATATGAAAGCAGAAGGAAAAGTATTTAAATTTGGAAGTAACGTAGATACAGATGTCATTATACCGGCAAGATATTTGAATGTGCCGGATCCTCATGAACTGGCAAAACACTGTATGGAAGATATTGATAAAGAGTTTGTAAATAAGGTATCTGAAGGTGATATTATTGTTGCAGATAAAAATTTTGGATGTGGCTCTTCCAGAGAACATGCTCCGATTGCCATAAAAGCGGCAGGCGTCAGCTGTGTAATTGCAGAAACCTTTGCCAGAATCTTTTATCGCAATGCTATTAATATCGGATTGCCGATTATTGAATGTCCGGAAGCGGCAAGAGGAATTGACGATGGAGATACGGTAGAAGTAGATTTTGATAGTGGCAAAATATATAATAAAACCAAAGGGACACAGTACCAGGGACAGGCGTTTCCGGAATTTATGCAGAATATTATTGCAAGCGGTGGTTTGATTCCATATATAAATAACAGATAAACCATTGGCATACCAAACAGGAAGCCCGGATAGAAAATAATGATTGAGGAGAATAGAATGAAAGAAATACTTTATAAAAGCACAAGAAGTAAAAGTGGAACATTGAAAGCATCGGAAGCAATTCTGAAAGGATTAGCAGAAGATGGCGGACTTTTTGTACCAACAGAAATACCGTTGCTGGATATTTCTATAAAAGAATTGGCTAAGATGTCATATCAGCAGGTGGCATATGAGGTAATGAAGCTTTATTTTACAGATTTCACGGAGGAAGAATTAAAAAACTGTATCAATAAGGCTTATGATGAAAAGTTTGATACGCCACAGATAGCTCCGCTGGCTGAGGTGGATGGAGCTTATTATTTGGAACTCTTCCATGGAAAAACGATTGCTTTTAAAGACATGGCGCTGTCAATTTTGCCTCATCTTCTTACCACATCTGCAAAAAAGAATCATGTGAAAAATGAGATTGTAATTCTCACGGCAACATCCGGAGATACGGGAAAAGCGGCTATGGCAGGCTTTGCTGATGTGGAAGGTACAAGAATTATTGTATTTTATCCGGAGGGCGGTGTAAGTCCAATACAGGAAAAGCAGATGGTAACCCAGAAGGGAAACAATACTTACGTCGTTGCCATCAAAGGAAACTTTGACCAGGCTCAGAGTGGGGTTAAGTCAATTTTCGGAAATAAAGAATTAGCGAAGGAAATGGACGAAAAGGGATTCCAGTTTTCTTCTGCCAATTCCATCAATATCGGAAGGCTGGTCCCTCAGGTAGCTTATTACGTATATGCTTATGCAAAATTGTATGCGGAAGGAAAAATTTCAGAAGGACAGAAAATAAATGTAGTAGTGCCAACCGGAAATTTTGGAAATATTCTGGCTGCGTACTATGCAAAGAATATGGGACTTCCGATTGCAAAACTTATTTGTGCATCGAATGAAAATAAAGTATTGTTTGACTTTTTCCGTACTGGAGAATATGACAAAAACAGAGAGTTTATTCTTACGACTTCTCCATCCATGGACATTTTAATTTCCAGTAATCTGGAGAGACTGATTTATAAAATTGCCGGTGAAGATGCAGAAAAGAACAAAGAACTTATGGAAAGTCTGGCTACAGAAGGAAAATATGAAATCACACCGGAAATGAGAGAAGAACTTTCCGACTTTTATGGAAATTACGCGACAGAAGAGGAAACGGCAGAAATTATCCGGGAAATTTATGAAAAAACAGGATATATTATGGACACTCATACCGCAGTAGCTGCCAGCGTCTACCAGAAGTATCGGAAAGAAACACAAGATGATGCGGTTACGGTCATTGCATCTACGGCGAGTCCGTTTAAATTTACAAGAAGTGTTATGAAATCTATCAATCCGGATTATGATAAGCTGAGTGATTTTGAATTAGTCGATGAATTAAGCAAAATCGGAACTGTCCGGGTACCGGATGCGATTGAAGAAATACGAAATGCAGAAATTCGCCACAATAATTTATGTAAAGTGGAAGAAATGGAAGCAATTGTAAAGAAATTTCTTGAAATAGAATAGATGTCGCAGAAAGATGAGAAGACATATTGTGATATATCTATCGCAACCATATAAAACAGCAGTTTTGAAAAGATTTTCAGAACTGCTGTTTTTAGTGGCTTAATTATGAAAAATTTGCTATAATAAACTAGTTATTATTTCAGTAACGAAGGAGAAAGAAAATGAATAACTTTTTTGGCATGTTGGCAAGAATGAAATATATTAACCGCTGGGGACTTATGCGTAATACAATTACAGAAAATATAGCAGAACATAGTCTTGAAGTTGCAATTATTGCACATGCCCTTGCTGTTATTGGAAATACTTATTGTGGAAAAAGAATGGATCCGGAACATATAGCCATGCTTGGCATTATGCACGATGCGTCAGAAATCATTACAGGAGATATGCCTACACCGATTAAGTATTATGCTCCGGAAATTCGGGATTCTTACAAGAAGGTAGAGCGGATTGCAGCGAAGCAGCTGCTCTCTGAAATACCGGAAGAGATGCAGCCTTCGTACAGAGATATTCTTCTTGAGACAGAAAATGAAGATTGGAAATATGTAAAGGCGGCTGATAAGTTGTCAGCCTATATCAAATGTATAGAAGAATCAAATATGGGAAACACAGACTTCAAGCGGGCGCAGGAATCCATTCAAAAAGCGCTGGATGAGATGAAAATGGAAGAAATTCATATTTTTATAGAAAAATTTCTCCCATCCTATACAATGACGTTGGACGAAATTAACAAACAATAACTACTGTCCGAAAGAAAGATATTAAAATAGAGGATACTTATGGGAAAAGCAGTATTTATTGCGGAAAAACCAAGTGTTGCCGCAGAATTTGCCAAGGCATTAAAACTGAATACTACAAACAGAGACGGATATATGGAAAGTGATAAGGCCATTGTCACATGGTGTGTGGGACATCTCGTGACCATGAGTTATCCCGAAGCATATGATGAGAAGTACAGAAAATGGAATTTAAAAGATTTGCCTTTTATTCCGCAGGAATGGAAGTATGAGATTATTCCCAGTGTAAAAAAACAGTTTGGTATTGTAAAAAGACTTTTGACCAGAGAAGATGTGGATACAATTTATGTGTGTACAGACTCCGGAAGAGAGGGAGAATATATTTACCGCCTGGTCGCACAGGAGGCAGGAGTAAAAAATAAAACGCAAAAGCGGGTCTGGATTGATTCCCAGACGGAAGAAGAAATTCTGCGCGGAATCCGGGAAGCAAAGGATTTAAGTGATTATAATCATCTGTCAGATGCCGCTTATCTGAGAGCCAAAGAAGATTATCTGATGGGTATTAATTTTTCCCGATTGCTGACACTAAAATATGGAAGCTCAATTCAAAATTTCCTGAGAGATGGATGGAAATCTATCAATGTAGGACGTGTAATGACCTGTGTACTTGGAATGGTATGCAGTCGGGAAAGAGAAATAAGAGATTTTGTTAAAACTCCATTTTATAGAGTGATTGCCCGGACAGATTTTGAGGGAAGAACGATTGATGCTGAATGGAAATCTGTCAAAGGATCTCATTTTTATGAATCACCCCTTCTCTACAAAGAAAATGGCTTTCGGGAAAAAACTTCGGCGCAGGCACTCATTGCGGGGCTAAAACTGCATAAGCCGATGGAAATGACAATTCAATCTATTACGATGAAGGAAGAAAAAAAGCAGGCGCCATTACTGTATAATTTGGCAGAATTGCAGAATGACTGCTCCAAGATGTTTAAGATTAGTCCGGATGAAACGTTAAATGTTGTACAGACTTTATATGAGAGTAAACTTGTCACATATCCAAGAACAGATGCCAGAGTCTTATCGACTGCGGTGGCAAAGGAGATTGGCAAAAATATTTCCGGACTGCAAAAATATACTCCGTGCGCAGCATTTGCGGCAAATATTTTAAAACAGGGCAGTGAAAAAGGAATTGAGAAAACAAAATATGTAGACGATAAAAAGATTACAGACCACTATGCAATTATACCAACCGGACAAGGTTTGGGGGCGCTGGCAAAACAAAAACCGATAAATCAGAAAGTATATATGCTCATAGTGCGCAGATTTTTAAGCATTTTTTATCCGCCTGCCATATATAAGAAAGCATCATTGGTAGGGGTTATGCCGGCAACCTTTCAGGATGGAAGTACAAGTACGGAGCAGTTTTCTTCTAATCTAAAAATATTAGTGCAGAAAGGATATCTTGAAATTGCAGGCGTGCCAAAAACAAAACAATCTGGTGAAAATCTATCGCAAAAAAATAAAAGAGATGGAGAAGATGAGCAAAAAGGAGAGCGGAAGGAAGAGGAATCAGAAGATTTTGACAGTTCAGAGCAATCTTTAGATGAAGAATTTTTTCATTTGTTGTATAATATGTCAAAAGGGGAAAAATTTTCCGTCAGACAGGTAGTTATCAAAGAAGGAGAAACGACACCGCCGAAACGATACACTTCCGGCTCCATGATTCTTGCGATGGAAAATGCGGGACAACTGATAGAGGATGAAGAACTGCGTGCCCAGATAAAGGGCTCTGGAATTGGTACCAGCGCCACACGGGCGGAAATCATTAAGAAACTGACGAATATTAAATACATATCATTAAATAAAAAGACACAGGTAATTACACCAACGCAGCTTGGAGAAATGATATTTGGTGTAGTCCATGGCTCTATTAAATCTTTATTGAATCCGGAGTTGACTGCCAGTTGGGAGCTGGGACTTACCCAGGTGGCAGAAGGGAAAATCACTTCGCAGGAATATATGAAAAAACTGGATGAGTTTATCCGGGGAAGGTTTAACAATGTGATTCATCTGAATAATGCAGTGCAGATGACCAGTTATTATAATTATGTAGCACAATTTTATAGGAGGAAAAAATAATGTGTGGAATTGTTGGATATGCAGGGGAAAGAGATTGTACGGAAGTACTTTTGGATGCTCTTTCCAAATTAGAATACAGAGGGTATGATTCAGCCGGAATTGCTGTAATGGAACAGGGAAAGATTGCGGTAGAAAAAGCAAAAGGCGAATTAAAAAATCTAAGGAAAAAAATTGATGAAACCCATAAACCGGATGGACATTGCGGTATTGGCCACACGCGCTGGGCCACGCATGGAGAGCCTTCCGATATTAATTCACACCCACATGGAAATAAAAGAATTTCCATTGTGCATAACGGCATTATAGAAAATTATAAAGATATCAAACAATTTCTGATTGGAAAGGGATATACTTTTGACAGTGAGACAGATACAGAGACTGTCGCAAAACTGCTGGATTATCATTATGAAGGGGATCCGGTAGCAGCTATTATCAAAACATTAAAGGAAATTCGTGGCGCTTATGCGCTGGGAATTCTGTTTCGGGACTTTCCGGATACCATTTATGCAGTGAGAAAAGACAGCCCATTGATTATCGGTGTCGGAGAAGAAGAGAACTTTATTGCTTCTGATGTACCTGCCATTTTAAAATATACCAGAAAGTATTATCTTCTGGAAAAAAATGAAATTGCCACAATAAAAGCAGACAGAGTCGCTTTTTGTGATATTCACGGACAGCAGATTAAGAAGGAAATACAGGTTTCTAATCTTGACATGGATGCTGCAGAAAAAGGCGGATATGAACACTTCATGTTAAAGGAAATCCACGAGCAGCCAAATGCGGTAAAAACGACAATCGCGCCAAGAATCGTAAACGGTATGCCGGATTTATCAGAATGCGGTCTGACCATAGAAGCATTAAAAAAATACAGAAAATTATTTATTGTTGCCTGTGGTACGGCAATGCACGCAGGCATGGTTGGAAAATATGTTATAGAGAGACTGGCGCGGACAGAAGTTACAGTAGATATTGCTTCAGAATTCCGCTATAGAAATCCAATTGTGACATCGGAAGATTTGGTAATTGTAATTTCCCAGTCCGGTGAAACTGCCGATACGAAAGCGGCGTTGCATTTGGCACATGAAAAGGGAGCAAAGGTGCTGGCAATCGTCAATGTCAAAGGCTCTTCGATTGCCCGTGAATCAGATATGGTAATATATACGCATGCCGGTCCTGAAATTTCTGTAGCTTCCACGAAAGCCTTTTCCGTACAGATGGCTGTCATGTATCTTTTGGCATTTGAGATGGCATATGCAAAAGGACATATGGATAAAGATGAATGTGAGAGACTGACAAAAGAATTACAGAATATACCGGCTCTCATTGAAGAAACTATGAAATGTGAAAAGCAATGTAAATATGTGGCAAGCAAACTGGTTACCGCACAAAGTCTTCTCTATATCGGAAGAGGTCTGGATTATACGCTGAGTATGGAAGGCTCATTGAAGCTGAAAGAAATTTCTTATATCCATTCAGAATCTTATGCGGCAGGAGAATTAAAGCACGGCACGATTTCACTTGTAACGGATGATATGCCGGTTATCAGCGTTGCAACACAGAGTGATTTACTGGAAAAAATGGTTAGCAATATTGTAGAAGTAAAATCAAGAGGAGCTTTTACAATTACCGTATGTAAAGAGGGGACAGAATTTAGCGAAGGCATCATGGATGAAGTGATTGAGATACCTCAGATGGAAGATGTTCTTATGCCAATGATTGCAGTAATTCCTCTTCAGCTGGTAGCGTATTACACGACTGTATTAAAGGGACTGAATGTTGACAAACCTAGAAATCTTGCAAAATCAGTGACTGTAGAATAGTTGCGTACCCGTGCAAGTACAAGCGGTCTGCAGGGAAAATAAAAGAAGTGGATTATGAAAGGAAAACAGCCATGATGGAAATAAAAGACATGTATGATTTGAAGGAAACCATTGCCTATAAACTTTTTGAAGGGAAAACATATCCATGGGAAGTGCTGGCTGATATTGGCGATTTTATCAGGATGCTAGGAGAAACATTGCCCAAAGATAAATTTGACCATCCCGCAGAAGATATCTGGATTGCAAAGACAGTGAAAGTAGCACCTACGGCAAGCCTGAGCGGACCTTTGATTATTGATGAAAATACGGAGATAAGACAGAGTGCTTTTATTCGGGGAAAGGTCATTGTAGGAAAGAATTGTGTAGTGGGAAATTCTACAGAATTAAAAAACGTTGTTTTATTTAACACAGTACAGGTGCCTCATTACAACTATGTAGGAGACAGTATTCTGGGAACACATTCCCATATGGGAGCAGGCTCTATTACCTCGAATGTAAAATCAGACAAGACACTGGTTGTGGTAAAAAATGGAGACGAGAAAATAGAGACCGGATTAAAAAAATTCGGCGCCATGATTGGAGATTACGTAGAAGTGGGATGCAATTCTGTGTTGAATCCCGGAACAGTTATAGGAAGAGGTACAAATATTTATCCGTTATCCTGTGTGCGGGGCGTCATACCGGAGCAATCTATCTTTAAAGATAAAGATAATATTATAAAAAAGAAATAGTGACGGGGACTTAAAAAATCAAAGTATAAGTAACACACCTGAATGAGACTCATTGCAGGTGTGTTTTTTTAAGATTTTATAATGTCTGTGCAAATGACGGAACTGTTAAAATATTGTTAAAATCTTGACATTCTTTAGGAATAATGAGATAATTGTTAGCGAATGATTTTCAAAATTGTTAATCATATGTTAGCAACTACTAGGTCATATTATATCAGAGGAGGACGATGAAATGTCGACAAAAGCAAATTACAGAATTGATGAAATCGGTGCAGGTAAGATTGGTTTTTCTAAGACAAGAACAATTATTGAAACTGCTTTCTATGGAAACAATGTTGTGCCGGTAAACACACTGAAAGAAGCTTATAAACTTGCAAAAAATTCGCCGGGAACGATTGTAACGGATATGCCTGTATACAGAGGAGAAGAATTTGGTCTTGACAGTGATGCAAAAGTTTTACTTTTCAATGATGGCGCTGTTACGGGACGTTATGCGGCAGCCCGCAGAATTAAAGGAGAGCCTGGCGTAGATGATACAAAATTAGATAAGGTAGTCATGGATGCGGTTTACAAAACACGTAATACGAAGATGTATCATGCGACATGTTTTGTAGGACTTGATCCTGAATTTATGGTAAAAGCCCATCTTCTGATTCCAGAAGGAGAAGAAAATCTGCTTTACAACTGGATGTTAAATTTCCAATACCAGTCCGATGATTATGTAAAGATGTACAAAAATTCACAGCCGGTGGGAGATGGAAAAGAGCCGGATATCTATATTTTCTCTAACCCACAGTGGGTACCAACAGAGAGTCCGGATGTTGATTACAGTTGTCTGAGTGATCCGCTGACCTTGTGTTATTTTGATACAGATGCCAACTGTGCTGCAATTCTCGGCATGAAATATTTTGGAGAGCATAAAAAAGGCACACTGACAATGGCATGGGCTTTGGCAAACAGAAACGGATACGCTTCCTGTCACGGAGGACAGAAAGAATACTTACTTCCTGATGGCTCAAAGTATGTTGCATCAGTTTATGGTCTTTCCGGCTCAGGAAAATCTACTTTGACTCATGCAAAGCATAATGGAAAATATGAAATTAAAGTTCTTCATGATGATGCTTTTATTATCAATACAGACACCTGTGCTTCTGTAGCATTAGAGCCAACATATTTTGATAAGACAGCAGATTATCCTACAGGATGTCCTGACAATAAATATTTGCTGACTGTTCAGAACTGTGGTGCTACCATGGATGAGGATGGCAAGATTCAGTTGGTAACAGAAGATATCAGAAATGGTAATGGTCGTGCAATCAAATCAAAATTATGGTCACCAAACCGTGTAGATAAGATTGATGCACCGGTAAATGCAATATTCTGGATTATGAAAGATCCTACCATTCCACCGGTAGTTAAGCTGAAAGGAGCTTCTCTTGCAGCAGTTATGGGAGCTACACTGGCCACAAAAACTTCTACGGCAGAGCGTGTTGCAGCAGGTACAGATATGAATGCACTCAGAATCGTTCCATATGCAAATCCATTTAGAACATATCCATTGGTAAATGATTATGTTAAGTTTAAAAAATTAGTAGAAGAAAAGAATGTTGACTGCTATATCATCAATACAGGTGATTTTATGGGCAAGAAAGTTCAGCCGAAAGATACACTTGGTATTCTGGAAGCAATCGTGGAAAAGAAAGCTGAATTTAAAGCCTGGGGCAATTTATCTGACATTCAGATTATGGACTGGGATGGCTTTGAAGCTGACTTGAACGATGCTGCATACAAGGAAGCATTGCGTGCTGCAATGGAAAACAGAATTAGTGCAATTCAGGGATTTGCGACAAACAAAGACGGATATGATAAACTTCCAGATGATGCTTTGGAAGCAGTTCAGAAAGTTGTAGAGGAATTAAAATAGTAAAAGAAATTTTTTATGGCGAATCATAACACAATTTGGCAATGAAAAGTAATTGCAAAATTGGTTAGGATACATTATAATAAAAATACCTGAAATGTTCGAGGATCCTGTTAATTTTGAACCTACAGTATGATGAAAGGGATTCCTATATTTCTAAGGGGATGTCAGGCCTCATATTATCGTGGAAGGCAGAACTTTAGATGCGGTTGCCCACCTGGCGTTTGCTAGGACTCAAAACACAGGACGACATTTCGGGGATACATAAGAAGAGGAAAACTGTACGTTGAATGACGTGCAGCAGGTAATGAAATCTTAAAAAGGTTTGATTACGAGTAGACGCAGCATATGAAAATATGCTGCGTTATTTCGTTTCATGGAAAATCTGTTTCTTTTTTTGCAAAATTATTATAAAAAACAAATTTATTCTGAGTGACAGTTATGATTACACGGTGGTTTTCATAAACATGTCAGAGAGTGAAATATGAGTGGAGTATGGTATGAAAAAAGTTGTGCTGAATATTAGAATATTTTTGATATTATCTGCCCTGATTTTTTTGTTTACAGTGATTATAACGCAGGGAGAATGTCAGGAAATTTTTGTAAAAATACGACAGGTGCGAACAGCGAAACAGGTGTCAGAGCACGAAGTGGAAACAGTTTTGGAGAGCCGGTCAGAACAGAAAAGCCAAACAGAAAGCAGACAGGTCAGGATTCTCATTAAAAATTCTGATTACAGCTCCATTTATCATCGTGAAATTTATTTTCAAAATTCTGACTTGACAATTTATTATGGAAAAAAAATCCGTAATAAAATGAATACAAAAAAAATAAAATTATCATCCGAGAGTAAATTGTTTCGTGACAGCAATGTAATAAAAGTGGAAGCCGGGAAACCAATATGTTGGAAAAATCACAGTGTCAATGGAAATTATGCTTCTTATAAAGGAATGTTTTATATTTATAAAACCAGCTCTGGGCTGGTGGCAGTAAACCAGTTGGATATGGAAGATTACGTTGCAGGAGTTATTTCCAGTGAAATGGGAGAAAACTGTCCGCTGGAAGCTTTGAAGGCACAGGCGGTCAGTGCAAGAACATATATATTAAAAAGTAAGAAAGAAAAATATAAAAAGTATGATGCTGTAGCTGATGATAGTACTGATTTTCAGGTATACAACAGAATTGCAGCCGGAAAAAACTGTATTCGGGCGGCAAAAGAGACAAAAAATATCGTAATGACTTATCAGGGAGAACTTATCCGAGCCTATTATTTTTCCACTTCGTGTGGTTTTACAACGGATTATAGAATATGGGGGAAAAAAGAAAAAAAAGGTTACCTGCAGGGACAAAAATTGGTAGATACTGATTTGAATGTAAGAAATAATAAAGATTTCAAACAATTTATCATGTCTTGCCCGAAAGGAAATGAGTCTGATTTTCCATATTATCGCTGGAATATTTATCTGTCCGAAGAACAGATTGAAAATGGAATTTACAAAAATATGGGGATTTCTACAGGAAAGATTAAAAAAATTGAAATTCATTCCAGAGGAAGCGGAGGAATTGTCTCCAGTCTTACTGTGTATGGAACAAAAAGACAGATTAGCATACGGAATCAGAATGAAATACGAAAAGCAATTTGTTCTCCTTATGCAAAATTAAAATTGAATCATGGAGAAACTGTTACCGGCTGCAGTATGCTGCCAAGTGCATTTTTCTATATAGAAAATTTGAAAGAAAATGGCGCTATGACAGGCGTTCGCATTTATGGCGGAGGATTTGGACATGGAAGTGGAATGAGTCAGAATGGCGCCGAAAAAATGGCAGAACAAGGTAAAGATTATAAAGAAATATTAAATACATATTATAGTGGAATTGAAATCCGTGAAAATTAAGCGGCTGGGAATTGCTTATTTCCGGCCTCAATATCCGGATACAGAAGTTTGTTAATTTCTGCACCAATAAACAGAATGTAAATACAGAAATAAATCCAGAGCATTAAAATGATGAAAGCTGTCAGGCTCCCATACATGTAAGACATATTGGAGAAATTGTCCACATAAATGGAAAATCCATAGGAAAAAACAATCCAGCCCAGAGCAGAAAATAGAGCTCCGGGAAAAACTTTTTTAAATTTGGATAATTTAAAGGTTGCAATGCGGTATATAATTGCAAAAAACAATGACAGGACAAGAAATGATACCAGATATCGCAGGATGAGAGACAGGATAGTGATATCTTTTAAAGCCGGGATAAGCGAAATCGCTAAGTTGAACAGCTTATTGCCAAAGACTAAGAGGGTCATCGTTAAAGTGATTGTGAGAACAAAAAGCACGGTATAAATCATCGAAATAAATCTGGAAATCAGATAATTTCTACGGCGATGCGGATTATAAATTTCATATAATCCAAACATAACGGATAAAACTCCCTTAGAAGCAGACCAGATTGCAACGATTGCAGCAATGGAAATAGTCGTTCCGGATACATGTTCATATAATTCCCGTATAATCTGCGCAACGAGAGGTCGGATGGTCTCCGGAGCGTAGGTATTGATAACAGAAATCAGAGAACTTGGCTCAAAGCTGCTGGTTATACCTACAATATTTAAAAAGAGGAGTAAAAATGGAAAAATAGAAAGAATAATAAAAAAAGAAGCCTGTGCGGCATAAATACCAACTTTGTCAGAATTTATCTGCATAAAGAGCGTCCCGACAGATATAATTTTTCGCTGTTTTTTTTCTGTGTTTTCCATAATATACCTCTTAAAAACTGCCGCTTTCATATGAAATATGGGAGACAATATTTTGCTTTTATTTTATAATATAATTATATGTAAGTATTATAACATTTTTTCCTATTTCTAACAAATGATTCCTTTATTGACACTAAAAATTAAGTATGTTAAAATCACTTTGTTGTAAAAGGCAGAGAATGTGTCAGTAAATGATTGCAGATTCCTTCAGAGAGAAAGATTCACAGGCTGAAAAATCTTTCAGGTTACGGCGATTATTGAATTTCCCACAGGAGCTGCATCTGTTAAAGGAGTTTTCCAAGTAGCAGATGACGTTTTATGCGCGTTAAGCAGAGTGAGTGCTCACAATATTTTGTGAGAAACAGGGTGGTACCGCGGAAATTTCCGTCCCTTAGAAGGGTACCTTTTTTTGTATTCTGATGAAAACAGCAAAACGACGTACACAAAAACTCTCAGAGTTGTTTATTAATATTGTTAGAAAGGATGAAATCATCATGAAGGAAAGGTTAGAGGCAATCAGGGAAGAAGCCATTGCTAAAATTAATGCGTCAAAGGATATTGACAAATTAAATGAAATCCGGGTAGAAATTCTCGGGAAAAAAGGTCAGTTGACAGAAGTGTTAAAAGGGATGAAAAATGTGGCACCGGAAGAGAGACCAAAAGTAGGTCAGCTGGTCAATGATACCAGAAAAATAATTGAAGATAAAATGGAAGAAGTCAGAGCTGAACTTCAGGCGAAAGCGAGAGAAATAAAATTGAAGTCGGAAGTTATTGACGTAACGCTTCCTGCCAAAAAAAATAAAGTGGGGCATAAACATCCGAATACGCTGGCTCTGGAAGAATTGGAGCGCATTTTTATTGGTATGGGATATGAAGTGGTAGAAGGACCGGAAGTTGAGTTTGATTATTATAACTTTGAGGCACTAAATATTCCGGCAAACCATCCGGCAAAAGATGAGCAGGATACTTTTTATATTAATAAAAACATTGTATTAAGAACGCAGACTTCTTCTGTACAGGCAAGAGTGATGGAAAACACTCAGCCTCCTATTCGAATTGTATCTCCGGGAAGAGTTTTTCGCTCTGATCAGGTAGATGCTACGCATTCCCCATCTTTCCATCAGATTGAAGGACTGGTAATAGATAAAAATATAACCTTTGCGGATTTAAAGGGAACATTAGAGCAGTTTGCCAAAGAACTTTTTGGGGAAGAGACCAGAATCAAGTTTCGACCACATCATTTTCCGTTTACAGAGCCAAGTGCAGAGGTTGATGTGACATGTTTTAAATGCGGAGGAAAAGGATGCAGATTCTGCAAGGGAGAAGGTTGGATTGAAATTCTCGGATGTGGTATGGTACATCCGCATGTTCTTGAGATGGGTGGAATTGATCCGAAACAATATCGGGGATTTGCTTTTGGAGTAGGTCTGGAGAGAATTGCATTATTGAAATATGAAATTGATGATATGAGATTGTTGTATGAGAACGATGAACGTTTTCTGAATCAGTTTTAATTGAAAAAATCAGAGGATTAACGAATAATAAGTTCTGTTTGAAAATAGGAGGATATAAAATGAACACACCGTTATCATGGATAAAAGCATATGTTCCTGATTTGGAATGTACGGATCAGGAATTTATGGATGCAATGACTTTATCAGGTACAAAATGTGAAGGTTATGAGAGGTTGGACGCTGACCTTGACAAGATTGTGGTAGGACAAATCAAAAAAATAGAAAGACATCCGGATGCAGATAAACTGGTTATATGTCAGGTCGATATCGGCACAGAGACAATTCAGATTGTGACAGGGGCTCCAAATGTAGAGGAAGGGCAGAAAATACCTGTTGTTCTGGATGGTGGCAGAGTGGCAGGAGGTCACGACGGATCAAAAACTCCGGGTGGAATTAAAATAAAAAAGGGAAAATTAAGAGGAATTGAATCCAATGGCATGATGTGTTCCATCGAAGAATTGGGCTCTTCCAGAGATTTCTATCCGGATGCGCCGGAAAATGGAATTTACGTATTTGATGACAGTGTTCCGGTAGGTGCAGACGCCATAGAAGTTTTGGGCCTTCATGACACTGTATTTGAATATGAAATAACATCTAACAGAGTTGATTGTTACAGCGTTATCGGGATTGCCCGAGAGGCAGCGGCAACATTCAGAAAACCTTTAAAATTACCTCAGGTAAAAGAAGTGGGAACAACGGGGGATGTGAATGATTATATTTCCGTAGAAGTGCAGGATGCACAGTTGTGTCCGCGTTATTGTGCAAAAGTCGTAAAAAACGTAAAAATTGCACCATCACCGGAATGGATGCAGAGACGGCTTGCTGCCTGTGGCATTCGTCCAATTAATAATCTGGTAGATATTACAAACTATGTGATGGAAGAATATGGTCAGCCAATGCACGCTTATGACCTTTCTACGATTGCAGGAAATAAAATTATTGTAAGACGGGCAAAAGACGGAGAAACTTTCCAGACACTGGATGGCACAGAAAGAAAACTGGACAGTGATATGCTCATGATTTGCGACGGAGAGAAGGCCGTTGGTCTTGCCGGTATTATGGGTGGAGAAAATTCAAAAATTACAGATGACGTAAAAGATATGCTTTTTGAAGCGGCATGTTTTGATGGAACGAATATCCGCCTTTCCGCAAAGCGGGCAGGTCTTAGGACGGATGCGTCAGGAAAATTTGAAAAAGGATTGGATCCCAATAATGCGGAGGCAGCAATTAACAGAGCCTGTCAGTTGATTGAAGAGCTGGGAGCGGGTGAAGTCGTTTCCGGAATGGTAGATGTTTATCCGAAAAAGAAAGAGGAAAGAACAATTTCTTTTGATGCCGATTATGTCAATAATCTGATTGGATTCCATTTGACAGAAGAAGAGATGATAAAATATTTCCCTGCTTTGGAATTAAAATACGATGCACAGACAAAGACGATTACCGTTCCAACATTCCGCCAGGATTTGATTGCAATGTGCGATATTGCAGAGGAAATTGCAAGATTTTACGGTTATGATAATATCCCTACGACGCTTCCAAGCGGAGAAGCTACTTCCGGGAAACTTTCTTATAAATTAAGAATTGAAGAAATTGCGAGAAGTGTGGCTTTATATTGTGGTTTTTCTCAGGGAATGACATATTCTTTTGAAAGTCCTAAGGTTTTTGACAAACTTTTGCTTCCAAAGGATTCCACACTGCGCAATACTGTGACAATTTCAAATCCTCTGGGAGAAGATTTCAGTATTATGAGAACGTTATCTCTCAATGGAATTCTCACGTCACTGGCAACGAATTTTAACAGAAGAAATAAAGATGTAAAACTGTTTGAGCTGGGAAATATTTATATTCCAAAAGCAATTCCGGTAACAGAACTGCCGGATGAGAGAATGCAGTTCACACTGGGATTTTATGGGGAAGGAGATTTCTTTACAATGAAAGGCGTTGTGGAAGAATTTCTTTCTCAGGTAGGAATTGATGAAAAAATCACTTATGACGCAAAGGCAGGAAAACCATATCTGCATCCAGGACGTCAGGCAAATATTATTTACCGGGATACAGTACTTGGTTATCTGGGAGAAGTTCATCCACAGGTATGTGAAAATTATGACATGAAGACAAGAGCTTATGTGGCAGTGATTGATATGCCATATATTTATGAAATGGCTTCTTTTGACAAAAAATATAAGGGAATTGCAAAATTTCCTGCAATATCGAGAGATATTTCCATGGTAATGCCAAAAGAAATCCCGGTGGGACAGGTAGAAAAAATCATTGAACAGAAAGCAGGAAAAAATCTGGAAAGTTATGCTCTTTTTGATATTTATGAGGGCGACCAGATTAAAGAGGGATATAAGTCTGTGGCATATTCTATTGTATTCCGTGCAAAAGACAGAACATTGGAAGATAATGATGTGCAGGCTTCACTGAATAAGATTCTGAAAGCGCTTGAGGAAACGGGAATCGAATTGAGAGGATAAAAATATTTTTCAAAAGAAAAAATATTTGAGAAATATTGATGAGAGAGAGTAAGCTTCAATGAGATTTGTGATACAGAGAGTGACGGAAGCATCCGTAACGGTAGACAACAAGATTGTGGGACAGATAGGAAAAGGATTTCTTGTGCTGATTGGAGTGGCAGAGGATGATACAAAAGAGATTGCAGATAAAATGGTAAAGAAACTTTGCAATATGCGTATTTTCGATGATGAAAATGGAAAGACAAATCTGGGACTTTCAGATGTGGAGGGCCATCTTTTACTGATTTCCCAATTCACACTTTATGCCGACTGTAAAAAAGGCAACCGTCCGTCCTTTACGAAAGCCGGAAATCCGAAGATGGCAAATGAAATGTATGAGTATATAATTCAGCAATGTAAGAAATTTGTCTCTGTCGTGGAAAAGGGCATTTTTGGCGCAGATATGAAAGTTCAGCTGTTAAATGACGGACCGTTTACAATTCTTCTGGACAGTGAGGAGTTGTAGGAGAAAACAGCCAAGCAAAATGAGTAAAAGGAAATAGATAATGAAAGAACAGATGAGTTTACATGATTATTATTATCAGCTGCCGGAAGAATTGATTGCACAGGATCCCCTGGAGGACAGAAGCAGTTCCCGTCTGATGGTTTTAGACCGTAAATCCGGAAAAATAGAGCATCATGTTTTTAGAGATATTATTGACTATCTGAATCCGGGAGACTGTCTTGTAATTAATGACACAAAAGTCTTACCCGCAAGACTGTATGGAACGAAAAAAGATACGGATGCAAAGATTGAAGTTCTTCTGCTCAAGAGAAAAGAAAATGATATCTGGGAAACACTGGTAAAGCCGGGGAAAAAATGCCGTCCGGGGACGATAATTCAGTTTGGAGACGGAATTCTGACGGGAGAAGTTTTGGATATTGTAGAAGAAGGAAACAGGCTGATAAAATTTCAATATGAAGGAATTTTTGAGGAAGTGCTGGACCAGCTTGGAGAAATGCCGCTCCCACCATACATTACGCATAAATTAAAGGATAAAAACCGTTATCAGACGGTCTATGCAAAGTATGACGGCTCGGCAGCGGCTCCGACAGCAGGGCTTCATTTTACAAATGAACTGCTGGAGAAAATTAAGGAGAAAGGAGTACAGATTGCCCATGTGACGCTGCATGTGGGACTAGGGACCTTTCGACCGGTAAAAGTAGAAAATATTCTGGAACATCATATGCACTCAGAATTTTATATGGTAGATAAGAAAGAAGCCGATATTATAAATAACTGTCGCAGGTGTGGAGGCAGGATTATTTCAGTCGGTACGACCAGCACCAGAACGCTTGAAACCGTGACCGACGAATCAGGAATCGTACATGCGAAAAGCGGATGGACACAGATTTTTATTTATCCCGGCTACTCATTTCAGGCGGTGGATGGGCTGATTACGAATTTTCATCTGCCGGAATCGACACTGCTTATGCTCGTATCTGCGTTGGCAGGAAGAGAAAATATATTGAATGCCTATTCTGTGGCGGTAGAAGAGCGGTACAGATTTTTCAGTTTTGGCGATGCAATGTTAATTATATAAATGGATGAAGGTGTCAAAAGCCCCTTCAAGGCTATACCGACACAAGTATATGTGTTTGGTTGGTGCGATGCACCCTTTTGACACCCGAATCATAAATGATAAAAATTATGGAAAAATATGCGGTAAAAAAAGTAGAAAAGAAAAAGAATATTTGCGTGGAAGTTCCCGGCTCCAAAAGTATTACAAACAGGGCTCTGATGCTGGCTGCTGTTTCTGATGGTATCTGCAGGCTTCAGGGTGTGTTGTTTAGCGATGATTCCAGAGCTTTTCTGGACTGTCTGTTTCAATTGGGTTTTCAGATGGATATAGATGAGAGCAGCCGTCAGGTTATTATAAAAGGCGAAAGCGGAAAAATTCCAAATAGGACAGCAGTGCTTCATGTGGGGAGCGCAGGAACGGCAGCAAGATTTATCACAGTTTTTCTGGCTGTAGCTGGCGGAGATTACGTGGTAAATGCCTCGGAGCAGATGAAAAAAAGACCGATGAGAGAACTTTTAGAAGGTCTTGAGAAAAAGGGTGTCCAAATCAAATATCTGGAAAAAGAGGGGCATTTTCCTTTTGAAATCCACTCATCAGGGATACCGGACACAAAGATAAAAATTGATACTACAACCAGCAGTCAATATGCAAGCGCTCTTTTCATGGCAGCTCCAATTAATGGAATGGAAATTTCCCTGACGGGTGAAAGAGTCAATGGAGCATATATTAACATAACGCTGAAAATGCTGGAACAGTTTGGAATTTCTTATGAAAAACATGAGAATTGCTATCGGATTCTCCCACAACATTTTCAAAAAAACAGTTACTTTATAGAGCCTGATATGTCAGCGGCATGCTATTTTTATGCAATGGCAATCTTGCTGAAAATAAAAAGTGTGGTCAGGGGAATACATTCTGATTGCATACAGGGAGATAAAAAATTTCTTTCTGTTCTGGAAAAGATGGGATGCCATGTGAAAGAGGATAAAATAGGAGTGGAAGTAGATGGAAGCCATCTCTTTTCTTATCATGGTCTGGAAGTAGATATGTCGGATTTTTCGGATCAGGCGCTCACTATGGCAGTAGTCGCTGCCTTTGCCGATTCTCCTACCCGGATAAAAAATATAGGACACATACGCCGACAGGAATCTGACCGGGTACAGGTTATTGTAGATGAATTATCTAAACTGGGAGGTCATGCGAAAATTATAACGGAAAATGGAAGGACAGATATTGTTATTTCGCCGTCATCTCTGCATGGAGCGGAAATTGATACGCACGAAGACCATCGTGTTGCCATGAGTTTTGCATTGGCAGGACTGCTTGTAGATCATGTAATCATTAAAAATCCTATGTGTTGTAAAAAAACATTTGAAAATTATTTTGAAATATTAGAAGAAATAACAGAATAAAAATGCAGCAAAAGTCTGACTGCATTTTTATATATTATTTTCTTTTAAAAATCCTATATCTGTGTCGTTCTAATTGTTCTACCGCTTTCTGTGCAGAAGTTTCATCATAAAATGATATTTTTAATACCCCTTCTTCGAATTCACGGTTGTGAATAATGCCGATATTTTTTATGCTCACACCATTGGTAGCAAGAATGGTCGCGATTGTGGCAATCGCACCGGATTCATCGATAATGTCGCAATAAACATTAAAACTTTTATGGATAATACTGTTATTATGGTCATCAATATTATCCCGGTAATCCCTGCTTTCTGAAATCATATCATAAATTGCCTGACCATTTTCTGTATCCAGTTCTTTTTTAATCTGATTCAGACTGTCAATGTATTTTTGGAGCATACTGCTGATATTGGTATGGTTGGTCATACAGATTTGTTCCCACATTTCCGGGGAGGAGGAAGCAATTCGGGTAATATCTTTAAAACCGCCGGCGGCCATTGTTTTCATGTATTCTGACGGAGAGTCATTGTGTTTTACCAGATTGACCAGACTGGAGGCAATAATATGTGGCAAATGGCTGATGGTAGCGACAACTCTGTCATGCTCTTCCCATGACATGCGGATTGGAATGGCACCAATGGCAGAGATTATTTGTGTAAATTCGTCAATTTTATCTGCACTGACCAAATCGGCAGGAGTTATTGCGTAATAAGCATTTTCTAATAGTCTGTCGCTGGAATGTTCGTAACTTGTTTTTTCTGATCCTGCCATCGGATGACCTCCGATAAAGTTGGCTTCCAGGTGAAGCTCTTTTACCGCATTGTGAATATTCCCCTTTACACTTCCCACGTCTGTAATAATACAGCTGCTGTTAATCATATTTTTTAATATTTTCAGATATTCTACATTTCTTTCTACAGGCGTACATAAAAAAATGTAATCACATTCTTGAAATGTGTCGTCCACCTGAGAAACCGCAATGTTGGCAGTGCCATCGTTCATTGCCATGACACGGGCTTCTGCGCTTCTATTGAAAACAATAATTTTGCAACCGGGAAAAACTCTGCGCAGTGTTTTGGCAACAGAGCCGCCGATTAATCCAATTCCCACAAAACCAAAAGTCAGATCTCTCATTCATTCTCCCTTCTATTCCGATTTCTCAAAATCCATGGAATTTTTTATAAAAATAAATATATATACCTCTTCTTACTTTAACGCTTTAAAGTGAAACAACACCCTTTGATTATTCTAAACGAAAATAATCATAAATGCAATGAATAATTGCATTTTGTTTCGAAGAATAAAAAATAAAAGAAAAAATAATATTTTTCATAAAAATTTTCATAAAAATCTGTGGATTGTTAAAAATATAACTTTGTTGTTTTATCATAATATATGAAGTAGAATATATACATAAATATACGGATCATGTGAAAGTGTGGAGCTTGCACAAATCAGGACAAAATAAAACAAGGAGGAAACGGATATGAATGTTTATAAGACATCTCAAATCAGAAATGTTGTTTTTTTAGGCCATGGAGGGGCGGGAAAGACAACTCTTGCGGAAGCAGTAGCTTTTGCTACCGGTGTTATTACCCGAAAAGGACGTATTGAGGACGGTAATACCATCAGCGATTATGACAAGGAGGAAATCAACAGAAAATTTTCAATCAGTGCTTCGGTTATTCCCGTAGAGTGGAATGGGTTAAAAATAAATATACTGGATGCACCGGGTTATTTTGATTTTGTTGGTCAGATGGAAGACGCAATGAGTGTAGCGGATGCTGCTGTGATTGTGGTAAATGGCAAGGCAGGAGTTGAAGTCGGGACCGTCAAGGCATGGGAAATTTGTGAGAGAAGACAGATTCCAAGAATTTTCTTTGTCACAAATATGGATGATCCAAATGCAAAATATATGGAGACAGTAGAACAGTTGAAAACAATGTTCGGAAAGAAAATCGCTCCATTTCATCTTCCAATTATGGAAGGAGATAAACTGACCGGTTATGTCAATGTGGTTAAGATGGGCGGACGTAAGTTTATGGATGATGCAGGTAATTATACGGAAATGGAAATACCGGATTCCGTAAAAGCCGAGCTGGAGCCTTGCCGGGAACAGCTTATGGAGGCAGTAGCAGAGTCCGATGAAGATTTGATGGAAAAATATTTTTCCGGAGAAGAGTTTACTTATGATGAAATTTCCCAGGCATTGCGCAAAAGTGTTATCCGCTGTGATATTGTACCGGTGCAGATTGGATCCGGAGTAAGTTGTCAGGGAGTAAACAGTTTCCTGCAGACCTGTGAAAAATATTTCCCAAGTGCAGATAAAGCGGAAGTGATGAAGAAAGCTACAAACATACAGACAGGGGAAGAAGTTACGGCAGATTTTGATTGTACGAAGCCGGTATCTGCTTATGTGTTTAAGACGATAATGGATCCTTTTGTCGGAAAGTATTCTCTGGTAAAGGTCAGGACCGGAATTCTCAAATCCGGAGATACTGTGTATAATGCAACAAAAGACGTGGAAGAAAAATTAAACAAACTATATGTAATCCGCGGAAAAGATGTCATTGAAGTCAGCGAACTGTATTCCGGTGATATCGGAGCAATAGGAAAACTGGCAAGCACCCGGACGGGAGACACGCTCTCGACCCGCGGCTGGCCGATTGAATATCATCCTACCACGATGTCCAAGCCTTATACCTATATGGCATATCGTGCTGTAAACAAAGGAGAGGAAGATAAAATTGCACAGGCTCTGACGAAACTTACGATTGAAGATTTGACGTTAAAGACTGTGATGGATGATGAAAACAAACAGTCACTGATTTATGGGATTGGAGAACAACAGATACAGATTGCAGCGTCAAAACTGGAAGACAGATATAAGGTAAAAATTGAACTGTATAAGCCAAGAATTGCTTTCCGTGAAACAATACGAAAGAAATCCCAGGTACAGGGAAAGCATAAAAAACAATCGGGTGGTCATGGTCAATATGGAGATGTTATTATGGAGTTTGAGCCATCCGGTGACCTTTCAAAACCATATGTGTTTGAAGAGAAAATTTTCGGTGGAGCAGTACCGCGTAATTTCTTTCCGGCAGTGGAAAAAGGTTTGCAGGAATGTGTGAAAGCAGGACCTTTGGCAGGGTATCCGGTAGTGGGCGTTAAGGCAACATTGATTGACGGATCTTATCATCCGGTAGATTCTTCAGAAATGGCATTTAAACTTGCTACAATTTTAGCATTTAAAAATGGATTTATGGAAGCCAGTCCGGTACTTTTAGAGCCGATTGCAATGCTCAGTGTTACCGCACCGGATAAATATTCCGGCGACATAATGGGGGATTTGAATAAAAGACGCGGGCGCATACTCAATATGACGCCGGTGGATGGCAAGCAGTTGATTGAAGCGGAAGTCCCAATGCTTGAGTTATACGGTTATTCTACAACTCTTCGTTCTATCACTGGTGGAAGTGGAGAATTTGAATATGTCGTATCAAAGTATGAACAGGCTCCGGCAGATATACAGGAAAAACAGGTGGCCGAAAATTCCAATGCAAACTAAATTTATTTTCTGTAGTATGTGCAAAAAGTAGTTGACAATCAAATTTGATAAAGTTAGAATATCATTAGTTAATAAATAAAACCGCTGATCAGGGGTAAGTAGTTACGGAACTGGTTTTACAGAGAGTTGTCGGTTGGTGTGAGACAATAAACCATCAGTAATGAATGGACCTGAGAGGGCAGCTTGAAACCAATGAAAAAACAGGGAGTAGACGCTGACGGAGACCCACCGTTAAAGGAGTTAGCATATGTTGGTATGCGATGAGTGAATGTGTTATACATTAATTTGGGTGGCACCGCAGAAGTATTTTATAGCTTTTGTCCCTTTCTTGAGGGACAAAAGCTTTTTTTATATTTAAATCAGGAGGGCAACATGAAGACACAGACGTTTGAAGAAATCGAGAGTTTATTGGAAAATTACAGCATGATTCCAATTTGTAAAGAAATCTATGCGGATATTATCACTCCAATTTCACTGCTTCGAAAGATGGAAGTATTTGGAAAAAATTTTTTTCTTTTAGAGAGCGTTGAGGGTGGAGAAAAATGGGCAAGATATTCTTTTTTGGGTTATGAGCCGGTACTTCATTTGACATGTAAAAACGGAAAAGTGACGCAGAAGAGCGGGGAAATAGAACATAGTACGGTAATGGATCCCTTAGATGCTCTGCGGGAGCAGCTGAAAAAATATAAATCTCCTAAAATTGAGGGGATGCCTACTTTTACAGGAGGATTTGTAGGATATTTCGGTTATGAAATGATTGGATATGCAGAGCCCAAACTGAAAATAAAGAGTAGTGATGTTGATGATTATCATTTAATGCTTTTTGATAAAGTAATTGTATATGATCATTTTCGGCAGAAGATTATGGTAATCGCTAACATGAAGGCAAAAGACGGATTGCAGGGATATAACGCGGCTTTGTTAGAAATTGAAAAGATGATTGCATTGATTAATGATGACAGCAGGCTGCCGGAGAGCAAGACGGAGGAGACGATTGAATTTACCTGCAATGTTTCGAGAGATGAATATTGTAAGATGGTGGAGAAGACAAAAAATTATATTCGGGAGGGCGATATTTTTCAGGGAGTTATTTCCAGAAGATTTGAAGCAGATTACAAGGGAAGTCTGATGAATGCGTACAGAGTTTTACGTACGACGAATCCCTCTCCTTATATGTATTTTATCCAGTCAGAAGATATGCAGATTGCAGGAGCCTCCCCTGAGACGATGATAAAACTTGTGGATGGAAAGCTTACCACATTTCCAGTGGCTGGGACCAGACCGAGAGGAAAAAACGAGGAGGAAGACAGAAAGCTGGAAGAGGGATTATTGCAGGATGAAAAAGAACTGGCAGAACATAATATGCTGGTGGATCTTGCCCGAAATGATATTGGAAAAATAGCAGAATATGGAAGTGTATATGTAGAGGAGTATATGAAGATTCATCGGTTTTCTAAAGTTATGCACATCGCATCCACTGTCTGCGGAACATTGAGAAAGGATCGGGACGGATGCGATACGGTATCTGCTCTGCTTCCTGCAGGAACATTATCCGGCGCTCCTAAATTTCGGGCCTGTGAAATTATTGATGAGCTGGAAAAGGAGCCAAGAGGCGTATATGGAGGCGCAATCGGTTATATTGATTTATCCGGAAATCTGGATGTCTGTATCGCTATTCGTACAGCAGTTAAAAAAGATGAAAAAGTTTATGTTCAGGCGGGAGCCGGTATTGTGGCAGATAGTGTGCCGGAAAATGAATATATGGAGTGCCAGCATAAAGCAGGAGCCGTCATCGATGCAGTAAAACGGGGAAGCGAGGTAAATAAATAATGGTTTTATTGATAGATAATTATGATAGTTTTTCTTATAATCTGGTGCAGCTTGTGGGAGAATTATCTCATGGGGATATCACAGTGGCTCGTAATGATGCTTATGATATAGCTCAGATTCAGAAATTGAATCCGTCTCATATAATATTATCTCCGGGTCCCGGAAAACCGAAGGATGCAGGAATCTGTGAGAAAATTGTCCAGGAGTTGAAAGGTCAATATCCTATTTTAGGCGTCTGTCTGGGGCATCAATGTATCTGTGAAGTATTTGGCGCAAAAGTGACTTATGCGAAACAGTTAATGCACGGAAAACAGAGCAATATCACAATATTAAAAGATGTTCCGATATTTGAAGGGCTGGAAAGGAGTTTTCCGGGAGCAAGATATCATTCCCTTTCTGCTGACCCGGAGAGTATACCGGAAGAACTGCAGGTGATTGCGCTGGATTATCTGGACAAAGAAATTATGGCGGTAAAGCATAAAACATATGATATTTACGGATTACAATTTCATCCGGAATCCGTTCTTACTCCGGATGGAAAAATAATAATAAATAATTTTTTGAAAATATAGGAGGAAGAGAAAATGATAAAAGAAGCGATTGCAAAATTAGTAAACAGAGAAGATTTGTCTTATGAACAAGTCCTGACAGTAATGGATGAGATTATGAGTGGAGAAACCTCTCCGGTATTAATCAGTGCCTATCTGACTGCTCTGAGAATGAAAGGGGAGACCATTGATGAAATTTCAGGCTCTGCGATGGGAATGAGAAATAATGGATTGAAATTAGAACATGATATGGATGTGTTGGAAATTGTGGGAACAGGAGGAGACGAAGCCTTTACCTTTAATATATCTACAACTTCTGCTTTTGTGGCGGCAGCAGCAGGATGCAAAGTCGCAAAGCATGGTAACCGGGGCGTTTCCAGTAAATCAGGTGCGGCAGATGTATTGGAGGCATTGGGAGCAGATATTACGATATCTCCGGAGAAGAGTAAAGAATTATTGGAAAAAGTGGGATTTTGTTTTCTGTTTGCTCAGAAGTATCATACTTCTATGAAATATGTGGGACCGGTAAGAAAAGAGTTGGGAATCCGAACAATTTTTAATATTTTAGGACCTCTTACAAATCCGGCAGGCGCTAACAGAAATATTATAGGTGTATATGATGAGGCGCTGGTAGAGCCATTGGCCAGAGTGCTGATTAAGCTGGGAGTAAACAGGGGAATGGTAGTGTTTGGCCAGGATGTGATGGATGAAATTACACTCAGTGCAAAAACTACGGTATGTGAAATTAAAGATGGTAAAATTGAAACTTATGAAATCAATCCGGAAGATTATGGATTTAAAATGTGCAAAAAAAGTGATTTAACCGGCGGAGATGCAAAAGAAAACGCACAGATTACCCGGGATATTTTGAATGGTCAGAAAGGACCAAAGAGAGATACGGTATTGTTAAATGCAGGAGCGTGCATTTATATTACAAGAGAAGATGTGACGTTAAAAGAGGCAATAGGAATTGCAGCAGATATGATTGACAGTGGAAAGGCAGCAGAAAAATTGGAAGAGTATCTAGCTTTGTCAAACAGTTAATGCAGGATGAAACAGAATTGGAGAAAAAATGATTTTAGATGATATAGCAAAGGCGACCGCCAAAAGAGTAGCAGAGGAAAAAAAACAGATTTCCCCTCAAACAATTCGTGAGATGGCACTTTCTATGCCGAAAGGTAATTTTTCTTTTGAAAAAGCAGTGAGAGATGGTGATATTAGTTTTATCTGTGAGGTAAAGAAAGCTTCTCCTTCCAAAGGGGTGATTGCACAGGATTTTCCTTATATTAAAATTGCAAAAGAATATGAGAAAGCAGGAGCTTCTTGTATTTCTGTGCTGACGGAGCCGGATTACTTTCAGGGAGATAAAAAATATTTAAAAGAAATCAGTGAACATGTCAAGATTCCTTTGATACGAAAAGATTTTATTATTGATGAATATATGATTTATGATGCAAAAGTTCATGGAGCTTCCTGTGTGCTTCTTATCTGTGCGCTGCTTCCGGAAAATACGATAAAACAATATCTTCAGATTTGTGATGCATTAGGTATTTCAGCTCTGGTAGAGGCACATGATGCGGATGAGATAGATAAAGCAGTAAGCGCAGGCGCCAGAATGATTGGAGTAAATAACCGGGATTTGAAAACTTTTACAGTAGATATTGGAAACAGTGAACGGTTGCGGAAATTAGTGCCGGAACATATTCTTTTTGTGGCTGAGAGTGGAATCAGAACGCCAGAGGATATTGACAGACTGCGAAAGGCAAATGTGAACGGAGTACTGATTGGGGAAACTTTTATGAAATCAGAAAACAAGAAAGAAATGTTAGAACAGTTGAGAGGAGAGATAGGATGAGTAAGGGAAGATTTGGAAAATATGGAGGACAATATGTACCGGAGACATTAATGAACGCTGTCAATGAATTGGAAGCGGCTTACAACCGGTATAAAGATGATCCGGAGTTTCAGAAAGAATTGGATGAACTGCTGCGAAATTATGCCGGAAGACCCTCCCTTTTATATTATGCAGAAAAAATGACTAAGGATTTAGGGGGTGCTAAAATTTATCTGAAAAGAGAAGATTTAAATCATACCGGCTCCCATAAAATAAACAATGTTTTAGGTCAGGTACTTCTTGCAAAAAAAATGGGAAAAACGAGAGTCATTGCTGAGACAGGTGCAGGACAGCACGGTGTGGCAACCGCGACTGCAGCGGCTCTAATGGATATGGAATGTGAAGTTTTCATGGGAAAGAAAGATTGCGAACGTCAGGCACTTAATGTTTATCGGATGGAACTTTTGGGCGCAAAAGTACATCCGGTTACCAGTGGAACGATGACGCTGAAAGATGCAGTGAACGAGACTATGCGGGAGTGGACAAACAGAATTGATGATACACATTATGTCCTTGGATCCGTGATGGGGCCGCATCCGTTTCCTACGATTGTAAGAGATTTCCAAAGTTTTATCAGCAAAGAAATTAAGGCACAGATAATGGAAGCGGAAGGAAGACTTCCGGATGCAGTAATCGCATGTGTCGGCGGCGGCTCTAATGCAATCGGTGCATTTTATCATTTTATTGAAAATCAAGAGGTAGAACTGATTGGTTGTGAGGCTGCAGGTCTTGGAGTAGATACGCCGAAAAATGCGGCAACAATTACTAATGGCTCAGAAGCTATATTTCATGGTATGAAATCTATCTTTTGCCAGAATGAATATGGGCAGATTGCACCGGTATATTCTATTTCTGCCGGATTGGATTATCCGGGTATCGGACCGGAACATGCGATGCTGAATGAGAGGAAAAGAGCAAAATATGTAGCAATCACAGATGACGAAGCTGTGAATGCCTTTGAATATTTATCCAGGACGGAAGGAATTATTCCTGCTATTGAAAGTTCTCATGCAGTGGCATATGCTATGAAATATGCACCAACATTGGGAAAAGATAAAATTGTTGTAATTAATATATCAGGGCGCGGCGATAAAGATGTTGCTGCTATTGCAAGATACAGAGGAGTACAGATTTATGAGTAAAATAGAACAGGCGTTTAAAAATGGAAAGGCTTTTATCCCTTTTATCACAGGAGGAGATCCGGATTTAGAAACAACAAAGAAATTAATTTTGGAAATGCAGAGCAAGGGGGCTGATTTAATCGAGGTCGGAGTTCCTTTTTCAGATCCGATTGCAGAGGGACCGGTAATACAGGAGGCAGATTTACGGGCACTGAATGGTGGCTGTACAACCGATAAATTATTTGACGCATTGAAAGAAATTAAAGAACAGGTTACGATTCCCGTCGTATTTATGACTTATATCAACGCTATTTACAAATATGGAAAAAAGAAATTTATGGAGCGCTGTGTGGAATGTGGTCTCTGCGGTATCATTGTTCCGGACTGTCCTTATGAAGAAAAGGAAGAACTGCTGCCGGAATGTAAGGAAGCGGGAATTGAATTAATCTCTCTGATAGCACCGACTTCTCACGAGAGAATTAAGCGTATTGCCGAAGACGCTCAGGGATTTTTATATTGTGTTTCTTCTCTGGGAGTTACAGGGGTACGTTCAAAAATTACTACAGATATTGGCGCTATGATAAAACTTGTGAGAGAGGTTACTGATATCCCATGCGCTGTTGGATTCGGTATTTCTACACCTTCTCAGGCAAAGGAAATGGCACAGTATGCAGATGGAGCGATTGTGGGGAGTGCAATTGTAAAAATTGTGGCAGAATATGGAACAGAATGTGTACCGTATGTAGGTAAATATGTAAAAGAAATGAAAGACGCATTGAGAGAATGTTAATTCTGCTCTGGGAGGATAATAGAAAATAAGCGGCGCGCAGGATGGGAAAATCAACGTGTTCGCGGTTTTTCTTCTATCCTCTCGAAGCATAACTGAATTGATTTTTTGATGAAGTCTGGTTATTGGGAAGCAAGGCCGTAGAGATAACGTCTCAGAGGAAGCGTGGGAAGGCGTTATTTTTTTGTCTTTCAAAGAAATAATCATAAAAGGCTACCTTGAAAAATAGCGGCAATGTTGTATAATATTTGGGTACGCATAGGCATTTGAAGGTGATTTTGTTTTGGAAATTAAAAAGATTTTAGAAAATAAAAGATTTCGCAATACAGCATTTACCATAATAGAAATATTTGTGGTAGCAGGGATTATTTTTGCTGCGCTAATGTTTCTCTACGGAAAAGTAAATAAAGAGGCTGACCGCGTCAATGGATTGAATGGAAAAGGTGTAGAAACAGAGACGAAGACAAAAAAGCAAAATACAGATTCCAATGATTATTATATTGAAATTAATCAAAAGCAGAATGCCTGTATCATATATCGCTATTCCAAAGATAAAAAAACAAAAAATCCTTATAAAGTATTTTCATGTTCTGTGGGAAAAAATGTCAAGCAGGGAAAATATAAAACTTCTGAGACATACACATGGCTTGATATCAATGGAAGCTGGCACAAGTATAACACCCGGTTTGGCGAGAACGCATGGATACAATCTGCAGAATATCGGGACAAGTACAGTTATACTTTAAAAAAATCTTCTTATAATGCAATCGGCAGCAGGCAAAGAGATGGAAAATGTATTTTCTTGACGGCTGAAGATGCGGCATGGATTTTTTCCACTTGCAAAGCAAAAACGGAAATTTCCATTATAAAAGGGAAGAAGACCGATAAACTGCCATTGCAGTTTAAGGAGAGAGTAAAAGCGGAGAAATATTGCGGATGGGATCCGACCGATCCAGATACTGACAATCCTTACAAAAAAATCCAGAACGGTAAAATGGTAAATGGAGCGTCCACTGTTTTCGTAGAAAAGGGCGATGAGCCGGAATATCTTGCAAATCTGCTTGCCAGAAATGAAAATGGAAAGAATATCACAGGAAAAATAAAATATAAGATATTTGACAGCAGCCGGGTTGGAACTTATAAAGTGAAATTTACCTGCCGGATGAATTCCGGAAAAAAACAGACACTGACACAGAAATTCAAAGTAGTGGATACGACGCCGCCGGTAGTAAAATGTGGAAAAACACTATATACTTATGAAGTGAAAAGTTTGGATAAAAAGGATCTAAACAGAAAATCTAATATAACAGAAATTGAAAAGATGGTACGTGCGGGTGTTTCCTGCAATGAGAGTAACGTTCAAATAAAAGTATTTATGTCTGCACTTCCGGAAGAATTGGAAAAAGGAAAGTTTCCGGTCGTAGTAAAGGCACAGGACGATTCCGGAAATGTAGGGGGCAGTCAGACAACAGTAGAGATAAAGATAGAAAAAAGTAAGAAAAATAAAAAATATAATCCATCGGAAAAACTGAAAAATCAGCAGAAGAAAAAGACAGGCCAAAAAGTAGAAGAGACGACAAAACAAAAAAAGGAAAAGAAAGAAAGTCAGACTGTGGAAAAAAACAGCACGACTGAGAAAGAAACCACAGTGAAAGAGGCTGTGACAAAGAAAGAATAGATAACAGCCGGTAATAAACTTATATACAGCTTTAGGAGGAAGAAAAAATATGGCAGTATCTTATAATCATAAGGAAATTGAAAAAAAATGGCGTCACAACTGGGATGTAAATCCAATCAATGTAAATGACGGAAAAAAACCAAAATATTATTGCCTGGATATGTTTCCTTATCCATCCGGATCAGGACTTCATGTAGGACATTGGAGAGGATATGTGATTAGCGATGTCTGGAGCAGATATAAAATGCTTCACGGATACCATATTATTCATCCGATGGGATGGGATGCTTTTGGACTACCTGCAGAAAATTATGCAATTAAAATGAAAACGCATCCTGCTATTTCCACGGCAGAAAATATTGCAAATATCAAGCGGCAGATTAATGAAATTTCAGCGCTTTATGATTGGGATATGGAAGTAAATACGACAGATCCGTCTTTCTATCGTTGGACACAGTGGATTTTTGTCCAGATGTTTAAAAAAGGACTTGCCTATCAAAAAGAGATGCCAATCAACTGGTGTCCTTCCTGTAAAACCGGTCTTGCCAACGAAGAAGTTGTAAATGGTTGTTGTGAGAGATGTGGTGCAGAGGTAACAAAAAAGAATTTAAAGCAGTGGATGTTAAAAATTACGGCCTATGCCGATCGACTTCTCAATGATTTAGACAAACTGGACTGGCCGGAAAAAGTAAAGAAAATGCAGACGGACTGGATTGGAAAATCATATGGTGCAGAAGTGGATTTTCGCCTGGAAAATTCAGAAGAAAAAATTACCGTATATACAACAAGACCGGATACGCTTTACGGTGCTACGTTTATGGTGCTTGCTCCGGAATATACCATGGCTGCTTCTCTGGCTACAGAAGAAACAAAAGCAGATGTGGATGCTTATATTCAGATGTCTGCCAACAAATCTTCCGTCGACCGGCTTCAGGGAAAGGAAAAAACAGGTGTATTCACAGGGAGTTATGCCATCAATCCGTTAAATGGTGCAAAAGTTCCTATCTGGCTTTCAGATTATGTACTGGCAGACTATGGAACGGGTGCAATTATGTGCGTTCCTGCGCATGATGACAGAGACTTTGAATTCGCAAAGAAATTTAATATTCCTATTATTCAGGTTATTGCCAAAGATGGAAAAGAAATAGAAAATATGACAGAGGCTTATACAGATGCTGTAGGTACCATGATAAATTCCGGTGAGTGGAACGGAATGGAATCTGCTGTGTTAAAAAAAGAGGCTCCTCATATAATTGAAGAAAAAGGTTTTGGAAAAGCAACGGTAAACTATAAGCTGAGAGACTGGGTATTCTCCAGACAGAGATACTGGGGAGAGCCAATACCAATCATTCATTGTCCGAACTGTGGAGCGGTGCCTGTTCCAGAGGACCAACTGCCATTGCTCTTACCGGATGTGGATTCCTACGAGCCTACCGGCACAGGAGAATCTCCACTGGCAGCTATAGACGCATGGGTCAATACAACCTGTCCATGTTGTGGTAAGCCGGCAAAGAGAGAGACGAATACAATGCCTCAATGGGCCGGCTCATCCTGGTACTTTTTACGATATGTAGACAATAAAAATGATAAAGAACTTGTATCAAAACAGAAAGCTCATGATAATCTTCCGGTAGATATGTATATTGGCGGTGTGGAGCACGCAGTACTGCATCTTCTCTACTCCAGATTTTATACTAAATTTTTATACGATATCGGTGTAGTAGATTTCGAGGAGCCATTCCAGAAATTATTTAATCAGGGAATGATTACCGGAAAAAACGGAATTAAGATGAGCAAATCAAAAGGGAATGTGGTTTCTCCGGATGAACTGGTAAGAGACTATGGATGTGATTCCCTGAGACTTTATGAAATGTTTGTAGGACCACCGGAACTGGATTCTGAGTGGGATGAGCGCGGCATTGATGGAGTTTACAGATTTATTACAAAATTCTGGAAACTTGCAACGGACAGTATTGAAAAGGAAGTACAGCCGACGAAGGAAATGATAAAGACACGTCACCAGATGATTCATACAATTACCAGACGTCTGGAAGATTTCAGTCTGAATACGGTAGTTTCCGGATTTATGGAATTTAATAATAAATTCAATGAGATTGCAAAGAAAGAAGGCGGCGTGGATAAAGAGACCATAGAGACTTTTGTCACGCTGTTGTCACCATTTGCTCCGCATATTGCAGAAGAACTCTGGGAAATGCTTGGTAAAACCGGAAGTGTTTTTGAAAATAATCATTGGCCGGCAGCTGATGAAGAATTGATGAAAGAAGAAGAAATTCAAGTTCCGGTACAGATAAACGGTAAGACAAAAGCCGTTATCAGCGTGCCTGCAGACGTCACAAAAGAGGATGCTATCCACAAAGGAAAAGAAGCACTTCAGGGCAAACTGACCGGAAATATTATAAAGGAAATTTATGTTCCCGGAAGAATCATCAATCTCGTCGTAAAATAAGAAATATTACGGAATGAGACCGAAAAGGGCGCAAAAAAGGACGGAATTAAAACCGTCCTTTTTTCTTTGAAATCATGTTTACCATTCTGCGAATCATATCTATTTTTTTGATGTCTTCCGGCGACATATCTGCCTTCAGCACATTTAGAATGGCATTTGTTTCAGCATCACTGAAATGGATTCCGTTGTGGGAAGCTTTGTTGGATTCCTGTATAAAATATGTCAGCATCTGTTTGGGATCCATTCCATTAGAACTGTTAATAATTTTAGTCAGTATTTCCAGCTTTTCATTGGATATTCCTGATAGCACAGGGTCATCCATCCATTTGTTGTTTATCATAAATCCTCCTATCTGATATGTATAAGGGGATAAAAATGTACCACGTGAAAAAATGTTGTGAAATGCAAAGCTATTCTGTATGAAACATATTTTCTCCGAACATATCTCCTTGGAACATATCTCCCTGGAACATATCCATATAATTACCCATGAAAGCTTCTTTGGCGCCCTCATCCATATTCATCATTTCCATGATTGTCATAATTGTGTCGAATGTTTCTTTTTCTTCTTCGCTGAGAAATTCCTTAATGTCTTCAAGCATATCGTGTATTTCTCCCGGCTTGTCAGAATTCATGGCAGCCACAGAAGGGCCGCTATTGATATGCGCTGCATTCTGCAATTCCTGAAATTTGATAAATATTCCGAGCATATTACCCATTGAATTGTTAATGTAGGGGATTACAGCTTTAATCAGCTGCATAGACTGATTTGTAACCATGGAATCAAATTTTGTCTGTTTGAACTGTTTCATTTCCATAAAACTGCATCCTCTCTACATTAACGTGCTTGTCGTGGGTATATCACTTCAAGCTTAAATGCTCATACTGAGAAGCAAAATAAGAAAGTTTAAATTACTTACAGTATGTGCAGATAGAATATTGGTCAATAAACACTGCAAATCATATTCGTAGAAGTCAGTGTCATTAACTAGCAACCGCAACCGTTCCCATTGTTAAAGAAACCATTTCCATTACCGCATCCGCAGCTGCTGAGAACTAAGAGAAGCAGGATAATACTGCAGCAGTCTCCGTTTCCAAAACTTAATCCATTTCCGTTTCCGTTGCCGCATCCACAGAATAAAAGGATAAGAATCAGGAATAAACAGTTGTTATTTCCTCCTTCACAACCACATCCGCAGTTTGTTGCTGCTAAATCACTCATGTTAAATCTCCCCAAAATTTTTGATTACACTAAATAATATGTGTCAGGGCATGTCTTGTTGACAAAATAATATTTTGGAATGTCTGGAAACAGAAAAAATAACAGTCATATATTAATTTTGAAGAAAAAAATACGTGTGTTATAAGTTTAAAATACCGACAGGGAGGAAAAATGCGCAATGTTAGACAGATGCTTGGAATTGAGGAACTTCACAAAAGAGGATTGCAGGGAGAAGGAGTCGCTGTGGCTGTCCTGGATTCCGGAATTACAAATCATCCAGATTTTGAAAATCGAATAAGAGTGTTTAAAGATTTTGTCAGTGGAAGAAGCAGAGTATATGATGATGAGGGACACGGAACGCATGTCACAGGGATTATTGCCGGCAGTGGAAAAATGTCACAGGGAATGATGAGAGGAATTGCTCCCAAAGCGGATATTGTTTCTTTAAAAGTTCTGGATAGCAGAGGAATTGGAAAGGAAAGTAATGTAATAGAAGGAATCCGGTGGATTATTGATAATGGAAAAAAATATAATATCAGAGTTGTAAATATTTCTTTTGGTACTTTGGGAAAAGATCGGGGAAGTAATTGGAGACTTTTGAGAGAAGTGGAGTTGCTGTGGGATTTGGGGTATGTGGTAGTCGTTGCAGCCGGAAATAACGGACCGGGTCCCAGTTCTATTTCTACACCGGGAGACAGCAGAAAGGTAATTACGGTAGGGGCAGCAAATGATAATATAAAAATGATGGTAAATGGCAGAATGACAATGAATTATTCCGGAAGAGGTCCCACAATGGAATGTATTCAAAAACCAGATGTAGTAGCGCCGGCAAACAGAATTTTCAGTTGTAGTAACTTGTGGGAGAAAAAATATTATTATGTGGCAAAGAGTGGGACATCAATGTCCACCCCTATTGTTTCCGGCATGGTATGTCTTTTATTGTCTGAAAATAGGAATTTAAGTAATGTGCTATGTAAAAAAATAATTAAGAGTACAGCGATAGACTTAAACATGGATAAAAACAGGCAGGGATGGGGAATGATTAGTCCTAAAAATATAATGAATTATCATAAGTTTATAAATTTATCGGACGATTTTATTTACAAGAAATAGGAATTCGGATATAATCTACAAGGATACTACGACAAAAATCTTAGGAGGAAGCAACATGGAAAAAATTAAAATGACGACGCCCCTTGTAGAAATGGACGGAGATGAGATGACAAGAATTCTTTGGAAATTGATTAAAGAAGAACTGTTATTGCCGTTTGTGGATTTGAAAACAGAATACTATGATTTAGGACTGAATTATAGAAATGAGACAAATGATCAGGTTACTTTTGATTCTGCTGAAGCTACAAAAAAATACGGTGTGGCAGTAAAATGTGCAACCATTACCCCAAATGCTGCAAGAATGCCGGAATATAATTTAAAAGAAATGTGGAAAAGTCCGAATGGAACAATTAGAGCTATTCTGGACGGTACTGTATTTAGAGCTCCAATTATTGTGAAAGGAATTGAGCCATATGTAAAGAATTGGACAAAACCGATTACGATTGCAAGACATGCCTACGGTGATGTATATAAAGGAACAGAAATGAAAATACCTGCCGCAGGAAAGGCAGAACTGGTATATACAGACACAAATGGCACTGAGACAAGAGAGATGATTCATGAATTTGATGGTCCCGGCATTATTCAGGGAATGCACAATCTGAATAATTCAATCGAAAGTTTCGCGAGAAGCTGCTTTAATTTTGCACTGGATACAAAACAGGATTTATGGTTTGCAACAAAGGATACGATTTCCAAGAAATATGACCATACATTCAAAGATATCTTTGCGGATATTTATGAGGCAGAGTATAAAGAAAAATTTGAAATGGCAGGCATTGAATATTTTTACACATTAATCGATGATGCAGTAGCCCGTGTTATGCGTTCCGAGGGCGGATATATCTGGGCCTGCAAAAATTATGATGGAGATGTGATGTCTGATATGGTTGCCACAGCTTTCGGCTCTCTTTCTATGATGACTTCCTTATTGGCTTCTCCAAAGGGATATTATGAATATGAAGCGGCACACGGAACAGTACAGAGACATTATTATAAGTACTTAAAGGGAGAAGAGACGTCAACCAATCCTATCGCCACAATTTTTGCATGGACAGGCGCTCTTAGAAAACGTGGAGAGTTGGACAACCTTCCCGATTTGATGACATTCGCAGACAAATTAGAAAAAGCATGTATCGACACGATTGAGAATGGAGAGATGACAGGAGATTTATATCTTATTTCTACACTGGAAAATAAAAAGAAATTAAATACAGAAGAGTTTATTCTGGCTATCCGAAAAACATTGGAAGGGTTATTATAAATCATACATAAAAATGGGGCTGTCACTTGACGGCCCCGTTTTTTCTGTCTAAAATAATTTTAACTGTATCATATTTCATAGGGAGTAAGCAATGAGAGAAAATCTGAAAAAAATGATATCTTATTATAAACCGTATCGCAAAATCTTTTTTGCAGATACTTTTTTTGCTATTATGGCATCCGCGGTTGCGTTGATTATCCCACTGATTGCAAGATATGTAACCTCCACGGTAATATATATGAATGCGAAAGAGGCAGTCAATCATTTATGGTTGATTGCAGTAGTAGTTACAGTGTTGATTTTGTTTCAATGTTACTGCAATTATTACATATCAAACTACGGACATGTGATGGGGGCAAAAATTGAATATGATATGCGTGCTGAGATTTTTGCCCATTTTCAACAGATGCCATTTTCATTTTATGATGACCAGAAAGTGGGACAGCTCATGTCAAGAATCACTTCTGATTTATTTGATATTACAGAACTTCTGCATCACGGACCGGAAAATTTAACGATTTCTTTCATAAAAATTGCAGGGGCGCTTGTGATTCTCTTAAATATTAATATGAAACTGGCGTTGGCAGCATTTGTCCTGATTCCCATAATGATTGTTTATGCTTATTTCTTTAATCGAAAAATGAAGCAGACTTTTCGAATGAACAGAGTAAAAATAGCGGAAATTAACGAGCAGATTGAAGATAATCTCTCCGGAATCCGCGTGGTAAAATCTTTTGCGAATGAAGCGATAGAAAATGAAAAATTTAAAACAGGAAATGACGGTTTTTTAGAGGCTAAGAAGAATAATTATAAATATATGGGAGGTTATCATTCGGGTCTTACGGCTTTTACCACAATGATTCATCTGATTGTCATTATCGCAGGTGGTATAATGATTACCCGAGACATGGTAAGTATTACGGACTTGCTGACTTTTCTTTTATATATTAATGTTTTTACAGATCCGGTGAAAACATTAATTGATTTTACAGAGCAATTCCAAAACGGATATTCCGGATATGAAAGATTTCGTTATATTCTTTCGCTGGAGCCGGAAATACAGGACAGTGAAAATGCTGTGGAGGTAGAACATATCAGAGGAAATATTACGTTTTGTGATGTATCTTTCCGCTACAACGACAATGCCCACCGTGTGTTAAAGCATATTAATCTGAATATTTCTGAAGGCGAATACGTCGCTTTGGTAGGCTCTTCCGGTGCAGGAAAAACTACTTTGTGTAATCTGATTCCAAGATTTTATGACGTGTCTGACGGCAGTATATTCATTGATAATATTGATATTAAGAATATGAAATTAAAATGTCTCAGAGATAATATCGGTATGGTACAACAGGATGTATATCTTTTTGCAGGAACAATTTATGAAAATATAAAATATGGAAGACCGGATGCTACAAGAGAGGAAATTATTACAGCTGCAAAAGAAGCGAATGCTTATGAGTTTATTATGTCACTTCCAAACGGGTTTGACACGGATATCGGACAAAGAGGCATTAAACTTTCCGGTGGACAGAAACAGAGATTATCGATTGCAAGAGTGTTTTTAAAAAATCCTCCGATTTTGATTTTTGATGAAGCCACATCGGCACTGGATAATGAAAGTGAAAAAATTGTTCAGGAGTCCATGGAAAAACTGGCAAAGAATCGAACGACGATTGTAATTGCCCATAGATTATCCACTATAAAAAATGCCCGTAGAATTCTTGTATTGACGGAAAATGGAATAGAAGAACAGGGTACCCATAAAGAACTGATGGAAAAACGGGGAGTGTATTATGAACTTTATAAATTGACAGAAATATAATTTTGTCAGAATAGAATGGCTATAAAAAATGTCTTTTTTGCATAGAAACAGCGAAAAGGCATTTTTTTACAATGATTTGACAAAAACGATTTATGAAATTTAACAATATTTTTATAAATTTTAATAAATGGGAAATAGTAAATGTTGAGGGAAATGATATAAAATTGAAATCAGGGAGGATTATATGCAGAGAATCGGAATTTTGACAAGCGGTGGCGATTGCCAGGCGTTAAATGGGGCAATGCGTGGCGTTGCCAAAGGTTTATATACAAACAGGAAAGAAAAGGTCGAAATTTATGGAATCGAGGACGGATACAGCGGTCTGATTTATGGAAGATATAAAAAAATGAACGAGAGCGATTTTGAAAATATCTTAAATCTGGGCGGGACCATTCTGGGCTCTTCCAGACAACCGTTTAAGACAATCAACGAGCCGGATGAAAAAGGCACAAATAAAGTAAAGGCTATGATTGAAAATTATAAAAATATGCAGTTGGACGCACTGGTTATTTTAGGGGGAAACGGCTCTCATAAAACAGCCAATCTTTTGTCAGAGAGTGGATTGAATATTGTGACCTTACCAAAGACAATCGACAATGATATTTTTGGTACAGAAATGACATTTGGATTTGCCAGTGCTGTTGATATTGCTACAGAATATATTGACCGTATCCGGACGACAGCTGCTTCCCATAAAAGAATTTTTATTATTGAAGTTATGGGAAATAAAGCGGGATGGCTGACACTCAATACCGGAATTGCAGCAGGAGCAGATATCATTGTGATACCGGAAATCCCCTATGATACAAAAACTATTGTACAGGTAATCAATAAAAAAATTGAGCAGGGACAGAAGACGGTCATTCTTGTTGTCGCAGAAGGAATTATCAGCAAAGAAGAGAGCCGAATGGGCAAAAAAGAATTAAAAGAAAAGCGAAACAAAGAAGGAAATTTATCTTCTTCATTCAGAATGGAGCAGGAGATAAAGCAGAAAGTAAACTTAGAAGTAAGAAGCAGCGTTATCGGACATATACAGCGGGGAGGAAATCCGAGTGCATATGACCGCATATTATCTTCCAGGCTGGGAGTAAAGTGTGCAGAACTGTTATTAAAGAAAGAGTATGGAAAGATGGTAGTGATGATTCATAATAATATCAGAGCGATTCCATTAAGTGAAACGGCAGGAAAAAAGAAAGTAATTAAACCGGAAGATGAAATTGTCCAGGAAGCAAAAAAACTGGGAATATGTTTGGGAGAATAAAAAATTGTAAAAATGCAGATGAATACTGCAAAGAATAAGGGAAATATGATAGATTTAAAAAATCAGAAAAATAAATTAAATACCAAAAAGGCATATTATGACAACAGAGAATTATCATGGCTGAAATTCAACAAAAGAGTTTTGGAACAGGCCGAAGACAACAGAGTACCATTGTGTGAAAGACTTTCTTTTGTTGAAATTTTTAAAAACAATTTGGATGAATTTTTTATGGTGCGCGTAGGAGCCTTGTATGATCAGATTCTTATTAATGAAAATAAGAGAGACAACAAAACAAATATGACAGCGATGGAACAGTTGGTATGTGTTGTAAGAAATACAGAAAAACTCATTCAGAAAAAAGATAAAGCATATGCGCAATTAATGCAGAAAATTAAAGCTCAGGGAGTAGACCTGATTAATTTTAACGAGGCCGGTAAAACAGACAGACAATATTTGGAAAAGTATTTTCACCAGTCGATTAAACCTTTATTATCCCCGCAGGTAATCGGGAAAAAAAATCCGTTTCCATTTTTGAAAAATAATGAAATTTATGCCGTCGCTCTGCTCCAGGCAAAAAACAGTGAGAAATTATGTATTGTGCCTTGCAGCAATGGAGTATTTGAACGTCTGGTTTCTATTCCTTCTGACCATAAAAAGTTCATGCTTGTGGAGGAGGTCATTCTTCATTTTATGCCGGATATTTTTGAAAAATATACCGTAAAAAGCAAATCACTGATTCAGATTACAAGAAGTGCGGATATTGATATTGATGAGACATTTTCGGAAGAAGATATGAATTATAGAGATTCGATGGAAGAACTGATTAAAATCCGCAGAAAATTATGTCCGGTAAAAATGGAATATTCCAGAGTTTTAGATGAAAAGGTAATAAGGTATCTGTGCCGGGAATTGGAACTGTCAAAAGAGCAGGTATTCTATTCGGAATCTCCGCTGGAGTTTTCTTTTTTATCCGAAATTCAGGATGTTCTCAGAACAAATAAGGAATTATTTTATCCGAGAAAAATCCCAAGAATTCCGGAAGGAATTACACAGTCCCAATTTATGATAGAACAGGTGGAAAAAAAAGATATTCTTCTTCATTATCCATATGATAGTATGTATCCTTTTTTAAAATTATTAAAAGAGGCGGCATATGATGAAAGAGTGGTATCCATTAAAATGACTTTGTACCGGGTAGCCAAAAATTCCCGTATTGTGGAAACATTAATCGAAGCAGCTGAAAATGGAAAAGAAGTCGTAGTAATGGTAGAACTGCGGGCAAGATTTGATGAGCAGAACAATATTGAATGTTCCAGAAGAATGGAAGAAGCGGGCTGCCGTATTATTTATGGAATAGATTTTGTAAAAGTACATTCTAAAATCTGCCTGATCTCTTATCTTGAAAATAATGTGATTAAGCATATATGTCAGATTGGAACAGGAAATTATAATGAAAAAACTGCAAAACTTTACACAGATTTGTCTCTTATGACGGCAAATCAGAATATTGCAAAAGAAGTGTACGAAACTTTTAATAAAATATGCATGGAACAGTTTATGGAGAAGACAGAACATCTTTTGGTAGCTCCAAAGTGTCTCCAGAATAAAGTCCTGGATATGATAGATGTTGAAATAGAAAACGTCCGAAATGGAAGAAAGGGATACATAGGATTAAAAATGAATTCCCTTACAGATAAAACAATTATGGACAAACTGATTGAGGCATCTCAGGCAGGCGTTAAAATAGAAATGATTATCCGGGGAATCTGCTGTCTTGTAGCAGGCGTTCAGGGATATACAGAAAATATTACAGTGCAGAGTATTGTGGGAAGATATCTGGAACATTCGCGCGTTTATATTTTTGGTACAGAGCAAAGAGATAAAATATATATTTCTTCCGCAGATTTTATGACAAGAAATACAAAAAGGCGGGTAGAAGTGGCCGCCCCGATTTATGATGAGGAAATAAAACAGCGAATCCGAACAATGTTTCGGACAATGATGCTGGATAATGTCAATGCAAGTGTGATGAACAGCAAAGGAAACTATGAAAAAAAGGAAAAAGCAGAACATTTGATGAATTCACAGGAAATTTTCTTTTAATAATGTTTGCCTCCACAGATTCTTTCATCGGTGGAGGCAATAATAAATGTAAAATGATATAAATAGTTTTTGGATAGTGGTACAATTATTGAAAAAATATGTATGGCAATATATTTTTTATTGAATTATCGTTCCGATTTTTCCGCGTACGCCCTCTTTTGCCTTTGATAAATTGGTAATGATGGCACGTCTTCCTTCTCCGGCAAGAACAAATGAGAGAGAAGCATCTATTTTTGGAAGAGAAGTTACCGGGTCAAAATAACCTTCCGAAATCAGCTGTTCGGCTTCTGAAGTCGTCAGGTTTTTGAGTGTTGTTTCCTGTCCGTCTTTTTCGATTTTCATATAGTCACTTGATGTCAGAATTAATAATGTAGATGCGTCCAGCATATCAGCCAGTTTTGCTGCGGTATAATCTTTTTCAATAACGGCGCTGGCCCCTTTGAGACCTGCACGCTGTTCAAGTACAGGGATTCCGCCGCCACCTGCCGCAATGACGAGCTGGTGCGCATCAACCAATGCTTTCACTGCATCAATTTCATAAATATCAATCGGTTTCGGACTGGCAATGATTCTTCGATATCCGTCCTCGCCTTCTTCATATTCAACATAATTTCCCTTTTTTCTCTCGTTTTCTGCTTCCTCTTTTGTCATCAGACGCCCAATAACTTTTGATGGGGCGTTAAAAGCACGGTCAAATGGGTCTACCCGGACCTGTGTAATAATTGTGCTTACCGGTTTATAAATCCCCCGGCTTAGCAATTCTGTCCGAATCGCATTTTGAAGGTCAAAGCCAATATATCCCTGACTCATCGCCCCGCAGATACTCATCGGAGCTACAGTACGGTTTGGGTCCAAACGGGAGTATTCCGTCATGGCGGTCTGAATCATACCAACCTGTGGTCCGTTGCTGTGTGTGATAATTACTTCGTATTTTTCTTCTACCAAATCTGCAACTGCTTTTGCCGCTGATTTAACACGTTCATGCTGTTTGGGAAAAGATTCACTAAAGGCGTTTCTTCCAAGCGCAACGACAACTTTTTTATTTTTCATGATAATGTCTCCTTCGACGTAAAATAGATATAATTAGTATAAAATAAATTGTAGTAAAAAACAATAAATATACGGAATAAAATCAGGGAAGTTACACCCATTCCGGATTTTACTGTTTTATAACTGATCAGACAATTCTTCCCATTTTTCCATAAGGGAATCCAGTTGTTCACTGATTTCATTTTGCTCCCGGGTAATTTCGTTTAATTTTGCAGAATTTGTAGATATTTGTGTATCTTCCAACATTTCATCCAATTGGTTTAACCGGTCCTCATATTTTTTAATTTTTTCTTCCACTTTTAAAATATCATTTTTCAATTTTCGAATCCTTGCGGCTTCAGCCTTCCTTTCCAAATAGTCTGTTTTGTTATCTGATATCTCAGATATATGCTGTTTTTCTACAGTTTCAGAAGAAAAAACGGCGGTCAGCTCCTCTTTCTTTTCTTCGTAGTAGTCGTAATTTCCGAGATAATTTATCAGTTTTGTATTGGTGAGTTCTAAAATTCTGGTGGCAGTGCGGTTAATAAAATATCTGTCATGTGATACATAAAATATTGTTCCGGTGTAATGATTTAAAGCATTTTCCAGAATTTCTTTTGAGGTCATGTCCAAATGGTTGGTCGGCTCATCCAATATAATAAGATTTGCCCGGGAAAGCATCAGTTTTGCAAGGGAAAGACGTCCTTTTTCTCCACCGCTCAACGTAGAAACTTTCTGAAATACATCATCTCCTGTAAACATAAATGCAGCCAGAGTATTGCGTATTTTAGTATAATTCATATCAGGATAGGCATTAGAGATTTCTTCCAATAGAGTATTTTCATCTGTCAGATTGTGATGTTCCTGATCGTAATATCCGATATGGACGTTAGCTCCAAGCTGTATTGTTCCGTTATCTGCGGGTATCAGGTCATTGATAATTTTTAAAATTGTTGTTTTTCCCGTGCCGTTATCTCCAATAAGCGCAATATGTTCTCCCCGTTTTATTTCAAAGTTAATATCGGAAAACAAAAGTCGGTCAAAAGATTTTGAAAGATTTTTGACCGAGAGAACGTCTTTTCCACTGATACAGTCAGGCTCCAGAGTAATATTGATATTTTCCTGCAGATTTTGTGGTTTTTCTAAAAATTCTATATGTTCCAGTTTTTTTTCACGGCTCTGCGCCCGTTTATAAAATTTTTCCTGACGGTAGGAGCGAAGACGTGCGATAACTTCTTCCTGATGTTTCAGTTCATTTTGCTGTTTCAGATACAGATTCATCTGTACTTTTTGCAACTGCATCTTTTTCTGTGCAAACGTAGTGTAATTTCCCTCGTATACATGACATTTTGTATTTTCGATTTCTATTATTTTTGTCACAATTTTGTCTAAGAAATAGCGGTCGTGTGCAATAATCAGTACGGCGCCGTTATAATTGAGAAGATAGGTTTCCAGCCATCGGATAGAATTTAAATCCAAATGATTGGTCGGCTCGTCCAACATAATAATATCCGGCTGTTCCAAAAGCAGTTTACAAAGAGCCACGCGGGTCTTTTGACCTCCGGATAATGTGCTTATCTTTTTTTGAAAATCTTTTTCTGAAAATCCCAGTCCCTTTAAAACACCCTCAATTTCGCTTTGATAGGAATATCCGTTTAAAAGGCGGAAACGGTGTTCAAGATTTGTGTAGGATTCCATTAAATCTTGTAATTCTCTGCCAAAGACATGGGACATCTGTTCCTCATAATGAATCAGAGTTTCTTCCATGTGAATCAGGTCTTGTTTTACGCTTTTTACTTCTTCATAAATAGAATTGTTGGAATTTAAATTCTGATATTGCGCCAGATATCCGATGGATTTATCTTTACCGACAGTAATAGTACCTTTGTCTGCCGGAATTTCCTTCATAATAATTTTCATGAGCGTGGATTTTCCTGCACCGTTGTTTCCTACAATCGCGGCTTTTTCCTGTTCGTTGATAAAAAAAGAGCAGTCGCAAAGAATATCATCAACTCCGAAAGATTTATAAATATGACTGCAAGATAGTATCATCTTTTTGCTCCCGTAAAATCATTTTTCACTGCTTGATAGTTTATCATAAAACAGCATTTTTTGAAACCGGCAAAAGAATGATAAATATTTGACAATGTCTGTCAATCTACTTATAATGAATGTAAAATAAACAGGAAGTAAAGAATATAAGTAAGGTAGGAGCAAGTTCATGAATAAAATTTCAAAGGCGGTGATTGCCAGACTCCCAAGATATTACAGATATTTAGATGAACTCAGACAACAGAAAATAGAGAGAATTTCTTCTAAGGAATTAAGTGAACTGATGAATGTCACTGCATCTCAGATTCGACAGGATTTAAATAATTTTGGCGGTTTTGGACAGCAGGGATACGGATATAATGTCCAATATTTGTATGATGAAATAGGAAAACTGCTGGGACTTGGCATCCGCCATAAAATGGTAATCGTAGGGGCAGGAAATTTGGGACAGGCCATTGCAAATTATGGAAATTTTAAAAACAGAGGTTTTGAAATCACTGCATTGTTTGATAAAAATCCGGAGTTAATCGGAAAAAAGACAGCAGGTGGAGAAATTAAAGATATTTCGGAAATTTACAGTTACGTAAAGGAAAACGATATTGAGATTGTAGCGCTTACACTTCCGAAGGGACCGGCAAAAGAAATTGGGGAAAAGCTGGTAGAATGTGGTGTAAAAGCGTTTTGGAATTTTGCCCATACAGATTTGAAATTTTCTTCGGATGTCATTGTGGAAAATGTTCATCTCTCAGAAAGTCTTATGAAACTGACCTACCGGATATCAGAAAAGAATCAGAAATCAAAGCAATAGCATCCCTTAACAGATATAAATGACAGGAGGAAATGATAATGAAACATATTGTTACAGGGATAGACATGAAAAAAATAGATGACTATACAATTCAACATGTGGGGATTCCTTCACTGGTGCTGATGGAGAGAGCGGCACTGTCTGTGGCAAGAACAATTCAGAAAAACGAAAATAATCAAAAAAGTGTATTAATCGTGGCCGGCACCGGAAATAATGGTGCGGACGGTCTGGCAATCGGCAGGATGTTGTATCTGTGGGGATATGACACCTGTATTTATATTTTAGGGGATATAAAAAAGGCCGGAAGCCAGTTTCAGACGCAGTTCAATATTGTACAAAATTTAGGAATAGAGATCGTAGAGGCGTTTACTAATCGGGATATCATTGTAGATGCAATGTTTGGCGTAGGATTATCAAGGGATATAACCGGAGTTTACGCAGATGTGATTCATCAGATGAATCGATCTAAAAATACGATATATGCAGTGGATATTCCGTCCGGCATTGACGCAGATACCGGAAAAGTATGTGGCGTGGCTGTCTGCGCTGATTACACAGTGACCTTTGGCTGTCATAAAATCGGTACAGTATTTTATCCGGGAACGGAGTATTGTGGAATAATTACCGTGGAAGATATTGGTTATTCTGATGAGGTAATTAAAAATCAGATAAAAACAATAAAATATGTTACAGAAGAAGATTACAGATGGATTCCTCCCAGACCGAATTATTCTAACAAAGGGACTTTTGGAAAACTTCTGATAATTGCAGGCAGCAAAGAAATTTCCGGGGCTGCAGTGCTTTGTGCGCTGGCGGCGTTTCGGGTCGGAGCCGGTCTTGTGCGTATATTTACCCATGAGGACAATCGGGAAATTATTGCACGTTTACTTCCGGAAGCGATGATTAATACTTACAGTACAGAAAAATTTGACAAAAAATCATTGGAAGCATGTCTTCACTGGTGTGATGTAGTCGCTGTAGGACCGGGATTATCCATCGGAACTGTTCAGAGAATGATTGTAGAACAGGTAATAGACAGTAAAATACCTGCTGTTATAGATGCAGATGGAATTAATAATATGGCAGAGGATGCAAGATTGCTGCATAAACTGCATAGAAAAGTAATAATTACACCTCATTTGGGGGAAATGAGCAGACTGATTCGTGTGCCGGTATCTGAAATTTCACAAAATCTAATTACGTATGCACAGAAGGTAAATTATCAGTATGGCGTCTGCTGCATTTTGAAAGACGCCAGAACGGTAATATCAACACAGAGAGATACTTTTGTAAATCTTACGGGAAATAGTGGTATGGCTACAGCCGGAAGTGGCGATGTGCTGACAGGAATTGTGGCGGGATTGATAGGCATTGGTACAGATTTAGAGCATGCGGCAGTACTTGCACCACTGATTCATGGTATGGCCGGTGATTTGGCAGCAGAAAAAATGCCAAAGCAGAGTATTATGGCGACGGATATCATTGAAGCATTGAAGGAAATTTTTTGAGAATTATCAGAAAATACAGCATCTTACCGGGAGGAAAAATGGAAATAGAAAATTATTTTCGCTGTTATGCAGAAATTGATTTGGATAATATCAGGAGAAATCTTATTTCTTTGAAAGAAAAAGCAAATCCAAAAGAGGGCGTTATCGGAGTGATAAAAGCAGACGGATATGGTCATGGAGCCGTCCCCATTGCATTGGCCACAGATGATTTGTGCAGTGGATATGCTGTTGCAACTGCATATGAAGGACATAATCTGAGAAGACATAAGGTAACAAAACCTTTGTTTCTGCTTGGATATACGCCGGAATCCACCTATGATATGGTGCTGTGTGATGATATGATACCCGCAATTTTTTCTCTGGAGATGGCACGGACTTTATCAGAACATGCAGTGCATCAGAAGAAAAAGGCAAAAATCAACATTGCTGTAGATACAGGAATGAGCAGAATCGGTTATTTTCCATGCAGACAATCTGTGGAAGAAATATTGCAGATTAGTCGGCTTCCAAATCTTGAAATTTTTTCTGCGTTTACGCATTTTGCAAAAGCAGATTATCGGGATAAAAGTTTTGCAAAAAAACAGTTAAGGGATTTTGAAAAATTTATAAAGGATTTAGAGGCGGAAGGTGTTAAAATTCCTTTTCCTCAATGTGCAAATAGTGCCGCGATGATGGAACTGCCGGAAGCTTCCATGCAGTTTGCCCGGGCGGGAATTTCCATGTATGGGCTGTATCCTTCTGAAGAAATGGACAGAAATAACATGAAATTATATCCTGCGATGTCATTGTTTAGTCATGTTGTTCATGTAAAGGAAATAGAGCCGGGCAGAGGGGTTAGTTATGGACAGACCTTTGTAGCTTCAAAACCAATGAAAATTGCTACCATTCCGGTAGGTTATGGAGACGGATATCCCAGAAATCTGAGCAATAAGGGTTATGTTATAATTCATGGAAAAAAGGCTATGATTGTGGGACGAATCTGTATGGACCAGTTTATGGTTGATGTAACAGATATGGAGGTATCCGTAGGAGATTTAGTGACATTGGTAGGAACGGAAGGAAAAGAAAGCATAACAGTAGATGAATTGGCTGCTCTGGCAGGTACGTTCCCTTATGAATTTGTCTGCAATCTTGGAAAAAGAATCCCAAGAGTTTTTATCAAAAATCAAAAAATAATCGGTACCAAAGATTATTATGATGATGATTATTCCGTAAACTTATAATAATTCGATTTGTTTTGAATACACATTCCAAAATGTGGAATACTATAATTAGTGAGAAACAAAAAATTGGAGTGTGAAAATGGTTATTAGAAGAGGAGATATCTATTATGCCGATTTGAGACCGGTAATAGGCTCTGAACAGGGAGGCATAAGACCGGTACTGATTATTCAGAATGATACGGGAAACAGACATAGCCCTACAGTAATTGTCGCAGCAATTACTTCCAAAATGTCAAAAGCAAAATTACCGACCCATGTAAAAATTGATAAAGAAAAATGTGATATTGTAAAGGATTCGGTTATCTTATTGGAGCAGCTTAGGACGATTGATAAAAAACGTCTGAAAGATAAAGTATGTCATCTGGATCGTGAAATATTAAAGACTGTGGATACAGCTTTGCTTGTGAGTCTTGAACTTGATACATAAAAAGCGGAGTGAGGCATATAAGATGTAAGGCAAGTTGACTATTAAAATATAAAATGTTACACTTGCTAGTGGATTAAAATGTAATTACTAAGGAGAGGATATAGAAATGTCAGGACATTCAAAATTTGCAAATATTAAGCACAAAAAAGAAAAAAATGATGCGGCAAAAGGAAAGATGTTTACTATTATCGGAAAAGAAATTGCCGTGGCAGTAAAGGAAGGCGGCGCTGACCCGAACAACAACAGCAAACTACGTGACGTTATTGCAAAGGCAAAGGCAAATAATATGCCAAATGATACGATTGAAAGAGGAATAAAAAAAGCTGCCGGAAATGCCAGTGCAGTAAATTTTGAATCTGCCCGATATGAAGGGTATGGACCAAACGGAATTGCGATTATTGTAGATGCTCTTACAGACAATAAGAACAGGACTGCGGCAAATGTCAGAAACTGCTTTACCAAAGGCGGAGGAAATGTAGGAACACAGGGATGTGTTTCCTATATGTTCGATGAGAAGGGACAGATTATTATCGACAAGGAAGAGTGCGATATAGATGCTGATGAACTGATGATGATGGCGGTGGATGCAGGCGCAGAAGACTTTTCAGAAGAAGAGGACAGTTATGAAGTAGTTACCGCTCCGGCTGATTTCAGTATCGTTCGTGAGACGTTAGAAAAAGCGGGAGTGAAAATGGCACAGGCTGAAGTGACAATGATTCCACAAAATTATGTCACGCTGACCGAGGAAGAAGCAATTAAAAAAATGAACATTATCATTGATAAATTAGATGAGGATGAGGATGTTCAGCAGGTTTACCATAATTGGGATGAATAGAAATGAATACAGTACTTTTTGACTTAGACGGAACATTACTTCCGATGGATTTAAAAGAATTTACAGATACATATATACTCCTGTTAAAAAACAGGCTTATTTCCGCAGGCTATGATGGAGATAAAATTATCGAATCTTTGTGGGTCGGCGTGGAAGCGATTCAGTCAAATAATGGGATGATAACGAATGAAGAATGTTTCTGGAAAGCCTTTGAAAATCATATGACAAACGGTGCGGGCAAAATGGAAACCAAGGCAAAAAGAAAACTGGAAAAAGAAATCCTGAAATTTTACAGAGAAGATTTCGGGATAGTCAGATATGTGACACATGCTACAGAGACAGTATCAGAATGTATTGAAATACTAAAACAAAAAGGGTATCAGCTGGTTGTGGCAACCAGTCCTGTTTTTCCGGAGATTGCTATTTTAGAAAGGCTTTCCTGGGCAGGAGTAAATCCGGAAGATTTCCGATGGATTACAACATATGAAAATTCATGTTATGCCAAAACAGACATACACTATTATAAGTTCTTGCTGAAAACACTGGATAAGGATCCGGAAGACTGTCTGATGGTAGGCAATGATGTCCACGAAGATATGTGTGCAAGAAAAGTGGGAATTGATGTCTTTTTAATTGACGAGTATATGATTAACGATTATAAAGAAGATACCTTCGATATCAAAAAAGGAAATTGGAAATTATTCAAGGAATATGCGTCAGCTTTGCCTGATTTAAACAGGTAATAGAAAAACACGATAGACGAAATAATAAAAATGAGGAATACGACCGGTCAGGGGAGATTCCTCATTTTTATTTTCTGAATATTAATAAATGAATGTTATTCGTACAATAGTCCTATTTTAATCCTGGTTGTCTGATTCATACAGAGTCTGGTAAATTTGTTCTGTATATTCATAAATCAGAGCTTCATCAGCATTTTCAAATTCGCGCATCAGTGTTTCTTTAATTTTGTCAGTCCGGTTAAAATATAACAGTTCCTGAGGTTGTGTCAGGTCCAGATCTTCATCTAATTTTTCTGCTGTAAAATTTTCTTTCGCCCATTGTAATATCTTATCAATCAACGCATCCTCTTTTTGCGCATCAATTTTTACCTGTTTGGCGTGCATAAGGGATATAATGCCTGCAATAATAAATATAATAAAAATACCGCCCATAACAGAATTAAACAGCCAGGATGTAGAAGGATTGAGTGGAATAGGAATAAGCTGGTTGATTATCAGTATCATCAACAAAAGACCTGCACATCCCACAAACAGCATCGTAAAAGCGGAAGAAGTGATATCTTTATATTTATCAGATAATTTTACAAAAGCAGGGACTTCGTTATCAATAAAGCCATATAAATTTTCCTGTTCAGAATCTGAAAAATAATCAGGGGTTTCTATTTCATTTTTATTTGTGTTTTCGCTCATAAATTGTAAACTCCTTTACTTTAGAACATAATCCATGTAATTTGATTATATAACATTACATTGTTTATCACAAGTGAAATCAAATCATAGTTGACAAATAGGAATTGAAGTAATAAAATACCATAAAACATACTAATAATATAGGTATTAATTTAACACACAGGCATTCCAATAGTATTTGGAACAGTATAGGAGGAACGATGAGACTGTCTAAAAAAAGCAGATATGCACTGATAGCGTTAATTGATTTATCTGTCAATTCAAAGTATAATCATGTTGCGTTAAACAATATAGCAGAGAGAAATAATATGTCGCCCCAATATCTGGAACAGGTTTTTGCGAGTCTGAGAAAAGCCGGAATTGTCAAAAGCATTAAAGGGGCACAGGGAGGATATTTATTGGGCGCTGATCCAAAGAATATAACAGTAGCTGCGGTTTTGGAAGCGGTGGATGGAACTTATAAAATAGAACATCAGGAAATGTCAGATCATAGCAGTAATCCGGCCGTATCAATTATTATCCAGACTTCAATTATTGATAAAATCAATCAAAGAATGGAAGAACTGCTGGAAAATATTACACTGGCAGATTTAGAAAGCGACTATCAGGATTACAATGAATATAATCAGCAGATGTACTATATCTGATTTCAGCAAACAAAATGGCAGCGTATCGAAAATATCGGAAATAAGGGATATACAATAGAAAATGAAAATTACAATATTGGCTGTTGGAAAAATAAAGGAAAAGTTTTATACAGAGGCAGTGAATGAATATATGAAACGTCTGTCACGGTATTGCAAATTAGAAATTCTTCAGGTTATAGATGAAAAGACAGCAGAAAACAGTTCTGCGGTCGAAATGGAGATAGTGAAAGAAAAAGAGGCGGAACGTCTGTTAAAAAAAATACCGGAAAGTGCTTATGTTATTGCTTTGGAAATTCATGGAAAAGAATTGGATTCCCCTGCACTGGCAGAAAAAATTAACGCTTTGGGAATATCGGGCATCAGTCATATTGTTTTTGTGATAGGCGGCTCTCTTGGACTGCATAAGTCTGTGAGTGCCAGAGCCGATTATTCTCTTAGTTTTTCCAAAATGACTTTTCCCCACCAGCTTATGAGAGTGATTTTGTTGGAGCAGCTTTACCGAAGTTACCGGATTATCAATGGAGAGCCATATCATAAATGACAAAAAGTTTGACGACAATAACTTTTATAATTTTACTGAATATAATAAAATAAAACGGCAATTGGTTTTATTATGTATCAATGTGAACTGAGTAATGTTGCGAAAGAGTATCTTAGCAGATTTTACTGCATTTTAGATAATATGATAAAAGGAATGAAGGAAGCCGAACTGACAGAGAGTATTTCGGGAAATTTTATCGCACAGATGATACCGCATCATCGTGCTGCGATTGAAATGTCGGAAAACCTGCTGAAATATACAACGTGTATTCCATTACAGAAAATTGCCCAGCAGATAATTATGGAACAGACAAAAAGTATAGAAGATATGCTGACAGTGGAGTCTGTTTGTTTGAAATTGCAAAACGACTCTTGTGATGTAGAAAGGTATGAAAGTAAAGTAGATGATATCATTGATACAATGTTTTGTGCAATGAATAATGCTCCGGATACGAATCAGATTAACGCAAATTTTATGCGGGAGATGATTCCGCATCATGAAGGAGCCATTGAAATGTCACGAAATGCGCTGCAATATTGTATCTGCCCACAGTTGGTTTCGATTCTTGAGGCAATTATAATGTCTCAGGAACAGGGAGTAGCGCAGATGAAGCAATTACTTTGCAGCATCGGGTATTACAGATAAAAGAAACAGACGCTCTTCCAAGCACACAGAAATTTTTGAAGAGATTCTGATGCGTTATAAGTCTGTTGCGTTTGAAAACAGGAAAATCATGACCACCCGTCAATCGGGTGGTCATGATTTTATAGAGAAGAGCGGAGGGATTATTATATTGAAATAACATTCATAATTTTGTATAATAAATACACAAAAAATGTTCTGCTGTCTGTTATTTTGCGGAATAAAATAAAAATAGAGGAGGAATAAAAAATGAAAAAAATTTTATCTCTGGTCCTGATTCTTGTTCTTACAGTAACAATGTTATGTGCATGTGACAGTTCAGAACAACAGGACTCAGACACAGAAAAGAAAACATTGACGATGGGGACCAATGCAGAATTTCCACCATATGAATATCGGGACGGAAATGAAATTGTTGGTATTGATGTAGAAATAACACAAGCGATTGCCAAAAAACTTGATATGGAATTAAAAATTGAAGATATGAAATTTGATGCAATCGTTCCTGCTATCGTTTCCGGAAAAGTAGATATCGGTGTGGCGGGAATGACAGTAACAGAGGAAAGAAAAGAAAATGTTGATTTCACAGATTCTTATGCTACCGGAGTGCAGGCAATTATTGTAAAAGAAGACTCAAAGATTAAGACGGCGGATGATTTGCTGAAAAAGGGTGCGAATGTAAAGGTTGGCGTACAGTTGGGTACCACGGGCGACATTTATTGTACGGATGATTTAAAAGCGAATGAATCCGGCACTGTAGAGGAATACGATAAGGGTGCAGATGCAGTACAGGCATTGGTTAATGGAAAAATTGACTGTGTAGTTATTGACAAAGAGCCTGCAAAGAGTTTTGTCGCTGAAAACGAGGGACTCAAAATCTTGGATACAGAATATCTGGTAGAAGATTATGCTATTGCTGTTGCAAAGGACAATACAGAGTTAAAAACACAGATTAATGATGCTTTAAAGGAATTAATAAAAGACGGAACAGTACAGCAGATTATCGATAAATACATAAAAGCTGAATAATTATTGATAGATATAAGAGGAGGCTGACGTGAAAACGGCAGCCTCTTTTCAAAGAGGTAAGAATGCAAACGATATGGAATTATATTTTTATAAATGGTCATTATTTATTGGCTTCGTCACTGATCAAACAATTTGAAACCAGCTTTATTAAACGGGACCGGTGGAAATTGTATTTGGAGGGATTACAGAATACGTTAATCGTTACTTTTCTGGCCCTGCTTTTAGGTGTAGCAATCGGAGCTATCGTGTCCGTAGTCCGCTCTACTTATGATAAAAATTACAGTGAAATGAAGAGAGGGATTGGAAAGTTTCTGATTGCCGTCCTTAATTTTATTTTTAAAATATATCTGACAGTAATTCGGGGAACACCTGTGGTAATTCAGATTATGATAATCTATAACATTGTTTTCCCAAGTTCTAACAATAAAGTAATGATGGCAGTATTAGCTTTCGGGATTAATTCCGGAGCTTATGTTGCTGAAATATTTCGAAGTGGAATCATGTCTATTGATGGAGGACAGTCGGAAGCAGGGAGAAGTCTTGGTTTCAACTATGTGCAGACCATGATGTATATTATCATTCCCCAGGCGTTTAAAAATGTTCTTCCTACATTAGCCAATGAATTTATTGTTTTATTGAAAGAGACAGCAGTCTGCGGATATGTTGCTCTGGTAGATTTGACCCGTGCCGGAGATATTGTAAGAGGTGCAACTTATCAGCCATTCATGCCGCTTTTTGGCGTGGCCGCAGTATATCTGATTATGGTAATGTTCTTTACATGGCTGATAGGAAAACTGGAAAGGAGGCTTCGAAATGATGAGCGGTAATAATAAGTCTCTGATTATTGCAAAAGATATTAAAAAATATTATAAAGAAGATGAGATAAAAGCACTGGATGGCGTATCTTTGGAAATTCAGAAAGGGGAAGTGATTGTTATTATCGGACCTTCCGGAAGTGGAAAATCGACAATGCTCCGCACGCTTAATTTATTAGAACTTCCAACGGCGGGAAGTGTTAATTTTGAAGGAATCGATATCACAGACAGTAAAGTAAATATTAATAAGCATCGTCAGAAAATGGGAATGGTCTTTCAGCATTTTAATTTATTTCCCCATATGACAGTTATGAAAAATATGACGATTGCCCCGCAAAAACTTTTAAAAAAATCTAAATCCGAAGCAGAAAAAAAAGCGAAAGAACTTCTCAAAATTGTAAATCTGGAGGATAGAGCACAGGCTTATCCGGCACAATTGTCAGGTGGGCAAAAACAACGAATTGCGATTGCCAGAGCATTATGTATGGAGCCGGATGTTATGTTATTTGATGAGCCGACTTCGGCACTGGACCCGGAAATGGTGGGAGAAGTGCTCAATGTTATGAAAGCATTGGCAAAACAGGGAATGACAATGGTTGTCGTTACTCACGAGATGGGATTTGCCAGAGAAGTGGCTTCCAGAGTTGTCTTCATGGATGAAGGAAAAATTATCGAACAGGGAACACCTTCGGATATTTTCGACAATCCTCAAAATGAGCGAACAAAAGCTTTTTTATCTAAAGTTATCTGAAAACCGTGATAAAAAATAAAATTAATATATAAAATGACAAAAAACCATTCCGGAAAATTAAATCTGGAATGGTTTTTGTATTTGAAGAATCGGTTTCTATCAGTTGCTGTCTGTAAAAAAAATATGTCCGGATTCTTTTGAAAAAATATTAGCGGTCCTTGTCCGGTCCGTAATACATAACACCTTTTTTTAGCGTTTTTCCTTTTATCTGATATAGCTCTGTTACAGTCACCAGTTCATACCCTTTTTTCTTCAGTTTTGGTAATGCCTTAATGAAACCGTCCACGGATGTTGAATGAATGTCGTGCAGCAATATAATATCATTTGGCTTTGTCTGTTTTAGAATAGAATTGCAAACTTTTTTCGTGTTTTTCAATTTCCAGTCCAGAGTGTCGACTGTCCAGTAAATCATTGGCACGCCGGCATTCTTTTTTACAACAGCGTTATAATTTCCATATGGCGGTCTCAAAAGAGTAGGACCGGTCCCCAATAATCCCTTAATTGCGTCGGACGATTTTTTGATTTCCTGAATCGCTTCTTTTTTAGATAAAACTTTTAAATTTTTATGACTGTATGTATGACTTCCAATTTCCATACCCATGGAATATTCGCGTTTTAACTGATTTTTGTAACTGTTGACTCTGTTTCCCAGAACAAAAAATGTCACTTTAGCATCATATCGGTCGAGCGCATCTAATAATTTGTCTGTATATTGTCCCGGCCCATCATCAAAAGTAAACGCTACATATTTTGTTTTTTTGACAGTTACTTTGCACTTGACGCTTTTGTTAGAGTATTTTGCTCTGGCCGTAATCGTGACCGTACCATTCTTTTTTCCTTTTACAATTCCTTTCTTACTTACTGTGGCAATTCTGTTGTTTGAACTGCTCCAGAGAACGGGCTCTTTTGCAAGAGAGGAGTATTTTTTGGAGTAGGTAGCAGAGAGATGAATTGTGCGAGAATCATTGATATTGAGGCACATTTTCTTTTTGTCGAAAGTCAGAGATTTCATTGCATTATATGGCTCGCGTACGACGACTTTACAGCGGGCTTTTACTGCACCGCTGATACTGCTGCATATGATATATGTGGTACCGCATTTTTGAGCTTTGATAATTCCTTTTTTGTTTATTGTTGCGACGCTTGTATCTTTACTGCTCCATTCAATCTGTTCATTTTTAGAAGCTGTGTTTCCATCATAAGTTACAGTAGCGGTAATTGCTTTTTTCTTTCCTTGTGTTACGTTGATAATGTTTGTGCTGAGAGATATGGTTTTTATATTATTGTAAGTTTTGGCTGTCATATGTTCATTTGCCTGCGTTTTTGCTGTTTCGGATGCGGCAGCCGTAGTTATGGTATTAGTATATTCAGATCCTTTTGCTGAAGGGATATTGTTGAAATTGGTAATACATACTCCCGCAAGAGCAGTACTTATTAGAAATGCCAGACATAATGCTGATATTCTTTTTGTTTTTTTCATAAGAAAAATCCTTTCTTTTGTTTCTATATAAGATATGTAAGTTCTTCTGATAATAATAATTTTACTCTACACATTTTTAAAAGTAAATAGAATATTCACAGAAATCAGTCATATATTTTCTTGAGGAGATACAAAATGAAAGCTGTAACAGATATTCTTATACCAGCGATAAAAAATATTATTCTCCAAAAGACAGAAATCAGTCAGATTGCGGAAATTAGAATGAGAATTCATTGTCCGTTAATTGTAAATCTTTTTGAGAAAGAGGTTGTAATAGAAGAATACATTATAGAAGAGCAGGATATCCGTGACACTTTTAATCTCGCTACAAAATATTCGGCATATGCTTTTGAGGAAAGTATAAAAGAAGGATACATTACTGTGGAGGGAGGACACCGTATCGGACTGGGTGGACAGGCTGTAATGAAAGAGGGAAAAGTGTCTTTACTAAAAAATATCAGATATTTAAATATCAGGGTGTGTCATAGTGTAGAAGGATATGGAAAAGATTTTATAAAAAAAATTGAGGCAAGAAAAAGTTTTGAAAATACTTTAATTATATCGCCGCCGGGACTTGGAAAAACGACATTGCTTCGGGATATTGTAAAAAATCTCAGCCAGACAATGCGGGGGACAAGCATATGTGTAATAGATGAGAGAAATGAAATCAGTGGAAGTTTTAATGGAGAGCCTGCAATTTCACTGGGAATGAGAACAGATGTAATCACAAACTGTAGTAAGGAATATGGAATTATAACAGCAATCAGAGCGTTAGCTCCTTCTATTATTGCTGTGGATGAAATAGGAAGAAAAAGCGACATAGAAGCATTACAATACGCCTGTGTCAGCGGAGTAAAAATTGTTGCCACGATTCATGGAAATGATATACAGGATGTAAAAAGTAAGTTAGGAGAGATGGTAGATAAGATTTTTAAAGACATCATAGTAATTAAGAGACGGGGAGAATACATATGTTATTAAGAGGAGCCGGAATTATTTTTATTGTATCATCATGTGCTCTGTATGGATTTTTTTTAAGCAGAGATTATATGCTTCGAATTAGACAGCTGGAGCAGTTAAATAAGGGTCTTCTTTTGTTAAAGGGAGAAATTTTACATAAAAATGAAAGTATCGGAAGGGCGTTGGAACAAACCGGATGCCAGTTGGAAGGAATTGTGGGAGAATTTTTTTTATCTGCTGCAGAATATTTTAACAGGTATAACTGCCCGATTCGGGAAGCGTGGAAAAAAGAATTGGAAAGAGTTCTAAAAAAGAACTCGCAACTGGTAAGGGAAGATTATCTTTTGATTCAGGATTTTGGAAATGAATTGGGAATTACAGACCGGGAAACACAGGTGCAATGTATTATGAATCAGATGAATAAATTGGAGATACAGATTACGGAATTAAAGAAATACCAGAATGAAAAATGCCGGTTATATCGCACGATGGGAATTATGCTTGGCATGTTTGCAGCTGTTTTGTTTATATAATTTATTAAAGGATATATTTGATGTCAGATGGAAATCAGTTTAATTTTTAAGATTGCGGCAGTAGGAATTATAGTGTCAGTGGTGGGACAGGTTTTAAAACATAGTGGAAGGGAAGAACAGGCTTTTCTCACGAGTCTGGCCGGTTTGATTCTTGTATTAATGTGGATTGTTCCATACATATATGATTTATTTGTAACCATACAGAAATTGTTTGAATTATAAATTGTTCAGGGAGAGTTATGATTGTAATTGGTGTAATAGGAATGGCAGTTGTATTAATTGCGATACAGTTTAAAACAATAAAGCCTGAATACGGAATTCTGATTTCTGTGTTTGGTTGTCTTTTTATTTTTATATATTCGCTTTCCCGGATAAAAGAACTTGTGGAGATTGTGGACAGGCTTTCCGCCCTTACTTCTGTAAGCCGGGAATACATTAAAATTTTATTAAAGATAACGGGAATTACCTTTATCTCCGAAATTTCTTCGGATATTTCAAGGGATTGTGGATATCTTTCGATTGCAAATCAAGTTCAGATTTTCGGAAAACTTTCCATACTGGTTATCAGTCTTCCGGTCTTTATAGATTTAATATCATCCGTAGGAAATTTATTATCATGATTAAAAAAACGATTGTAATGATTTTTCTTATCTGTATTTTTTCTGCGCCCTGTTGTGTACAGGCAGATGATATTTTATCGCTCGATGATTTTGATTTGTCAGAGAGTCGTGAAACATTACAAAAAAGCGGGTATGACACGATAAATTATCAGACGATTCTGCATAAAATCATGGATGGAAAAATTTTAGATGTGGGGAAAATTTGTCTGAAAGCTATTTATGAAAATACGATAGGAAATGTCGTTTTGATAGAAAAGACATTGGGAAATCTGCTTTTAGTAATCATTCTGTCTGCTTTTTATACGAATTTTGCTACTGTTTTTTCTAAAGACAATATTTCCGATACTGCATTTTATATCTGTTATCTGGTAGTCATTACTATTATGGTAACACTTTTTGAATCATTTTGCAGCACGGCTGCAGGTTTTGTGAAAATGCTGTTAGAATTTATGTGTGGCGTCATACCTGCTTATTTTTTATCGGTGGCAATTATCGGTCAGATTTCAGCTGTGGGGTTTTACCAGCTCACATTGACAATTATTGGTGTTGCCCAATTTGTTTTTCTTAATATTGCAATACCTTTTATTAAAATTTATATGGCAATCAGCCTTGTGAATAATGTTTCGCAGGAAGATTTTCTATCCAGAACAGCTGAATTGATTAAAAATATAATCTCCTTTATTAATAAATCTATGGTAGGAATTGTGGCTGGATTAAATATTATTCAGGGATTGGTTTTGCCGGCTGTAGATAATGCGAAAAATACGACGATAAGAAAATTTATGGGTGCTCTTCCGGTTGTCGGAGATGGAACAGACGCGATGACCAGTATTCTTCTTGGCTCAGTACATCTGATTAAGAATACAATTGGAGTATTTGCTGTGCTTGTTATTTTTTTAATCTGTGCAGTACCGTTTTTGAAGATACAGCTTTATTCTCTGTCTGTTCAAATTATTTCTGCAATCATTCAGCCGGTGGCGGACAAGCGGATTATAAACAGTCTGAGTTGTCTGGTTTCCGGAATAAAAATGTTATCTCAGGTGATTATCAGTGCAGCGCTTTTATTTATGATAAGTATTGCAATTATCTGTATGTTCACCGGAAAGGTATGATATGGCATTTCTGTATTCCTATATAAAAAATATCTGCGCATTTACATTGGTCATCACGCTGATATTAAATATATTTCCGGATCAGAGATATAAAAAATATATTAAATTGTTTGCGGGACTGTTATTGCTTGCAATTATTTTTCATCCTATTCTGCAATGGAAAAAGACAAAGATAAATATGGATTCTGCAATCAGTAAATATACGCATGGCACTTATGATACAGATTTGGAGAAGGAGATAGAAGATTTAGAAAATAAAATAAATGAGAGGATAAAAAATGGAACTCAAACAGAAAATTAATTGGAAAAATATAGGAAAAGAAAAGCTGATTCTTTTTGGTCTGGCAGGAATATTGTTTATTGGAGCTTCATATTTTGAAAGTGTAGGGGACAGTAAGAAAACAGAGGAAATCCCGGTAACGGAAACCCACCGGGCCAATGATTTTCAAAATGATACAGAATCTGAAATAAAAAAACTGGTTGAGACAATCCAAGGTGTCTCGCATGTCTGCGTTGTTGTCACATTACAGTCGGGAAGTGAAAAAGTAGTACAGGAGGATCGGGAAGAGCGTGTAGATGAAAACGAAAATGGAAGCCGCAACAGTTCTCTGAAAAAATCTACTGTCATTATGAATCAGAACGGAAATGATACCCCATATGTTATTAAGGAACTGTATCCCCGGGTGGAAGGAATTGCTGTTACGGCAAAAGGTGTTTCAAAAGGGAATAGGGAAAGTCAGATTATTCATATGTTATCTGCACTTTTTGATATTCCAATTCATAAAATATCTGTGATAGAAATTGATTAAGGAGGATGACTGATGAAAAAAATATTTAAAAAAAACCAGTTTATCGTAACTTTTCTGGCTGTGTTGATTGCAGTGGCAGGATATTTAAACTACGCTGACAATTTGGATAAAAAAAGCAGCGCAAAAGAAGCCAATAATGATACATATGAATCTGTTTATGCCGGGGATGATCTTTTAACCGGAAAAGAAGATATTAAAAGCCTGGAGGAAGAAGAAACGACAACTATTCCGGAAACCGAAGAGCCCGGTGCGGCGGTATTTACGAATGGGTCGTCTGTGAGTTCCTATATGGTGCAGGCACGTCTGGACAGAGAGCAGACCCGATCGAAAAATAAGGAAACTCTTTTAAATGTTATAAATAATAATGATGTGACAGATGCAGAGAAGAAAAAAGCCGTAAAATCAATGGTAAAGATTACAGAGGCAAGTGAAATGGAAAATACAATCGAAACTTTGTTAAAAGCGAAAGGATTTGAGAATGTGATGATAACAATCGGGGATAATCAGGCAGATGTTATTGTCAGCGCCACAGATATTGATGACAGCAAGAGAGCACAAATTGAAGATGTGGTAAAGAGAAAAACAGGATTTGAAATAGATAATATTACAATTACACCCACAAAAGATGAATAATATATTTTAAATAGAGAAAAAGCGCATTAAGAACTATTTCTTAATGCGCTTTTTAATGGCTTCAAAACTTTCTTTGCTGATAACATGTTCAATGCGGCAGGCATCCTGAGAGGCTATTTCCTTTGGAACACCCAGAGAAACCAGACAGGAAGTAAGCAGCTGATGACGCTCATAAATCATTTCTGCAATTTCCCGCCCACTATCCGTAAGATAAATAAATCCGGCATCTGTTACCGTAATGTGCTTTTTTTCTCTCAAATGCTTCATGGCAATACTGACACTTGATTTCTTAAAACCCAGTTCATTGGCAATATCAACTGAACGGACCACAGGAAGTTTTTGGCTTAGCACGAGAATTGTTTCTAAATAGTTTTCCGAAGATTCATTGCTTTTCATTTTGCATACTCCTTGCTTTTCGTATTCTCTGTAAATATTTATGTCATGCGATTTATTTCTCTGATTATGGCTAAATTATAACATGTATTGTATATAAATTCAAATAACCGAAAATTTAATTGCATAAAAATTAGAATAAATTATTGACTTCTAACAAAAGTTAGTCTATACTAATCATGTTGTAATAGAAAACTTCATATAAATTATAAGGATGAAACATAAAGGAGACAAAATGATGCCTTTGACGATGGCAAAAGAAGGAGAAGAGAATATAATAAAAAAGGTTGGTGGAAAAGAAGACACAAGACGGTTTTTAGAAAATCTGGGATTTGTGATTGGAAGTTCTGTTACTGTGATTTCACAGATTGGTGGAAATCTTATTGTCAATATAAAAGATTCCAGAATTGCCATAGGCAAAGATATGGCGAATAGAATTATGATATAAAAAGGAAAGGAGTGTTTTATGAAAACGCTGAAAGATGTTGCCTGCGGGAATACCGTAAAGGTTAAGAAACTTACAGGAGAAGGCCCTGTTAAAAGAAGAATTATGGATATGGGAATCACGAAAGGTGTTGAGATTTATGTCAGAAAAGTGGCACCATTAGGAGATCCGATTGAAGTTACAGTGAGAGGGTATGAGTTGTCGCTTCGAAAAGCAGATGCAGAAATGATAGAAATAGAATAGTATTTTTTTTGGTAGATAAGTTAGTTATAACTAACAAATAGTAGCAATGACAAACACGCAAAGAAAGGAAGGAAATATGTCAACAAAAATAGCACTTGCCGGAAATCCAAACAGTGGCAAAACTACATTATTTAATGCCCTGACCGGAGCAAACCAGTTTGTGGGTAACTGGCCCGGCGTTACAGTAGAAAAAAAAGAAGGAAAAGTAAAAGGATATGCAGATGTACACCTGATTGATTTACCGGGGATTTATTCTCTGTCACCGTATACTTTAGAGGAAGTGGTGGCGAGAAACTATCTGATTGAGGAGCATCCGGATGCGATAATCAATATTATAGACGGTACAAATATTGAAAGAAATTTGTATTTATCTACACAGATTATGGAATTAGGAATTCCCGTTGTCATGGCAGTCAATATGGGAGATATCATTGAAAAGAATGGGGATCAGTTACATATTGAAAAATTAAGTGAAAAATTAGGGTGCGAAGTCGTAGAAATATCTGCTCTAAAAGGAAAAGGCGTAAAAGCACTTGCAAAAAAAGCAGTAGAATTGGCAGAAAGCAAAAAAACTGCAGTGCATGTACATAAATTTTCCGACGAGGTGGAGAATGTAATCGCTGATGTACAGGGACTTTTGGGAGCACAAATTCCAGAATCCCAGAAAAGATTTTTTGCAATCAAACTCTTAGAGAGAGATGATAAAATTGCTGATAGAATGACAGATGTACCGGATGTGTCATCTTATATTACAAAATTAGAGAATCATTTTGACGATGATACCGAGAGTATTATTACAAATGAACGATATGAGTACATCACGTCCATCATTCAGGAATGTATTACAAAAGCAAAAGGTGAAAAACTTACCGTTTCGGATAAAATTGACCGAATCGTGACAAACAGATTTCTGGCCCTGCCGATATTTGCTGTTATCATGTTCATTGTCTACTATGTCTCAGTTACGACAGTGGGAACAATCGTTACAGATTGGACAAATGATGTACTTTTCGGAGAGATAATTCCTCCTGCCGTTGAAAATCTATTGAATATGATTCACTGTGCAGACTGGCTGCAGGGACTGATTGTGGACGGAATCGTAGGCGGTGTCGGCGCTGTGCTGGGATTTGTACCGCAGATGCTTGTATTGTTTATGTTTTTGGCAATTCTTGAGTCTTGCGGATATATGGCGAGAGTAGCGTTCATTATGGACCGTATTTTTAGAAAATTCGGACTTTCAGGGAAATCTTTTATCCCGATGTTAATTGGAAGCGGCTGTGGTGTTCCCGGTATTATGGCAACCAGAACAATAGAAAATGACCGCGACAGAAAAATAACAATTATGACAACTACATTTATTCCATGCAGTGCCAAAATTCCAATCATAGCCCTGATTGCAGGAGCATGTTTTAACAATGCCGGATGGGTTGCTTGGAGCGCATATTTTGTAGGAGTTATTACAATCATATGTTCCGGAATTATTTTGAAAAAGATAAAATTATTTGCCGGTGATCCGGCCCCATTTGTTATGGAACTTCCGGCTTATCATCTCCCTACGGTAGAAAATGTGCTTAGAAGTATGTGGGAGCGCGCGTGGGCTTTCATCAAGAAAGCAGGGACAATTATTCTTCTTTCTACAATTGTTCTCTGGTTTTTACAGGGATTTGGATGGGTAGACGGAAGCTTTACCATGTTGGATCCAGAGCAGCTGGAAAGTAGTATTCTTGCAAAAATCGGTGGAGTTATTGCTCCAATCTTTTCTCCGCTTGGCTGGGGAGACTGGAAAATGGCAGTTGCAGCTATCACAGGGCTGATTGCAAAAGAAAATGTTGTTGCCACATTTGGTATTTTGTTTGGAATTGCAGGAGAAGTGGCAGAGGATACGCCGGATTTGCTGGCGGTCGTTGGAAATAATATGACAGCAATCGCTGCGTATTCTTTCCTGATATTTAACCTGTTATGTGCTCCATGCTTTGCAGCAATGGGAGCCATTAAGAGAGAGATGAACAATGTAAAATGGTTTTTGTTTGCAATCGGTTATCAGACCATCTTAGCTTACGTTGTATCGTTCTGCATCTTCCAGCTTGGAACGCTCTTTTTAGGAGGAGGTTTCCATATCGGAACGGTTGTTGCAATCGTATTTATTGTTGTATTTCTCTATTTATTGTTCCGTCCATATAAAAAGAGATATTAATGGGAGGTGTTTTTATGGAAACAATAATAGGCACCGGAATCGTGCTGGCAGTATTAATATTAATTGTCTGCCTTATCATTCTAAGCATGATAAAAGCAAAAAAAAATGGAAAATCCATTCAGTGCGGCTGTGATTGTAAGCATTGTGGCGGACATTGCAGATGATGTTCGTATAAAATGTTTTTCTTTGACCTTGCTGTTTATGGAACTGTTATGATATCGCAATAAAAAATGAAAAAAAATCCGATGAATGAAGCATGAAAAAACGTAGAATAAGTTGTAAAATAAGATGTTTAATGTTATACTATCCTTAGTTTTGTGACCATTGGAGGTATAATAATGGAGAGTTCAAGAAACACTTATATCATATATGATGATTCAAATTTAGGAGATGTTCATATCAGTGATGATGTGCTTGCCGTTATTTCGGCTATGGCTGCGATGGAAGTAGACGGGGTAGCTGAAATGGCAGGGAATATCACAGCAGAAATTGTTTCTCGGCTTGGTATGAAAAAACTGTCTAAAGGTGTATCAGTAACTGTGGATGAGAATACTGTCATGATTGATTTATCTATTATTTTGAAAATGAATCAGAATATTATTGAGGTATCAAAGAAAGTACAGGATAAAGTTAAAACGACAGTAGAAAATATGACCGGAATGAAAGTCGAAAATGTAAATGTAAATATATCAAATGTTGCATTAAATTAATAAGACAAAATGGAGGGGTGTCTGAAAAGACACCCTTTTTGAGCATTTTGGCGGAGGAATTATGAACAGAATCAAGTTGAGAGAAAATACATTTAAGCTGCTGTTTTGCAACGAATTTCATGCGAGAGAAGACATGCCCAGGCAATATGAATTATTCTGGGATAATATTGAAAACATCAGCGATGAAGAAAGAAAATATATGGAAGACCGTGTGACCCAAATTACGGCAATGACAGATGAAATTGACACGGTAATCAACGGTGTTTCCGTAGGATGGTCTACAGGGCGAATGGCAAAGGTAGATTTGACAATTTTAAGGCTTGCCTATTATGAAATGAAGGTTGATGATGATATTCCGGAAAAAGTTGCCATTGATCAGGCGGTAGAGCTCGCAAAAAAATACGGAAGTGACGATTCTCCGTCTTTTGTCAACGGAATTCTGGCAAAAATTTTGTAGGAGACAAAATATGGCATCCATATATACAGTAACTCAGGTAAATCGATATATTTCTCAGATGTTCCAGCAGGACTTCATGTTAAATAATATTTCCGTAAAAGGAGAAATCAGTAACTGCAAATATCATAATTCAGGACATATCTATTTTTCTTTAAAGGATGATGGAGGAGTCGTTTCGGCAGTCATGTTTGCAGGAAATCGTCACAACGGCTTGAAATTTCAGCTGGAAGAGGGACAGAAAGTAGTAGTTTTGGGAAATGTCGGAGTTTACGAAAAAGATGGAAAATATCAGCTCTATGCAAAACAGATTATTCTGGAAGGAACAGGTCTGCTTTATCAGCGATTTGAACAGCTCAAAAAGAAATTGGAAGAGATGGGGCTTTTTGATTCCATGTATAAGAAACCGATTCCTGCGTTTGCTACAAGAATAGGAGTCTGTACAGCAAAGACCGGAGCGGCTATTCAGGATATCATTCACATTTCTGCTCGAAGAAATCCATTTGTTCAGTTATATTTATATCCATGTCTTGTGCAGGGAGAGGGGGCAGCACCGGATATTGTAAATGCAATCCGCGCTCTGGATAGAATGGGTCTGGATATTATTATTGTTGGACGGGGAGGCGGATCCATAGAAGATTTGTGGGCGTTTAATGAAGAAATTGTGGCCAAAGCAGTTTTTGACTGTAATACGCCTGTCATTTCAGCAGTAGGACATGAAACCGACTGGACGATTACAGATTTTGTCGCTGATAAGCGGGCTGCTACGCCTTCCGCAGCGGCAGAACTTGCAGTGTTTGATTATTATGATTTTGTGGAAAAACAGGATCATTACAAAAAAGTACTTGCATCTTATATGTTACGGAAAACATCTGCTTGTAGAAGTAAAATTGAAACATATGAAGCAAAAATACAGCGATACAATCCAAAAAACCAGCTGACCAATAAAAAAATATATCTTCAGGATTTATCGACACGGATTTCTGAAATCTTTTACAATATGATGCGCGATAAAAAACATAGGCTGGAAATGTATGCGGAAAAATTAAACGGAATGTCTCCTTTAAACAGAATTTCCAAAGGATTCGCCTATGTTTCTTATAAAGATGGGAAGCCACTAAACAGTGTCCGTCAGGTGTCAGAGGAAGAAAAAATATTTTTAAGACTCCGGGATGGAACGATAACGGCACAGATAACAGATATTTGTGAAGAACAGAAATAAAAGGCAAGGAGATAGAATGAAATGACAGAAAAGAATAAAAACACAATTGAACAGAATTTCCAACAGCTGGAAGAAATACTTACAGCAATGCAGCGGGAGGATGTGACGTTGGAAGAATCTTTTGATTTGTATAACAGAGGGCTGAAATTAATACAAAACTGTAACGGACAAATTGATAAAGTCGAAAAAGAAATAAAAATAATAGAAGAGGGAAATGTGAATGAATCATTTTGAGGAACAGTTAAAAGACGAAACAGCTTACGTTGAAAATATTCTCTATCAATATTGTCCAAAAGAAAAAAACTGGCAAAATACAATTTTTGAAGCGGTAAATTACAGCATAAAAGCGGGAGGAAAGCGCCTGCGGCCGATGCTCATGCTGGAGGTGCTGCGTTTCTTTGGCGGAAAAGAAGAGGAAGCTTATCCTTTTATGGCTGCGATGGAAATGATACATACGTATTCACTTGTCCATGATGATCTTCCTGCTATGGACAATGATTTGTATCGGAGAGGAAAGAAGACAACGCATGCAGTTTATGGAGAGGATATGGGAATTCTTGCCGGTGACGCACTGTTAAATCTTGCTTATGAAACGATGTCAAAAGCCGTATTATGTAGTGAAAACCCTGGAAATGCGGCAAAAGCAATGTGCGTGATTGCAGAAAAAGCAGGAATATACGGAATGGTAGGGGGACAGGCGATAGATGTCCAAAATGAAGGAAAAGAGATATCCCTGGATACGATTCTGCATATTTATAATCTGAAGACAGCGGCATTGATTGAGGCCGCTATGATGTCCGGGGCAATTCTTGCCGGAGCCGGAGAGGATTCCGTAAATATTATTGAAAAAATTGCAAATAATATCGGGATAGCCTTTCAGATACAGGATGATATTCTGGATGTGACAGGTACGGCAGAGCAGCTTGGTAAGCCGGTGTTGAGTGATGAAAAAAATAATAAAGTGACATATGTTACCCTGATGGGCATAGAAACTTCTAAAAAACAGGTGGAAAATTATTCCAACGAAGCGGTTAAACTGTTTTCACAGCTGCCAGGGAGTAATGAATTTTTACATAATCTTATTTTAAAATTAATTTATAGAAACAGATAAGGATACTATGAGTAAACTATTAGATCAGATAAATCAACCAAACGATATAAAAAAAATACCATTGGAGGAATATCCGCTACTGGCACAAGAAATCAGAGATTTTCTTATTGATTCTGTGAGCCGGACCGGCGGACACCTGGCATCTAATCTGGGCGCGGTGGAGCTGACTTTGGCTTTACATTCCGTATTGACATTTCCAGAGGATAAAATTGTGTGGGATGTGGGGCATCAGGCGTATACACATAAAATTCTGACCGGAAGAAAAGAACAGTTTGATCAACTGCGTCAGTTGGATGGTATGAGTGGCTTTCCAAAACGTCATGAGAGTGATTGTGACAGTTTTGATACCGGGCACAGTTCTACTTCGATATCTGCAGCATTAGGAATTGCGGCGGCAAATCAGCTGGATAAAAATCCCGGAAAAGTTGTAGCAGTTATCGGTGACGGAGCGCTTACCGGCGGAATGGCGCTGGAAGCTTTAAATCATGTAGCCTCTCTGAAGCGCAATTTTGTCATTATATTAAATGACAATAATATGTCTATTTCCAAAAATGTGGGAAGTCTATCCAACTATCTTAATAAACTGAGAGTGGGAGAGCATTATAATGATTTTAAGAATGATTTGGAAGAGTCTCTCAATAAGATTCCAAAAGTAGGTAACCGGATTCTCAAAAGAATGAAACGAACAAAAGATAATATCCGCAATATTATTTTTCAGGGAAGCCTCTTCAATGATTTAGGAATCACCTATATCGGTCCTATTGATGGGCATGATGTAATGCAGATGGAAGCAATTTTTAATGATGCCTTGAAGATAGATCATCCGATTGTGATTCATGTCAAGACAATCAAAGGAAAAGGATATAAATATGCGGAAAAAAATCCTTCCAAATTTCATGGAATTAATCCTTTTGATAAAAAAACAGGAGAAGAAATTAATGCGGGCAACGCAATGACCTATACGGATATTTTTTCTAAGACAATTGTAGAGCTGGCAAAGACAGATGAGAAAATTGTGACAATCACAGCGGCTATGCCGGATGGTACCGGATTGTCAGCTTTTGCAAAAAAATATCCGGACCGCTTTTTTGATGTGGGAATCGCAGAAGAACATGCAGTTACATTTGCTGCTGGTTTGGCCTCAAGGGGATATAAACCTTTTATTTCCATTTATTCTTCATTTTATCAGCGGGCCTATGATCAGATTCTGCATGATGTCTGTCTTCAGAATCTTCCGGTAAAATTTATTTTTGACCGGGCCGGACTGGTAGGAAAAGATGGAGAGACCCATCAGGGAATTTTTGATATCTCTTTTCTGTCTGCTATGCCAAATATGACGATTATTGCCCCAAAAGATACAAAAGAATTGGTGGATGCCATACGTTACGCGGCAGAGTTTGACGGACCGATTGCCATCCGCTTTTCCCGTGGAACAGCTTATGCCGGTCTGATAGAAGAACAAAAAGATTTTGTGCCAAAGAAAAGTCAGATACTCCGTACCGGAGAAAAAGTGGCTCTGATTGCTGTAGGAAATATGGTAGAAGAAGCGCAGAAAGCAGTGGAATTGCTTCAGGAGAAGGATATTCATGTTACTTTCGTAAATGCGCGATTTCTGAAACCTTTGGACACAGACTGCATTGACAGGCTCGCAGAAAAACATTCTCATCTCATTATAGTAGAAGAGGCAATTAAAAAGGGCGGTTACGGAGAAAGCGTAGAAATTTATGCTGCAGAAAATCAACTTGACCTTTCTGTTGATGTGATGGCAATTAATGACTCCTTTGTAGAACAGGGAGAAGTCAGGGCTCTGAGAGAAAAAATCGGTCTGAGTGATAAAGATATATATAAAAAGGTACTGGACTTAATGAAATGAAAGAAAGATTAGATGTATTGCTGGTAAAAAGAGGACTGGCTCCTTCCAGAGAGAAAGCAAAGGCCATTATTATGAGTGGAATTGTTTTTGTAGAAAATGAACGGGAAGACAAAGCGGGTACTTTTTTTGACGATAAAGTAATAATTGAAGTGAGAGGAAAAACATTAAAATATGTCAGTCGCGGCGGCTTGAAACTGGAAAAGGCGATAGAGGTATTCGGCGTAAATCTGCACGATAAAATCTGTATGGATGTAGGGGCATCCACTGGGGGATTTACAGATTGTATGCTTCAAAATGGTGCCGCAAAAGTGTATTCCATTGATGTGGGACACGGTCAGCTCGCATGGAAACTGCTTACTGATGATAGGGTTGTCTGCATGGATCGGACCAATATCCGATATGTGACCAGAGATGATATCCCCGAAGAAATTGCTTTTGCCTCGATTGATGTCTCTTTTATTTCTCTGACCAAAGTACTATCTCCTGTAAAAAATCTTCTTGGCAGGAGGGGACAGATTGTATGTCTGATTAAGCCTCAGTTCGAGGCGGGAAGAGAAAAGGTAGGAAAAAAAGGAGTTGTCAGAGATCAGAAAGTTCATGTGCAGGTAATTGAAAAGATTATGGCATATGCGCAGGAAATCGGATTGAATGTCCTACAGTTAGACTTTTCTCCGGTCAAAGGACCGGAAGGTAATATAGAGTATCTTCTTTATTTGGAAAATACAGAGCAGGTATCATCAGAGCATTTGATTGACATAGACCCGAAACGGATTGTGGAACAGTCTCATGCTGTTCTGGATTGACGAGGTGAACGTTTATGAAAAGTTTTTGTATTGTAACAAACAGTTATAAGGACAAAAAATTAAAATTGGCAGATAAAATATCTCAATACATACAGAAAAAAGGTGGAAACTGCATTATCGTGGATAATGTAGACGAATATACCGGAGAATTTAAGGTATTGCAGGCAAAAGATATGCCGGAAAATCTGGAATGTGTTATTAGTATTGGTGGAGATGGAACACTGCTTCATGCCGCAAAAGATTTGATGGAACTGGACGCTGTTTTTGTGGGTGTCAATAAGGGAACTTTGGGATTTCTTGCAGAAATTTCCCCTGAAAATATTGAAAAATCGATTGACCGTCTGATGGAAGGAAGATATCATGTGGAAGAACGGATGATGTTGAAAGGAGAGGTCATCAGAAACGGCAGGATAGTTTACACTTCCACGGTGCTTAACGATATTGTAGTACATAGAGGGGGAGATATTGCCGTTATCAGCTATGACGTGTGTGTAAACGGACGGTTATTGGGAAATTATCAGGCTGACGGTGTGGTACTGTCTACACCGACAGGATCTTCTGCATATAATTTATCGGCCGGAGGCCCCATTGCAAGACCGGATTCCGACATGATTATTCTTACTCCCATCTGTCCGCATACAGTTGCAAACCGGAGTATTTTGTTATCGCGAAAAGATGAAATCGACATAATTATCGGAGAAAGCCGGATTCCGAATGAGGAAAATCGCAAGCTGGCATTTGATGGAGATGGAATATACCATATTATTTCCGGAGACTGTATCAGAGTCAGCGCAGCTTTGGAAACTACAAAAATCGCAAAGCTTGACGAGGAAAGTTTTTTACAGGCAATCCGTGATAAACTGAGATAACAGTTGACTGTTTGATGGTCCGGAAACAGAAAGGAGAAGGGGTATAGTGAAAACAAAAAGGCAGCGGAAAATCCTTGAATTGATATCGAATTATAAAATTGAAACGCAGGAAGAACTTGCAGGATTGTTAATAGATAATGGATTTGCCGTGACGCAGGCAACCATTTCCCGTGATATCAGAGAATTAAATCTGACAAAAATTCCGTCAGAGGATGGGGGTCAGAGATATGCAATATCAGGAAATATGGTGCCGAACAGTAAATTTATCCGTGTGCTGCATGATGGAATTTTATCTGTTGACATTGCAGGAAATATTCTTGTAGTCAAGACGGTATCCGGCATGGCAATGGCGGTGGCAGCTGCAATCGATGCACTACATTTGAAAGAAATTATCGGCTGCATTGCCGGAGATGACACGATTTTCTGTGCCATTAAAAATATTAGGGAGATACAGAAAGTAAAAGATGATTTGGAAAATATAAAAATTAATTGATAAAAATGGAGAGAAGCACAAGAAGGAGGAAAAATGTTACTGAATCTGCATGTAAAAAATATGGCATTACTGAAAGAAGTAGATGTTGATTTTTCAAATGGTCTGATTGTGCTTAGCGGAGAAACCGGAGCGGGAAAATCTTTGATCTTGGGCTCCGTAAATGTTGCTTTAGGAAATAAAGCATCCAGGGAACTGATTCGGACCGGCGCAGACTATTCTCTTGTTGAAATGACATTTCTGGTGGATGACAGTGTCGCAGAAAAACTACGGGACATGGATATTTATATGGAAAATGAGAACACTGTTACTGTGACCAGAAAAATAACAGAGGGCAGAAGTGTTGCAAAAATCAATGGTGAAACGGTTAATCTGAACGGATTAAAGCAGGCAATGAATCTGCTCTTGGATATTCATGGACAGCATGACCACCAGTCACTTTTATATGCAAATCAACATTTAAAAATTTTAGATAAATTTGCAAAAGAGGATATCCATGATATTATTTCCCGTCTGGGAACAGAATATGCCACTTATGCAAATTTAAAAAAGAAACTGGAACATTATGACCTAGACGAGGGGAAAAAGGCCAGAGAAATAGAATTTGCCAAATTTGAAATAGAAGAAATTTCTTCCGCTGATTTAAAAGTGGGAGAAGATGACATTTTAGAAGAAGAATTAAAAAAATTGTCCAATGGAGAGCAAATAATCAAAAATCTCTCAGAAATTTACAGATTATTGAGTTATGAAAATGAAAATAGTGCCGGAGAGTTGATTAGCAGGGCTGTTACAGATATGAATCAGATGCACGGCTATGATACTAAAATAGAGGAATTTCAAAATACTTTATACGATATCGATTCTCTGTGCCGTGATTTGACAGGTGAGATATATGATTATACGCAGACACTTGAATTTCAGCCGGAACGAATTCGGCAGGTAGAGGAACGATTGGATATCATCAATCATCTGAAATTAAAATATGGCGGAAGTATCGAAAAAATCCTGCATTATCAGGAGGAAAAACAAAAATATCTTGACCGTCTTCTTCATTATAATGAGGAGATGGAACAGGTTGAAAAAGCAATGAAAGAATCTAAAATCCAGCTGAATAACTTATGTATACAGTTATCAGAGCGCAGAAAAGCGGCGGCAAAAAAGCTGGAACAGCTGATTAAGGAAGCCCTGGCGGATCTTAATTTTATTGCCGTAGAATTTCAGATTCGTATTACAAAAAGGGAAAATATTACAGAAAACGGATTTGATATTGTGGAATTTATGATTTCCACCAATCCGGGAGAGCCATTAAAACCGTTGGCAAAAGTGGCATCCGGCGGTGAATTATCCAGAATTATGCTGGCAATAAAGTCTATTTTGGCGAATGAAGATGAGATAGAAACATTAATATTCGACGAAATAGATAGCGGAATCAGTGGAAAAACAGCTTTGATGGTGGCAGAAAAATTGGCAAAAATCAGCAAAAAGCATCAGGTAATCTGCATTTCTCATCTGGCGCAGATTGTTGCCATGGCAGACGAACATTTTCTGATAGAAAAAAAATTGCAAAATAATACAACAATAACAGATATTTGCAAACTGGACAGAGAAGCATCCATTCGTGAAATGGTCAGAATCAGCAGTGGCGGTGAAATCACGGAGGCAGCAATAACACATGCGCGACAGATGAAAGATATGGCAGACAGAACAAAATGTAACTTGGTTTAAACAAAATATATTTGGAATATTAAGAAGGAGGACAAAGGTCTTCCTTCTTTTTTTGAAATGATTTTGAAACTTTATTTATCAAGAAAAAAGAAAATCTTTTGATGAAATATAGTTGAAAGAAATATAGAGGAAAGGAAATATAATGCAAATCACTCTTTCAACTCCTGATTTGCGCCTTACAGATGCCGGCGGGCTCTGCAGATAAGGCATGGTGAATTGTGATGAGAAGTATCTATAGAAACTGTCTGATTGTTTCAATTTTAACTGCAATATTAATTATTATCGTATCAGGAATATTATATATTAATAATAATCTTCCTGATACAATTTTTGTGAACTCTAATCAAAGTACAAAATATAATTTTTCTATTCCGGTATCATTGGATGTAGACCATAAAAATAAAATACATTTAACAGGAAAAAATGATATACAATCCGGCAATGTGGGAGATTATCAAGGGACTTATAAATTGTTTGGCATTATTGCTTTAAAAAATACAAAAGTAAAAGTCATAGAGAAAAAATATGCCTACCCCATCGGTCTTCCGGTGGGATTATATTTGAAGACTCAGGGAGTTATGGTGATACAGGTGGGTGAAATTACGGATTACAATGGAAATACAAGCTCACCTGCCGAAGGAAAAGTAAATCCGGGAGAATATATTGTTAAATTCAATGATATCCGCGTCAGTAATAAATCGCAGTTGTCCTACTTAATTAATGAAAACGGAAGTAAGGAAGTCTGTCTTACCTTAAAAAGCGGAAATACATTTAAAACAGTAAATATTAAACCTGTAAAAAACCAGTCCGATGCGTATATGCTCGGCATTTGGGTAAGAGATGATTCCCAGGGAATCGGTACCATGACATTTATTACGGAAAATAACCAGTATGCAGCTTTGGGACATGGAATCAGTGATGTAGATACCGGAAAATTATTATCCAGTCATGATGGAATTATTTACAAGGCAAATATCTGGGGAATAAAAAAAGGAGAAAAAGGAAAACCGGGAGGATTATGCGGGACAATTATCTATAATGACAGTAATATTATTGGAAGTATTTATGAAAATAATAATAGTGGTTTGTTTGGCAGTGTCAATACAAATATTTATGAAAAATATCATTTGAAAAAAATGGAAGTGGGATTACATTCGGATGTACAGACAGGAAAAGCAAAGATTCAGTTTATTTATGAGGGGAAAGTACAGCAATATGATATTAATATATTGGAAATCAATAAAAATAATAAAGAAAAAAATATGGTGATTGAAATTACGGACAAAAAATTGCTGGAAAAGACAAATGGAATTGTACAGGGAATGAGTGGATGCCCTATTATACAGAATGAAAAAATTGTGGGTGCCGTGACTCATGTAATGGTAGATGAGCCTACAAAGGGATATGCAATATTGACAGAAAATATGCTGGAATATATAAAAGAATAAAAAAAGAGGAAATATATGAAAAAATGTAGTATAATGTCTTTAAAGTAAGAAAGGGGTAAAAAATGGCAAAAAATAATATGGAATTGGTCTATGAGATAGAAGACCTGATCAAAAAATACAACAAGAAACCGGAAAAAAAGGTCAAAAAGAAAGAAATTGTAAATCTTTTACAGAATGCAGACATTATTATGGCCATGAAATCAGGTTTTGAAGAGGCGGAAATATTCGGAGAAAGTATTGAAAACGTATCTCTCAGACCGGATATTGTAAAGGACGGAAACCGCGCCAGACTCCTTCCGGTTTTTACATCTTATGAGCAGATTCCACAGGAGTATATGAATACATTTTCTATGATAAAAGTTCCTGCGACTTTTGCATATTCTTTTATGAATGAATGTGAAGAGTTAAGAGGAATGGTATTAAATCCGTTCACGGAATATCATTTGGAGTTAAAAAAGAAAAAAGATATGGTTTCCCATACCGTCACAAAGCATTATAGCAAAACTGTTACCCCACAAAAAATGGATGCTATGGTTATTTATAATAACAGAAAGTATCCGATTGATAAGGTGCCGTTTACTATTGGAAGAGAAAATGCTGATATTACGATTCCGGAAACTTACATTTCCAAGATTCATGTAGTAATTTCGTATAAAGATGGAAAATACCGCGTAGCTGATTATGATTCCACCAATGGAACTACAGTAAACGGTACTCTCTTAAAACCAAAAGTATATTATGAACTCAGAGACGGATATATCATTGAATTATCTGAAAAAGAAAAAATGGTTGTATATATGAATTGATTTTTTTGTTGACCAAATTGTACTTTTATCGACTTTTTATTTTAGAAAATTTAGGATAAATAATCTGATTGTGTTACATAATTTTAGATATGTAAACCTGTTTGTCGAAATATGGGAAAATATGCGATTTGTTTCGGTTGAATAACATGAAATTACAAACTATAATTGCATTTGTCAAAAGAATTCAAACAGTACTGTATTTTGACAATAAACAGGAGGAAAGATGAATAAAAGTATTGAAAAAATCAACGTAGCAGTAGTGGATGACAACGAAAAGATCATAGATAATATTTGTGAAATTCTATCGGAGGATAACCAGATTAACGTAATCGGAAAAGCACATAACGGAGAGGAAGCCTATGAACTCATACGCAAAAGCAGTCCTGATGTCGTTATTTTGGATTTGATTATGCCAAAGATGGACGGGTTGTCTCTGATGAATAAAATTTATAATGACGGATCTCTGATAAAACGTCCTTTTTTCATAATCACTTCAGCCATCAGCAATGAAAATGTCATCCAGGATGCTTTTAATCTTGGGGCAGGATATTATATGCTGAAGCCGTTTGAGACAGATATGATTGTAGACCGGGTAAAAAGCACAAGGGACAATCAGAAACGTATGCCGGAAAACAAGAAAATTATTGCGGCCAGAGAAGATAAAAAGCAATTTATGGAGCGGAATATCGAAAGTGACGTCACAGCAATTATTCATGACGTGGGAGTTCCTGCTCATATCAAAGGATATCAGTATTTAAGAGAGGCAATTATCATGTCAGTCAACGATACAGATATGCTTAATTCTATTACAAAAATTCTTTATCCGACAATCGCAAAGAAATTTCAGACAACTGCCAGCAGAGTAGAAAGAGCCATCAGACATGCGATTGAAGTGGCATGGAACAGAGGGAGGATGGATACGATTGACGAACTGTTCGGCTATACGATTAACGCTGAAAAGGGAAAACCCACAAATTCTGAATTTATTGCTTTGATTGCAGATAAAATAAGACTAGAGTATAAATGCAGATAAATAGTACTTTTATTTGTTTTATATTTTTAGTAAAATATACATAAGAAAATATTACCTGGAGGTTTCGATATGAAAAAAATATTGTTTGCAGCATCAGAATGTGTACCGTTTATTAAGACAGGAGGCCTGGCAGACGTGGTAGGTTCTCTCCCAAAATGCTTCAATAAGGAAGAGTATGATGTAAGGGTCATGATACCAAAGTATATGTGCATTGATGAAAAATGGAAAAATCAGATGAATTACATCAATCATTTTTACATGGATCTATGCTGGAGAAGACAATATGTAGGAATTATGGAAATGGAATATGAGGGGGTAAAATTTTATTTTATTGACAACGAATACTATTTTGCCGGACCAAAACCATACAGCGATATCCGATATGATTTAGAAAAATTTGCATTTTTCTCCAGAGCAGTTTTATCTGCACTGCCAATTATAGATTTTCGCCCGGATATTATTCACTGTCATGACTGGCAGACAGGATTGATACCAGTATATCTGAAAGACAGTTTTTCTTATGGCGATTTCTATAAAGGAATTAAATCCATTATGACGATTCATAATTTGAAATTCCAGGGAGTATGGGATATTGATACGATAAAAGATATCGCCGGTTTATCGGATTATTACTTTACATCGGATAAACTAAAAGACTATGATGATGCAAATTATTTAAAGGGCGGCATCGTTTATGCAGACATGGTTACTACCGTCAGTGACACATATGCAGAGGAAATAAAAACACCATTTTATGGAGAAGGTCTCGATGGACTAATGCGTGCCAGATCAAATTGCCTGCGAGGAATTGTAAATGGTATTGATTATGATGAATATAATCCTGCCACAGACCACTTTATCGCACAAAATTATTCCAGAGATAATTTTAGAAAAGAAAAAGTTAAAAATAAAACAGCTTTACAGAAGGAATTGGGATTGGAAATAAATCCAAAGAAAATGATGATTGGTCTTGTCAGCCGACTGACGGATCAGAAAGGTTTGGATTTAATTGCCTGTGTAATGGATGAAATGTGCCAGGATGCAGTACAGTTTGTAATTCTGGGAACGGGAGAAGAACGCTATGAAAACATGTTCCGTCATTTTGATTGGAAGTATAGCAGGGATGTATCTGCCAATATCTATTATTCAGAAGAACTTTCCCATAAAATATATGCGGCATGTGATGTGTTTCTTATGCCATCCCTGTTTGAGCCATGCGGTCTCAGCCAGCTGATGAGCTTAAGATATGGAACTTTGCCGATTGTGCGTGAAACAGGGGGATTAAAAGATACCGTACAGCCATATAATGAATATGAAAATACCGGAACAGGATTTTCGTTTAGCAACTATAATGCACACGAAATGATGGGAGCCGTAAGATATGCAGAGCATGTTTTCTATGATAAAAAACGCGATTGGAACAAAATGGTAGAAAGAGCTATGGATATGGATTTTTCATGGAAAGCATCAGCAGATAAATACGTTCAATTATATGAAGACTTGCTGAGATAATTAGCAGTGAACTGACTTAAAATAAGAAAAATAAAGGTGACGGATACTCAGATTTTGAGAGATCCAGTCACCTTTTTCTGTTTTACTCAATTATTTTTCTTTCAGCTCTCTGATTTCTGAAATATCAGGAGAAATAGACATAGAATAATTTGTGTGATAGATGACAAAGCCGGGCATCGCTCCGGCAACTTTCTTAATATGTTTTTTTTGAGTATAGTCAATCTCCACTTTATCCTGAGAAGCACCTTTTGAAAAATGGGCTGCGAGACGGGCAGCTTCCTCAAAAGTTTTATCAGGTAATTCGCGATTGTTGCATTTTACAATAACATGAGAGCCGGGAAATGATTTGCTGTGAAACCACCAGTCATTTCCGGATGCCGTTTTAAAGGTTAATTCTTCGTTCTGCAGATTATTTTTTCCTACATATATATCAAAACCATCTTCTGAGATAAAATGCAGCGGTTTGCTGTTTATTTTATCTTTTTTGTTTTTAGAAGTATTTTTGTGTCGGATGTAACCTGTCTGTGACAATTCTTTTGAAATTTCTTTTAAATCATCTTCTGTTGTTGCCATATCAATCGCTACATGAACGGATTCCAGATATTCGATAGAATGGTGCGTTGTTTGAAGAATCTCACGCAGGGCTTCATAAGTACGTTTTAATTTTGTATATTTTTCAAAAAACTTTTTTGCATTTTCAATCGGAGTAATGGAATCATCCAAAGTGATTTTTACCGGCTTTCCTGTATAAAAATTGACTGTTTCAAAAGTTTTAGTCCCTGGCGCGATAGAATAACCGTAGGCACTCAGCAATTCACCATATACTTTGAATTGTTCTCTCTTTTCGGTATCTTTCATTTGTTTTAACTGCAGGTCGTATTTTTTTCGTTCCCGTTCTAAGGTGGTGGAAACTATTTTTCTCAAATCTGCTGATTTCTGCCGCATACGCGTATAAAGATTCTTTTTTTCATAATAATTTTTCAGCAATACACTGATGCTGTCGTATTCTACTGCATCACAATCCGCATAGGAGGAGAGAGAAATGGCAGAGAATTCTTCCGGTTTTCCTTGTTTTTCATAAATGACCGGATGGAATTTACCCTCCTTTATTTTTTGAATGTATTGATGAAAACTAATCCAGATAATATTCTGATCTCCTCGCGGCAATACATTTGCCGGAACAGAAGAATCCAATTTATTTTCATAGCAGATACTTTCAGCAACTACCGGACTGATACCGGTATATGAAGTAAATAATGCGCGGGATAAAGGCATTGGTTTGGAAAAGACGGTATCCATAAAATCTTCCCGTTGTGCTTCCAGCGGATTTTTCTTTTCTGATGTTTCCGGAATAAAATAAGATTTTCCGGGGAGTACCTGGCGCACTGAACTCATAACAGAAGTTACATGCTTAATACTGTCAATGATTGTATGATTGTCATCTGTAAAAATGATATTACTGTGTTTTCCCATCAGTTCCACCATCAGATGTTTTACTCTGATATCCCCCAGTTCATCCAGATGCTGAATCTCAAAGTCCAGCACTCTTTCGAGTCCGGGTTGCCGTATGCTGACAATTCGTCCGTTACTGATATGTTTTCGAAGCAGCATACAGAAATTCGGTGCTGTAAGGGGAGAAGGTTTGTTGGTGTCAGTCAGATAGATGAGTGGAAGACTCGCATTCGCGCTGATTAATATGCGGTACTGTGTCTTGTTGGCCTTAATAGTGAGAAAAAGTTCATCTGTTTCCGGCTGCGCAATCTTATAAATTCGTCCATCCCATAATTTTTCATTCAATTCTGCTGCCAAAGCGGCTACAGTTATTCCGTCAAATGCCATAATATTTACTCCAAATTGTTCATAAATATGTTCGTTTCTTTAAAATTTTATTATCAAATACCCATTAAGTCAACCTTGACGGTATGCCCTCTATGAATTATAATAAGATGGATTATGGGCTGGTCTCAAGAAAAAAGGTGGTTATGATGTTAAAAAGTATGACAGGATTTGGCAGATGTGAAGTTTCAAAAGGCGATCGAAAGATAACAGTTGAGATGAAATCTGTAAATCACAGATACTTGGAACTGGGAGTGAAAGTACCAAGAAAACTGAACTTTCTTGAGAACGATATTAGAAATGAGATGAAAAAATATACAGAGCGGGGCAAAGTGGATATATTTGTCACCTATGAAAATATGGGACAGGGAAATGAGTGTATTCAGTATAATTCAGCTTTGGCAAAAGAATATTTTGACTGCTATGTAAACATTAGCAACGAATTAGGCATTGAAAATGATATTAAAACCAGCCATATTATGCGCAGTCCGGATGTTATTACGATTGAAAATCAGCCGGAAGATGAGGAAACAGTAAAAGCTTTAGTATTGGAAGCGGTGGACGGTGCGGCAGATAAACTGATAGAAGCACGGAAAGCAGAAGGCGAGAGTTTAAAACATGACTTAATTGCCAAATTGGACGCTATGCTTTCTAATCTACAATTTATTGAAGAAAAGTCCCCATTGATTATTAAAGAATATAAGGAAAAGATTACGACGAAGATAAAAGAACTGCTGGAAGATGTTCAGATTGATGAGAGCAGAATTGTTCAGGAAGTTACTATTTTTGCAGATAAGATTTGTGTCGATGAAGAACTGGTCCGGCTTCACAGTCATATCGAAGCAATGAAACAGGACCTGATACAGGGCGGGACAGTAGGAAGACGCTTAGATTTTATTGCCCAGGAAATGAACAGGGAAGCTAACACTACGCTTTCCAAGACAACAGATGCTGAAATATCAGACAGAGCGATTGCGTTGAAAACAGATATTGAAAAGATAAGAGAACAAGTACAAAATATAGAATAAAAGTGAGAATTGAGATGATGGAAGGGAAGTTGTTAATTATTTCCGGATTTTCCGGTGTGGGAAAAGGCACAGTCATCCAATATATGTTGGAACATTATAAGGATTATGTGCTTTCTGTCTCAGCGACCACCAGACAGCCAAGAGAAAAAGAAATAGATGGGATACACTATCATTTTATTTCTGAGAGTGAATTTGAAAAAATGATAGAACAGGATAAGCTGCTGGAATATGCAAATTATGTACGACATTATTATGGAACGCCGAAAGATTTTGTTATTGAAAATATTCAGGCGGGCCGGAATGTTATTCTTGAAATAGAAACGGTTGGTGCATTGAAAGTAAAAGAAAAAATACCGGATGCTGTTATGATTTTTATTCTCCCACCGGATGGAGCCACCTTGAAGGAAAGGCTTATTGGGAGGCAGACAGAAAGTTCTGAAGTCATCGCGCAGCGGTTGAAAAAAGCTGCGGAAGAAACACAATTTTTAGAAAATTACGAGTATTTTGTAGTAAATGATACAGTAGCTTCGTGTGCCAAGAATGTAGATAAAATTATAAAAAATGCTTCGCCCCATGTTTTGAACAGGGAACAGGTGTTGACAATAAAAAATGATATATTAAGATTAGTGAAAGGAGATTAGCCATGTTACATCCATCATATTCAGATTTAATGAAGGTCGCAAACAGTGAGGTAGAGGATGGGGAACAGCCGGTAGTGCAGAGCAGATACTCTATTGTGATGGCCACCTCAAAAAGAGCAAGACAGATTATTTCAGGAGATGCCCCACTCATAGGAGATACAGAAGGAAGAAAAGCTTTATCTGTAGCGATAGAAGAACTTTATAATTCTAAAATAAAAATTTTGGGAGATGATGAAGAATAAAGTGTCTGAAGGCACTTTTTTCTATGCACGGATTTTGATTTTATAAGGAGAAATTTTGAAGGTACTTTTTATATCTTTAGGCTGTGATAAAAATCTTGTAGACTCAGAACATATGTCGGGAATACTCGCAAAAGAAGGATATGAGTTTACAGATGAGGAGACGCAGGCAGAAATTATAATTATCAACAGCTGTTGTTTTATTCATGATGCAAAAGAAGAGAGTATCAATACAATTTTTGATATGGCAAGATACAAGCAGGAAGGAAAATGCCGTGTTCTGGTGCTGACAGGCTGTCTTGCACAGAGATACTCCGAAGAAATAAAAACAGAAATTCCGGAGATAGATATCTGTATCGGGACTACTGCGATTGATCAGATAGCCACTGCGCTGCGGGACTTTTTTTCAACCCAAAATAATATTGTATGTATGGAGGATATCAATAGACCTGAGGCAGAAAATCTTCCGAGAAATATCTCTACATCCGGCGGATATGGTTATCTCAAAATTGCAGAGGGTTGTGACAAGCATTGTACGTATTGTATTATCCCAAAAATACGGGGAAATTACAGAAGTGTTCCCATGGAAACCATTTTAAAAGAAGCAGAAAAAATGGCCCGGATGGGAATTCGGGAATTGATTCTTGTAGCACAGGAAACTACAATGTATGGTAAAGATATTTACGGAAAAAAATCGCTGCATACGCTTCTGAAAGAACTTGCCCGGATACCCGGAATCCATTGGATTCGGATACTTTATTGCTATCCGGAGGAAATATACGAGGAGTTAATTGATGTTATTGCAGAAGAAAATAAAATCTGCAAATATCTGGATATTCCAATCCAGCATGCCAGCGACGTTGTTTTAAAAAAGATGGGAAGAAAAACAAATGAAGAACAGTTGCGTATGATTATTCGAAAGTTGAGGGAGAAGATTCCGGATATAGTGCTTAGGACTACTTTGATTACCGGTTTTCCGGGAGAAAGTGAAGAAGATCATAAAATTCTGTTGGATTTTGTAAAAGAGATGAAATTTGAGCGTCTGGGTGTGTTTCCGTATTCTGCAGAAGAAAATACATCTGCTGCGACAATGGAAAATCAGGTAGATGAAAACATAAAACAGAGGCGCTATAATGAAATTATGCAGTTACAGCAGGATATTGTTTTTGAACAGTCAAAGGCGTATCTGGGAAAAACAATGACTGCGATAGTGGAAGGACGTATTGCAGGAGAAAATGCTTATTTAGCAAGAACTTATATGGACACATCAGGTATAGACAGCAATATTTTTATTATGACGGATGAAGAACTTATGAGCGGTGATTTTATCAATGTAACGGTCACAGGAACAAATGATTATGATCTTATCGGGGAAATATGTGATCAGATAGGAGGAGAAAATGAATTTACCAAATAAACTTACTGTATTTCGGGTATTTTGTATCCCACTTTTTGTGATATTTATGTTGGTTGATGCGATACCTTACCATAACTATATCGCTGTAGGAATCTTTATTTTTGCAAGTCTGACAGATTTTCTGGATGGAAAAATTGCAAGAAAATACAATCTGATAACAAATTTTGGAAAATTTATGGACCCCCTCGCAGATAAACTGCTGGTCAGTGCGGCTTTAATCTGCCTGACACCTTCTAAAATTCCAGCATGGATTGTGATTATTATCATTAGCAGAGAATTATTTATCAGTGGATTCAGAATTCTGGCGGCGGATCAGGGAATTGTTCTGGCTGCCGGATGGTGGGGAAAATTTAAGACGGCATTTCAGATGGTCATGATTATCATTCTGATTTTAGATATTCCATTAAAATTATTTACTGTAATCGGATGGATTTTAATATGGATTTCTCTTGCCCTTACAATTATTTCAATGATTGACTATGTTGTAAAAAATATAAAGGTACTGAAGAATTAAAAATGGAGGAAAAATATGTTGGCTTACAGAGAATTAGGGAAGGAAGAGTTGAAAACAGAACTTGCAAAACTGAAAAAAGAATATCAGGATATATGCAGTGCAAAAATCAGTCTTGATATGTCAAGAGGAAAGCCGGGAAGTGACCAACTGGACCTGTCTATGGAAATGTTGGATGTAATTAACAGTCACAGTGATTTGTCTGCTTCAAACGGTTTTGATTGCAGAAATTATGGCGTGATGGACGGCCTTCCGGAAGCAAAAAAAATGATGGCAGATATTATGGAAACGACACCAGACCATGTGATTGTATACGGCAATGCAAGTTTGAGTATCATGTATGATTCCATAGCACGCTCTTTTACACATGGCGTTATGGGGAATACTCCATGGTGCAAACTGGATAGAGTCAAATGGCTTTGCCCGGTGCCGGGATACGACAGACATTTTGCTATAACAGAACATTTTGGAATTGAGATGATAAATGTCCCATTAAAAGAAGATGGTCCCGACATGGATTTTGTAGAAAAACTGGTCCGTGAGGATGAGGCAGTCAAAGGCATCTGGTGTGTACCAAAATATGCAAATCCAACCGGAATATCATATTCTGACGTTGTTATAAAAAGAATGGCCGCATTAAAACCTGCGGCGAAAGATTTTAGAATTTACTGGGACAACGCATATGCCGTTCATCATTTATATGACGAAGAACAGGATGAAATTTTAGATATTATACAGGAATGTGAAAAGGCTGGTAATCCGGATATGGTATTTGAGTTTGCTTCCACATCTAAAATTACGTTTCCGGGGTCAGGTGTTGCAGCCCTTGCAGCATCCAAAGCAAATTTAGAATATATAAAAAAGCAGATGAGTATTCAGACAATCGGTCATGATAAGATAAACCAGTTAAGACACGTGAAATACTTTAAGAATATTGACGGTGTGAAAGCCCATATGAAAAAACATGCTGAAAAAATGAGACCTAAATTTGAGGCGGTACATAATATGTTGGAAAAAGAACTTCGCTCTGCAGAAATTGCAAGTTGGACCAATCCAAAAGGAGGTTATTTCATTTCTTTAGACGTAATGCCGGGCTGTGCAAAAAAAACAGTGGCGATGTGTAAGGAAGCGGGAATGATTCTTACAGAAGCCGGTGCTACATATCCGTATGGTAAAGATCCGGAAGATAAAAATATAAGAATTGCGCCATCCTATGCAACGCCGGATGAACTGATAGATGCGAGCAGAATTTTGATTATATGCGTAAAAATTACGACGATTGAAAAAATGTTGACAGAAATGTAGTGTCGTAATCAAAAAATATTCCTCTTGAGAAGCGATAAAATGAATTGTTTTGTATGCTTTGAGAGAGGGATATTTTTTTTCTGAAAATAGTGTATATCAGCAGGTTTATGAATAAGAATCCCGAAATGGGGTCTATTTTAAAGAAAAGTAAAATTTCTTATCATATTTTTCAGACAAGCGATGAAGTGCAACAGCGGATAAAACGAGTTTGAATTTGCGTGAGCAGAAAACGCATCAGAGAAGAGTATGAAAACAATTTTGCACAAATATGTTATACATATTATCTGATATAAGATAAAAGAAAATAAAAGTTGCATAGTGTTTGAATAACAATTATAATAATAGATATTAAGTTGTGGTGCAGATTTGACTTAAAATAATAATTGACATATGAGCCTGTTTGTATTATGATAGCATTATACGAACATAAGTTCGATAGAAAGGGACAAAAAATGAATAAAGAAGAAAAATTAAAAGCATTGGACGCTGCCATCTCCCAGATTGAAAAAGCCCATGGAAAAGGCGCTGTCATGAAATTGGGAGATCCGGCAAATAAAATTAATGTTGAGACGATACCGACTGGTTCGTTAAGTTTAGATTTGGCTTTAGGTCTGGGCGGCATTCCGAAAGGAAGAGTCGTGGAGATTTACGGACCGGAATCCAGTGGTAAAACGACAGTAGCGCTTCATATGATTGCGGAAGCACAGAAAAGAGGAGGCGTGGCAGGATTTATTGATGCAGAGCATGCACTTGATCCTGTTTATGCTAAAGCCATTGGAGTTGATATTGATAATCTTTATATTTCACAGCCTGATTATGGAGAACAGGCATTGGAAATTGCTGAAACGATGGTGCGCTCCGGAGCTGTTGACATTATCATTATTGATTCTGTGGCTGCGCTGGTACCTAAAGCAGAAATAGACGGTGACATGGGAGATTCTCATATGGGGCAGCATGCAAGACTGATGTCACAGGCGTTACGGAAACTTACCGGTATTATGAATAAGACCGGATGCACAGTTGTTTTTATTAATCAGTTAAGAGAAAAGATTGGCGTTATGTTCGGAAATCCGGAGACAACGACGGGAGGAAGAGCACTAAAATTTTATGCTTCTGTGAGAATGGATGTAAGACGGGTTGAAACTCTCAAGGTTGCCGGTGAAATGGTAGGAAACCGTGCCAGGGTAAAGGTTGTTAAAAATAAAGTGGCGCCACCGTTTAAGGAAGCAGAGTTCGACATTATGTTTGGCAAGGGAATCTCCAGAGAAGGAGATATTCTGGATTTGGCGGCCGCCTGCAATATCGTAATAAAAAGCGGCTCCTGGTACGCATACAATGGGGAAAAAATCGGACAGGGACGAGAAAATGCAAAGAAATATTTTCTCGAACATCCGGATATTATGGAAGAGGTGGAACAAAAAGTCAGGGCGCATTACTTTTCTAATGACGATAATAAAAAACAGGAGAGCGCACAGGATGATATTATTGCTCCCGTAGAAGAATAATTAACAGAGGATTGCGATGTACAGGGTTATCGGACTAAAAGAAAATGGGAAAAAGATACAGGTAATAACAGATCAGGAAATCAAATTTCAACTTTACAAAGGCGAAATAAAAAAATACCATATTTATGAAGGCTGTACCCTTGATGGCGACATGTTGGCATTAATCACAGAATTATTATATAAAAGAGCCCGTGAAAGGGCTCTTTATATTCTTGACAGAAGTTATAAAACGAAAAAACAGATTGTTGATAAATTAAAAAACAATATGTATCCTGATTGCATTATCCGAAAGGTGACAGACTATCTGGAAGAATATCAGCTGATTGATGATAATAGATTTGCTATCATGTATATTGATTACAAATCAGGTACCAGAAGTAAAAAGCAGATTGTACAGGATTTATATCAGAAGGGAATTTCCAGAGAAATCATAGAAAAAGCCTTTGAAAATAGTGGTTATACAGATAAAAAATCTTTGGAAAAATTGCTGGAAAAGAAGATATCCAAATATGATTTAGCACAGACAAAAGACTTGCAGAAATTATATTGTTATCTGGTGCAAAAAGGATATCAATACGGAGAAATAAAAGAAGCTATAGAAAAATATCGTAAATAAATACAAGATATTCTATATTTAAACATAAAAATATACAATATCTTGTTTTTCTTAAATTACCATTACTTGACATAACAATACGAATCAAGTAAAATATATATGTTGTGTTGTACAATGAAAATTAAATAAGGAGGTGCTCCTGTGAGTAATACTACTTGGATAATCCTCATATGCGTTGCCGTAGCGGTAATAGTGGGTTTGATTTCTGCTTGGATTGCAATACTGATAAGAAAAAGTATTGTTGAGAAAAAGATAGGATCAGCAGAGGGAAAGGCGAGAGAAATCATTGATGAAGCCATAAAATCTGCGGAAGCTAAGAAAAAAGAAATTCTTTTGGAAGCAAAAGAAGAAAATCTCAAGACAAAAAATGAGCTGGATAAGGAAATCAAAGAACGAAGAGCTGAAGTGCAGCGATATGAGAAGCGAGTTCTGAACAAAGAGGAGGTCGTTGAAAAGAAGGCCGAGTCTATTGAGAAGAAGGAAAGCAGTCTGAAAGCCATAGAAGAAGAACTGGTGCAGACAAAAGCAAAAGTAGATAAATTAAACGAACAGCGCGTACAAGAACTTGAAAGAATCTCTGGTTTAACCTCCGAACAGGCAAAAGAATATTTATTACAAACTGTTGAAGAAGAAATTAAAATTGAAACTGCAAAATTAGTAAAAGAGTTAGAGACTCAGGCAAAGGAAGAAGCAGATAAGAAAGCAAAAGAATTAGTAATTAATGCAATTCAAAAATGCGCGACAGATCATGTCGCAGAGGCAACAATATCAGTTGTTTCCCTTCCTAATGATGAAATGAAAGGTAGAATTATCGGAAGAGAGGGTAGAAATATCAGGACCCTCGAATCATTGACGGGTGTTGATTTGATTATTGATGATACACCGGAAGCGGTTGTTTTATCCGGATTTGATCCAATTCGTAGAGAGGTGGCGCGGATTGCGCTGGAAAAACTTGTAGTAGATGGGCGTATTCAGCCTACACGAATTGAAGAGATGGTTAATAAAGCACAAAAAGAAGTTGAGACGATGATTCGTGAAGAAGGTGAGTCTGCAACTCTTGAAGTTGGTGTACATGGTATACATCCTGAACTTGTTAAATTACTTGGAAAAATGAAATTTAGGACAAGCTATGGACAGAATGCTTTAAAACATTCTATAGAAGTAGCTCATTTGTCAGGATTACTGGCCGCTGAAATGGGGCTGGATGTCCGGGTAGCAAAAAGAGCAGGACTGTTACATGATATTGGTAAAGCAGTTGACCATGAAATGGAAGGTACGCATATTCAGCTTGGTGTTGATTTATGCAGAAAATACAAAGAATCTGCTACAGTTATTAATGCAGTAGAAGCACATCATGGCGATGTGGAACCTGAGACGCTGATTGCCTGCATTGTTCAGGCGGCAGATGCTATTTCAGCAGCAAGACCGGGCGCAAGAAGAGAAACGCTCGAAACATACACAAACAGATTAAAACAGTTAGAAGATATTACGAACTCTTATGAGGGCGTTGACAAATCTTTTGCCATTCAGGCAGGTAGAGAAGTTCGAGTTATGGTTATTCCTGAAAAAGTTTCAGATGCCGATATGGTATTGATGGCAAGAAATATTTCAAAACAAATTGAAGATGAATTGGAATATCCTGGCCAGATTAAAGTAAATGTTGTAAGGGAATCAAGAGCCATTGACTACGCAAAATAAATCATCTACAAATATCGAGGAAATGTGCATAGCATGTTTCCTCTTTTATTATGTTTTGATTCCTGCCCGGTCGGCTTTTCTAGGAGCGTGCTTTGCGAAACAAAGTTTAGATACAGTTATTCTTTACCGTTTCTAAAGTGATTCTATTGTTCTAAGTTCAGGACTATGTTATACTTGTAAGAAAAAATGGAGGGTTATTATGGCAGTTTTAGGCTTTATTGGAATGGGAAATATGGGATATGCAATGCTGAAAGGTGTAAAAAATATTTTAGAGAAAAAAGATATTATTTTTCACAGCAATACGAAAGAAAAAATGGAACATATCCGTGCAGTGGAACAGATTGAATATGCGAATTCTAACAGTCAGGTGGTTTCTGATGCGAAGTATATTGTTCTCGCAGTAAAACCTCAGATGTTTGAAAAAATTATTTCAGAAATAAATGACAATTTTACTTCAGAACATATTGTAATTTCTCTGGCACCGGGATTTACGATAGAACAGCTGCGCAGTATGATTCCCTCTGCAAGGGTTGTCCGTGCAATGCCAAATACTCCGGCAATGGTGGGTGCGGGAATGACAGGCATCTGTTATGATAAAAAAGAATTTAATGCAAAAGAAGAGGAAATGCTCCAAAAAATTTTCACTTCTTTTGGAAAAATGCAGATAGTGGACGAAAAATTAATGAACAGTGTTGTATGCGCCAGCGGAAGTTCCCCTGCTTATGTTTTTCTCTTTATCGAAGCGCTGGCAGACAGTGTAGTCAAATGCGGAATGACAAGAGCAGAAGCTTATGAGTTTGTAGCACAGACCGTGTTAGGCTCTGCAAAACTTATGATGGAAACCGGTTTCCATCCAGGGGTATTGAAAGATATGGTATGTTCTCCGGGCGGCACTACGATAGCAGGCGTGGAGCAACTTGAAAAAAACGGATTTCGCAAGGCAGTTTTTTCTGCTACGGAAGCATGTTTTGAAAAATGTAATCAAATCAAATAAGAAAGAGGCAGAAGTGGTTATGAAAGAATTTAAGCGGGTAGGAAGAGAAATTGTTTATCAGGGTGCTATTTTAGATTTTTGCAGGGATGATGTGATAACGCCGGAAGGAAACAGAGTAGCGTGGGATTATCTTTCGCATAAAGGAGCTGCCGCAGTCATTCCGGTATTGGATGATGGAAGAATTATTATGGTAAGACAGTGGAGAAATGCGATTGATAAGTTTGCATTGGAAATTCCTGCAGGTGGAAAAGAAGGAGCATCAGAGCCTTCTATGCAGTGTGCTGCAAGAGAATTGGAAGAAGAAACCGGTTACCGCACAGGGAATCTTGTTTTTTTGCAGACGATTGTGCCGGCGATTGCTTATTCGGGAGAAAAAATTGATGTTTATGTAGCTTTTGATTTGGAAAAGCGGGAACAGCATCTGGATCCAGATGAAGATATTGAATTGGAAATATATCAGGTAGAAGAACTCGTTGAAATGATTAAAAATAATGAGATAAACGATTCAAAAACAATATCTGCCATTATGACTTATTATTTAAAATATGTTCTACAAACGCCTGAAAATTAATATATTGTAAAAACATATTTCCGGTCTGGTTATGAAATTCAATCACATATGGACAAATTATAAAATCTATGCCTTTTGTGCCGGTGTTCTTCTTGGAGCACTGGTTTATAATTATATTGGCATAGATTATTCTTTTTCTGCTGTCACAAAATTAGAGGGGAAGGATTTTCTTCACTCTCTGATTTATAGCTTTATCATCCAGTTAAAATTTGCAATTTTCATCTTTTTTTTATCTTTTTTTCGGATAAGAAACAAAATTATTTTACTTATTATTTTTTATGAGGGATTTATTATGTCAGGACTTATTGTTTTGTCGGTTTCTCTGAAAGTATTATTTTTATTATCCGGAGCCGTTATGTCAGTATTTAAAATTTTTTCCGCTTTGATGATGTTTCAAACGTCCAAAAGAGTTTTAAATAAAATCTTTAGTCTTTTAATTTTGGCTGTCGGCACAATCGTTCAAAATTTTTTTCTAATTTATTTTTAAGGCTTTTTACAAGATATTGTATCTTTGTTTTTGTCATTTAGTAGATATGGTGCTTTTTTTATGTAACCCATTTTTTTTTACAAATATCAGGTGGAAAAATCCATTTGATTTTCAGCTAAAAGACTTATATAATAGAATTCAACACTCTTATTCAAAGAGTTGAGCGAGGAAAAAATGCAAAATTATATTGAAGAATTCATTTTACAATTACATATGGAAAAGAATACTTCAAGCAACACAGAAATTTCATACAAAAGGGATTTAAAAAAATTATCAGAATATCTTCACCAAAAGAAAGCATCTGATAATATTTTAACCGCGTCAGAAGAAGATTTAGAGGATTATATTGCATATTTGACGGAACAGGGAAGAGCCCCAACAACAATTTCCAGAAATATTGCCTCTATGAAAAACTTCTTTGCTTTTCTATGCAAAAAAGAAATAATAGAGAATAATCCTGCAATTCATTTGAAAGCACCTAAGATAGTAAAAAAAGCACCAGAGATTTTATCGGTAAAAGAGATTGATGCTTTATTGAAGCAACCATCAAAAAATACTCCGAAAGAATTGCGCGACAAATCCATGTTGGAACTTTTGTATGCGACAGGCATGAGAGTGACAGAACTGATTTCTCTGCGTGTCAGTGATGTGAATATTAAGCTGGAGTATATTGTGTGTCATAACCGAAAGAAAGAGCGTTTTATTCCGTTTGGAACAGAAGCAAAAAATGCTCTTATCAAATATTTATCTTATGGCAGAGAACAACTTTTGGGAAATCATAAGGAAAGCGATGTTTTGTATCCAAACTGTTCCGGTACAGAAATGAGCCGTCAGGGATTTTGGAAGCTGATTAAGTCATATGGGAAAAAAGCTGGAATCCAATCAGAACTGACGCCACATACATTGAGACACTCTTTTGCGTCGCACCTTGTAGAAAATGGTGCCGATTTAAAAGCTGTTCAGGAGATGTTGGGTCATTCTGATATTTCTACCACCCAGATATATATGACATCCGGAAATAAGAGAGTGCGGGAAGTATATGCGAAAGCACATCCAAAAGCATAGATTATGAAACACATCAAGTGTTTCATAATCGTACTTAACCAGCTCCGTTAGGAGCGTGCTTTGCGAAGCAAAGTTTTGAAACGGTTATCCAATACCGTTTCAAAAGTTATAAATAAAAAAACTCCGAGAGAAATGTTATTCTCCCAGAGTTTTTTTTATTTTCGTTTCATTATATTTCTTCTGCAATGATATAGAGCAATTTTTCGGTATCTTCCCATCCGAGACATGGATCCGTAATGGACTTCCCATAATAGTGTTCGTCGATTTTCTGAGCGCCTTCTTCAATATAACTTTCAATCATCAATCCCTTAACAAAGCCTTTTAATTCCGGTGAGTGTTTCCGATTGTGCATGATTTCCTTTGCAATACGAATCTGCTCTTTATATTGTTTATTTGAATTGGAATGATTACAGTCTACAACGAGCGCAGGATTTGCGAATCCCTTTTCGGTGTACATTTTATATAAATTGACCATATCTTCATAATGATAGTTTGGAATACATTGTCCATATTGATTGACAGCGCCACGCAATATGGCATGTGTCAAATCATTTCCTTCTGTCTGAACTTCCCATCCTCTATATAAAAAAGAATGAGAGGACTGTGCGGCTTCAATAGAGTTTAACATAATTGAAAGGTCACCGCTGGTAGGGTTTTTCATTCCCACCGGAATATCCAGTCCACTGGCAGTCAGACGGTGCTGCTGATTTTCTACAGATCTTGCACCTACGGCCACATAGGATAAACAGTCGGAAAAGTACCTTGCATTTTCCGGATAGAGCATCTCGTCAGCAATCGGAAAACCTGTGTCTTCCATGATTTTTAAGAACATCTGACGGATGGTAATCAGACCCTGCAAAAGATCCGGCTTTTTCTCGGGATCCGGTTGATGAAGCATGCCTTTATATCCCTTTCCGGTTGTTCTGGGTTTATTGGTATAAACTCTTGGAATAATAAAAACTTTATCTTTGATTTTCTCCTGAACTCTGGCAAGACGACAGATATATTCTTCTACAGCTTCTTGGTTATCAGCGGAGCATGGACCGATAATGACAGCAAATTTATCCTCCTGTCCACTGAAAATTTTCCTGATTTCTTCATCATTTTCTTTCTTTTTCTTTTCCACTGCCTCTGGTACCGGATACATAGTCTTAATTTCCATAGGCGTTGGCAGTTTTCTAAAAAATGTACTTCCCATAGTTGTCTCCTTTTATCTTAAAATACTAAATTTCTAAGGGATAGTATAACATAATTCCTTTATAATTCAACAAAAATTCGCATATCTCTCCTCACAACAATGATTTCAATATTATAAAAATTGGTGTATACTAATTGAGAAGGAGAATATTTTATGTTTCATAGAATTATATGGATTATTTTGGATAGCGTAGGAGCAGGAGAATTGCCAGACAGCGATCAGTATCATGACACGGGTGCCGACACTCTGGGACATATCTTCCAGAAACTTCCCGGATTCGATTTACCAAACCTTAGAAAACTGGGATTGGGAAATATAGATGGTCTGGATAAAATTCCTGAAGAGAGCAGACCGGTGGGAATTTATGGAAAAGCAAAAGAAGTATCAGTGGGGAAAGATACTACCGTAGGTCATTTTGAGATGACAGGAATTTATACGGAAAAAATGTTTCCAACATATCCCGATGGATTTCCGCAAGAAATTATAGATAAGTTCATAAAATGGTCAAATTTACCAGGTATTCTATGTAATAAGACCGGCTCCGGTACTGAAATTCTGGAGCAATATGGAGCAGAACATTTAAAAACACGAAAACCGATTATATATACTTCTGTGGATAGTGTATTTCAGATTGCATGCCATGAAGAGATATATTCGCCGGAAGAATTATATCATTTATGCAGCATTGCAAGAAAAATCCTGCAGGGAGAGCACTGTGTGGCAAGAGTTATCGCCCGTCCTTTTGTCGGAACAGAAGGACATTTTACAAGAACAGCCAACCGAAGAGATTTTTCTGTAATGCCTGAAGATGGAAATCTGCTTGATTTGCTGGAGAAAAAGAATATTAAAGTTTATGCGGTTGGAAAAATAGCCGATATATTTTGCAAAAAAGGAATTTACAAATCCGTTCATACAAGAAATAATATGGACGGTATCGCAAGAACTCTGCAGTTTATGAAAGAAATACCGGAAGGACTGATTTTTACCAATCTTGTAGATTTTGATACAGTCTGGGGACACCGAAGAGATTTGCACGGATATGGGACAGGCCTGCAGCAATTTGATCAGAAATTACCTGAAATTATAGCTGCGATGAATAAAGATGATTTGCTGATTATAAATGCAGACCATGGATGCGACCCTGTTTTCCGTGGTACTGACCATACAAGAGAGTATGTTCCTGTATTGATGTACGGTGCGAAAACACAGAAAAATGTTAATCTTCATATCTTGAATTCTTTTGCAGATATTGGGCAGACAATCGCAGATAATTTTGGAATTCAGATAAAGCATGGGACAAGTCAGTTAGATAAAATTACCTTATAACATATAACATATTTTTGCGGGAGGCATGATGCTGGAGAAAATTAAAAATTTAAAAAATAAAATAAAAGAGAATTATAAAGTTGCGAGAGCATTTTTTAAAAAAGCATATAATAAACATATTATTTATCTGTATGTAGTAACATCGCTTCTCATTAATTTATTTCTTGAGATGTGTGCCAGACATTCTTTTATGGAAGGGATTTACTTTTTAATCGGGTCACCTTATGTATTTATCTGTAATTCTCTTATCATATTGATAACGCTCTCTGTCACTTTACTGATGCGGCGAAGAATTTTTGGAATTTCCCTGATTAGTTTTATCTGGATTGTGCTCGGAATCTCTAATTCTGTTTTGCTTGCTAACCGGGTTACTCCTTTTACGGCTACTGATTTGGCTATGATTGATAATGCTCTTGGCGTGGTCAATAAATACTTTTCTTCTTTTCAGGTCGGTTTTGTGATTCTTGCTTTTTTTCTCGGAATTTTTTACCTGATTGTATTATTTTTAAAAGCGCCGAAAGTAAATCACAAAATTAAATATATCAGAAATATCATTGGAATTATCATTATATTTTTCATTGGTGTCGGCGCCATCAACCTGGGTATTGCTTCTGAGTTGATCTCTTTGAAATTCGGTGAATTGAGAACTTCATATTATGAATATGGATTTGTTTACTGTTTTACAAATAGTCTGATTAATACCGGGATTGATAAACCAAACGCTTACTCCGATAAACAGATTGAAAATATTGTAAGTAATGAGGAAAAAATTTCGAAGGCAAAAAAGAAACCCAATATTATTTTTCTTCAGTTGGAATCTTTTTTCAATATTCAGAATTTAAAGGAAATCAAAGTATCAAAAAATCCACTTCCGAATTTTACAAAACTAATGAAGAATTATCCCAGCGGATATTTGAATGTGCCGATTGTAGGTGCAGGAACAGTAAATACGGAATTTGAAGTTATGACTGGTATTGATCTTGACTTTTTTGGACCGGGCGAATATCCGTTTAAGACAAAATTACTGGGAACAACTTGCGAGAGTATTTGTTATAATCTGAAAGAGTATGGTTATAAATGTCATGCCGTTCACAATAATACAGCGACTTTTTATGGGAGAAATATTGTGTTTTCCAATTTGGGATATGATACATTTACCTCTATTGAAAATATGAATATAGATGATTTTACGCCAATGGGATGGGCAAAGGATTATTTTCTTACGGAATATATCATGAAAGCATTAAAATCAACAAAAAAACAGGATTTCATATATACAATTTCGGTACAGGGACATGGAAGCTATCCAAAGGATGGAGATTTTAATTATCCAATTAAAATAAAAGGGATAAAAGATGAAGATGTAAAACATCAATATCAATATTACGCTTGGCAGACTTATGAAATGGATCGCTTTATTGGCGCTTTGATTCATGAATTAGAGACTTTTGACGAGGAGACAATTCTTGTAATGTATGGCGACCATCTTCCAAGTTTTGGAATTACAGGGGATGACCTGACAAATGGAGATGTCTATGAGACTCCATATGTTATTTGGTCCAATTTTAAAAACAATTATTATAAAAGCGAAGATTTGGAAGCATATCAGCTGGAATCTAAAATTCTTGAGGGATTAAATATGAATTCCGGAAAAATTAATAAATATACACAGACACATAAAAATGATGATCCGGAAACGTATCGGGATGGTTTAAGAAATCTTTCCTATGACCTTCTTTACGGTGATAATTATGCGACTGACGGGGAAAATCCATATCAGCCGACAGAATTAAAACTGGGATTAGATGAAGTAAAGGTAAGTTCTGTTACACCAATCAATGACGATGCAGGAACGGTTTATATTTACGGCAATTATTTTACAAGTTACAGTAAGGTTTACATCAATGATGAAAAGCAAAAAACGATATATATTGATCCAAATACACTGTCAATCGAATATCCGGATTTGAAAGATGGTGATAGTCTTTCTGTTTATCAGCAGAATTCTGATGAACATGTTTTAAGCAAGACAGATCCATATATTTATACTTCTGAGGAATTAAAACCTTCCGTTACACAAAATACAAATAAGAATAAGAAAAATAAAAGAAAATAGCATAATTTTATTTTACTCCATTACAATATATAAAGGTGTAATGGAGTTTTTTTATGAAAAGATTAACCGGAATGATTATGATATTTGTAATGCTGTTTGCAAATCCAGTATTTGGAGAGAAACAACAAACAGAGACCGACAGTAATGTAAAAGCTTCCGTTCTGATGGAAGCCTCCTCTGGAACAGTTATTAAAACTAAAAATGAAAATGAAAAACTAAGTCCTGCCAGCATTACAAAAATTATGACTCTGATTATAATTTTTGATGCGATACATAGTGGAAAAATCAAACTGACGGATTTGGCTACAACGAGTGCCCACGCAAAAAGTATGGGTGGCTCTCAGGTATTTTTAGAAGAAGGAGAGCAGCAAAGTGTAGAAACGCTGATCAAATGTATTGTGGTTGCTTCCGGAAATGATGCTTCGGTTACAATGGCGGAGTATATTGCAGGATCAGAAGAGGAATTTGTCAAAATGATGAATCAGCGGGCGAAAGAATTGGGGATGAAGAATACCAATTTTGAGGACTGCTGCGGACTGACAGATTCAGACAATCACTACACCAGCGCTATGGATGTGGCTTTGATGTCCAGAGAATTAATTACGAAATATCCTGAGATATTTAAATATTCTACAATATGGATGGAGAGTTTTACGCATAAGACACAAAAAGGAGAGAGTGAGTTTATGCTGTCAAATACAAATAAGTTATTGAAAACCAATCCATACGTAAAAGGATTAAAAACAGGCAGCACTTCCAAAGCAAAATATTGTGTTTCTACTGTGGCAGAAAAAGACGGGGTAGAGCTTATCGCCGTCATTATGGCAGCTCCCGATTATAAAGCCAGATTCAGCGAAGCAGAAAAATTGATTCATTATGGCTTTTCAAACTGTAAAGTTTATCAGGATAAGAAAACTCATGCAAAAAATATAACAGTCATTAATGGCAAAAAAGAAAAAGTAAATGTAAAAAGCAATGGTTTTTCGTATGTAGATACAAAAGGAAACAATCTGGACAATATTCAAACGAAAATATCTCTGCAGAAGAATCTCAAAGCACCTGTAAAAAAAGGAGATGTGGTTGGAAATACAGAATACAGTTTAAACGGTAAAAAAATCGGATCGGCGCAGATTGTGGCGACAGAAAATGTAGAAAAAGCAGATTATATTTATACTTTCCGAAAACTGATTGGGATGTTATTTCAGGTCATCTGAATCCGTTATTATGCAGAAATATTTCAAATGAAGGAAATCTATTGAAAAATAACAGTTTTTTTTGTAAAATCATAACGATAAAAGGTAACAGGAAGAAAAAAGAATGGAAATGGAATTTAAGCTGCAGGTTTTTGAAGGTCCTTTAGATTTACTGCTGCACTTAATTGAAAAAAATAAAGTTGACATTTACGATATACCGATTGTAGAAATAACAGAGCAATATCTGGCATATGTCAACAATATGCCGAAGGATGATTTAGATTTTACCAGCGAATTTCTTGTCATGGCAGCGACTTTGATTGATATAAAAAGCAGAATGCTGCTCCCAAAAGAAATTGATGAAAATGGAGATGAGATAGACCCGAGAGCGGAACTGGTAGAGAAACTGATTGAATATAAAATATATAAATACGCTGCCGGGGAATTGAGAGATATGCAGGTTTATGCGGGCAAATCCATGTATAAACAGCCTTCTGTTCCGGAAGAGGTGCGTAAATATGAGCCTCCGGTAAATTTGGATCAGTTATTATCCGATGTGGATTTAGCCAAATTAAACGAGATTTTTCAAATGGTATTAAAAAGACAGGTGGATAAAATAGACCCGGTAAGAAGCAAATTTGGAAAAATCGAAATGGAAGAAGTCAGTCTTCCGGATAAAATTCACTATGTTTCTAATACACTGAAAAAGCGTAAGAGATGCAGCTTCCGTCAGCTTTTGGAATCTCAGAGCAGTAAAGTAGAGGTTATTGTCTCTTTTCTTGCCATATTGGAACTGATTAAAGTAGGAGAAATTGAAGTGCATCAGGATAAAACTTTTGGTGATATTTATATTGATTCAATAGAATAGAGGAAAACAATGGAGAATAATTACGAAGCACAGATAGAAGCAATTTTATTTACAATGGGAGAATCCGTAGAAATTTCAAAAATAGCGGCAGCTCTGGAATTAAAAATCGGAGAAGTGAAAAAAATAGTTCAGGGAATGCAGGAAAAACTAAAAGATTCTTCCCGTGGAATTAAAATTATTGAATTGGATGGCGCATACCAGATGTGTACCAAACCGGAAATGTATGAGACCTTAATCCGGGTAGCCAAGCAGCCAAAAAGGCAGGTGTTGACGGATGTTCTGATGGAGACCCTTTCCATCGTTGCATATAAGCAGCCGATTACAAAGTCTGAGATAGAGCGAATCAGAGGAGTAAAGTCGGATTTTGCCATCAACAAACTGGTGGAATATATGCTGGTAGAAGAAGTGGGCAGGATGGATACACCGGGAAGGCCGCTTCTGTTTGGCACCACGGAAGAGTTTTTGAGAAGATTCGGTGTGGAATCTCCGGATCATCTTCCAATGATAAGTCCGGACATGATGGAAGAATTTAAGCAGGAAGCGGAAGAAGAAATTACATTAAAATCAAACGATTAGTTAATAAGAGATGTCTCATGGAATTGGATGGGATATCTCTTTTTTATATAATATATCATAAGATAAAGCATATATTATATGGATAAAGTAAAACGGAATTTTTATGAAAAAAATAATTACGGTTATTGTTTGTTTTTGCCTTAGCTTTGTCGGTGCATTTCATATGTCGGGTATCAAATATGTCTCAGCACAGGAAAATATACTTACGAGAGCGGCATTTGAAAAAGATAACGAATCAGAGCAGAAAGTTTCAGATAGTTCCTTACAGCTGCAGGCAAAATCAGCAGTGTTGATGGATGGAGACAGTGGAAGAATTCTCTATCAAAAAGAGTCTGAGAAAAAAATGCCTATGGCAAGTACAACAAAAATCATGACCTGTATTGTGGCTCTGGAACATTCTTCCCCGGACCAGATTGTCAATGTTTCACAAAGAGCTGCGAAAATGCCAAAAGTACATATGAATATCATTAAAGGGGAGCAGTATTATATGAAAGATCTTTTGCGTGCAATGATGCTGGAATCTTATAATGATGTTGCAGTTGCTGTGGCAGAGCAAGTTGGCGGCAGTGTAGAAAAATTTGCAGAAATGATGAATCAGAAAGCCAGAGAAATTGGAGCAGTCAATACAAATTTTGTCACACCAAACGGGCTGGATGCCGACAATCATTATTCTACTGCTTACGATATGGGATTGATTGGCGCTTATGCTGTGAAAAAGAAAGATTTTTTAGAAATTGCCAATACAAAATCTCACAATTTTACAGACCTGACAGGAAAAAGGCATTTTGCCGTATATAACAAAGATGCTTTTCTCACTATGGATTCAGAAGCGATAGGAATTAAGACAGGATTTACCGGAAAGGCAGGATATTGTTTTGTGGGAGCTGTTAAAAGTAACGGACGCCTTTTCGTTTCCTGTGTGCTGGCATGTGGCTGGCCGCCAAATAAAACTTATAAATGGAAAGATACCAGAACGCTTATGTCATATGGAAAAGAAAATTATCAGTTCAGACAGGTTATGGAAAAAAACAGAACGTTAGAAATCCGCATAACTCAGGGAACAAAACCAAAAATAAAAGCACAGGTAGAAGGAGAATCAAATCTGCTTCTGAGCCAGAAAGATGATATCGATATTGCAACAGAGTTTCAATATCAACTGCCAATAAGGAAAAATAACATAATTGGAAACGTTACTATATATGTCAATCATGAAAAAATAGAAAGTCATAATATAATAGCTATGGAAAATGTAGAAAAATATGATTATTCCTATTGTATCAAGCGGGTAATAAATTATTTTTTCTTTCAATAATAAAGTTAATTCTCCTGATAATTACTTTATTTATGCTTATAAATATGTTATATTGAAAACAGGTGTGACCACAAAATATAGTGGATGAAAATTTTATTTTTACAAAATATGTTGTTTAGGAGGCGTTATGGAGTTTACAAAGATGGAAGGCTGTGGCAATGATTATATATATGTCAACGGTTTTACAACAAAAATTCAACATCCGGAACAATTATCCAGAATAATCAGTGACAGACATTTCGGTATCGGCTCGGATGGGTTGATTATAATTCATCCTTCTGAAATAGCGGATTTTAAAATGAGTATGTACAATGCAGACGGTTCCGAGGGAAAAATGTGTGGAAATGGAATCCGTTGTGTTGCAAAATATGTATATGATAACAGAATGACAGATAAAACAACAATTACGGTAGAAACACTTTCCGGAATTAAGACGCTTTTACTGCATGTTGAAGATGAAAAGGTTAAAACAGTGCGGGTAGACATGGGCAGTCCCATCTTATCAGCTGATAAAATTCCGGTAATATCTCCCAATAATCGTCTCATCAATGAGCCGGTTATTATCGATGGATTAGAATATCGAATTACCTGTGTGTCTATGGGAAATCCACATGCTGTTATATTTATTCCAAATACAGATACGCTGGATATTGAACAGATTGGACCAAAATTTGAAAAAAATGAAATGTTTCCGGAGAGTACCAACACGGAATTTGTTCAGTTGATAGACGATACAACTATAAAGATGCGTGTGTGGGAGAGAGGCTCCGGAGAAACGCTGGCCTGCGGTACCGGTGCTTGCGCCAGCGCAATGGCAGGCATCTTAAACGGTCTGACAAAAGATGTGGTAAACGTGCAGCTGCTGGGCGGTGATTTGCTGATAGAGTACGACCGGGAAAATGACAAAGTATATATGACAGGTCCGGCCAAAACCGTATTTACCGGAAATTTTCCATACGAGGTTGAATCAGAGGAGAAATAAATGTTATTAAGTAAATTATTAGAAAAACTTGAATATCAGGTAATTTCAGGTCATGATACAATAGAAATCAGTCATTTACAGAGTGATTCCAGAAACGTCGGTAAGGGAGACGTATTCGTATGTATTCGCGGCGCTGGATTTGATGGGCATCAGTTTATTGATGCAGTGGCAAAAAAAGGTGCTGTGGCAGTAATTGTCATGGAAGATATAAGCATACCGGCAAATCTTACAGTCATTCGAGTAAAAGATACCCGATATGCGTTGGCGTGTATGTCAGCCGCATATTTTGATTATCCTGCCGAAAAACTGACAACGATAGGCATTACCGGAACAAAGGGAAAGACAACAACTACCTATATGGTCCGTCAGGTATTGGAACAAGTGGGAATCAAAACCGGACTGATAGGAACGATAGAGACTATCATTGATAATGAAATCATTCCTGCAAAAAATACGACGCCGGAGTCTTATATTATTCAGGAGACATTTGCCAGAATGGTTGAAAAAGGCTGTCAGTGTGTCGTGATGGAAGTTTCTTCGCAGGGATTGATGCTGCACCGGGTTTCCGGATTTGTTTTTGATTATGGTATTTTTACAAATATTGAGCCGGATCATATTGGTCCGAATGAGCATAAGAATTTTGATGATTATCTTTATTGGAAAAGTATGCTGTTACAGCAGTGCCGGCATGGGATTGTCAACGGTGACGCTGATTTTATCGAGCGGATTCTGGAGAGACATACCTGCACATTAGAAACTTATGGGATTCATGACAATTATGATTTTAAAGCGTCTAATATCCGGCTTTTTACAAACCCCGGCTCTCTTTGTGTTTCTTATCAATTGAGTGGAAAGATGAATTTTCCGGTAGAAATTCACATACCCGGAATTTTCAGTATTTACAATTCTCTCTGTGCGATTGCAATCTGCAGTCATTTCACAGATGATATCAAAAAAATTACAGAAGCACTGAAAGATGTCAAAGTAAAAGGACGTGTAGAAATAATCCCTGTTTCCAAACGTTTTACTCTGATGATTGATTATGCACATAATGCAATGAGTTTGGAAAGCCTTCTTACCAGTCTGAAAGAATATCATCCAAAAAGGCTGGTAACAGTGTTTGGATGCGGTGGAAACCGGGCTCGGGACAGAAGATTTGAAATGGGAGAAGTCTCATCCAGACTTTCTGATTTTACGATTGTAACTTCTGATAATCCAAGATTTGAGGAGCCAATGGATATTATAGAGGATATTTTAGTCGGAGTGCGTAAATCGAATGGAAAATATGTGACCGTGCCGGATAGGAAAGATGCCATACGGTATGCAATACAAAATGCAAAAGATGGAGATGTAATTGTTCTTGCGGGAAAAGGACATGAGGATTATCAGGAAATAAAAGGGGTAAAATATCCTATGGATGAACGTGTCCTGATTCAGGAAATTATTCAGGAAGAACAGGTAAAAAAGATATTATAAAAGCTTATTGTAAATAACCAATGAAAGAGAGAAAAAAGTATGTGTGGAATTTGCGGAGTTATCGGTGAAGTAAAAGACAGCAAAGGAATATTAAAAAAGATGATGGATAAAATTGCCCACAGAGGTCCCGATGATGAGGGAATGTATGTAGATAAATATGCGGCAATCGGGCATAGAAGACTGAGCATTATTGATTTAAGTCATGGGGCACAGCCGATGTACAATGAAACTGGAGATGTGGCAATCGTCTTTAATGGTGAAATTTATAATCATCTTGAGCTCAGAAAAGAATTGATAGAGAAAGGACATCAGTTTGCCAACGATTCGGATACTGAATGTCTGATTCACGGCTATGAAGAATATGGAACAGAATTATTATTAAAATTACGGGGCATGTTTTCTTTTGTTATCTGGGACACAAAGACCAATACGATGTTTGGTGCCAGAGACCATTTTGGAATTAAGCCTTTTTATTATGCTAAGACAGATAAAAATCTGATATTTGCGTCCGAAACCAAAGCGATTCTTGAATTTCCGGGATTTCAGAAAGAAGTAAATGAAGAAGCACTTGAACAGTATTTGAGCTTTCAGTATTCCGTACTTCCGGAAACATTTTTTAAGGGCATCTATAAACTTCCGGCAGGACATTATATGATTTATCAGGACGGAAAATTAGAAATTGAACGATATTTTGATCCAATGATGGAGCCGGAAGAGGGTGGTAATTTAGAACAGACCGTTTCTGAAATCGAGGCTGTGGTACATGACACGGTAGATGCACATATGATTGCGGATGTGGAAGTAGGCTCTCTTCTTTCGAGTGGGGTAGATTCCAGTTATGTAGTATCCGAATTTCCTGGAAATAAAACATTTACCGTTGGTTTTCTGGACAAGGAGAGTCAATACAATGAAATTAGATATGCAGAGAGTCTGGTGGGAGAATTAAAAAAACAGAATTTCAGTAAGAATATTGACAGCGATGAATATTTTGATTCAATCCCTACAGTTATGTATTATATGGATGAGCCGCTGGCTGACCCTTCGTGCATTGCGCTATATTTTGTGGATCAGCTTGCCGCAGAACAGATAAAAGTCGTGTTATCCGGAGAAGGTGCAGATGAATTTTTTGGCGGCTATAATATTTATCATGAGCCTTTATCTTTAAAAGGATATCAGAAAATACCAAAATGGATTCGGAAAAGTATTGCGAAAATTGCGGGACTTTTGCCGGATATCAAGGGGAGAGATTTTCTGATTCGGGGCAGCAAAACCGTAGAAGAGCGTTTTATTGGAAACGCAAATATGTTTTCTGTCAGCGAGCGGGAAAAATTACTGAAAAACCCTGTAAAAACAATGTCTCCACAGGAAATTGTCTCAACTACTTATGATAAAGTAAAGCATCTGAATGACATTGCAAAAATGCAGTATATTGACACAAATTTCTGGCTTCAGGGCGATATTCTCTTAAAAGCGGATAAAATGAGTATGGCACATTGTCTGGAATCAAGAGTTCCGTTTTTGGATGTAAAAGTCTTTGAATATGCTAAAAAACTTCCTATTGAATTCCGCTGCAATAAAGAAGCTACAAAGAGAGCTTTTCGAATTGCGGCAAAAAGACATATTCCGGAATCTACAGCCAACAAAAAGAAATTAGGTTTTCCGGTCCCTATTCGTGTCTGGTTGAAAGAGGACAAATACTATAACAAAGTAATGCGTACCCTGACCGGGAAAGCGGCGGAAAAATATTTTAATACGGATATTTTGGTCGGACTGATGGAAGAGCACCGCGCAGGAAAAGCAGATAACAGTAGAAAAATCTGGACGGTATACGTATTTCTTGTGTGGTATGAAGTTTATTTTGAATCAGAAGATTTTAAACCGGTAAATCAGGAATGGATTGACGAAAGAATTCGTACTGCATAATAAATTTAAGTTTTTAACCCTTTATTTTATGAAAATTTAACTTGATATTTGACAAAAAAAGGGTTAATCTATATAAGGCAAAAATCTTGTTTTGTCAATGAAGTAATCAGCCAATGGTGGTGAATGTTTTTTTAATCACAGCCGGAGGCTTTTACTACGTAAAGTTAAAGAAATAATTAATGGAGGACTGATTATGAGTACAACAGCTAAGGTTACAGCAAGAAAGAGAATTGATTCTCTTCTTGATGATAACAGTTTTGTTGAAATCGGTGCTTTGGTAAAAGCAAGAAGTACAGATTTTAACATTGGGGCAAAAGATACTCCATCCGATGGTGTTATTACCGGATATGGTGTAATCAACCAAAAATTAGTGTATGTATACAGCCAGGATTCCACCGTACTTGGTGGCTCGATTGGCGAAATGCACGCCAAAAAAATTTCAAACCTCTATGATATGGCAATGAAAATGGGAGCGCCGGTTATCGGTCTGATTGACAGTACCGGTCTCAGACTTCAGGAGTCTGTAGATGGTTTGAACGCATTGGGACAGATTTACAGAAAACAGGCACTGGCATCAGGTGTAATTCCACAGATTTCAGCAATTTTCGGAAATTGTGGGGGAGGATTGAGTGTTGTCGCAGGACTTTCCGATTTTACATATATGGAAAGCGAAAAAGCGCAATTATTTGTTAATTCTCCGGATGCAGTGGATGAAAACAGAAAAGAATTATGTGATAGCGCATCTGCAGAATTTCAGAGCAAGACAGCGGGAAATGTAGATTTTACAGGTACAGAGACAGAGATTTTGAATGACATCCGGGAACTCATTTCAATTCTTCCTTCTCATAATGAAGATGAGGCATGGGATATGGACAGCGAAGATGATTTAAACAGAGCGGCTGTGGGAATTGAAAATTGTGCAGAAGATACAAAACTTGCACTGGAAAGTATTTCAGACGATGGATTTCTTGTGGAAGTGAAAAAGGATTTTGCACCGGAAATGGTCACAGCTTTCATAAAATTAAACGGGGCCACTGTAGGTGCGGTAGCAAACAGATCAAAAATATATGATGATGAGGGAAAGGTATCCGATACTTTTGAAACAAAGTTGACTGTGAAAGGGTGCCGGAAAGCGGCAGGTTTTGTGAATTTCTGCGACGCATTCAGTATTCCGGTACTCACATTGACCAATGTGACCGGATATGCTACTACAATGTGCCAGGAAAAAAATGGAGCAAAAGCAGCGGCAGAGCTTGTGTATGCGTTTGCCCAGGCTACTGTTCCAAAAGTAAATCTGATTGTAGGAAATGCCATTGGAAGCGCTTATGTGACAATGAACAGCAAGGCGACCGGTGCAGATATTGTTTACGCTTGGCCTGAAGCGAAAATAGGAATGATGGATGCGGAAAATGCAGTAAAGATTATGTATGCTGATGAGATTGCTTCCGGTCAGGCAGAAGCTGTGATTCGGGAAAAAACAGCTCAGTATCAGGCACTACAGGGTGATATTCTGTCTGCTGCCGCAAGAGGATATGTGGACAGCATTGTTGCGCCGGTAGATACCAGAAAATATATTATCGGTGCATTTGAAATGTTATACACAAAATATGAAGAAAGACCGGACAAAAAACACGGAACGGTTTCATAGGAGGAGGATATGAAGAAATTCATTAAAATTATTTGCGCTTTATCCTGTCTGGTTATCGTAATGTCCGGCTGCAGTAAAAAAGAGGCAGATGATTATAGCGAAGCACAGCTCAAAGAATGTTTTGATGCCGAAATTCATTATTCTACCGGTATTTCGCAGGACGAATACAGGGGAGACAAGGTAGTTTTGGTGGAGCATCTTGCAAAAGACGCTAAGGAATCCTGGGCTGATTTGAAAGAAGTTTGCGGTACTTATCAGGGTGAGAATGGTGATTATGACATCAGTATCAGTAATGGTGAAATCACATTGACGCAACAGATAAAAGGCAGCAAACGGGACGTCATTGCCACAGCTACTTTTGAAAAAGATCCAGAAAATGAAAATAAAATGACCATGACAAGTCTTTCTTATGAAGCGTTGTATTCTCTGGGAGAAAAACTAGAACAGGCGGGAATGAACACAATTCTGGGAATGGGAACAGTATTTATCGTATTAATTTTTATTTCTCGGATTATTTCATCTTTCAGTCTGATTCCGAAATTGACTGCTTCCAGAAAGAAGAAAAAATCAGATCAAAATATGGCTGCCGTTACAGAAGAAGTGATGCAGAAAGAATCTGCACCAAAGGCACCAGAAAATGAGACAGAAAATCCGGAACTTATTGCGGTGATTGCTGCAGCAATTTCAGCAAGTGAAGAAATATCGACGGACAGTTTTGTCGTAAGGTCGATTAGAAGACGATATTAGACATTATATTATCTAGGAGGAATCACAAAATGAAAAGTTATACAATTACAGTCAATGGAAATGTATATGATGTAACAGTAGAAGAGACAGGCAGCACTCCGGGAGCACCGTTAAAACCGGCAAAACCAACGGCTGCATCCACACCTGCAAAAACCAGCAGCGCACCGGTAACGGGCGGTAGTGAAGGCTCTGTTAAAATCACAGCGCCAATGCCAGGAAAAGTACTGTCCATCAGTGTAAATCCGGGACAGGCTGTAAAGAAAGGTGAAACAATTTTAGTGTTTGAAGCAATGAAAATGGAAAATTCAGTCGTTGCTCCGGAAGACGGAACAGTAGCAAGTGTTGCTTTTAGTGTGGGTGACACATTCGAAGCCGGTACGGTAATTGCTACATTGAATTAATAATACATTTTCATTATTACTAAATTCGGAGGTAACTTATGAATTTCATAGACACGATGGAAAATCTGGTAAATCAGACCGCATTTATGAGTCTTTCCGTAGGAAACTATATCATGATTGTAGTTGCCTGCATTTTCCTTTACTTAGCAATAAAAAAGGGGTATGAGCCACTGCTGTTAGTTCCGATTGCATTTGGTATGCTGTTAGTCAATATGTATCCGGACATCATAAAGGAGCCGGTCAACGGGGAAGCCGGAGGATTACTCTATTATTTTTATGTTTTGGATGAGTGGAGTATTTTACCGTCTCTCATTTTTATGGGAGTCGGAGCGATGACAGATTTCGGCCCGTTAATTGCCAACCCAAAGAGTTTCCTGCTTGGGGCTGCAGCACAATTTGGTATTTATACGGCATACTTTTTTGCTATATTTATGGGATTTGGAGGAAAGGCAGCGGCAGCGATTTCTATTATTGGAGGCGCGGACGGACCTACTTCTATATTCCTTGCCGGAAAATTAGGACAGACGGCATTACTTGGACCGATTGCTGTGGCGGCTTATTCTTACATGGCGTTGGTACCAATTATCCAGCCGCCTATCATGAAACTTTTGACCACGGAAAAAGAACGTAAAATTAAAATGGAACAGCTTCGACCTGTTTCTAAATTAGAAAAAATTCTTTTTCCAATTATTGTTACAATAGTTGTAGTTATGATTTTACCTACTACAGCACCTCTGGTAGGTATGCTGATGCTCGGAAATCTCTTCCGTGAGTCCGGGGTAGTAAAACAGTTACAGGAAACTGCTTCAAATGCAATGATGTATATTGTAGTTATTTTGCTTGGCACCAGTGTCGGAGCTACAACATCTGCAGAAGCATTTTTAAATGTAAATACAATCAAAATTGTAATTTTAGGATTGATTGCTTTCGCAATCGGTACTGCTTCCGGCGTGCTTTTTGGAAAATTGATGTGCATTATTACAAAAGGAAAAGTAAATCCTCTGATTGGCTCAGCAGGCGTCTCGGCTGTTCCGATGGCGGCCAGAGTCTCACAGAAAGTGGGAGCAGAGGCAGACCCTACAAACTTCCTTTTAATGCACGCGATGGGTCCGAATGTGGCAGGCGTTATCGGGACTGCGGTAGCTGCGGGTACATTTATGGCGATATTTGGAATCTAAACATATAAGGATGAAAAATAATTATCTTTTAGAACATATAATATTTTTGGAGGAAAACGAAATGGCAGAGAAAAAACCGGTAAAAATTACCGAAACGATATTGCGTGACGCACATCAGTCACTGATTGCCACCAGAATGCCTACGGAAGAAATGCTTCCTATTTTGGAAACGATGGATCAGGTAGGATATTATTCGGTAGAATGTTGGGGTGGAGCGACCTTTGATGCTTCTCTCAGATTTTTAAAAGAAGATCCATGGGAGAGACTGCGGAAATTAAGAGATGGTTTTAAAAATACAAAACTGCAGATGCTGTTCCGCGGTCAGAACATTCTCGGATATAGTCATTATTCAGATGATGTGGTTGAATATTTTGTTCAGAAATCTCTGGCAAACGGGATAGATATTATTCGTATCTTTGATTGTTTGAACGACCTTAGAAATCTTGAAACAGCAGTGAAAGCAGCCAATAAAGAAAAGGGGCATGCTCAGGTTGCACTCTCCTATACTTTGGGAGACGCGTATACTCTTGAATATTGGAAAGAAACAGCAAAAAAAATAGAAGAAATGGGAGCCAATTCTCTTTGTATCAAGGATATGGCAGGACTTCTCACGCCGTATAAGGCTACAGAACTGGTGCAGGCGCTGAAAGAAGGAACAGACCTTCCGATTGACCTTCACACACATTATACATCGGGGGTTGCTGCCATGACATATCTGAAAGCAGTAGAAGCCGGATGCGATATTATTGATACGGCGATTTCCCCATTTTCTATGGGAACAGCCCAGCCGGCTACTGAAGTTATGGTAGAGACATTTAAGGGAACGGCATACGACTCCGGTCTGGATCAGAAAATCCTAAAAAAAGTAGCAGATCATTTTAAACCATATCGGGAAGAATGTCTTGCCAATGGTCTGCTCAATCCAAAAGTAATGGGAGTTAATATCAATACGCTTCTGTATCAGGTACCGGGCGGTATGTTATCTAATCTTGTTTCTCAGCTTGCTGAAATGGGAGCGGAAGATAAATTTGACGAAGTGCTGGAAGAAATACCTCGCGTACGTAAAGATTTTGGTGAGCCTCCATTGGTTACTCCTTCCAGTCAGATTGTAGGTACACAGGCCGTGTTAAATGTCGTAATGGGCGAACGTTATAAGATGGTAAATCAGCAGGCAAAAGATTTACTTGCGGGAAAATATGGACAGACCGTAAAGCCTTTTAATAAAGAAGTTCAGAAAAAAGCAATCGGAGAAGAAAAGCCGATTACTTGCAGACCGGCTGATTTAATCGAGCCTTCTCTGGAAAAATTTGAAAAAGAGTGTGCACAGTGGAAAACTCAGGAAGAAGACGTACTTACTTACGCTCTTTTTCCACAGGTGGCAAAAGAATTTTTTGAATATCGTCAGGCACAGCAGACAAAAATTGATCCTGCTATGGCGGATAAAGAAAATGGAGCGTATCCGGTATAAAACAGAGAAAAAGGGGCAGTTGTGCTGTCCCTTTTCCATTACATAAATTTGGTGTAATTCCAAACGACAGTATGACAGGAGCAAAAAATGAGCAAAGTATTGATTATCGGAGGCGGAGCTGCCGGAATGATGGCTGCAATCGCCGCTGCATATAATGGAAATCAGGTTCATTTATACGAAAAAAACGAGAAGTTAGGAAAAAAACTTTTTATTACCGGAAAGGGGCGCTGCAATCTGACCAACGCATCAGATATGAATACGCATTTTGCTAATATTATGAGAAATGCAAAATTTCTTTATAGTGCTTATCATACTCTGAATAGTGAAGATGTATGTCAGATGTTGGAAAATGCAGGTATTGAGATAAAAGTCGAGCGGGGAAACAGAGTTTTTCCAAAGAGTGATAAATCTTCAGATGTAATTCGGGGATTAAAAGAAATAATGAGTCAGGTAGGTGTCAATATCCACTGCGATTGTGAAATTCAAGAGATTCAGGCGCAAAACGGAATCTGTATCAAAGATACACAGGGCAACTTATACTATGGAGATAAGTGTATTATTGCTACCGGAGGATTATCTTATCCGGTTACCGGATCTACCGGCGATGGGTATCGTTTTGCCAAAGAAATGGGTCATACGGTACTTTCCACTTATCCATCTTTAGTACCTTTTCATATCAGAGAAGAATTTTGTAAAAATCTTCAGGGCCTGTCTTTAAAAAATGTAACTCTGGAAATTGTAGACGATAGGGGGAAAGAATATTTTAAAGAACAGGGAGAACTGCTGTTTACCCATTTTGGAATCAGCGGACCTCTGGTATTATCAGCAAGCAGTTATATCAGTGACCGGATGAAAGAAAATAATTTTACTGCATATCTGGACCTAAAACCGGCGCTGGATTATGATATGTTAGATAAAAGGATTCTAAGAGATTTTGAGCATTCCAAAAACAAAAATTTCAACAATTCGCTGGATAAGCTGCTTCCTAAAAAAATGATTCCTATTATGATACAATGTTCCGAAATTAATCCTTACAAAAAGGTAAACGAGGTTACAAAAGAAGAACGGGACAGATTTATCCGGTTAATAAAAAAATTACCGCTTCACATTTCGGGATTAAGAAATTATAATGAGGCCATAATTACAAAAGGCGGCATTTCTGTAAAAGAAATTAATCCTAAAACAATGGAATCGAAATTACAGCCTGACATTTTTTTTGCAGGGGAAGTTCTGGATTTGGATGCACTTACCGGCGGATATAATTTACAAATTGCCTGGAGTACAGGTTATCTGGCCGGAAGTAGTATATATTAGGAGGAAAAAGAATGTATAATATTGCAATAGACGGTCCCGCAGGTGCGGGAAAAAGCACAATCGCAAAAATTGTTGCAAAAGAACTGGGATATATTTATGTGGATACAGGGGCAATGTACCGGACCATGGCATTAGCATGTTACCGCGCAGGAATTCAGGCGGATGAGGAAGAAAAAGTCGTTGCCCGCTGCGGACAGGTAAAAGTTTCTCTTGCCTATGAAAACGATACACAGAAAGTATATTTGGACGGAGAGGATGTCAGTAGCGAAATCCGAAAGGAAATTATCGGAAATATGACAAGTGCTATTGCAGTATATGCTCCGGTTAGAAAAATACTTGTCCGCATGCAGCAGGAAATTGCACAAAAAAACAATGTAGTGATGGATGGAAGAGATATTGGAACGGCAGTCCTGCCAAATGCCAATTTAAAAATTTATCTTACTGCCAGTGTGAAGACAAGAGCACGTCGACGCTTTGACGAGTTGATGCAAAAAGGACAGAAATGTGATTTGAGTGAAATTGAAAAAGATATCGAGGAAAGAGATTTTCGGGATATGAATAGAGAAATTTCTCCTCTGGTACAGGCAGAAGATGCCATTCTTGTAGATTCTTCAGACATGAGTATTTCACAGGTTGTTGATACGATTAAAAGTCTTGTCAAATAAAAAGAAGTCACTAAATTATAAAAATATTTTATCCTTAGAAAAGGAGCAGTTTTATGGAGGTTACTGTTGCAAAAAGTGCAGGTTTTTGCTTTGGGGTACAACGTGCCGTAGATAGTGTATATAGTGAAATCGCAAAGGGGAGTAAGCCAATTTATACGTTTGGTCCCATTATTCACAACGAGCAGGTAGTGTCAGATTTAGAGTCTAAGGGCGTTCAGGTAATTCATAGTATCGAGGCATTACAAACCATCCAAAATGGGACAGTGATTATACGTTCTCACGGAGTTCCTAAAGTTATTTATGATATTTTAGAAAAACAGGGGGTCCGGATTGTGGATGCCACCTGTCCGTTTGTTAAAAAAATTCACAACATTGTGCGTCAAGAAAGTGAAAAAGGGAAAATCATTCTGATTATCGGCAACGCAAATCATCCGGAAGTAGAGGGAATTAAAGGATGGGTAAAGGGAGAGGCTCTTGTTATCAGCCAGAAAGAAGAAATGGAAAAATTAGACCTTCCAAAAGATTCCAGTATTTGCATCGTCTCACAGACGACATTTAACCACAATAAATTTAAATATTTAGTTGAAATTATAGAGAAAAAGGGGTATGATATTAATGTTGTAAACACGATTTGCAATGCGACACACTTACGACAGGTTGAGGCGAAGGAAGTTTCGTCGAAAGTGGAAGCTATGATTGTCATTGGCGGTAAACATAGTTCCAATACACAGAAGCTATATGATATTTGTAAAGAAGAATGTGATAACACATATTATATACAGACTGTCAGTGATCTGGATTTGTGTGAATTAAAATCATTGAAGTCTATCGGTATTACAGCAGGGGCATCCACCCCAAAGAATATTATTGAGGAGGTTCATACTGAATGTCAGAAATGAGTTTTGAACAAATGCTGGATGAAACATTCAAGACGATTCATAATGGAGAAGTTCTTGAAGGAAAGGTAATAAGTGTAAGAGAGGATGAGGCAGTATTAAACATCGGCTATAAAGCTGATGGTATTCTTACAAGAGATGAATACTCTAACACCCCGGTGGATCTGACAACTGTAATTTCAGTAGGCGATGAACTGACAGTTAAAGTTCTCAAGGTAAACGATGGCGATGGTCAGGTTGCTTTATCATATAGAAGACTTGCTGCAGAGAAAGCAAATAAAAAAATTGAAGAAGCTTATGAAAATAAAGAAGTTCTTAAAGCACCAGTTGTACAGATTTTAAAAGGTGGTTTAAGTGTTGATGTAGAAGGCGGAAGGGTATTTATTCCGGCCAGCCTTGTTTCCGATGTTTTTGAAAAGAATTTGGACAAGTATCTGAATCAGGAAATTGAGTTTGTCATAACAGAATTTAATCCAAGAAAGAGAAGAATTATCGGCGACAGAAAGCAGCTTGTTGTTGCGGAGAAAGAAGCGGCAAAGAAAGCTTTATTTGAAAAAATTTCTGTAGGAGATACGGTAGAAGGTGTTGTAAAGAGCGTCGTTGATTTTGGCGCATTTGTAGATATTGGCGGAGCGGACGGACTGTTACATATTTCTGAGATGTCATGGGGCAGAGTTGGAAATCCCCGCAAGGTTTTCAAGGTGGGAGATAAAGTAACGACATTCATCAAAGAAATTAATGATGATAAAATTGCCCTCAGTCTCAAATTTGAGGATACCAATCCTTGGATAAATGCCACAGAAAAATTTGCCGTAGGTGTTATTGTAACAGGTAAAGTTGCCAGAATGACAGATTTTGGTGCATTTGTAGAAATTGAGCCGGGTGTGGATGCCCTGCTTCATGTATCGCAAATAGCAAGACATCATGTAGAAAAACCGTCAGATGAATTAAAAATCGGTCAGGAAATCGAAGCTAAGATTGTTGATTTTAACGAGGAAGAAAAGAAAATCAGCCTGAGCATGAAAGTTCTTCTCCCAGAAGAAGAGCCGATGGAAGAGCCGGTTGCAGAAGAAATCAAAACAGATGCCGTGGAAGAAGCAGTTGTGGAAACAGAGAACGTTGCAGATGAGCCGGAAACTGTGGAGGATGATAATCCATCCAAGGAAGAAGAAAATGAAGCTCCTGCTGAAATAATTGAAAACGAGACAGAAAAATCTGTTGAAGTTTCTTTGGAAGATGAATCAAAAGAAGATGTAGAGCCGGAAGAAGCGGAAGAAGAAATAAAATCTGAAACAGAAGAATAAAAGCAGAATTATAACAATAAAAGCAGGCAATTTATTTGCTTGCTTTTATATTATATAGACAGGTGATTTATGAGAGTAATAGCAGGTAAAGCCAGAAGACTTCCGTTAAAAACCGTAAAAGGAATGAATACAAGGCCTACAACAGACCGAATCAAAGAAACTTTGTTTAATATTATTCATTATGCAGTTTCCGGGGCATCTTTTCTTGACTTGTATAGTGGAAGCGGAGCTATCGGCATCGAAGCTTTGAGCCGTGGGGCAAAAAAGGCAGTCTTTATAGAAAACAACAGGGAAGCAATAGAGTGTATCCGGCATAATCTTCAATTTACCGGTTTAGAACAGGATGCAGAAATATATTTTTTATCTGTCGATAAAGCTTTGCAGGAACTGCAACAAAAACACGCATATTTTGATATTGTATTTATGGATCCGCCTTATCACCAAGAATATGAAAAAGATGTATTGATTTTTCTTAAAAAATCTGATTTAATTGATAAGAATTCTCTAATTATCGTAGAGGCTTCTTTAGATACAGATTTTTCCTATGTGAATCGTCTGGGATATGACCGAATAAGAGAAAAGAAGTATAAAACAAATAAACATATATTTCTGAAAGTGATTGGTGATAAAAATGAAAAAAGCAATTTATCCGGGCAGTTTTGATCCTGTAACATTGGGGCATTTAGATATTATCAAACGTTCTTCAAAGATTGTTGACGAGTTAATTGTAGGAGTTTTAAATAATAATTCGAAATCTCCGTTGTTTTCAGTCGAAAATCGTGTTAAAATGTTAAAAGAGGTCGTAAAAGATATACCAAATGTAGAAGTTATGTCTTTCGAAGGACTTTTGGTTGATTTTGCCAGAGAGATGAACGCTCAGATTATTGTCAGAGGTCTGCGTGCAGTCACAGATTTTGAATACGAGCTGCAGATGTCCCAGACAAATATGGTATTGGATGATACGATTGATACAATATTCTTTACTACCAGTTTGGAGTATGCTTATTTGAGTTCCAGCACAGTGAAGGAAGCAGCATATTATGGGGCCGATATCAGTAGATTTGTACCGGAGCCCGTCATCTCACAGGTATATGATAAATTTAAAATAAAGGAGAAATAACATGAGTAAAATTGAACAGATTATTACAGAAATTGAGGAATATATTGATAATTGTAAGTTTCAGCCATTATCAACATCTAAAATTATTGTAAATAAAGATGATATTGATGAACTTCTTGCAGAGCTGAGACTTAGGACACCGGATGAAATCAAAAAATATCAGAAAATCATTGCAAATAAGGATGCTATCTTAAATGATGCAAAAGAACGTTCCGAAGCTATGATTTCTGAAGCTACCGCACATATTAATCAATTAGTCAGCGAACATGAGATTATGCAGAAAGCTTACAATGAAGCAAATCAGATTATAGAGCAGGCACAACAGGAAGCACAAAATATTCTTGATTCTGCTACAACAGAGGCCAATGACCTTAGATCCCGTGCTATGCAGTATACAGATGATATTTTATCTAATGTTCAAAGTATTCTTTCTACAGGAATGAATAGTTTTGAAAGCGCTACGGATACGTTGATGACATCCCTGAACAGTTCTCTGAATGTAGTTGTTGAGAGCAGAAAAGAACTGGGAGGTCAGGATGATACGGATAATAATTACAGTGAAGAAGATGATCTTACAGTAGATTTACTTTAAAACCAAAACATTTTATCAAAATATATAAAAGCCGAAGAGTAAGAAATTTTTATTTTTATTCTACGGCTTTTTATTTTTTTACAGCAGACAAAAAATTACAATAATCCGATAAAATATAAAATGAAAAATAAAATTGCGCCCCACATTATTGTCTCCAGTTTTCCAATTACATAATAAATTTTTAATTTTATATCCGGCAGTTGGGCAAATGATTGAAATAGAATTGACATCCCGCCGAAGATGGAACATAAAATTACCAGAAATATTTCATAAATATTTATCGAATTCCCAGAACAAATAAAATGTGCACCGGAAGTTATTTCTGTCAGCCCCATAATTAGCTTTTGCAGAAAATCAGGAATAAAGTTTAGCGAGGCAATCCATTGTGAAATGACTGAAAAGCAGATAACATACATAGACAAGATGCCAAGAGATTTTATTGTGTCTAAAATGGGATTCCCGTTATCTGTTTTACTATTTGCCACAGGAGAAATATATGTAATATCAGGTTTTATCAGAAATTGATTGATAAATCCCGTAATCAGTGCCGGAAAATATATCAGAAAAATAAGAGCAAAAGCATTGATTTCATGCTGCAGGCATAAATACAAAATATAATTAATCAGAAATGTAATGCTGGAGTTATTACAGAATGTAATAAGATAACAGGCTTCTGAATGAGACAGTTTGTTTTCCCGATATAAATCTCCTATTACTTTTGCGCCCATCGGATATCCACAGGTAAAACCGATAATCAGGGCAAAACATCCGTTGGAAGATATTTTAAATAATTTAGACAATACCGGTTGAAATAAATAACTGATATATTGGCATAAATCGTATTTTATCATAATATTTGTTATCAGCATAAACGGAAGCAGAGAGGGAAGCACAGAATAAATGCTCAATTTGATTCCTGCTGTCACACCTTCTGTTACTGTCTGCCGAAAAGCAAGTATCATAGTAATTGCAATCAGACATAAAAATGTGAAAAATAATTTTTTCTTTTTCATTCTAAGACTCCGAAAAAGACGCAGAAAGGGTTGGCTTATTACTATATTATTGTAAAAAAATATCTTTATTCCTGTAATATAGGTTGAAATTGCAGTCAAAATACAATAAAATGGACAAGGAAGTTTTGAGGTATTTATATGAAACTGGCATCTATTTCCAGCGGAAGCAAGGGAAATTGTATTTTCGTAGAGCAGAATAATACATCCATTCTTGTGGATGCGGGTATCAGTAAAAAAAGAATTGAAGATGGGCTTGCTTATTTCGGCACAAAACCGGAACAAATCGACGGCATTGTAGTCACACATGAGCATAGTGACCATATTAAGGGGTTAGGCGTATTTTTAAGAAAATATAAAATTCCTGTGTATGCTACAGAAAAAACAATTCAATATCTTAGGGAAGACGCTCAGATGGGCACCATTGATACAGATTTGTATCATATTATTTCCAAAGATAAATTTTTTTTCATAAAAAAATTGGAAATACTTCCGGTACATACCAGCCATGATGCGCTGGATCCTGTCTGTTACAGATTTTTCGGAGACGGAAAGTCCTGTGCAGTTATTACTGATTTAGGAGAAACAGATAGACATCTGATTGATACCATGAAAGGATTGGACGCTGCACTGATTGAATCCAATCATGATTTAGGTATGCTCCAGACCGGTCCGTATCCCTATTATCTGAAACAGAGAATTTGGGGCAGCAAAGGACATCTCTCTAATGAAGCCTGCGGTGTATTGATTAACCAAATCATTTCAGAGCGGTTGAAACATATTATTCTGGGGCATTTAAGTCAGGAAAATAATTACCCGGAACTGGCGTTTCAGGCTGTAAGAAATGAGATAAATTTTGGAAATCACGACTATTCTGCAGAACAGATTGAATTAAAAGTCGCCAGTCAGGTAGAGCCGTCGGATACGATTGAATTTTAAATGGAATGAACAGATAAGAATATCTATGATAGGAGGAATCTTATGAAAAAAACAATTATAACTGTTGTGGGAAAAGATACAGTAGGCATTATAGCAGGCGTCTGCTCATATCTTGCAGAAAATAATGTCAATATTTTAGATATTTCCCAGACAATCGTACAGGAATATTTTAATATGATGATGATTGTTGATTGTAATCAGGCGGCAAAGCCGGTGCATGAATTGTCTGAAGATTTGGATAAAATCGGTGAAAAAATCGGCGTAAGTATTAGAATGCAGCATGAAGATATTTTCAACAGCATGCACAGAATATAGAGAATGGAGAAAGTCAATGATTAACAAATTTGAAGTAATAGAGACAAATAAGATGATTGACAACTATAATCTCGATGTGCGGACAATTACATTGGGAATTAGTCTGATGGACTGTATCAGTGACAATCTGGAGACCTTGAATGAAAATATATATCAAAAAATAACAAAGCTTGCAGGAAATTTGGTAAAAACCGGAGAAGATATCGCAAAAGAATATGGAATTCCTATTGTAAATAAACGTATTTCGGTCACACCTATTGCTCTTGTCGGCGCAAGCGCCTGTAAAACTCCTGAGGATTTTGCTAAAATTGCAAAAACGCTGGACCGGGCAGCAAAAGAAGTGGGCGTAAATTTTCTCGGCGGATATTCCGCACTGGTAAGCAAAGGAATGTCTGAGGCAGAGGAAAAACTTATCAAATCTATTCCACAGGCATTGGCACAGACAGAGCGCGTATGTAGTTCTGTCAATGTTGGCTCTACCAAAACGGGAATTAACATGGATGCAGTACGGCTTATGGGAGAAACCATTCTGGAAACTGCCAGAATGACAAAATCTCAGGATTCTCTTGGATGTGCAAAACTGGTTGTATTTTGTAATGCCCCGGATGACAATCCTTTTATGGCAGGTGCTTTTCATGGGGTAACAGAAGCAGACGCCGTGATTAATGTAGGAGTTTCCGGTCCGGGTGTTGTGCGGCACGCATTGAAGAAGGTGCGAGGGGAAAACTTTGAAGTACTTTGTGATACAATTAAAAAGACAGCTTTTAAAATAACAAGAGTCGGACAGCTGGTTGCAAAAGAAGCGTCCAAAAGACTTAACATTCCTTTTGGAATTATTGATTTATCACTTGCGCCTACTCCTGCTGTAGGAGACAGTGTCGCTGACATTTTAGAAGAAATCGGACTGGAGAGAGCTGGGGCTCCGGGAACGACGGCAGCTTTAGCAATGTTAAACGATCAGGTAAAGAAAGGCGGCGTTATGGCGTCTTCCTATGTGGGAGGTCTTAGCGGAGCATTTATTCCAGTCAGCGAAGACCAGGGAATGATTGATGCAGTAAAAGAAGGCGCTCTTTCTCTGGAAAAATTAGAAGCCATGACATGTGTATGCTCTGTAGGGCTTGATATGATTGCTATTCCGGGAGATACAAAAGCTTCTACCATTTCCGGAATTATTGCAGATGAATCAGCCATTGGAATGGTAAACCAAAAGACAACAGCCGTGAGAATTATTCCTGTTATCGGAAAAGGGGTCGGAGAAATTGTAGAATTCGGCGGCCTTTTGGGATATGCACCAATTATGCCGGTCAACACATTCTCCTGTGATAATTTTATCCGCAGAACAGGCAGGATTCCTGCTCCAATTCATAGTTTTAAGAATTAATTTACTGTTTTTTCGTACTACATATTTTTAAAAAATACAAATTTTGAATTTGATAAATTATCAGCCGGTTTGAAATATTTCAAACCGGCTGCTTTATTATAATTTTATTCTTTCCTCTGATTTTATATTTTATATTGTATAAATCTGTCTCTCAAATTCCCCCGGAATCTGTTTGTTATATTTATTCATATAAATCATACGATATAGTTCGTCACCGTGAATACTTACATCAAGCATTTTTTTGGTTAAACCGGAACAGGAACTATAATAAGCGGACAGTTTACTGATAATATCGATTTTGCTGGATTCCTTAATATGCGATAATATTTTTGAATTGCGATTAAATCCCAATAATCTGCCACAGGTAAAATATTGATTGGCGATAAACGCATCGACATCCTCTTTTTTTATGTTTAATACAATATGATTTAATGCTCTTGCTATTCCGGAATAAGTATAGTTTTTGGATTGCAGTGTAGAAATAAAACTCTCAAGTCCTATAAAATCAGTTTTGAAACGATTGATACGATTGGATAATTCATTGCTAACATCCAAATATGCGGAAAAGGAATTTTCCCGAAGCAACTGAAATCCTAAAATATCTGAATAATCTTCCGGAAGAACAAAATCCTTTTTTCTTAAAATCGAAAAACAATTTTCAGGAATACAATGACGGATTTTATCCGGATTTCCCTGCAGGATTTCATTTCGGATTCCCGTGGCGGAAGCGTACTGCGTATCTATTTCCAAAGAATCATAAGAAGCCCCGGCACGTCTGATTGCCAGAGGACGAATAGACGAATGAAAATGTTTTAGTGCTTTTAGATATTCAACAGCCAGGATGTTATTCGATTGCCTCAGAATATAATTCATTTGAGGTCCGCTAAATTGATTATACTGTTCAAAATATCGGATTAAGGCTTTTGCTCTGGCTTTTGGAAAAGAAATCCCTGTTTTTAAATATTCTGACTGATATTGAATAAATTCCGCAGGCTCATCAGATAATACGGAAGCAATCTGAGGCAACATCTTTAAATTATCTGTCTCGCAGCCAAAGCACAGATAATCTACACAATTTAAAAGATCCAAAAATTTTACAGCTGCCCGGGCAAAAAGTTCTGCTGTACTGCAGGAATAATAGCATGGCAGTTCGAATACTGCATCCACACCATTATGAATTGCCATTTTTGCACGTTCTGTTTTATCAAATAGGGCAGGCATACCGCGCTGCACATAATTTCCGCTGCATATAACGATTACGTTATCAGCTTTTGTTATTTTTTTTGCTCTATCAATCAAATATTTGTGACCGTTATGAAACGGATTAAATTCCGCAATAATACCTATTGTTTTCATACATTTACCTCATTGTAAATATTTTATCATTAATGTCGAAATGTTTCAATAAATCCTTTGTAATTCCTTGAGAGATAATTAGTTGTTGTGTATTAAAAATGGTTATATTATAATAAATAAAGATTGGAAAATATATGAATATAACGGAGGGATATCATGGAATTTATTGAACAGTTAAAAGAAAAGGCAAGGGCAAACCGAAAAACAATTATACTTCCTGAAGGAATGGACAAGCGTACTTATGAAGCCGCTGAACAGATTGTAAAAGAAGATTTCGCAGATATTATTTTATTGGCAACGGATGAAGAGCTGGCTCAATACGGCGCAGGATATAACACAGAAGGTATTACAATTATCAACCCCAGAAATTATGTAAAGACGGAAAGGTATGCCGAAGATTTTTATCAGCTGAGAAAAGCAAAGGGAATGACCAAACAACAGGCTTACGCCATGATTGTAAGCGACCATATGTATTTTGCATGTATGATGGTAAAAGCCGGAGATGCTGATGGAGTGGTGTCCGGTGCCTGCCATTCTTCTGCCAATACACTGCGTCCCTCTCTACAGATTATAAAAACAAAACCGGGTAGTAAGTTAGTATCTGCATTTTTTGTTATTTGCGTACCAAACAAACAAATGGGAGCTGACGGTGTTTTTGTCATGGGAGACTGCGGACTCAATCAAAATCCAAATCCAATGCAGCTGGCAGATATTGCGGCCAGCAGTGCTGAATCTTTTGAATACCTCGTGGGAAAAAAAGCCAGAGTTGCAATGCTTTCCCATTCTTCTTATGGAAGCGCAGCCCATAGTGATGTAGATAAAGTAGTGGAAGCCACAAAGATTGCAAAAAAAGAATATTCTCAATATTTAATTGACGGAGAACTTCAAACCGATGCCGCCCTGGTACCGGAAATAGCAGAATTCAAAGCACCCGGCAGTCCGGTGGCAGGAAAAGCCAATGTTCTGGTATTCCCGGATTTGGATGCCGGAAATATCGGATATAAACTATTACAGCGGCTGGGACTTGCAGAGGCCTATGGACCTCTGTGTCAGGGCATTGCAAAACCAATCAACGACCTGTCCAGAGGATGCAGTGCAAAGGATATTGTAGGCGTTGTGGCAATTACTGCAGTGCAGGCGCAAATTTCATAATAAGAGATACAAATACTGCAATACTATATAAAAATATATAAGAACAGGAGATTTTCCAAAATGGAAATATTAGTTATTAACTGCGGAAGTTCATCTTTAAAATTTCAATTAATTGATTCCCAAACTGAGACGGTCCTTGCAAAAGGACTTTGCGAGCGCATTGGCATAAAAGGCAGTGCAATCACATATCAGTCACACAATGGCGAAAAGGTAACCAGAGAGGTTGCAATGCCGTCCCACAATGAAGCAATGGATGTCGTTATCCAATCATTGACGGATAAAAAAACAGGTGTTATCGAGGATATGAGTGAAGTAAAAGCCGTGGGACACAGAGTGGTACACGGCGGGGAATCCTTTTCCAGTTCCGTACTGGCGACTGATGAAATATTAAAAGCGATTGAACAATGCAATGAACTGGCACCGCTTCATAATCCCGCCAACATTATTGGAATCCGGGCATGTATGAAAATAATGCCGGATACGCCAAATGTCGTAGTTTTCGATACAGCATTTCATCAGACAATGCCACAGGAAGCATATCTTTATGGTCTGCCAAGACGTTATTATGATGATTACAAAATCCGCCGTTATGGTTTTCACGGTACCTCACACAGTTATGTTTCAAAAAGAACAGCTCAGATAATGGGAAAGCCTTACGATTCAATAAAAACAGTCGTGTGCCATCTGGGAAATGGAGCAAGTATTTGTGCAGTGAAAAATGGAAAATCTGTAGATACCAGCATGGGACTGACACCACTTGCCGGAGTTATGATGGGAACACGTTCCGGAGATATTGATCCCGGCATTATTGAAGTAATTGCACAGAAAGAAAAAATGTCTGTTTCCCAGGTTGTTAATCTTTTAAATAAAGAATCAGGAATTGCCGGTCTCTCCGGAGTATCCAGTGATTTTAGAGATATTATCAAAGCGATAGACGCAGGAGATCAGAATTCAAAATCTGCCTTCGATGCTTATGTTCGTACAATTGTAAGATTTGTCGGAAGTTACGTGGCTGTTATGAACGGTGCAGATGCTATCGTATTCACTGCGGGAGTAGGAGAAAATAACAGTGCACTCAGAAAAGCAGTATGTGAGCACTTCGGATTTTTAGGAATTACAATAGATGACAAGGCAAACAGCAAAAACGGAGAAGAGATTATGATTTCCACACCAGATTCTCCTGTCAAAGTTTTTGTTATCCCGACAAACGAGGAATTGGCGATTGCCCGGGAAACAATGGAAGTGCTTGACAAACAATTAACGGATATGTATAATGGTTAAAGTGTCTTTGAAAAGAGGATATTATGTTAATTGATTTACACGAACTTTTACAGGAGGCAGACGGGGTTAGAAAGTACCATGTTTCCTACGAAAAAAGTTGTTTTAAAACAAAAGGAATGTCTTGTCCGGTGAAGCGAAATACATTTTGTTTTTCTTTTCAAAATCAGGGGAAAAAACATGTTTCTTTTCAATGTGACGGGATTATAGTTTTGGAGATGCCGTGCGACAGATGTCTGGAGCCGGTAGAACAGACAATTAACATTGATTATTTCAAAGATTTGGATTTCAATAAAACCCCGGAAGAAAAAATTGCTGAGTTGGATGAAGAAATTTATCTGGATGGCACCATATTTGATTCCGAAGTTTTTATTGAGAATGAAGTTCTGGTTAATTTACCTATGAAAGTTCTTTGCAGTCCAGACTGTAAGGGAATTTGCAATAGATGCGGCGCTAATCTCAATTTGGGATCTTGTAAGTGTAATAACGCAGAACTGGATCCGAGAATGTCGAAAATTTTAGATGTTTTTCATCAATTTAAGGAGGTGTAAACCATGTCTATTTGTCCAAAGAACAAATCTTCCAAAGGTAGAAGAGATAAGAGAAGAGCAAATTGGAAGATGTCAGCTCCAAACCTTGTAAAATGTAGTAAGTGCGGATCTTTGATGATGCCTCACAGAGTATGCAAGGCATGCGGAAGCTACAATAAAAAAGAAATTGTTTCTGTTGACTAATTATAAAAATAAGACTTTGCAAAGAATTGCGAAGTCTTATTTTTTTGAAAAACAGTGAAAAGCGTCTTTTTGTTTTCCATCTTTGTATTTCACAAAACAATACCGCTGCTTTTGCAAAAAACATGCATCGAAAAATTATCATGATTTCCCCTCTTGTGTCCTCGCCTTTGATTTTACTCTTATTCTTGATTTTATAACCATTTTTTAGTATATTATTTTTATGTGTAAAGGAGGAATATTTTATGTCAGCAGCCATCATTGCCTTAGACTGTATGGGCGGGGACAATGCACCCGGTGAAATTGTAAAAGGTGCTGTTCTTGCAGTGAATGAATATAAAAATATTTATGTAAAATTAGTAGGAAATGCTGAGCAAATCAGCGCTGAATTATCCAAATACACATACGACAGGGATGCTTTGGAAGTAGTCAACGCTACAGAAGTCATTGAAACCGGAGAGCCTCCCGTTGCAGCTATTCGAAGAAAAAAAGATTCTTCGCTGGTAAAATGTATGTATATGGTAAAGCGGGGAGAAGCCGACGCCATGGTTTCCGCAGGCAGTACCGGAGCCAATCTGGTAGGAGGGCACATTATCATCGGACGGATTAAGGGGGTAGAGAGACCACCTTTGGCCCCTTTGATTCCCACAAAAGATGGTGTTGCACTTTTAATTGATTGCGGTGCTAATGTGGATGCAAGACCTTCCCATTTAATCCAATTTGCAAAGATGGGCTCCATCTATATGGAAAACATTGTAGGGGTTAAAAATCCAAGAGTGGGGATTGTAAATATTGGCGCAGAAGAAGAAAAAGGAAATGCGCTGGTAAAAGAAACATTTCCGCTTTTGCAGAAATTAGACGATATTAATTTTATTGGAAATATAGAGGCGAGGGATATTCCTCAGGGAGCGGCAGACGTTATTGTATGCGATGCTTTCGTAGGAAATGTTATTTTGAAATTATATGAAGGTGTTGGAAGTGTTCTGTTAAGTAAAATGAAAGGGACGATGATGTCCAATTTAAAGACAAAAATTGGTGGACTTCTCATAAAAAAGGAATTAAAAAATACCATGAAGGCCTTCTCTCTGGACAATTACGGAGGAGCTCCCCTGTTGGGACTGAATGGACTTTTGGTAAAAACACATGGAAGTTCTAAAGCCAATGAAATAAAAAATTCCATTTATCAATGTGCTACATTTCAGAAGATGGATTTAAATAATAAGTTTAAAGAAAAACTTTTAGAAAAAAACAAGGAGGTCGAATAATGGAGTTAGAAAGATTAATCAGTGCGATTGCTGAAGTTTTAAATATGGATGAGAGTAAAATATCTGCAGACAGCAAATTTGTAGATGATTTGGGAGCAGATTCTCTGGATGTTCTCGAAATTATTATGGGAATCGAAGATGAATTTGGAATTCAGGTGCCAACAGAAGAGGCAGAGAGCATCGTAACAGTAGGAGATGCTTTTGAAAAAATCAAAAAGGCCCTCGAATAAATATATTTTATCTGGAATTATTACGAAAGCCCTAGTGATAGGGCTTTAAGTGCGTTAAAGAAATAAATAAGCTTTTATCGGAAGGAACATAGAAATGAACCAGGATTATTCCCAACTGGAAAATAAAATCCAATATAAATTTCATAACGAATCATTGCTGATAAACGCATTGACACATACGTCCTTTGCCAATGAGCATAAATATAAAAAAATGAAAGATAACGAGAGGCTCGAATTTTTAGGCGACGCAGTACTGGAACTGCTATGCAGTGAATTTTTATATGTCAATATGCCGGACATGCCGGAAGGTGACATGACAAAACTGCGGGCCAGCCTGGTATGTGAGCCCACGCTGGCAGAGGATGCCCGTCAAATCGGCCTTGAAAAATATATTTATTTGGGAAAAGGCGAAGAGGAAACCGGCGGAAGAAAGAGAGATTCCATTATATCAGACGCCTTTGAAGCATTGATTGGTGCAATTTTTCTGGATGGAGGAATCGAGGCTGCAAAAATTTTTGTTTCAGAGTTTGCCCTGAAAGACATTGACAATAAAAGAATGTTTTATGACGGTAAAACAATTTTGCAGGAGAGAGTCAATGCCGCTAAAATCGGAGAACTATCCTATGAAATTATCCGGGAATCCGGACCGGATCACAATAAAACATATAGCGCTGTCGTGAAAATCAACGGAACAGTGATTGGAGATGGCACAGGACATACAAAAAAGGCGGCGGAACAGAAAGCGGCATACAATGCCCTGAAAACTTTAGATAAGAGGAATTAACATGTATTTAAAAAATATTGAAATACACGGATTTAAATCGTTTGCAAATAAAATAAATTTTGAATTTCACAATGGAATTACAGGCATTGTGGGACCTAACGGCTCTGGAAAAAGCAATGTGGCAGATGCTGTGAGATGGGTACTTGGAGAGCAGAAAATCAAGCAGTTGAGAAGTTCCAAAATGGAAGATGTTATTTTTGCCGGAACGGAAAATAGAAAGCCAATGGGGTATGCTTATGTTGCAATTACTTTTGACAACTCTGATCATAAACTCAATCTGGATTATAATGAAGTGACAGTATCCAGACGCTTGTTTCGCTCTGGCGAAAGCGAGTATATGATTAATGGTACGCAGGTACGACTGAAAGATGTCAATGAACTATTTTATGATACTGGAATCGGAAAAGAAGGATATTCTATTATTGGCCAGGGACAAATTGATAAAATTTTAAGTGGAAAACCGGAAGAAAGAAGAGAACTTTTTGATGAGGCTGCCGGCATTGTCAAGTTTAAAAGACGGAAAAATGACGCCATGAAAAAACTGGATGACCAGAATCAGAATCTCGTGCGTGTTACAGATATTCTGGGAGAACTGGAGCGCCAGGTAATTCCTCTGGAAAAGCAGTGTGAAAAGGCGAAGAATTACCTGGTTTTAAAAGAACAGTTAAAAATAAATGATGTAAATATGTTTTTGATGGAAATGGATGAAATCAAAAAACGTCTGACACAAATCGAAGAAAAAATCCAGATTGCATCCTCTGATATGCAGATTGCCAGTGATGAATTTGAAAAGATTAAATCCGATTATACGAAGTTGGAAAAGATGATTGAAGATATCAATCATTCTGTGGAGAGCAAACAGCATGATTTAAATGAAGCTGTATTGAATATTGAAAAATTCGAGGGGCAGATTAACGTTATCCGTGAACAGATTCATTCTGCAAAAAATAATGAATCTTATATGAATCAACAGATTCATTCCGTAACAGAAAAGATTGAACAGCAAAAAGAGGAATTAGAACAGTCCCAGAAAGAGAAGGCAGACAACGAAACACTTTTCCATGAGATGCTGAATACACAGTCGCAAACCAACGAAGAGATTGCCGACTATAATGAAAAAATTGTGTTCATGGAACAGGATATTGAGGCGCGAAAGGCAGAGATTATTGAGCTTCTCAATGCTAAGGCATTAATCCAGACAAAAATTCAACGATGCGACACACTCTTAGAACAGATTAACATCAGAAAATCTCAGTTAAACCAAAAACTGATTGAATTCCAGAGTCAGAAAGATGGACAGGAAAATGTTATTCAGGATTTAGAGCTTCAGATGGAAACGGTCCAAAAAGATGTGGAGCAGATTATATCAGCGAGAGATGAATACCAGCAGTCTTTAGAGCAGCTGCGTGCCGAAAATCACGCACTGACAAACCAATTATCAAAAAATCAGGAAAAATACCATCAATCTAAATCAAATCTGGAGACATTGAAGAACATTACCGAGCGCTATGAAGGGTATGGAAACAGTATTAAAAAGGTAATGGAACGAAAAGAAAAGAAAAAGGGGATTATTGGTGTCGTTGCAGATATTATTAAAGTAGATAAAAAATATGAAGTTGCAATTGAGACTGCACTTGGCGGTAATATTCAGAATATTGTAACAGACACAGAGACAACTGCGAAAGATACGATTGAATACTTAAAGAAAAACCGTTTTGGGAGAGCAACGTTTCTGCCACTCAGCAGCATGAGCAACAAGACAAATTTTAATGCTCCGGATGCACTCTCAGAAAAAGGCGCTATCGGACTGGCCTGTGAACTGGTCAAAATAAAAAAAGAATACGAGGGCGTGGCAAAATATCTTTTGGGGAGAGTTTTGGTCGTAGACACGATTGACCATGCGATTTCTATTGAGCGAAAATATAAATATACAGTAAGAATTGTGACGCTGGAAGGAGAATATCTGAATGTCGGCGGCTCTATCTCCGGCGGTGCATTTAAGAATAACAGCAGCCTCTTGGGAAGGCGTCGTGAAATAGAAGAGTTGGAAAAACTATTGGCCGGACTGGCTTCTGAAAAAGAAATGCTGGAGCAGAATATTACAAAAAAACGCGGCGAAATCAGTGCCATCACGGAAGAGTTGGAAAAAATAGGAAATGCGCTTCAGGAACAGATGCTGATAAAAAATACGATTGAAATGAATTTGAAGCAGGCGAACGACAAAAAAGAAAGTCTTGTTCTGGAATATCAGGATTATACAAAAGAAAATGACAATATCTCTATAGAAATGAAAGATATTCATAAAAACAGTTCTGCCCTGAATGAAGAACTGAGCGGAACAGAAGACAGAAGTACACAGCTAGAAAAAGAAGTGCTGGAAAAAACAAAACAGTTAAGCGAATTAAAAGAAATGCTTCAGGAAAAAAATTCTGTTCTGGAGGAAATGAATATTGAGATTGCAAATTATAAACAGAGACACGAATTTATTGTAGAAAAGATTTCAAAAGATAAAGAAATCATTTCCGGACTGGAAGCAGAAATAGATACTATCAAAAACAATTCAAAAGAAAATGACAGTGAAATTTCTGCGAGACTGGAAGCAATTCAGCGTCTTACGGAAGAAACACAAAAAACAAGAAAACTTATAGAAAGTCTGAATTATGAAATAGAAGCTGCAAAACAGGAAAAAGAAAACCAGAGCAGGGAACACAAAGAATTCTTTGAAAAAAGAGAAGCGCTTTCACAACATATTTCAGAATTGGATAAGGAGCTATACCGTCTGACTTCCCAGAAAGAAGCTTTGGAAGAAAAGTCTGAAAATAAAGAAGCTTATATGTGGAATGAATATGAAATTACATATCGCAAGGCTACAGAAATGAAAGATGCCCAATTTCATGACAAATCTGTAATCCGGGAAAATATTAATACAATCCGCCGGGAAATGAAATCTCTTGGCGATGTGAATATCAATGCGATTGAAGAATTCCGCGAAGTCAATGAAAGATATCAGTTCATGAAAGGGCAGCATGAAGACCTGATGGAAGCAAAAGAAAATCTTCTTAAGATTATTGACGAACTGGAAGTTGGTATGCGCAAACAGTTTAAAGAAAAATTTGAAGAAATCAAAAAAGAATTTGACGCTGTATTTAAAGAACTGTTTGGCGGAGGTAAGGGAACGATTGAACTGACAGAGGCAGAAGATATTCTGGATGCCGGAATCAACATTATATCTCAACCTCCCGGAAAAAAATTACAAAATATGATGCAGTTGTCCGGCGGAGAAAAAGCCTTGACGGCAATTAGTCTGTTATTTGCCATTCAGAATCTAAAACCGTCTCCATTTTGTCTTCTGGATGAAATTGAAGCGGCTTTGGATGGCTCAAATGTCATAAGGTTTGCCGAATATTTACATAAGCTTACCCAGAATACACAGTTTATTGTAATTACCCACAGACGCGGAACGATGAACTGCGCAGACCGCCTGTACGGTATTACAATGCAGGAAAAGGGAATTTCAGCTTTAGTATCTGTGGATCTGCTGGAAAAAGATTTAAGCAAATAATCCCGTAAAACACAGATGGAAAGCGGGTAGAGAAGCAGAAAACAAATCATCAGGAGGAAATATGGCGGGTAAATTTTTTGACAGACTTGTATCAGGATTATCAAAAACAAGAAAGAATATTGTATCAGGATTAAATTCTATTTTTACAGGATTTTCATCGATTGATGAAGATTTTTATGAAGAGTTGGAAGAAATACTGATTATGAGCGATATTGGCGTGACCGTTACGGAATCGATTCTGGAACAGCTCAAAAAACAGGTAAAAGAATTAAAAATTAAAGAGCCGGAAGCGTGTAGAGAACTACTCATAAAAAATATGGAAGCGCAGATGGATATTGGAGAAAATGCGTATGATTTTGAAGATAAAAAATCGGTTATTCTTATGATCGGGGTAAACGGCGTAGGAAAAACGACTTCGATTGGAAAACTCGCAAGCCAATTTCGCCAAAATGGAAAAAAAGTTGTTCTGGCGGCAGCGGATACATTCCGGGCTGCGGCGGCAGAACAGTTAAAAGAATGGGCCAACAGAGCAAATGCTGACATTGTTGCGGGAGAAGAAGGCTCTGATCCCGGGGCCGTTCTGTTTGATGCGATTTCGTCTGCTAAGAATAAAAATGCAGATATTCTTCTCTGTGATACAGCCGGTAGGCTTCACAATAAAAAAAATCTTATGGAAGAATTAAAAAAAATGGATCGCATTATCGAAAAAGAATACGCCTCTGCCCACAGAGAAAATTTTATCGTATTAGATGCCACGACCGGTCAGAATGCTTTATCTCAGGCAAGAGTATTTCAGGAATGTACAGATATTACCGGAGTTATACTGACAAAAATGGACGGGTCCGCAAAAGGCGGAATTGCTGTGGCAATTCAGGCGGAACTGGGAATTCCGGTAAAATATATTGGTGTGGGCGAGCAAATTGATGATTTGCAGAGATTTGATACCAGAGAATTTGTAGAAGCATTATTTACAGAATAATTTAATGCGATAGTAGAAAGGACAAATTATAAATATGGATGAGAAATTAACCTTAAAGAAATTTGAAGAGGCAAGCGAAATTGTAAAAAAAGTCACATTGAATACCAACTTAATTTACAGTGATTATTTCAGTCAGCAGACTGGAAATCAAGTTTATATCAAGCCGGAAAATATGCAGTTTACCGGCGCTTATAAAGTGCGTGGATCCTATTATAAGATCAGTACATTATCTGAGGAAGAAAGAGAGCGGGGATTAATTACGGCGTCCGCCGGAAATCATGCACAGGGCGTTGCATATGCAGCGAAACTTTATGGGGTAAAAGCTACAATCGTTATGCCGACAATCACGCCACTGATGAAAGTCAACCGCACAAAAAGCTATGGTGCTGATGTTGTTTTATACGGTGATGTGTATGATGATGCCTGCAACTACGCATTAAATCTTGCATCGAAGAAAGGATATACCTTTATTCATCCTTTTGATGATTTGGATGTAGCTGCCGGACAGGGAACGATAGCCATGGAAATCTTTAAAGAATTGCCAACGGTTGACTGCATATTGGTGCCTATCGGAGGCGGAGGTCTTGCTACCGGTGTAAGTACGCTGGCCAAATTATTAAATCCCCGCATTAAAGTAATCGGTGTGGAACCTGCAAATGCTGCCTGCATGCAGGCTTCTCTCAAAGCAGGAAAAGTTGTAACACTTCCAAGTGCGAATACGATTGCCGATGGTACTGCAGTAAAAACTCCAGGAGAAAATATCTTTCCTTATATTCAAAAAAATATTGATGAGATTATTACAATTAAAGATGAAGAACTGATAGATGCCTTTTTGGATATGGTAGAAAATCACAAAATGGTAGCTGAAAATTCAGGTCTTTTAACGATAGCTGCACTGAATCATTTAGATATGAAAGATAAAAAAATTGTCTCCATTATCAGTGGTGGAAACATGGATATTATCACAATGTCTTCCATTTTACAGCACGGACTGATTCAACGGGGCCGCGTATTTACCGTTTCTGTACTGTTGCCGGATAAACCGGGCGAACTGGTAAAAGTAGCAAACAAAATTGCACAGCAACAGGGAAATGTTATTCGATTGGAACACAATCAGTTTGTCAGCGTCAACAGAAACGCTGCAGTGGAATTAAAAGTTACGCTGGAATGTTTCGGACATGAACACAAAAAGCAGATTCTGAATGCTTTAAGCGAAGCGGGATACAATCCGACAGAACAAGCTCCGAATTTATAAAAAATAAATGAGATGCACACTCATTTGTTTTTATCAGGAAAAGAGGTGTCAAGAAAAAACACTTGACACCTCTTTTCTGTTGTTGTATGATACCTGATGGAAATAAGGTGATGATTGATGAAAGATATTTTGAAAAGTTCTCTTTTGTATGATTTTTATGGAGAATTACTGACAGAACATCAAAAAGAAATTTATGAAGATTTTATTCTGAATGATTTCAGTCTGGGCGAGATAGCACAGGAACGTGGAATTTCCCGGCAGGGTGTACACGATATGGTAAAAAGATGTGACAAAATTTTAAACGGATATGAAGAAAAATTACATTTGGTGGAACGTTTTTCCAGAACAGAAGAAAATGTAAAGAAAATCTGTTGCCTTGCCGACAGTGAAAATAATCCGGAAAATATTGCCCAGATAAAAAAAATCGCCGAAGAAATTTTAGAACATTGTTAGGAGGTAGGGCTTTGGCATTTGAAAGCTTATCCGACAAATTACAAAATATATTTAAAAATCTAAGAAGTAAAGGACGGCTGAAAGAGGAAGACGTCAAACAGGCATTAAAAGAAGTAAAAATTGCTTTGTTGGAAGCAGATGTAAATTTTAAAGTCGTAAAAGATTTTACCAAAAAGATTACAGAAAGAGCCGTTGGAGCCGATGTTATGAACAGTTTAACACCGGGACAGATGGTAATAAAAATCGTCAATGAAGAACTCACTGCACTGATGGGCTCGGAAACAACAGAACTCAAACTGCTGCCTGACAATGAAGTGACTGTTATCATGATGATGGGACTGCAAGGTGCCGGAAAGACGACAACTGCTGCAAAGATTGCGGGAATTTTAAAATCAAAAGGAAAACGGCCTTTGCTGGCAGCCTGCGATGTTTACAGACCGGCCGCTATCGAACAGTTGAAAATCAACGGAGAAAAGCAACAAGTTCCCGTATTTTCCATGGGAGACAGGCAGAAACCGCTTAATATCGCAAAAGCTGCGATAGAACACGCCAAAAAGAATAACAATAACGTTGTTATTTTAGATACTGCTGGCCGGCTTCATGTAGATGAAGATATGATGAATGAACTGGTGGAAATCAGAGATAACGTTTTGTTGACTCAGACAATTCTGGTTGTTGATGCCATGACCGGACAAGATGCCGTCAATGTTGCAAAAGAATTTAACGAAAAAATAGGTATTGATGGCATTATTGTGACAAAACTGGACGGCGATACCCGTGGTGGCGCGGCACTTTCCATCAAGGCTGTAACAGGCAGACCAATTCTTTATATTGGTATGGGAGAAAAATTATCGGATTTGGAACAGTTTCATCCTGACCGAATGGCATCCCGTATTCTTGGAATGGGAGATGTATTATCTCTCATTGAAAAAGCAGAACAGTCTATTGATGCCCAAAAAGCAAAAGAGATGGAACAACGGCTGCGAAAAGCACAGTTCACTTTTGATGATTATCTGGATTATATGGGTCAGATAAAAAATATGGGAGGTTTGTCTTCTCTACTGAATATGATACCCGGTGTGGGAGGACAGATAAAAGAAGATATGCTTCCAGACGATAAACAGTTGGGAAAAATAGAAGCAATGATATTTTCCATGACGAAGGAAGAACGGGGAAATCCGGATTTAATGAATCCATCTCGCAAACAGCGCATTGCAAAAGGCGCCGGTGTAGATATCAGCGAAGTCAACAAGCTGGTAAAACAATTTGAACAGGCGAGAAAAATGATGAAAAATATTCCCGGAATGATGGGAGCAAAAGGAAAAAAAAGAGGATTTAAAATGCCTTTTGGCTTTTAAACATATAGAAAATCAATTTATTTTACGGAGGTAAAGAAAAAATGGCAGTTAAAATCAGATTAAAGAGAATGGGAAAGAAAAGACATCCTTTCTACAGAATAGTAGTTGCTGATTCAAGAGCCCCAAGAGATGGGAGATTTATTGAAGAACTCGGAACTTATGATCCAAATCAGGATCCAAGTATCTTCAATTTAAATGAAGAAGCTGCAAAAAAATGGTTAGCAACAGGAGCTCAGCCAACAGAAACTGTCGGAAAGCTTTTAAAAATCGCCGGTATTGAAAAATAATGTTAGGAGGGCGAATTTATGAAAGAATTGGTTGAAACAATTGCAAAAGCACTTGTTGACTCTCCGGACGAAGTAATTGTCACTGAGACTGAGACAGAGAGGGAAATTATACTCCAACTTCACGTAGTCCAGGAAGATATGGGAAAAGTTATCGGAAAACAGGGAAGAATTGCCAAAGCAATCCGTTCTGTCGTAAAAGCAGCGGCTTCCAAATGCGATAAAAAAGTTAAAGTGGAAATACAGTAAAGGATAGGACAAAATAATAAAATATTATTTTAAATGTCTTAATATCACTTTGATACAAGTGCAGCAAGGCTGGTTTTTGCCAGCCTTGTATATTTTTTGAAAGGTTATTATGGAAAATTATTTAAGAGTCGGGGTGATAAGCAGCACCCATGGCGTTCATGGAGAAGCAAAAATATATCCTACCACCGACGATATAAAGAGATTTGATTACTTAAAAGAAGCTCTGATTGATACGGGAAAAGAATATATTCCCGTCCATGTCACAGGAGTAAAATATTTTAAAAATATGGTAATTCTTAAATTTAAAGAATTTGACAATATAGATCAGATTTTACCATACCGTGGAATGGATCTTCTTGTCACAAGAGAAAATGCCATTCCTTTAAAAAAAGGGGAGTACTTTGTTGCAGATCTTATCGGCTGCCAGGTAATTACAGAAAAGGGAGAACAACTGGGAGAATTGGTAGATGTCTTACAGACCGGAGCAAACAAGGTATATGTCGTGAAAACAACTACGGGCAGAGAAATCCTGCTTCCCGCAATTAAAGACTGTATTTTAGAAAAAGATATTGAAAACAAAAAAATTAAAGTTCATATTATGAAAGGATTACTGGATGAATGAATTTTCATGTTTTAACATTATTCCCGGAAATGATTGACCAGGGAGTTCATACAAGTATTACCGGCAGAGCGATTGACAAAGGTATCATTCGTGTCAATACCGTGAATATAAGAGATTTTGCAGGAAATAAATACGGACAGGTAGATGACTACCCCTATGGTGGCGGTGCGGGAATGGTAATGCAGCCGGGACCGGTATATCAGAGTTATCAATCTGTTATACAGCAAATAGGATATAAACCGAGAGTAATCTATCTCACCCCGCAGGGAAATGTATTTCATCAAAAAATGGCAGAAGAATTTTCTCAGGACGAAGATATTATTTTTCTGTGCGGCCATTATGAAGGAATTGATGAACGTGTTTTGGAAATGATTGTAACAGACTATGTATCCATTGGCGATTATGTGCTAACCGGTGGGGAACTTCCATCTATGGTAGTAATGGATGCCGTGTCCCGCCTGATTCCGGGCGTTTTAAATAATGATGTTTCAGCAGAATTTGAATCTTTTCATGATAATCTTCTGGAATATCCCCAATATACACGTCCGGTAGAATTTATGGGAAAAAAAGTGCCTGAAATTTTGCTGTCTGGAAACCATCCAAAAGTGGAACAGTGGCGAAGAGAACAATCCATTCTCCGCACAATGAAACAACGGCCAGATTTAATAAAATCTGCAAATTTAACAGAAGAAGAGGAGCGGTTTATCCAATCATTAAAGTCCAAAAATACGAAATAGGACTTGCAAAATAAAATAAGGTATGTTAATATAACAAATGCTGTATAAAAAAAGATGGTCCTCTGTTACGTATTGTGTTTTATCACAAATTGATTTTGTATTAAGAACATCGGAATAAATAAGGAGGCAGATATGCAGGAATTAATCAAAGAAATTGAGGCAGCTCAGATAAAAGATGTTGCAGACTTCAGAGTGGGAGATACCGTCAAGGTACATGCCAAAATTGTAGAAGGAAACAGAGAAAGAATTCAGGTTTTTGAAGGTCTTGTCATGAAAAAACAGGGCGCAAGCAACAGAGCTACTTTTACAGTAAGAAAAAATTCGAATGGAATTGGCGTTGAGAGAACATGGCCATTATACTCACCTACAATCGCTAAAATTGAAGTAGTGAGAAAGGGTAAAGTAAGAAGAGCAAAACTCAACTACATCAGAAGCAGAGTGGGTAAGGCTGCTAAGGTAAAAGAATTAGTAAAATAATTACGACGAATTTGCAAAAGGAGCGAGAACACAGACTCGTTCCTTTTTTCTATGATAGAAATCATGAGACAATCTCTTATAGAATAGGAAACACTTTTTTAAAAATGATAAAGGAGGGCGCTGCTATGGAGTATCAATGGTATCCCGGTCACATGACCAGAGCAATGCGTCAAATGAAAGAAGATATAAAATTAATCGACCTGGTAATCGAGCTGCTGGATGCAAGAATTCCACTTAGCAGTAGAAATCCTGATATTGACCGTTTGGGTCAGGGAAAATCCCGGCTGATATTATTAAATAAATCTGATTTGGCGGATGAAGCGCAGACAGCGCAATGGATTCACTATTTTCAAGAAATGGGAATTACCGCGTTAAAAATCAATTCTAAAAATAAGCAGGGCATAAAAGAAATCAATCATTGTGTAATGCTTGTATGTCAGAAAAAAATAGAACGTGATAATCGAAGAGGAATTCGTAACCGTCCCATCCGCTCCATGGTCGTAGGAATTCCAAATGTCGGGAAATCTACATTTATTAATGCCTATGCCGGACGTTCCTGCGCCAAAACCGGAAACAAACCCGGTGTAACAAAAGGAAAACAATGGATTAAACTCAGTAAAACGTTGGAACTGCTTGATACTCCCGGTGTATTATGGCCTAAATTCGATGATAAAAAAACAGGTCTTCATCTGGCATTGATTGGCTCTATGAACGATAATAATCTGGATATGACAGAACTGGCATACCAATTAATTAAAATTCTTTCAGAACGCTATCCGGATGCACTTCGTTCCAGATATCAAATTGCCGGAAATGAAGATCCTGTCGAGGTATTATATCAGATTGCAGAAGTACGCGGATGCAAATTAAAAGGAAATCGGCCGGATATTGATAAAACCAGCGCTATTATTTTAGATGATTTTCGGAGCGGTAAATTGGGAAAGATTACTTTAGATCGTATATAGAGGTAAAACAATGGAAAACATCAGTCAGATTCAAAAAAAATATAAAGAGACTTCCATGGATAAAATGCAGAATTTTATTGATACATATCAAGAAGATTCCCGCACAGGAGTACAGGCGTTGGTACAAAAAGGTGAAAAACAGCTGGAGCGTTTAAAAAAAGAGATTGCACGCAGTTATCAGCTTCAAAAATTTGAACGCCAATATTCCGATTACCAATATATTTGTGGTGTAGACGAGGTGGGAAGAGGTCCTCTTGCGGGACCTGTTGTAGCAGGTGCTGTAATTCTTCCTAAAAATTGTGATATTTTATATATCAATGACTCAAAAAAACTTTCTGCGGCAAAAAGAGAAGAATTAGCAAAAATTATTATGGAGAAAGCTGTCAGCGTCCAAACTGCACAGGTTTCCCCACAGGATATTGATAAAATAAATATATTACAGGCTACTTACATAGCAATGAAAAAAGCGATTGACAGCCTGTCCCCTTCTCCGGATCTTCTGCTGAATGACGCCGTTACGATACCGGGAATTCAAATCCGTCAGGTACCGATTATTAAAGGGGATGCCAAAAGTATCTCCATCGGTGCGGCCAGCATTATTGCAAAAGTAACGAGAGATGCCATTATGACAGAATACGACAAATTATATCCGGAATACGATTTTGCTTCTAATAAGGGATATGGCTCGGCAAAACATATTGAAGCTTTAAAAAAATATGGGCCTTGTCCGATTCACAGAAAGACTTTTATAAAAAATTTTGTTTCTGATGATTCTAAGGGTAAATATATTTTGTAAAAATAAATAAAGTCGGGGGACTGTATGAATTCAAGGATTGCAGGAGATTATTATGAATCGATGGCGGCAGAGTATCTGCAGCACAATGGATTTCAAATTATAGAACGCAACTACAAGTGTAAATTTGGAGAAATTGATATTATTGCCAAGAAAAATAATACCATTTCTTTTATTGAAGTAAAATATCGGAAAAATACGGACTTTGGATATGCAATAGAAGCTGTTTCTAAAGAAAAACAGAACAGAATCAGGAAAACAGCAGCATATTACATCAAAGAGCGAAAGCCTGAGAAAAATACTGCCTATAGTTTTGACATCGTTTTGATTCAGGGCAAAATCATGGAATATTATTCTAATTGTTTTGGAGGAATGTAATATGGGATGCTTTATCAAAGCCTGAGAAAAACTGCATTGAAATTTATGAAAAATACAGCGAATAGAAACAGAATAACGATTTACAAATAATGTATGTTATTGTAAAATTTAGTGGTAGGAGAAAATGAAATGAGTAAACCGATTGTTGCCATTGTAGGCAGACCAAACGTAGGAAAATCCACACTGTTTAACGCGCTTGCCGGACAGATGATTTCTATTGTAAAAGATACTCCGGGAGTGACAAGAGATAGAATTTATGCCGATATTGAATGGCTGAATCATAAATTTACACTGATTGATACCGGCGGTATTGAGCCGGACAGTCAGGATATTATCCTTTCTCAAATGAGAGCGCAGGCACAGACTGCTATTGATACGGCAGATGTGATTATATTTATGACCGATATAAAACAGGGATTAGTTGACGCGGATTCCAAAGTGGCAGATATGCTTAGAAGAAGCCAAAAACCGGTTGTTCTTGTTGTCAATAAAGTAGATAATTACAATAAAATGCTGGCAGATGTCTTTGAGTTTTATAATCTTGGCATCGGAGATCCCATACCTGTTTCTGCAGCACAGAGAAGCGGTATTGGCGATATGCTGGATAAAGTTACGGAATATTTTTCCAGTCTGAATTTAGAAGACAATGTGGATGACAGACCCCGCGTCGCTATTGTAGGAAAGCCAAATGTGGGGAAATCTTCTATTATAAATAAACTTACCGGAGAAAGCCGCGTTATTGTATCTGACATTGCCGGCACTACCAGAGATGCTATCGATACAAATGTGAAATGGAATGGAAAAGATTATGTTTTTATTGATACGGCAGGTCTGAGAAGAAAATCAAAAGTAAAAGAAGAGATTGAACGCTACAGTATTATAAGAACCGTTACTGCCGTAGAGCGCGCAGATGTTGTGATTATAGTGATTGACGCCATAGAAGGAGTGACAGAGCAGGATGCAAAGATTGCAGGGATTGCCCATGAAAACGGCAGGGGAATCATTATCGCCGTCAATAAATGGGATGCAATAGAAAAGAATGATAAAACCGTTTATGAATACACTAATAAAATAAGACAGGTCCTTTCTTTTATGCCTTATGCTGAAATAATGTTTATATCCGCACAGACAGGTCAGAGACTTTCAAAATTATTTGATAAAATTGACATGGTGCTGGCAAATCATTCTATGCGGATTGAGACCGGTGTGGTAAATGAAATCATGGCAGAAGCTGTAGCCATGCAGCAACCTCCTTCTGATAAAGGAAAGCGTCTGAAACTTTATTATATTACACAAGTTTCTGTTCGGCCGCCCACTTTTGTCATTTTTGTAAATGATAAGGAACTGATGCACTTTTCTTATACGCGATATATTGAAAATAAAATCAGAGAAGCGTTTGGCTTTAAGGGGACGCCGATACGTTTTATTATTCGGGAACGAAAAGATAAATAATTATGTGATTGGGTTGCCTGTAAAGACAGATTTCAAATAAGGAGGAGACAATGATCTGGCAGAAAATTGTATGTGTTGTAATAGGATATTTATTCGGTTTGATTCAGACGGGATTTATTATCGGAAAAATACATCATATTGATATTCGTGAATATGGCAGTGGAAATTCAGGAACTACAAATACAATGCGCACTCTGGGCAAAAAATATGGGTTTATTACTTATTTTGGGGATGCCTTAAAATCAGTTGCAGCCATTGTTGTCACGTATTTGTTATTTCGGGAAATATGTAGAGGAAGCCTGTTTGTAATTGCTTTATACACAGGACTCGGCGTTATTCTGGGACATAATTTTCCATTTTATATGAATTTTAAAGGTGGAAAAGGAATTGCCGCATCCTCCGGCGTTTTACTTGCTTTACTGCCTTATGACTGGAAATTTGGTGTTATGGCATTTATTACATTTTTTGTAGCACTTGCAATTACAAAATATGTCTCATTTAGTTCTCTTTGTCTTATGACAGGTTTTCTTATTGAAATCATTGTGTGGGGACAGCTCAATATGGTACATGGATTAAATAATGGAGAAAAGATGGAATCATATCTTCTGGTTGCCATAATGACAATATTGTCTTTTATTCGGCACAAAGAAAATATAAAACGTCTGATTCATGGAACAGAACGAAAGATAGGTCAAAAAAAGGAGGCTTAATATGGCTAAAGTTACAGTATTAGGTGGTGGCGGATGGGCGATTGCTCTTGCTAAAGTTTTATACGAAAACAAACATGATGTAATTATTTGGTCAGCTTTGGAAAAAGAAGTAGAACAGCTGACGAAAGAAAGAGAAAATAAAATTGGTCTTCCTGGGATTAAAATTCCTGAAGAAATTGTAATTACAAAAGATATCGAGCAGGCAGTGGAAAACTCTGAAATGATTGTTATGGCAGTGGCATCTTCTTTTGTCAGAAGTACGGCACAGCGCTTAAAAGGTCTCATTCCGGATGGGCAGATTATTGTTGATGTGGCAAAAGGAATTGAATCCCACACATTGTATACCATGACAGAAATCATTGAAGACGAACTCCCTACAGCGGATGCAGTTGTCTTATCCGGCCCCAGCCACGCAGAAGAAGTGGGAAGAAATATTCCTACAGTAGTAGTTGTAGGAGCAAAAACGAAAGAATCTGCACAGAAAGTACAGAAGCTGTTTGCCAATAAATACTTTAGAACATATATCAGCCCAGACAGAAAAAGTATAGAGCTTGGCGGCTCACTGAAAAACGTAATTGCTCTGGCCGCAGGGATTATCGACGGGCTGGGATTCGGAGATAACACAGAAGCTGCCCTCATTACAAGAGGGATTAAAGAAATTCGTCAGCTCGGTACGGCAATGGGTGGACATGCCCGTACGTTTTACGGACTATCCGGTATTGGCGACCTTATTGTTACCTGTAACAGTAAACATTCCAGAAATCGCCGGGCAGGCGTATTAATTGGAAAAGGATATACCTTGGAAGAGGCAAGAAAAGAAGTTAATATGGTTGTAGAAGGAGCCGTATCAGCCAAAGCGGCGCTTGAACTGGCTCAAAAATATCATATTGATGTTCCGATTATTCAGATGGTAAATGCCGTATTATTTGAAGACAAGCCGGCGATTGACGGCATGTGGGAATTAATGAATCGGGAACAAACACGAGAATACAATGATTTAAAATGGGAGTAATTAATATACTGTAATAAGTGACTGACAGAACGAAGGAGATGTTTTCATGGAGCACAGAAAACTGAATAAGACAAAACAGAAAGGAAAGACGGGATTAGCAACTTTTTTATTCAGTCGTATTTTTATCTTTGGACTTATGGTTGCCCTGCAGGTGATGATATTTGTATTTTTAGCTTACAACGCATCTGCAAATAAATATGTCTCATATTTTGTTATACTGTTACAGTTTATTCTTGTAATTTATATTGTCAATGATAAATCTGACCCTACGATGAAGCTTATCTGGGTCATATTTATCATGTTTGTACCGGCCTTAGGCATTTTAATGTATCTTTATGCCAAATTTCAGCCGGGCGCTGCTCATTTAAAAAAAAGGCTGGAAAATATATATATTAAATCAGAACGATATCTTCAACCGGACCAGAATATTTATAACGAACTCCAAATTCAGGAAAAACAGGTGTCCATGATTGCAAAATATGTATATGATCACACAGGCTGCCCTGTGTATCGAAATACTGATGTCACATATTTCAATTGTGGAGAAGAAAAATACAAAGCCTTAATTGAGCAGCTGGAAGAAGCAAAAGATTTTATCTTTATGGAATATTTCATTATTGAAGAGGGCAGAGTATGGAATTCCATTTTAAGAATATTAGAAAAAAAAGTACAACAGGGCGTAGAAGTCCGGGTTATGTATGACGGTCTGTGCTCTCTGACAAAACTTCCTATTGGTTATTTTAAAAAATTAAGAAAAAAAGGAATGAAATCAAAACCTTTTGCCCAGGTCATTCCCTTTTTTACCACACAACAGAATAACCGGGATCATCGGAAAATATTAATTATTGATGGAAAAGTAGCATTTACCGGCGGCATTAATCTGGCAGATGAATATATGAATGTTGTTGAAAAATTTGGATATTGGAAAGATACTGCTGTTATGCTGAAGGGAGATGCGGCAAGAAGTTATACACTGATGTTTCTTCAGATGTGGAATGTAAGTGAAAAAACTATCGGCAATTTTGATAAATATCTGGATATTGATATTCCAATTCAATATCCTAACAATGGTTATGTTATTGGGTATGGTGATATTCCTTATAGCAAAGAACGTATCGGAGAATCCGTTTATCTGCATATTATCAATACGGCAAACCGATATCTTCATATTGTCACACCTTATCTCGTTATCGACAATGTTATGATGGCATCTCTGAAATTTGCTGCAAAGAGAGGAGTGGATGTCAAGATTGTAATGCCGGGTATCCCGGACAAAGCATATGCCTATTGTCTTGCAAGAACATATTATAACGAGCTGATAGAAGCAGGCGTAGAAATTTACGAATATACGCCGGGATTTACCCACGCGAAGATGTTTATCAGTGACGATGAAAAAGCCACTGTGGGCACTATAAATCTGGATTACAGAAGTCTGTATCTTCATTTTGAAAACGGTTGTTTTATTTATAAAAACAAGGCAATTCTGGATATTGAGGCAGACTATCAGGAAATGCTGACCAACTCCAAAAAGATTTCTCTTATTGAGTGCAGAAACAGACCGCTATATTATAAAGCCTGTGGAAAATTATTGCGGCTTCTTGCGCCGCTTATGTAATCATCTTTCAAAAAAAAGATTTTTGAAACAGTAAAAAAGGAAGCGCCGTTAAGGCGAGAAAAAAGGAATAAACAAAACCTCCCCGCATATATTTTAGTATTAATATATGCAGGGAGGTTTTTGAATGGATTTTAATGTATATAAAGACATTGAAAAAAGAACAAACGGAGAAATTTACATAGGGGTTGTGGGACCTGTCCGGACAGGAAAATCCACATTTATCAAAAATTTTATGGATATTGCCGTTGTTCCCAAAATCGATGATGAAAACGAAGTTAGGCGGACAATGGATGAACTTCCACAATCCTCTTCCGGCAAAACAATAATGACGACAGAGCCCAAATTTATTCCAAACAATGCTGTCAATATAAAAATTGGCGGAAAAGCAGACGTAAAAGTACGACTGATTGATTGTGTCGGTTTCATGGTAGAAGGTGCAGCCGGTCACATGGAAGATGATAAAGAGAGAATGGTAAAAACGCCTTGGTTTGACTATGATATTCCTTTTTCAAAAGCTGCTGAAATTGGAACACAGAAAGTAATATCGGAACATTCAACAATAGGTGTTGTCATAACAAGTGATGGCAGTTTTACGGATTTAAATGTAGAAAATTATAACAAAGCACTGGATAAGACCGTAAAAGAACTGCAAAATATCAATAAGCCTTTTATTATTCTTGTCAATTCCATGGATCCGGACTCTATGGAATGTATGCGTCTGAGAGACGAGATTGCTGAAAAATACAATGTCTCCACATTAGCCGTGAACTGTCTTAAATTAAATGAAAACAATGTAAATGAAATTCTGGAAAATATTTTATTTGAATTTCCAATTACGGAAATTGTTTATCAGGTGCCAAAATGGCTGGAAATTATGGATATTGAACATAAACTGATGAAGTATATTATTCAGTTTTCCAAAGAACTGCTGGAAAAGCTGGTAAAAATTAAGGATATTAAAAAAATTGCTATTTCTCCGGATCCAGAATACATTCAATCTGCCAATGTAGCCTCTGTGGAACTGTCCAATGGAAAACTTTCTGTTAATTTCAATATTGACGAGAGCTATTATTATGACACTCTGACAGAAATGACCGGAACACAAATTGATAATCAATTACAATTAATTAAACTGGTTAAAGAATTGTCAACGGAAAAAAATAATTATATTAAAGTCAATGAGGCGATTAATAAAGTGAAAAGTACCGGATATGGTATTGTCACACCGGAAAAAGAAGAAATTGTTCTGGCAGATCCGGAATTGATTAAAAGTGGGAATAAATATGGCGTCAAAATCAAAGCGACGGCTCCCTCCATTCATTTTGTCAAAGCAAACATTCTGACCGAAATTTCGCCTATCATCGGAAGTGAAGAACAGGCGCAGGATTTAATTCGTTTTATTAATCAGAACGAAGAGGGCTCAAACATATGGGAAACCAATATCTTTGGAAAATCCATTGGTCAGATTGTAGATGAAGGAATTATGAATAAAATAAATAATCTGACAGAAGAAACGCAGTCCAGAATGCAGGGAACAATTGAAAAAATTACAAATGACCAGAGTAAAGGTGTTATCTGTATTCTATTATAATGTTGAAAATTTAATATTCCTATGCTAAAATCAATACTTAAGTTATTGGCACATTTTAGCGTGTCCGAAAGAAAGGAAAACAGATTTATGAACACTTATGAAGAATTACAGGCACGTGGTCTGATTGCACAGGTCACAGATGAAGAATTAATCAAAAACTTAATTAATAAAGGAGAGGCTGTTTTCTATATCGGATTTGACCCTACTGCGGACAGTCTTCATGTGGGACATTTTATGGCTCTATGTCTGATGAAACGACTTCAGATGGCAGGAAATAAACCGATTGCCCTGCTCGGCGGAGGAACGGGCATGATTGGTGATCCAAGCGGAAAAACAGACATGCGCCAGATGATGAGCAAAGAAACAATTGCGCATAATATCGAATGTTTCAAGAAACAAATGAGCAAATTTATCGATTTTTCTGAAGGCAAAGCACTGATGGTAAATAATGCCGACTGGCTGATGGATTTAAATTATATTGAATTATTAAGAGAAGTGGGACCTCATTTCAGTGTCAACCGAATGCTGACTGCAGAATGTTATAAACAGAGAATGGAACGGGGACTCAGTTTTCTGGAATTTAACTATATGATAATGCAGTGTTACGACTTTTTGCGCCTGTACGAGGATTATGGATGTAATCTGCAATTTGGCGGCGATGACCAGTGGAGTAATATGCTGGCCGGCACGGAATTAATCCGACGCAAATTAGGTAAAGACGCCTCTGCAATGACGATTACCCTCCTTTTAAATTCGGAAGGGAAAAAAATGGGTAAAACAGTAAAAGGAGCTGTCTGGCTTGACCCGGAAAAAACATCTCCTTATGAATTTTACCAATACTGGAGAAATGTAGACGACGCAGATGTTATCAAATTCCTGAAAATGCTTACTTTCCTTCCGCTGGAAGAAATTGAGGCAATGGAAGCCTGGGAAGGAAGTGAATTAAACCGTGCAAAAGAAATTCTTGGATATGAACTTACAAAGCTGGTACACGGCGAGGAGGAAGCAGGAAAAGCACAGGAAGCTTCCCGTCAAATTTTTGCAAACGGCGGTATTTCCGGAGATATTCCAACAACAGCATATCCTAAATCAGAACTGGAGCAGGGAAAAGATATTCTGACTCTTCTGGTAGATACAAAACTGGCACAGTCAAGAGGAGAGGCCAGACGTCTTATCCAGCAGGGCGGAGTGTCTGTTAATGGGAAAAAAATAACCGAAATAGATACGGATTTTACGACTGCTGACTTGAATGAAGATGGTGTTCTCTTAATCAAGAAAGGAAAAAAGGCATTTCATCAAATCAAGATAGAAGAAGCGTAAAATCAGGAGGAAAATACGATGAAGAAATATGGCTTAAATGAATTAAGACAGATGTTCCTGGATTTTTTTGAAACAAAGGGACATCTTGTAAGAGGCAGTTATTCTCTGGTACCTCACAATGATAAGAGTCTGTTACTGATTAATGCGGGGATGGCGCCTTTAAAACCTTACTTTACCGGTCAGGAAATTCCGCCAAAGAAAAGAATGGCAACCTGTCAAAAATGTATCAGGACCGGCGATATTGAAAATATAGGAAAGACTGCGCGACATGGTACTTTTTTTGAAATGCTGGGTAATTTCTCTTTTGGAGATTATTTTAAGACAGAAGCAATTCACTGGTCATGGGAATTTCTTACCGAAATAGTGGGACTTGATCCAAACCGCTTATATCCTTCTGTTTATTTAGAAGATGATGAAGCATACGACATCTGGAATAAAGAAATGGGAATTCCAAAAGAAAGAATTTTCCGTTTTGGGAAAGAAGATAATTTTTGGGAACACGGTGCAGGTCCTTGCGGTCCATGTTCCGAAATTTATTATGACCGGGGTGAAAAATACGGCTGTGGAAAACCGGATTGCACTGTCGGATGCGATTGTGACAGATATATTGAAATCTGGAATAATGTATTTACCCAGTTTGAAAATGACGGTAAAGGGAATTATAAAACATTAAAGAATAAAAATATTGATACCGGTATGGGACTGGAACGTCTGGCAACCATTGTGCAGGATGTGGATTCTATATTCGATGTTGATACAATTAAAACCCTGCGGGACAAGGTTTGCGAGATTGCTGCAAAAGAATATAAAAAGAAATATGAATGGGATGTCTCCATCCGTATTATTACCGACCATATCCGTTCTGCCACTTTTATGATTTCTGATGGAATCATGCCATCTAATGAAGGCAGAGGATATGTTCTTAGAAGGTTAATCCGTCGTGCTGCAAGGCATGGAAGACTTTTGGGAATCTCCAACACTTTTCTTTCAAAGCTTTCTGAGACAGTAATTCTCAGTTCAAAAGACGGATACCCTGAATTGGAAGAAAAGAAAAATATGATTTTCAAAGTCCTTACGGAAGAAGAGAATAAGTTTAACCGGACCATTGATACCGGTTTGAATATTCTCACTGAAATGGAAGAGGAGATGAAAGCGAAAGGGGAACGTATCCTATCCGGAGACAACGCATTTAAATTATATGATACGTATGGCTTCCCGCTGGATTTAACACAGGAAATTCTGGAAGAAAAAGGATTCAGTGTGGATCGGGAAAGATTTCAGAAAGCAATGGATATCCAGAGAGAAACTGCAAGAAAAGCACGCAAGACAACAAATTATATGGGGGCAGATGAAACAGTTTATGAAAGTCTGGACAATACCCTTACCACAAAATTTGTAGGTTACGACAGACTGACTACAGATTCTGTTATCACGGCACTGACCACAGAATCAGAAGTGGTACAGGCTCTCGCAGAAGGAGATTGCGGAACAATTATCGTAGAAGAAACGCCATTCTACGCCACGATGGGCGGACAGAACGGTGATAAAGGTATCATCACAGCAGCTGATGCTATTTTTCAGGTAACAGATACCATAAAACTGCATGGCAGCATGGTAGGACATGTTGGCTGTGTGAAAGAAGGAATGTTGAAAGTGGGAGATAACGTAACATTAAAGGTCAACGCATCTCTTAGAAATTCCACAGCAAAAAATCACAGTGCTACCCATTTGTTACAGAAATCATTAAAACTTGTCTTGGGCGAACATGTAGAGCAGGCAGGATCTTACGTAGATTCCGAGAGACTCCGGTTTGACTTCACACATTTCCAGGCAATGACACCGGAAGAAATCAAAAAAGTGGAAGAACTGGTAAATCAGCAGATTTCAAAGGGACTTGATGTAATAACAAAAGAAATGCCTCTGGAAGAAGCAAAAAAATCCGGCGCAATGGCATTGTTTGGAGAAAAATACAGTGATATTGTCCGCGTCGTTTCCATGGGGGATTATTCTATTGAACTTTGTGGAGGAACGCATGTATCCAATACGAGTAGTATTTCTTATTTTAAAATCATCTCTGAATCTGGAATTTCTGCCGGCGTCAGAAGAATTGAAGCCCTGACTGGCACAGGATTGATGCATTATTACGAAGAAATGGAACAGCAGTTCCATGAAGCCGCAGTCAATGCAAAATCAGAGCCTTCACTTCTGGCAAAGAAAATAGAATCCATGAATGAAGAAATCAAATCTTTAGTCAGCGAAAATGAAAAATTAAAAGCAAAAATGGCAAATGAGTCGATTGGTGATATATCCAGCCAGATTGTCGAAGTAAAAGGAGTAAAACTTCTGGCACTTCAAGTATCGGATGTGGACATGAACGGGCTGAGAAATCTTGGAGACCGGCTTCGCAATCAGATTGGAGGCGGTGTAGTAGTCATTGTATCTACTACCTCTGACAGGGCAAATGTTATTGTTATGGCAGATGAGGATGCCGTTTCCAAAGGTGCTCATGCAGGTAATATGATAAAAGAGATTGCAAAACTTGTCGGCGGAGGCGGAGGCGGACGTCCGAACATGGCACAGGCGGGTGGTAAAAATCCGACCGGAGCAACAGAAGCAGTAAAAGCTGCCAGAGAAATTCTGGAAAAGCAATTATAAAATACAAAAGGAGAATAATAAATATGATACTTTTAACAACAGATACTATTCCTGGAAAAGAATATTCAGTAATCGGATTAGTGAAGGGAAGCACAATTCAATCAAAAAATGCAATTAAGGACATGGGACAAAGTTTCAAAACCATTGTCGGCGGAGAATTAAAGTCTTATACGAAGATGATGAGCGAAGCAAGAGATATCGCCACAGAAAGAATGGTAGCAGAAGCAGAGAGTCTGGGGGCTGATGCAGTTATTGGATTCAGGTACAATTCTGCCTCCATCATGCAGGGCGCAGCCGAAATTATGGCATATGGGACTGCGATAAAATTTCAATAAAATGATTGACGACCTAGAAATATATGGTATAATACTTAAAGTGTGTTTTCACACAAATACCTACAGTTTTAGGAATTCAAAACTGAAGGGAGGTCAGAAAGCGAATGTCAAGCGTTATCGTAAAAGAAAACGAATCAATCGACAGTGCATTACGTCGATTCAAAAGAAATTGTGCAAAAGCTGGTATCCAGCAGGAAATTCGTAAAAGAGAACATTACGAGAAGCCAAGCGTAAAGCGCAAGAAAAAATCTGAAGCAGCTAGAAAGCGCAAATATAATTAATGATAAAAAAGCCAAGATATTACTTATCTTGGCTTTTTTATATATCTATCGCTTTGAAAGCGACAATTCTATATCATGTACATTAGTCAATGATGTGAGACCAAAATCTTAAAAATAAAAAGGCAATATGATACCATAAAGGTTAATCAGGGA
>CANRIV010000002.1 GCA_947630805.1 uncultured Lachnospiraceae bacterium
AAAATCCGCAATCTCGGTGAAGCCGTGATCTTTTGCCACCTGATAATGCATGGCTGTCTCGGAACGAGAGCCGCCGTAGGCGGTATTACATTCCACAATTGTACCGCTTACCGATTGTACCAAATCTTTGATGAGTTCCGGGCGCAGATAGTTGCTAGCAGGCGGCTCACCGGTGGAGAGTTTTACTGCCACACTGCCGGTGGGCGTCCAGCCCAGGGCTTTATACACCGACATCAGCCCCTCTGGGGAGATGTCAGTCGTCATGTAGACAATTGGAACATCCGAATCTGAATCCGTTTGATTGCCTGACGGGGCGCTGTCATTTCCGCCGTCGGTTGAATCGTCACTTTTTTCAGAATCTATTCCAGACGGATTTACATTGTATGATGTTTGATTCTGATTTCCGGAACTATCTGTTGCCGATTCATTCTGTGTACTGCAACCTGTGAATACCATTGACAGTAGCAGGAATGCAAGGAAAAAAGGTAAAAACCGTTTTCTCATACTTGTGCCTCCTTGTTTTTATAATTTTTTGCCGAGTTCATACGCCATTTGCAAATATTTGGAATGTTGCGTCATAGACGGCGTGCCGCATCCTTTCCCTAAGACCATTCCCTGATTTTTTAGGTTCAGATACCGCACAAGCGTATGATAATGTGATTCCAGCGCCTCGAACGTCCATGTGTCGCTATTCCATGCAACAGCCAGAAGCGCAGATTTCATGTGCTTTCGTTGAATACTGCTGTTGAACGCACAAAAACGGTCGATTAGCGTTTTAAGTTGAGCGCTCATACCGTAATAGTAGAGCGGTGTCACAAACACCATCATATCCGCGTCCAGTATTTTTTGCCGTATCCCGTTCACATCATCTTTTTGAACACACGGGCCTTCGTATCCGCAATGAATACAGCCGATGCAGGGATGAATATTTGCATGAGCGACATCTACTGCCTGTACGCTATGCCCGGCCTCTGTTACTCCCCGAATGAACTGCTCCGCCAGCAGATTGGAGGAACCGTTTCGATTGGGGCTTCCTTCAAGCACTACAATATTCATAGCGATTCCTCCCATTGTTTGATCTCGGAAGCGGAATTTAAGACTCTCCCTGCGATAATTTCGGTATTGGCTGAAACGGATGGCTTTAGTCCTTCGACAGCTTTTCCAAAGCCACTGCCGCCGGAGGTGGCGAATAGCACGATTTTCTTACCGGAAAAATCATAGCTTTCCAAAAACGTGTTAATGATTGTCGGTGCGACATACCACCAAATCGGGAATCCCAAAAGAATCGTATCATAAGCGCCGATGTTGGCATCGGTGTCCGCCAACGCCGGACGACTGGATTTATTGGTCATTTCCATACTGCTGCGGGATTTTTTATCCATCCAGTTCAGGTCTGACTGGGTATAGGGGACGGCTGGCCGGATTTCGTACAAATCGGCACCAATGGAGCTTGCCAGATCTTTTGCAACGCCTGCCGTCGTTCCGCTTGCTGAAAAATAGGCCACTAATGTTTTACTCATATTTCTTCACTCCTTTTCATCATTTTGAAGGCTTTATGCCACTAACATTGTTCCGCATTGTTTTAGATAATCCACGATTTTCAAATGTTGCGGGCAGGCATACTCACATTGCTTGCAGCCGATACAATCAGAGGCTTTGTGTCCCTCCGGGATTCCCCAGTACCTCTCTTTTGCCTGCGCTGTCTGCCCGTTTCCAAGCTGTAAATTCGCAGCTGCAAAAATATCGGGGATTGGAATCAGCTTCGGACATCCGTCAGTACAGTAATGACACGCCGTACAAGGAATCTCCGCAGAGCTACCGAGAATCTTCTGCGCCTGCCGGATGATTTTCTGTTCTTCCTCATTTTGGCAGCAATGCCCATTACTCTATTCCTTCCCACCAATGTTCATTGTATTGATCCATTTGTGAAAAGTTAACTCTTTCTCCAATCTTCGGAGTAGCTATATTGATCTCCAGCTTTTCCGCTGCTTCTACTGTCAATATGGGCGGTTCGTCCCAAGCGTGATTTGATAATACGAATGTGCCCCAATGAATGGGTATGTACCACTTTGCCTGAGCATCTTTTGCCGCTTGCACGGACTGAGCCGGAGTCATGTGAGTCGTTGCCCAAGCCGGATCATACTGCCCAGAATCAGCCAGCATTAAATCAATCTCGCCCAACGTATCATAGACGCGGGAAAATACATCATAATATCCGGTATCTCCTGTGTAATACACGGTGTGATCCCCGTCATTCATATAAATGCCACCCCAAAGCGTTACATTTGTTTGCAGCGGGTTTCTGCCGGAATTGTGTTGCGCAGGAACCAGTGTATAGGTAACACCGCCAATCTTCACGCTCTCCCACCAGGCCAGAGGATATAGCTTGTTCTCGTTCACACCCCAGCCTTTCAGGATACTATCGATTCCCAACGGGACTACATAGGATTTTACTCGTTCGTCAATCGCCGTAATCGTTTTGTAGTCTAGATGATCATAGTGATCGTGAGAAATGAAAATCACATCGATATCCGGAACATTGTCAATTTCAATAGCCGGGTCGGAAAACCGTTTCGGACCGGCAAATCCGACAGGGGAAGACTTCTCGGACAGCATTGGATCGATGAAAATATTCTGATTGCCAAGTTGGACAAGGATAGAGGAATGACCGCACCATGTCACAGCCAAGGCACCACGACTTTCCCTTTGAATATCAGTATTTTTAATGACTGGGATTGTTCCCTTTGGATATCTACGGTCGCTTTTACCCTGTGAATCTCCCGTCATGACGGTATAGTCATTTTCGTTGTGGAAAATTCCGTCATAAAAGAAAACCATCCTATTTGCATATTCAGCCTGCGTCTCTTTATCAGGCATTTTTCCTACGGATGGGTAAAACCGCAGGAAGAGCAGAGCCACTATCAGAATGATAAGTAGAATAACAATCAGGGCAGCAAAGCAAATGCCACCTTTTTTCAGAACTTTCATAATCACCTCATCAGGGAAGATATTGAGTCAGCTTTCAAAGGTCATAACAGACAGGATGCATTCTCCTTATAAATCTGATTGACCAGTCCGACATACTTCTCATTGCTTTCAAAATGCTTTTTCTTGGCCGTTACAACCTTTGCCGGTGAGTGGGGAAAATCGCTTCCATAAACGATGTGACTGTTGTCTGCGACCATTCGAAGCATATCCAGTGCTATTGGTTCGGGATCGCCTGCAATATCGAAATAAAGGCGGTTGAATTCTTCTTTCGCCTCCACAGTCTCCATCATGCCCATGGAAGCAAGAATCCCGGAAACGCCGGTAAACCGTTGAAGCATATAGGGCAGGAACGAACCGGTATGCGGCACCACAAACCGAATTTTTGGAAACCTCGTCATAACACGGTGCGCAATCATGTTGAGGACGGCTCTTGTGGTATCCGCAGGATATTCATAAAGAGCCGCGACCGAGCCTGTAATGACGTTTTCGGGGCGCTGCCTTGCCCGACAGGGGTGAATGATGACGAGTGCACCTCTGCGGTTTAGTTCTTCCATCAGAGGGTCAAAGGAAGAATCTCCTAAATATATACCATTGCTGTTTGTCACTACCTTAACGCCGACGGCGCCAAGGATATCCATTGCATAAACCGTTTCTTTTACCGCGCCGTCTACACAGGGAAGCGGGAGAACAGCGGCAAACGCAAATTTTTCCGGATGCTCCGCGCAGAGCTTTGCTGTGGATTCATTAATCCGCCGCGCCGAAACGCAGGATTTTTCGTCGTTTCCGTTATGGATATGCGGCGTGGGAACAGTCAGAATCGTGTAGTCGATTCCAGATTCCTTCATGAATTGCAGGTGCGCGGGGACACTCCAATTTGGCAGAGGAAATCCGTCCTCGGCCATAGGGTCAAGCCCCAAAAATTCCATCTCCCGGCGGAACACATCGTCTACCGGGTGTGCATGAAAATCAACCGTTCCATGGTTTAACTTCTCACTCATAAGCGACCTCCTGTTTGTATAATAGTTTATGTATTGTTCATGTCATTTAATTTCCATATATTTATGCAGACTTACTTTTAACTTATATTTTTCACGCAGATTCAAAATTTCTTTCATCATTGGGCTTTTGTGATGTAAGTCAATGGCGGATAAAGCAATCGCCCCGGACAAGATATTCAGAGATGTTGACATCATGACCCCGGTATTGTGGAACAGCGTGTCAAAGCCCTGATAAGCCGTGTATTTCGGCGGTACAGTTACCATATAGGTTGGATGATTAACTATCGCAAGATAAGGCTTTCCTACTCCAGGTATGCCGAATCCAATCAACCCACACCGATTTCCGTAACTTCCAAATCATGTAGTTTTCGCATTTTCATATTCAACACATCCTATCTGGTAGAAATTTTATTTGTTTCCAACCACGAAGCTATGTCGTCTGTCAGACTGTCTCCGCCGGAGTAGTGGATGGATAGCGGTTCGCCCATAACCGCATCGGGAGCCAGCTTTGTGATTGCCGTTAGGCTCTGCCCGAAGCGTCCACCTCCGTGAGAGCAGAACGGAATAATCGTTTTGCCGGAAAAATCGTATTCCTCTAAGAAAGAAGCAATCGGCATAGGGATGGACGCCCACCAGTTGGGATATCCCAAAAGGATGGTGTCGTACTGCTTAAAATCCTCCACCTGATTCTTGATTTCCGGCCTTGCCTGAATGTTCTGATCGTGCTGGGCCTGATCAAGCACGGTATTGTAGTCGGTGGAATAGGGCGTCACAAGCTCAATCTCAAAGAGGTCAGCACCGGTTTGAGACTGAATTTCCTCCGCAATGCCTTTCGTGTTGCCACCCCAAGAGAAGAAGGCAATCAATATCTTGCCGCCGATTTCGGTGTTATTTTTCGTCCTCGCGCTGACAATGTTGCCCGCGCCGTTTACGGCGTTACGAACTAGTCGGATACCGAGGTTGAAGCTGCTTTTATCCTCCGGCAGGGTGGCTCGATAGGCCGAGCGCATATTTTTCGCAAAATCGTTCCATCCGCCGCCTCGGTAGGCAGACGATAACCATTGGCGCTCCTGTTCCAAGTGACGGTTTCGCCATTGACCATATAGGCGGGTATGAGATTTTCTTTTTCACTGAGGGCGTTGCAAAATGCGATGGCATCCAGCCACGACACACTCTCTACCGGCAGATTGTTTCCGCCAAAGTTGGAAGGATTATTGCCCATTACTGCCGTATATTCGCTTTGCCTGACTTCATAAGGACTCATGTAAAAATCACTGACCGTTACGGTATGCTGGGTTTCGTCCTCTGAACGCCACGGTTCATCCTCCGGACTGCCCATCGCAAAACTACCGCCCTTGATTAGCACAAAACTGTCCTCCACGGATACCGTCTGCCCACCCGTCTGACTGGGTTTAGAAGGTCGTGTTGTGTTTTCAGTTGTGACCTGGCTGCTTTCCTCCGGCGTTTCTGAAGAATTTCCTTGCCACGGCTCATTCTGCAATGGCAGGCTCAGTCCAATCACTACAAGGACACAAACAAGTATCGGAACGACAAAAGCCGCAACTTTGTGAATTCGCCCGTTTGATTGTTCCTTTTTGCTTTTCTGTCCGAGTTTGCGGAGCAACTTGTTGAAGTAATGCGCTACCGCCGCAAACAAGCCCATCATAGCGATGATTTCGGCAAAGTAGACGACTGCCGCTTTTGTTTCGTCGAACAGCACGAAATGTGTTTGCAGTAACAGATAATCCGTTATGTGCTGGGCTATAAATGCGTAGAGCCCGTACACAGACAGAACGATGGCAACCATTCGTAATACCCATGTTCTCGCAGTGTTCTTTTCGGAGGTGTGAAACAGCTTCCGAAAAAGTATGAAGAATTGCTCTATGTGCATCCCAAGGTGAGCCGACATGAGGATAAGCCCCCAATGGGAAGCAAATAGGTGGAGCTGCCTTGCAATCATCATCCCGCCGCTGATATGTAGAAATTGAAAAACAAATCCCGACATCATGATTCCACTGACAAAGAGTGCAATCATGTCCAGTAGGAGCAGCAGATCAAGCGCCGTACCAAAGGCGCGGGAGGGGGGTGTATTTTCCCTTGGCAAAACTTTTCCACCAACCCAAATTCAAAAGATGATGCAGGGCAAACAGCACCAGCATACCGACGCCGAGCCATTCATGGATTTCCTGCTGGGTGAGTATCTCCGCCATCAAAAGTGGTAGAAGAACAATCATGACAAGGTCAACAATTCTTTTACCGATTTGTTTTGATGTATTCATTGTGTTCTCCTTTCTGCCGCCTTACTCACATTTGTCCTTTTTTTCCACCAAGCGGCTGGGTGGGGAAGCCTGTAGCGGGTCTGTCGACCCAGGGATTTCAAATCATTTCTCGTTTAGTTGATGTCAAGCCCATTTGCCCATGCGAGTACATCGTCAGCGGAGGCTTCAGCGTAATTCCGTAAAGGTCAGTGTCAAGTGAGCGCTCGTACCGCACGCCGAGACACAGATAATTAGAAAAGAAACTGTTAGTAGAATGCAAATTTTTTTCATCTTTAGTCTCCGAGCAGCATTCTCGCACAGTTATATGCTATCTCGTAAATCGACATAAACACATAGTTGACGCTGGTAGTATGGCCTCGTCCATAAGGTTGATCGAGAGCTTTTTCGTCTCCTTGATACATCCGTTGATAAAGTGTGGCGTAGCAAGACCCGCAAATTCATTCTGACACTGTGTCAATATAATTAGTATAGCGCTATTCTGACACTGTGTCAATATTCATATTAAAAATTTTCCTCCGGAAAGCTCTTTATTTTTTACGATGTTTGATTGACGAATAAAGAATAAAAATTAGTACAAATAGTTCATTTAAGCGCTAAACAGTCGGTATATTTCATTACACAGAAACAAGAAGAAAAACAAAAGTCGACCAGTCGACATTTCCCTTTAACTGGTCTTCATATGATAATAGTGGCAATGGTAATGAATAGATGAAAAAAGGTGCTCCAGCCATCTTTGAGGAATGAAAATAAAAAAGTATTACAAAATAAGGCTAACGTTCAATTGACGAGCGGTAGTCTTATTTTTTTACAAAAAAATACGAAATCTTGACAAGTGTCCTAACTCGGACTATAATCAAAAAAGTCCGAAATGGGACACAAATAAGGAGAATTGAGCATGGATTATAGTATGAAAGAGCAGTTTGAAACGATTAATCAACAAATGAAAGCCTTTGTGGGAATTTATCAGGATGCAATCAGATGTTACAAGATTTCTGAAAATGAGTTTTGGATCTGGTATACGCTGATAATGATAAAGGGAGAACATTCCCAACAGGATATTTGCAGTATATGGTCTCTGCCAAAGCAGACTGTAAATACAATTATTACCCATATGGTACAAAAAGGATTGGCAACATTAGAAGTCGTCTCCGGGACAAGAAACCGAAAGGCCATTCATTTGACAGAGGCGGGGAAAAAATATGGGGAAAGTATTGTAATGCCAATATCCAAGGCAGAACGGGGTGCATTTGAAAAATTACCAAAAGAAGATAGAATTGCGTTTGTGGGTGCGTTTGGCAGATATATTGCAATTTTGAGAGAAGAAATCAATGAAGCAACGGTGAAATGCTGATGATAGATTAAATTATTATCACAACTTCCATATGTATCACTGCATATATGGCGCTATGCCAAAACAGAAGAGAAGATTGTGATAAAACAGGAAACAGAATGAATAAAATTTTATATACGGAAAGGGATACATGTGATTAAAACAGTAAAATTTATTGCGATAGGATATTTATCCGGTAGTATATTGTTCGCACGTTTATGTGCAAAACTGCTAAACAAACCTGATATATTACAGGAAAGCAGGGATGGAAATCCTGGAACTGCAAATGCGTTTCAGTATGGCGGTTTCTTATGTGGAATTGTCACCCTGATGGGTGATCTTGCAAAAGGATTTTTTCCTGTGTTTATATATTGGAAATGTGGTGGAGTTTTGAAGGAATATTCAATTATGACAGCATTGGTGCTTGCGGCGCCCGTGTTTGGTCATGCTTTTCCAATTTTTTCGCGATTTCAGGGCGGAAAGGGGATTGCGGTCACGTTTGGTTGTCTGTTAGGAATATATCCTGAACTCAGACCAGTCCTGATATTTGCGCTGTTATTTATACTTTTTTCTGTTGTATTAAGGATTGTGCCGCATTTCAGCCGTACGATTGTAACTTATATCGCTGCATTGTTGCTAATGTTTTGTCTAAATTACCCGCCGGGAATTCGGTTAGGGTTTGGACTGATATCAGCTACGGTGCTGCTACGTTTACATATGAGTAAGGAAACCCGGGAAAAACCGGAGGTGAAGTTGTTGTGGATGCGTTAATATTAAGCTGCGGTACAGGAGGTGGACACAATTCTGCCGCGAAAGCCATAAAAGAAGAATGTATTAGCAGAGGATGGGGCGCTGTGATGTTGAATCCATATACTCTGTGTGGAACACGTACAGCTAAATTAATTGACAAAACGTACGTCCGTCTTGTTCAGCGATTCCCGGAAGGGTTTGGCTTTATTTATCAGCTTGGCGAATGGTATCGCCGGTTACCGTTTCGCTCTCCGGTGTATTTTTTCAATCAAAAAGCCGCGGACCGTATGAAAGAATACCTGAAAGACAAAAAATTTGATGTGATAATTATGACACATTTGTTTGCAGGAGAAATTTTGACATGGCTCAAACATAGTGGCACCGACATACCGCCGACTGTTTATGTGGCTACGGATTATACATGTATTCCATTTACTGAGGAGATAGAATGTGATGCCTATGTCATACCAGCAAAGGAATTGTCAGAAGATTTTGTAAAGAGGGGCATACCGGAAAGCCGTATCTATCCGCTCGGTATCCCTGTACAGGCATCTTTTCGCAAACCCCTTATTTGTTCTAAAGCAAAAGAAGCATTAGGATTGGAAAAGGATATAAATTATTTTCTGATATCCGGAGGAAGTATGGGAGCGGGAAAACTTTCCTCTATTGTAAAAAAACTTCAGACACTATGCGGCAGCAGAGAACGCCTCATTGTAATATGCGGCAGCAATCATAAACTCTACAAAAAGTTGCAAAAGAAGTATGGAAAGAATGTCATATTACTGCAACACACAGAGCGTATGGCAGAGTATATACGTGCAAGCGAAATTTATTTTACCAAGCCGGGAGGACTTTCCTCCACGGAAGCTGCCGTTATGGGAACGGTACTTGTACATTTGCCGCCGATTCCCGGCTGCGAAACAAAGAATGTAAAATTTTTTACAAAACATGATATGAGCCTCCGGTTGAGAAATTCTAAAGGTGGAGTTTACCGGACGCTTTCAGGTCTTACGAATCCAGAAAAACGGAATGGTATGCAGTACTGCCAGCAGAAAATTGTCTGTGGAAATGCTGCCGAAACAATATGCAATCTTTTGCAACAGCTGGTGGCAGGTAATATATCGTAAAGACAGACATTATCAATCACAAAATTATGAAGGAGAATCTTATGTCAGCTTCAGATATTACAAAAAAAGCACTGGCGCAGAGCCTGAAAGAGTTAGGAGCGAAAAAAATATTTGACAAAATTACAGTGGCAGATATCACTGACCGTTGTGGAGTAAACCGTCAGACATTTTATTATCATTTTAATGACAAATATGAACTGCTCGGCTGGATTTATACACAGGAACTTTTTATTCCTCTGACGAAAGATTTAACTCTTGAAAACTGGCCGGAAAAAATATTAGAGCTATTAAAATATATGAAAAATCAGAGAAAATTTATTATGAATACGATTGAGTCTTCCAACAATTTTTTTGCTGAATATTTACAGAACGTATTGATGGAACTGTTTATAAAAGAAATCGAGGCGTTGGAATTTTATCAGAAGCTGAATGAAGAGGAAAGAAGAATTTATGCAAAATTTTTTGCTTACGGATTGTGCGGAGTTATTGTAGACTGGGCAAGAGAAGGAATGAAGAAAAATGAAAATGAACTCAGCAGTCTGTTAGAGCGTATGTTATTTAATATAGAACGGATAGGACATGAATTTTATATTTACCACAAAAATGAACAAGTGTCTAAAAAATAGGCTCATGTAAAATAATGTATAGTGACATTGGAATTGCGGAAAGTATACTGTTTAATAGACAGAAATAAACTTTCAATAAAGGAGGAAAATGTCATGAACAGATATTTGAAAAAAAGTGTAAGTTTATTATTGGCTGTATCTGTAGCGTCTTTTGGAATGACAGGATGTGATACGGGTTTGGAGCAGAACGAAGAAGTGGTAAAGACTTCTGTGAAGGCAGATAATGTAAATCTGGAAGCGCTTCTAAATAGTAAAGTGGTAAATGCAGAGGCTGTAGAGAAAAGAGAAACAGTCTATGTAGAGATGGATGAAGACGGAAAGGTAACAGATACTACGGTAAGTGATGTGTTATCAGTTTCCGGGAAAGAAAATATCAGTGATTATTCTAATTTATCAGAAATTGTAAATGTTGATGGCACGGAACAGTTTGCCAAAAATAACCAGGGGGAACTTATCTGGGAGAATAAAGGAAAAAACATTAAGTATCAGGGAAAGACAACAATGGAGACTCCGGTCAAAGTTCATGTGAAATATTTCCTGAATGGTGAGGAATTGTCCGCAAAAGAACTTGCCGGAAAAAGCGGAAAAGTAAAAATTGTTTATTCTTATGAAAATAACGCAAAAAATGAGAAGGGAAAATTCATTCCTTTTCTTTTTTTAACCGGATTGGTATTAGATGATAATTTTACGAATGTTGAAGTAGAAAATGGAAAAGTCATCGGACAGGATGGAAAACAGATTGTGATTGGTTATAGCGTTCCCGGGTTTCAGGATTATCTGACAGACAGCCTTGACGGAATGGAGAGTTATTTGGACAAAATCGAACTTCCGGAAACCGTGACGATTACGGCAGATACGAAGGCCTTTTCCAGCAGTATGGCAATCAGTATTGCCACTTCTGAATTAGGAGATTTTAATTTGTCAGATACTTTTGATTTTTCAGATATGAAAGGTCAGATGAATGAACTTCAAAATGGGGGAACACAGCTTGAGACGGGCGCAGATACTCTCTACAATGGAGCCGGCTCTTTACAAGATGGAACGAAAACGCTGGCAGGAGGAACAGCGCAGTTGAAAGACGGAAGTGAAAAACTGTATGACGGCACATCTGAACTGTTATCAAAATATAAACTGTTTCATACAGGAATTCTTTCCGGGTCTAAGGATTTAAAAGATGGAGCAGATGAACTGTATAATGGCTCGGCAACATTGGCTTCCGGTGCAAAAAAAGCGGCGTCAGGAGCAGGCGAACTGGCTTCAGGATTAAAGGAGGCAAAAGCAGCCTTTGAAGATACGAAAACAACACAGGGCTTAGTCAGCGGCTCCAAGGCATTGAAAGACGGCATTACAGAAGTAAAGAATGGCGTCGGTGAATTTGTACAGACGTTCAGCAAAACACCGGATACGATTCAGGCACAGATTGACGGAATCATTTCTCAGATTTCTCAGGCAACCGGTGGAGCGATTGGTAAGGAAGATGCTTTAAATCAGACGGTGCAGGGAATTGAAGCGGAAGTAAAAAAAGGAACGCCGCTTGATGCTGTTCTGGAATCCATGGGTCTTGATACAAATGTTTACTATTCATTGTTGCAGGCGTATTATAGCGTGCAGACACTGAAGAGTGTAAAAGGTACTTTTGAACAACAGATTACAGGAAACGCTGAAAAAATACAGGCTTTGACGAACGGTTTGACCCAGCTGGAAAATGGCGGAAATGCTTTGTCTACCGGAATTAACCAGTTATATGATGGTGTAAAACAGTTATCGAGTGGGGCAGATGCACTCTCTGATAAAAAAGAAGGATTACCGGCGTTGGAGGAAGGAGCAGATACTCTAAAAAAAGGATTAAAAACTCTGTACGATGGAACAAAATCTATGAACAGCGAATTAAATGTCAATAGTCCGAAAATTAAAAGCGGTATTCAGGCGCTGAACAGTGGCGCAGCAAAAGTACAAAATGGATCGAAAGAGCTGGCAGATGGCGCGGATGTTCTGGACAATGGTGTATATACTCTGGTAGATGGAGTAAAGGAATTGAAAAATGGAATTGTGCAGTTAAATGATGAAGGAATCAGTAAGCTGACAGAAGCGTTTGGGGAGAAAGTTCCGGAAGTAGTAGATGTTGTAGATTCTGCACTGAACAGAGGAAAAGAATACCATTCCTTTAGCGGAATTCATGATGGAATGACCGGGTCTGTAAAGTTTATTTTTAAGACAGCGGAAATCACAGCAGAATAGAAAGGGAGCGGTAAAATGAAACGATTTGGAAATTTTGTGGTGAAAGCCAGATATATCATTTTAATTCTAAGCATACTCCTTTTAATACCGGCAGCAATCGGCTATTTTAATACAAGAGTCAATTATGATCTGCTGTATTATCTGCCGGATGGAATAGATACGATGGAAGGGCAGCAGATTCTCATGGATGATTTTGGATCCGGAGCTTTTGGAATCCTTCTGGTAGAAAATATGGATGATTATCATGTCGCAGAACTGAAAGATAAAATTGAAGGAGTAGACCACGTAAAGAATGTTCTGTGGTACAACAGCTTTGCGGATTTGAGTATTCCAAAAAGTATGTTGCCCCAGAAAATTTATGACACATTTAATGCAGAAAATTCCACAATTATGATGGTAATTTTTGATGATACCAGTTCCGGTGATGGAACGATGAAAGCGATTGAGAAAATCCGGACCGTAACAGATCATCAATGCAAAGTCAGTGGAATTTCAGCAATCGTTACAGATACAAAAGCTCTTTCCGAGCAGGAAACGCCAATTTATGTGGGGATAGCCGTTCTTATTTCAATTGTGATTTTGGCACTGCTGATGGATTCATGGGCGATTCCGATATTCTTTCTGCTAAGTATCGGAATGGCAATTATTTATAATTTAGGCAGTAATTTTGTTGTGGGAGAAATCTCTTATGTGACAAAGGCTCTGGCAGCCGTATTACAGCTTGCAGTTACGATGGATTATTCGATTTTTCTGTGGCACAGTTATGAAGAAAATTTGAAAAAAAATCATGGAAAACGAGAGGAGGCTATGGCAGATGCCATCTCTTCTACGATTTCATCTGTTGTGGGAAGTTCTGTCACGACAGTTGCAGGCTTCATTGCACTCTGCTTTATGAGTTTTACTTTGGGAATGGATTTGGGTGTTGTTATGGCAAAAGGAGTCATCCTCGGGGTAATCAGTTGTGTTACTATTCTGCCATCAATGATTCTGGTATTCCATAAATTACTTGAAAAGACTGCACACAGACAGCTGCTGCCGGAATTTCGCAGAATTCCAAACTTTATCACAAAGCATTATCTTCTTTTTTTCATTATTTTTTTGGTATTGCTGGTACCTGCAATTTTCGGAAACACTCATACGAAAGTTTACTTTGATTTATCGCGAAGTCTTCCGGAATCTCTTGACTGTATTCAGGCGCGGGAAACGATATCTGATAAGTATCATTTAAGTTCTGCTAACATTGTTTTGCTTGACGCAGACACACCGAAAAAGACGGTGAAACAAATGATGGAAGAAATGAAACAGGTCGATGGTGTAGAAACTGTGCTTGGGCTGGAGAGTGTATTAGACAATTCTATTCCGGATTCTTTTATTCCAAAAGAACTGACTTCTAATTTCAGGACGGATGATTATGAGATGTTTGTTTTTATGTCTTCTTATACCAATGGAACAGAAGAGGCAAACAAACAATGTAATACAGTAGAGAAAATAATTAAAAAATATGATAAAACAGGAATGTTAGTAGGAGAAGCAGCGTGTACCAGAGATTTGATTGAAATCACAGATAAGGACTTTAAGATAGTAAGTTTTGTTTCTGTTTTCCTGATTTTACTTATTATCGCATTGGTATTTCGCTCTGTTTCCATTCCGGTGTTCTTAGTTGCACTGATTGAGTTTGGTATTTTTGTCAATATGGGAATTCCGTATTATACAGGAAAGACTTTGCCGTTTATTGCCTCCATTGTTATTGGAACGATACAGCTTGGTGCGACAGTGGATTATGCAATTCTAATGACAAACCGGTACAAATACGAAAGAAATCTTGGAAAAGAAAGAAAAGAGGCGGCAAGAGACGCACTGGCAATTTCCATGAAGTCTGTTATTGTAAGCGCGCTGACCTTTTTTGGAGCTACTTTTGGCGTCGGAGTCTATTCCAGCATTGACATGATTAGTTCACTCTGTCTTCTGATGGCGAGAGGTGCGATTATCAGTATGATTTGTGTTATTTGTATTTTGCCTACATTTTATATCTTGTTTGATAAAATAATTGTGGCCGGAAGTTTTCGATTCTTGAATAAAAAATAATATAAAAAACTCCTATATATCAGAAAATGATGAGGAAATTCCTTAAAAATGATATATAGGAGTTTTCTTTATATATATTTTTATTTATTTTTCGCTTAATGATTCTGATTTATCTTTACGCATTTTCTGCAAAATAAATGCAGCTTTTTTCTTCCAGTAAGCAACAATATTGTCACAGTTGCGGTAAAACCAGTTTTCAAATATTCTTCCTACTGTTATCTGACGCAATAAATCAATCAGAATACAAAGGATAAATACACATGATACTTTGAGAAACATGTGCAAATATGGATTCATCATAAAATGAATATTTGGAGAAAGTTTTTCCCAAATATACGGACGCAGAAACTCATTGTCATGAATCAGATAAATACCCAATACGGTAGTAGAGATGCGATTGATGAATTTACTTGTAAAATTCAAATTTGCAAAATATAGAAAAATAAATATCGCACTGGATAAAGAGAAAACACTGTAAATATCTTGTATTGGCGTTAAATGTGACACAAGTGCAGATGATTTAAGCATATATGAGCCAAAATCCAGTCCAAATGTAATGAGAGCCATGCACAGCATAGACAGCAATCCCAGCAACAGATTATATTGATTTTTATATGTAACCTTTTTATAAATATGCAGCTTAATATATCCGCCGATAATATATAGTACTAAGAAGAAATCCAACTCGCTAAAGAGCCATGTATTGATAATCGTAGGGATAACAGAGTACATAATAAATAATATCATAACAAGTAGTGTATACTGTTTTCTGTTCATGGAACGCAGCCAGGGATTGATAAACGGTACAAGGAAGTAGAATAAAATATAATATAAGATGTACCAGTTTATATTCCAAAACAGTGGAAAGAAAGATTTGATAAGATCCTTTGGCGTCAGTGGAACTAATTTAAAAATGTAAAGAATAAATGCGATGACAACAGAATAAAAAACAACTTCAGCAATCAGCGTTACAACTTTTCTGTAATGGTTTTTGCCATTGGAAGATATTAGGAAAAATCCGGTAATTAAAGCAAAAACAGCGCAGGAGGCTCTGCCGAACAGCCCTGCAATCTGTATAAATGTATAAGGAATAGAAAAATTTTCCCAGCCCGGGCTAGGAAAACCACCATGAACATGATAGTGGTGCATAATAATTAAAATAATACATAGAATACGCAATAATTCTAAACTGGAGTTTCTTTCTTTTTTCTTTGTCTGCATTGTTTTCTCCGATAAATATATATTTTTTATTTACAAAAATGAAATAAAGTAGGGAACACTTCTAAAATTATAATACATAACAAATTTGAATTCAACAGAAAGCGAGAAACAGAGGGAAAAACATCAAAAAACGTTTAAAATAAAGGAAGTTTGAGGAATTCTGACAGGTGATGAATCGGTTTGTTTTAGAATTATATGAATCAAAAACTGACAAAATATTCAAAAATAAATTAAATTATGCTATAATCAAATTTTAAATTATATTATTTTTGTGAAGAAAATATTTGTCGTGTTTTTGGCAAATATCATGTGAAATCTTTGTGTTCCGATAACAATCTTTTGAAATGTATGTTATATTAGATTGTGAAGGAGAATCCCTTTGGAAGCATAAATATTTTTGTTTGAGGTGTCGGGAGATTAATTATGAATAAATTTAAAGGTTATCTTATATGTACGGACTGTGATGGTACCCTCACTGATGAAGCGGGAAAAATGTCAGATGAAAATGCCCGGGCAATCCGATACTTCCAATCCGAAGGAGGATTGTTTACTCTTGCCACAGGAAGATTTCCGAATCACGTGGATTTGTTTCAAGAACAGTTTCAGGTCAATGCCCCCATCGTTTCTTTAAATGGAACAGCATTATATGATACATATCAGAAAAAATTGATTCATAAGTGGACAATGAAAAAATCGGAATGTTACAGACTGCTTCAATATGTTCATGAAAATTGGAAAGGGGTTTGGGAATACTGGCTCAATTATTCTTGTCATGAAAGTACCGGATATAAACCACAGGAACATTGCCCGGATGATGGGAGCCTACAAGAACTCATGGATAAGCTTCCGCAGGAACAGTTTAAGATTGTTATTGTCCAGCCAAAGGAGATTACTCCGCTGATTCAGAAAGATTTAAAAGAAAAATTCGGAGATATTTTCCGGTTTGATACCAGCTGGAAAAACGGACTGGAAATTCAGAACATTCATAGCGGAAAAGGTGTCGCAGTGCAATATATGAAAGAGCATTTAAAAGAACACATTCATACAACTGTAGGAATCGGAGATTATGAAAATGATATTACCTTGCTGGAATATGCCGATATCGGGTATGCGGTAGACAATGCGCTGGATTGTGTCAAAGCGGCGGCAGATAAAATTACAGTAAAAAATACGGAACATGCGATTGCACAGGTTATTAAGGACTTAGAAAATGATAGAAGGTAAACGACAAAAAATCATGTACGGCAGAGGTCCAAGAACATAAAATTAAAAATACACCAAAAGAAAAAGAATAAAATGTGTGGAAGCACAGAGAAAATTGAATAAAATAATAGGAAGGAAAAAGACATGGATAAAAAGAAAAAAGTAATTGCAGTAGTGGCTGCGGCAGTAGTGCTCGTTGTTGTCATCATTGTGGGTGTTTCAATCGGACAAAACAATAAAAAGAGTCACACACAGAATATCACGACCATTTCAAACGGCGAGAGCGGTGTTTCCGGAGAAAACAGCTCTTCCCAGGAATCCCTGACGGCTGCGGAAGATGCAAACAATAAGGGAAACAAGGAAACAAATTACTGGGATAACGTAGAAGTGTACGAAGAAACACAGAGGCAAGAAGATATCACAAACAAAAATGGTGAGAAAGTGACAGAAGCGTATCCGGGAGAACAGGATGGATGGTCCCCAATTGTATCACCGGATGATTTGAATCAGGAATAATTTGTGAGGTTAAAGAATGGAAGATAGAGAAGTAGTAAGAACTGCTGTAAAAGTATCTTCAATCAGTATTGTTACAAATATTTTATTGAGCCTGCTAAAACTGTTAGCAGGCTTATTTGGCAAATCCATGGCAATGATTTCAGATGCGGTACATTCCCTCTCGGATGTATTTGGCTCTTTGATTGTTATTATCGGAGTAAAAATGTCAAAAAAACAGGCGGATAGCGATCATCCTTATGGACATGAAAGAATGGAATGTCTGGCTTCGCTGGCGCTGGCTGTGATACTCTTTTTTACCGGCGGATTTATTGTATTGGAAGGACTCAAGAAAATTCTGAATGGAGAAGATATCAGTACGCCGGGCATAATCGCGCTGTTGGGTGCTGTCTTGTCGATTGTGGTAAAAGAAGCGATGTACTGGTATACGAAAATGGCAGCAGATAAAATAAACTCAGAGGCGCTGCATGCAGAGGCATGGCATCACCGTTCGGATGCAATTTCCTCTGTTGGAAGTCTGCTGGGCGTCGGAGGCGCTATTTTAGGATGGAAGATTTTGGATCCGATTATGGCGGGAATCATAGGAATTGTGATATTTAAAGTATCCTATAATATTGCGAAGGAAGCGGTAGATAAGATGATTGATAAATCCTGTGATAAGGTTGTTATTGAAAAAATGCGCCAGACGATTCTTGCGGTAAATGGTGTGATTGATTTAGATTTGATAAAAACCAGAATGTTCGGAACAAGGATTTATGTGGATATTGAAATCAGTGCAGATGAAAATCTGCTGTTAAAAGATTCCCATAAAATAGCAGAAGAAGTGCATAATACAATCGAAAAAAAATTTTTAGATGTAAAGCATTGTACGGTACATGTAAATCCGGCAAAAGTTATTTCAAAAGATACGGACAGTCCGGTATAAAAACAGATAATAATGTGGAATAGCAATATTTGATAAAATGTAGGAAAAATCAACAAAAAAACAATATTTTTTATTGATTTGGTTTACACAAATGTTTTTTTGTGTATAATATATGTTGGACCGACAGATACTTTAAGTGAAAACAACAATAGTTTTCCAGAAATAAGAAAGGATGCTGTATTGAAACAACAAGATTTTAATCAGAAAATTGCAGAATTAGTTGAATTAGGAAAAAACAGGGAAAATCAACTGACAACGGACGAGATTGATGAATTCTTTGCTGAACTGACATTGACGGACAAGCAGCAAACCTCTGTGATTACAAAACTTTCAGAAAATGAAATTGTTGTAACCGAAGGGGAAGCAGAGGATGAAATTTCTGAAGAAGACGTTGAAACTGAGTTTGAAGAAGACGGTGAACTCCCGGAAGTGGATTTGGTGACAGAGCCTACGGACGAGGAGATTGCAATGGTTGCGGCAGACGAGGAAGATTTACTGGGACCTGCAGACGAGGATTTTGAAAATGAAGATGAGGAAGCGGTCGAGATAGACGCTGTGGATTTACTCGAGGGTGTAGGCACAGAAGACCCTGTCAGAATGTATTTAAAAGAGATAGGTACAGTTCCACTTTTAACTGCAGAAGAAGAGTTGGAGCTGGCGAAACGCAAAACAGAAGGCGATCCGCTGGCAAAGGAAAAATTAATAGAGGCCAACTTGCGTCTTGTGGTCAGTATTGCGAAGCGGTATACAGGACGAGGCATGAGTTTTCTTGATTTGGTGCAGGAGGGAAACCTGGGCCTTATTAAGGGTGTAGAAAAATTTGATTATACAAAAGGCTACAAGTTAAGTACATATGCCACATGGTGGATAAGACAGTCGGTTACGAGAGCTCTGGCAGATCACGCCAGAACAATCAGAGTTCCGGTCCACATGGTTGAGACAATTAACAGAATGTCAAAAATGCAGCGAAAACTTACACTTGAGCTTGGATATGAGCCGTCTACGAAAGAGCTGGCAACAGCTCTTGATATGACTGAGGAAAAAGTATTGGAAATTATGCAGATTGCCAGAGAGCCGGCTTCCCTGGAAACACCAATCGGTGAAGAGGATGATTCCAACTTAGGTGATTTTGTGGCAGATAACAATACCGTGACACCGGAGGCAAATATTGAATCTGTTATGTTGCGGGAGCATATTGACGTTTTACTGCAGGATTTAAAGGACAGGGAGCGGGAAGTTATTATTTTGAGATTCGGTCTCCGCGACGGTCATCCAAGAACATTGGAAGAAGTCGGAAAGATTTTCAGCGTTACAAGAGAGCGAATCAGACAGATTGAGGCAAAAGCATTGCGCAAATTGAGGAATCCTGTCCGAAGCAAGAAAATTAAAGATTTCTTAAATAATTAACAGAAGTATTTATTTCATTAAGAACAGGAAACTGTTTTCCGGGAATTACCCATGGAAAAGTTTACTAAATAAATAAAATAATAACAAAAACTTAATTTTACTTGATTTTTTTGTTAAAATAGTTTATAAAATTAAGTAGTAAATGGTGCAAAGACGTGCTATGGCTTACAGCGATAGAGTTTTTGCACCTTTTTTTGCGGATAATTCCATGACCGGTGTTATCCGGGCACCATAAAAGGAGGAAGAATCATGAATCAGAATGTATTATTGAAACAGGCAGAGGAAAATGGATTATATGATTCACGTTTTGAACATGACAACTGTGGTATTGGAGCTGTCGTAAATATTAAAGGCGTGAAAAGCCATTCTACAGTGGAGAATGCTTTAAAAATTGTAGAAAATCTTGAGCATAGAGCCGGAAAAGATGCGGAAGGAAAAACCGGAGATGGTGTCGGAATTATGCTGCAGGTTTCTCATAAATTTTTTAAAAAGGTTACAAAGCCTTTAGGATTTGATATCGGACAGGAACGCGAATATGGCGTGGGTATGTTTTTTATGCCACAGGAAGAACTGAAGCGTAATCGTGAAATGAAAATGATAGAGATTATTACGCAGAAGGAAGGGCTTGAATTTCTGGGATGGAGAAAGGTACCGGTAAATCCGGAGGTGCTTGGAACAAAAGCTTTGGAGTGTATGCCTTGTATTATGCAGTGCTTTATTAAGAAGCCTGAAAATGTTGAGAAGGGACTCCCTTTTGACCGGATTTTATATATTATAAGAAGAGTTTTTTCTCACAGTAATACCGGAACTTACACAGTTTCTCTGTCAAGTAGAACGATTGTCTATAAAGGTATGTTTCTGGTGGACCAGTTGGGCTCTTTCTTTGAAGATTTGAAAGATAAAAATTACGAATCGGCGATTGCATTAGTACATTCCCGATTTTCAACCAATACCAATCCAAGCTGGAGAAGAGCTCATCCGAACAGATTTATTGTACATAATGGTGAGATTAATACAATTCGTGGAAATGCTGATAATATGCTTGCCCGGGAAGAATCAATGAGCAGCGAATATATGCAGAATTCTCTGCAAAAGGTTATGCCGGTAGTAGATACAAACGGATCAGATTCAGCGATGCTTGATAATACACTGGAATTTCTTGTAATGAATGGAGTAGAACTTCCTCTTGCGGTTATGATGTGTATACCGGAGCCATGGGAGAAAAATGATACAATCAGCCAGACGAAGAGGGATTTTTATCAATATTATGCGACTATGATGGAACCATGGGATGGCCCGGCTTCCATTTTGTTTTCTGATGGCGATTACATGGGAGCAATTCTGGACAGAAACGGACTTCGTCCTTCCCGGTATTATATTACAAATGACAATCAGTTGATTTTATCTTCGGAGGTTGGAGTATTAGATATTGACCCTGCAAAGATTATTGTGAAAGAACGTCTCCGTCCGGGCCGTATGCTTTTAGTAGATACTGTGCAGGGAAAACTGATTGATGATGATGAACTGAAAGAATTTTATGCATCAAGAAAACCATATGGAGAATGGTTGAACAACAATCTTGTGTTTTTAAAGGATATTCATATTCCAAATGTAAAAGTAGAAACTTTCGAGAAAGAAGAAAGACAGAGACTTCAGAAAAATTTCGGATATAGTTTTGAAGATTTAAAGAGAATTATACCAATGGCAAACAATGGAATAGAAGCAACGAAGGCAATGGGAAAAGATACCCCTCTCGCCGTACTCAGCGAGAGGACCTGTCCGCTGTTTAATTATTTTAAACAGCTGTTTGCTCAGGTTACCAATCCTCCGATTGATGCCATTCGGGAAGAAATTGTGACTTCTACTTCGGTATATATAGGAAAAGATGGAAATATTCTCGAAGAAAAACCGGATAATTGTAAAGTATTAAAAATAAAGCATCCGATTTTGACCAATACGGATATTTTGAAAATAAAAAATATTAATGTACCCGGATTTAAAACGGCAGTTGTTCCAATTATCTATTACAAAGGTCTGTCGATAGAAAAAGCAATCGATCAGGTATTTGTAGATGTGGATAAGGCGCATAAAGATGGCGCAAATATTATTATTTTATCTGACAGAGGTGTAGATGAATATCACGTACAGATACCATCTCTGCTTGCAGTCTCTGCAGTACACCAATATCTGGTTAAGACAAAGAAAAGAACGACCCTTTCTCTGATATTGGAAAGTGGAGAGCCAAGAGATGTACATCATTTTGCTACACTGCTCGGTTATGGTGCCAGTGCTATCAATCCATATCTTGCGCATGAAACAATCAAGCAGATGGTAGATGAGGGAATGATAGATAAAGATCCATATGCAGCGATAGATGATTATAATGCGGCAATTTTGGGAGGAATTGTAAAAATTGCATCAAAAATGGGAATCTCCACAATTCAGTCTTATCAGGGCTCTCAGATTTTTGAAGCAATCGGTATCAGCAGAGAAGTAATTGATAAATACTTTACCGGAACGGTAAGCAGGGTAGAAGGAATTACAATGAAAGATATCGAAGATGATGTGGAGAGTTTACATTCCAAGGCTTTTGATCCTCTGGGACTGGATGTGGATTTGACGTTGGAAAGTAATGGAGAGCATAAACTCAGAAGTGGTAAAGAGGAACATAAATATAATCCGGCGACAATTCATACATTGCAGCAGGCGACATGGACAGATAACTATGAAATGTTTAAACAGTACACGCATATGATTGATGAGGAGATGGCTCCGGTACACCTAAGAGGATTGATAGATTTTAATTATCCGGAAAATGGTGGTATTCCCCTGGATGAGGTAGAGAGTGTCGAATCCATTATGAAGAGGTTTAAGACGGGAGCAATGTCCTATGGCTCTATTTCCCAGGAAGCACATGAGACGATGGCGGTAGCAATGAATATGATTGGCGGACGTTCTAACAGCGGGGAAGGCGGAGAGAGTATTGAACGGTTGACGATAGGAAAAGACGGGTTAAATAAATGTTCTAAGATTAAGCAGGTGGCTTCCGGACGTTTTGGAGTTACTTCCAGATATCTCGTCAGTGCAGAAGAAATACAGATTAAGATGGCGCAAGGAGCAAAACCGGGAGAAGGCGGACATCTTCCAGGGAAAAAAGTTTATCCATGGATTGCGAAAACCAGATATTCTACACCGGGTGTCAGTCTGATTTCCCCACCGCCTCATCATGATATTTATTCGATTGAAGATTTGGCACAGTTAATTTATGATTTGAAAAATGCAAATCAGGATGCCAGAATATCTGTAAAACTTGTGTCAGAAGCTGGCGTAGGTACTGTAGCAGCAGGTGTGGCAAAAGCAGGAGCGCAGGTTATTCTGATTTCTGGATTTGACGGAGGTACCGGTGCGGCGCCGGAAAATTCTATTTATAATGCCGGTTTGCCTTGGGAACTGGGACTGGCAGAGGCACATCAGACGCTGATTGCGAATGGATTGAGAAATAAAGTTGTTGTGGAGACAGACGGAAAACTGATGAGTGGACGTGATGTCGCTATTGCGGCAATGCTGGGAGCAGAGGAATATGGATTTGCTACAGCGCCACTGGTAACAATGGGTTGCGTAATGATGAGAGTATGTAACTTGGATACCTGTCCAGTGGGAGTTGCAACGCAAAATCCTCAACTGCGCAAGAGATTCAAAGGAAAACCGGAGTATGTCGTAAACTTTATGAAGTTTATCGCACAGGAACTTCGTGAATATATGGCAAAATTAGGAGTCAGAACACTGGATGAACTGGTAGGAAGGACAGATTTTCTAAAAGTGAAAGAAAATATACCCGTTGGCAAATTAAAACAGGTAGATTTATCAAGAATTCTGAATACCGATTTTGCGCAGGAGCGCTTTTCATATCATGACAAGAACGAGTACGATTTTGAATTGGAAAAGACAAAAGACGTTACAATTTTGTTAAAGAAGCTGGGCAAGGCGCTGAGTGAAAAAAAGCGCGCCTCTGTCGAAGTGGATGTCACAAATATAGACCGCTCTTTTGGTACAATATTTGGCTCGGAAATCACAAAAAAATATCATGATACTCTGGAAGATGATATGTATATTATAAAATGTTATGGGGCCGGCGGGCAAAGCTTTGGAGCATTTATCCCGAATGGCATGACCATCGAGCTGACCGGAGACAGTAATGACTACTTAGGAAAGGGATTATCCGGTGGAAAAATTATTGTAAAACCACCAAAGGAATCTACTTTCAAACAGGATGAAAATATTATTATCGGTAATGTGGCTTTCTATGGCGCAACCAGTGGTAAAGCATATATCAATGGTGTGGCAGGCGAGCGTTTCTGTGTCAGAAATTCCGGCGCGATAGCAGTTGTGGAAGGTGTTGGCGATCATGGATGCGAATATATGACCGGAGGCCGTGTTGTCGTGATTGGAAAAGTAGGAAAGAATTTTGCAGCCGGCATGAGCGGCGGTGTAGCCTATGTACTGGATGAAAACAACGATTTGTACAGAAAGACAAATAAATCTCTGGTATCTACAGAGGAGTTGTCCAATAAATATGATGTCCAGGAACTAAAGGCTATGATTGAAGAGCATGTAAAATATACAAATTCTGAAAAAGGAAAAATAATTTTAAAGAATTTTGAAGAGTATCTTCCAAAATTCAAGAAAATAATTCCTTATGATTATAAGAAGATGCTCAACGCCATTGCAAAAATGGAAGAAAAGGGATTAAATCCGGAACAGGCACAGATAGAAGCATTTTATGCGTCAACAAGATAGGAGGTAAAAAAAATGGGAAAACCAACAGGATTTTTAGATTATGAACGTGAAGATGCTAAGGCAGTTTCACCGAAAGAAAGAATAAAAAACTTTGAGGAATTCCATGAGCCTCTCTCAATGGAAAAACAGAAATGTCAGGCAGCAAGATGTATGGAATGTGGCGTTCCTTTCTGTCAGAACGGTCAGGTCATTGCCGGAATGGTATCGGGCTGTCCGCTCAACAATCTGATTCCGGAATGGAATGATTTGCTGTACACGGGCAATCTGGAACAGGCATATAACAGATTGCACAAGACCAATAATTTTCCGGAATTTACATCAAGAGTATGTCCGGCACTTTGTGAAAAAGCATGTACCTGTGGACTAAACGGAGAGCCGGTTTCCGTTCGTGCAAATGAACATTTGATTATTGAAAATGCTTACGAACAGGGGTATGCCAAGGCCAAAGCTCCTTCTGTAAGGACAGGAAAGAAGGTGGCTGTCATTGGCTCCGGTCCTGCCGGTCTTGCAGCTGCAGACCAGCTGAACAAACGTGGACACAGCGTCACGGTTTATGAGAGAGATGACAGAGTCGGTGGTCTTCTGATGTATGGAATTCCAAACATGAAACTGGAAAAACATATTATTGAGAGAAAAGTAGATATCATGAAGGAAGAAGGGGTTACTTTTCTTACCGGAATGGATGTCGGTAAAGATGTCAAGGCTTCGGACATTCTAAAACAGTATGATAGAGTAATTCTGGCATGCGGCTCAAGAAATGCAAGAGATATTTCTGCAAAAGGACGGGATGCTGGAGGAATTTACTTTGCAGTAGACTTTCTTGCCTCTACCACGAAAAGCCTTCTGGAATATGGCTCTTTAAAGGAGGGGACATTTATTTCTGCGAAAGGCAAAGATGTGGTCGTAATTGGTGGCGGAGATACAGGAAATGATTGCGTGGGAACAAGTATCCGTCATGGAGCAAAAAGTGTACTGCAGTTGGAAATGATGCCGAAAGCTCCCGATGAGAGAGCGGAAAATAATCCATGGCCGGAATGGCCAAGAATCTGTAAAACTGATTACGGACAGGAAGAGGCAATCGCAGTGTTTGGAAAGGATCCGCGGGTATACCAGACTACAGTAAAAGAATTTAAGAAAGATAAAGACGGCAATCTGGCAGGCCTGGTGCTGGTAAAACTTGAAGCACAAAAGGATAAAGAAACCGGACGGGTAAATATGGTGGAAATAAAGGGAAGTGAATACGAAATAGACTGTCAGCTTGTCCTGATAGCTGCCGGTTTTCTGGGAAGTGAGAACTATGTTACAAAAGCGTTTCAGGTAGATACCACGCCACGGACGAACATTTCCACGCTTCCTGGAAAATATGCGACAAGTGTAGAAAATGTCTTTACCGCAGGAGATGTTCACAGGGGACAGTCTCTTGTTGTATGGGCAATTAGAGAAGGAAGAGATTGCGCAAGAGAAGTGGATGAATCCCTTATGGGATACACAAATCTTTAATGTAAAAAAACATGAAAGAAAAGATGGCAGAATGATTTCTGATTCTGCCATCTTTTTATGTTATAATAAAAAATAGAAAAATATATGTAATGGGATAGAGTTGAAAGTTGAAGAAAATTGCTGTATAAAAATAGCATAAGCATATAAATAAGTAATAAGTTAGGAGGAATTTTTGGAACAATGATAAGAAATCAAAAAATTTATAAGGGGGGGGCAGAGCAAAAAAGTAGTTTTAGCATTAGCAGAGATTTTTCCTGGCAGATAAAGGGGATAGCGATTGTTCTTATGATAATATATCATTTCTTTTGTTTTCCGGAATGGTATGTGGAAGGAATCTCGTACCCGTCTTTATCTGCAATATCTTATCCATTAGCCCACATGACTGTAACGTGTGTAGGATTATTTGCATTTCTTACCGGCTGGACTTATGCGCTGCACCGGGACAAATCATTTCGTTATTCCTTCAAAAAGATAGGAATGTTTCTTGTTGATTATTGGACTGTGTATCTGTTATTTTTGATTGTGGCAATTCTTATCAGCGGTCCGGTTATGTTGAGAGATATTCCTTTGGAGATGATTGCACTGAAAACAGATGTGATGTATTTTTGCTGGTATGTATTTTTTTACATTATTGTTATGGTGGCATTTCCATTGTATATTAAGATTTCTGAAAAATTGAAATTAAACACTTTGGTGAAAGAAGTTATTTTTCTGGCCGTATATTACCGAATCATATATTTTATTTTTCAGTTTTGCGGCTCAAATAATGTAATTGGAGGAATCATTATACAGTTTCCGACCGTAGTGTGCGGATATCTTCTATGTAAATATCATATATTCGATTTCATATATCAATATATCAAAAATAAAAAAAGAATTATAAAAATAATAGTTGGAATATTGTTGGTCCTGTTGTCTTATTGTGTTATGACATTCAAACCGCAACTAAGAAATATTATATTTTTCCAATGGGTGGGAGTTCCACTTAGTATTTTCGGACTGCATTTGACAGGAATACAGAATGTGAAATGGTTTGACAGACTGTTTGGTTTTTTAGGAATTCATTCCATGAACATATGGTTTTTACATAGTATTTTCTTTTCTGATTATACAAAAAACATATTTCAGCCAATCGCATTTGCCGTGAAGAATCCGCTGTTCGTCATCTTATGGGTACTTTTTTTATGCAGCATAGCATCAATCCCTGTCGAAGTATTGCAAAAAAGTATAAAATCCGTAATTGGAAAGGGGCAGAAATTTGTGACAGGTCATATGAATAAAAGATAAAATATAATAATAAGAAGGAAACAATATAGAAAATAATACATAAAATAAAGAAGTTGATAGCAGGAGGTTTAGAATGAAAGTTTTAATGTTTAATGGTAGTCCGAAAGTAAAGGGATGTACATATACTGCCTTGACTCAGATGGCTGAAATACTGCAGGAAGAAGGAATTGAGACAGAGATAATACATGTAGGCGCAACGCCACAGGGAAGCTGTATGGGATGTATGGGATGCCAAAAAACAGGAGAATGTGTGTATGGTGGCGAAGTGGTAACAGCGGCAAAAAAACTGCAACAGGCGGATGGCGTTGTGTTTGGAAGCCCGGTGCACTATGCGTCTGTTACCGGAAATATGATGGGATTTATGCACCGGTTGGCGTGGAGCGCCGGAGATTATCTGAAATATAAACCGGCGGCAATGGTAGTAAGCGCAAGACGCGCCGGCACAACCAGTGCACTGGATGAAATTGCAAAAATTCCGGAATTTTTTCATATGCCTTTAATCAACGGAAATTATTGGCCAATGGTACATGGTAATACCCCGGAGGAAGTACTGCAGGATGAAGAAGGACTTCAGATTGTGAGAAATATTGCAAGGAATATGGCATGGATTTTAAAGTGTATTGAAGCAGGCAAAGAAAAGGGGATTAATCATCCACAGCCGGAGGAACAAATTAGAACAAATTTCATAAGATAGCCGGAAAATTCATATAATTATCACAAAATATTCATTGCATATCTCTGTGTTCAAAGTTATACTATATAAAGTTGAAGTTTTATATTGACAGCTGAAAGGATACAAAATGGAAGAACAGAATAATTATACGAAAGATCAGATTTCATCGGATGAAATGGCGTCTGAGGATGAAGCCCTTGATACCGGCAAAGACAATAAAGAATTTGATTTCTGGAAAGAGGTTTTTAGCTGGATAAAAATATTCTTGATAGCAGTAATCATTGCTTTTTTTATTAACAATGTCATTATTATGAATGCCAATGTACCAACCGGATCTATGCAGAATACAATTATGGCAAAAGACCGTATGATAGGTCTGCGTACTTCTTACTGGTTTCACGACCCACAGCGGGGAGAAATCGTGATTTTTGAGAATCCGGATTATCAAGAAGGGTTTTCCCAGGCGGACGATAAGTATTATGTAAAAAGAGTTATCGGGGAGCCGGGAGATAAAGTGGTAATAAAGGATGCAAAAATCTATATCAATGACGCCAAGGAGCCATTGAAAGAAGACTATCTGCCGGAGGAATGGGTTGTTGTCAACGGCTCAGATGAGCCGTTAGAATACAATGTACCAGAAGACTGTTACTTTATGCTGGGAGACAATCGAAACGGCTCTAGTGATGCAAGATATTGGACCAATACATATGTAAAACGCTCTAAAATTATAGCAAAAGCACAGTTCGTATATTGGCCATGGAATCACAAAGGCATTTTGGAAAAAGCAGATTATGCACAATAAATGATGAAATCCTGTCAGGAGAGTCATCAGATAAAAAATCAGGGAACGAAAGCTCCCTGATTTTTTTATGCTGTAAGATTAAGTCTAAACTGTAATGAATTGCATCTGTCGATATGTTTGCACAGATTGCAGCAAAATAGCAAATGCAGTCTGTCCCTTTTGTATTTGATTGGAAAATTATTGCACAATATCTTTGGAATAATATATTACTTCATCGCAGATTTGAAAATTCAGTTTCTGATAGAGGCGACAGGCTGCCGGATTCTCTTTTGTTACGTGCAGTATGATTTTATTATATTGTAGAAATAAGGTATGGAGTAAAAGTTTGAGGCACTGAAATCCATATCCCTTGTTTCTGTATGGTGCAAAAATCTCTATATCATGAAGGCAGGCTGTATTGTTTAGAAAAGAGGCAGAGCCATGACCTATCAATGTATGAGATTTATAAAAATGAAAGAAAGAAAAAGAATCATCGCTTTTTTCTGGCTCTCTTTTTACAGAAAAATCCTGAGAAAGGGAAATATTTGGAGAAGAGGAAACGTCAGATTTTAATAATACCATCTGATATTCTGTAGAAGTATAGAGGAAACCGAAGTGGGAGAGGATATGAATTCCAGCAGAATGTTTTGGTTTTACCGGAACATATGCGCAAAAGTTTCTGTAATCTTTTTGAAATTGTCCCAATAATTTGGAAAAAATTTTTTGATTCCGGTATTGCGGCAGGACAAAACTACACAATTCAGCAGCATTGCCGTAGCTGTATACCGACAAAAATCCCACGATTGTGTCATTGCTTTTGGCATAATAGACCCAGGGAAGAGAAGTTTCTTTTGAAAACTCATCTTCCATAAAAGATATATAATCCAAGGAATCATGTTCCCTGCATATTTTGACGATATTTTCACATTCTAATTTTACGGAAGTACAGTTTTTGTGTTGTGCATAATATTTCATTTCTACGTTTCACCCGAATATTTTATTTCATGAAAGGGAAACCTGTCGTGGTTTCTGTTTGATTATATCAAATGGAATAGAAAAAATACAGTAGATGTGCTATAGTGAAATAAGCAAAAATCAGGAAACAGGAGGAGTGAAGCGATGAAGATAGGCTCTCATGTAGGAATGAGTGGAAAAGAAATGCTTCTCGGCTCTGCGAAAGAGGCAAAATCTTATGGAGCAAATGTGTTTATGGCATATACAGGAGCTCCACAAAATACAAGAAGAAAAGATATCAGTGAGCTGAAGATTAAAGAAGCGTGGGAATATATGGAGAAAAACGGAATAGGGGAAATTATTATCCACGCACCATATATTATTAATTTAGGAAATACAATTAAAGCAGAAACTTATGAGATTGCAGAACAGTTTCTGGCAACAGAATTAGAGCGCGCAGAGGCAATGGGAAGTGAGGTTATGGTATTACATCCGGGTGCCCATGTCGGGGCCGGAACAGAGGCGGGAATCGCCCAGATTGTAAAAGGTCTTAACAATGTACTGACGAAAGACAGCAGAGTGTTCGTGGCACTGGAGACAATGTCCGGAAAGGGCAGCGAAATCGGAAGAAATTTTGAAGAGCTTGCAAAAATCTATGACGGCGTCACGTATAATGATAAGCTCAGAGTATGTTTTGATACCTGCCATGTCAATGATAGTGGTTATGACCTTGTCAATGATTTGAGCGGTACTTTTGAAACGTTTGATAAAGTGCTTGGAATCAATCAGATTGCGGTATTTCATATCAATGACAGTAAAAATCCGTGCGGCGCATCAAAAGACCGGCATGAAAATATCGGATTTGGAAATATCGGATTTGACACATTAAAAGAGATTGTTTATATGAAGGAGTTTGAGGACATACCGAAAATTTTGGAGACTCCATATGTAAAAGACCCTGCAGATAAAAATAAATCTTATGCGCCATATAAACAAGAGATTGCGATGATAAAATCCGGAAAATTTAATCCTGATTTGCAAAATGAGGTCATTCGAGATGGACAATCTGATTTATAGTTTAAACGCCACTGTTCCGGTATTTGTAGTTATTGTAGCGGGATATCTGTTAAAAAGGATCGGATGGATTAATGAAGGATTTATCAAGGCTTCCAATAAAATCAATTTTCATATTACACTGCCGGCGCTGCTGATTCAGGATATGATGAACAATCAGTTTTTGCAGAAATTTGAACTCCGGTATGTGTTTTACTGTGCCTTTGTTACCACAGTATGTTTCTTTGGAACGTGGCTTTTGGCCAGACTCTGCCTAAAAGATAAAACGATTGTGGGAGAGTTTGTACAGGCGTCATATCGCAGCAGTGCAGCAATTCTCGGCAGTGCTTTTGTCTTAAATATATATGGAGATACGGGAATGGTACCGCTGATGATCCTTGGAGCTGTACCCCTTTACAATATATATGCTGTGCTGGTGCTGACTGTGGAGTGTCCGGATAAAGATGCGGTCCACACCAAAACGATGGCTGCGACATTGCAGGGAATCGCGACAAATCCTATTATTATTTCTATTGTGATAGGCGTTATATTGTCTGCCTTACGTGTGGATTTCCCCAGAATTGTGGATAATTCAATAAATAATTTTGCCCGGATTGCTACGCCGCTGGCACTCTTGGCGATTGGTGGAAGTTTTGAATTTGGAAGGGCAATTAAAAAGGCAAGACCGGCAATCGTTGCATCCTGTCTTAAACTGGTTGGCTGGCCGTTATTGTTTCTTCCGCTGGCCATAATGTTGGGATTTCGGGATGCAAAACTGATGGCTCTTATCATTATGCTCGGCTCTCCTGCTACGCCAAGTTGTTATATCATGGCAAAAAGTATGAAATCAGAGGGAACTCTTACCAGCAGCGTGGTTGTAATTACGACGCTGGCATCAGCATTTACCATAACAGCAATTATATATGTATTAAGAGCTATGGGCTATTTATGATAAGTAGTCTTTCGTGAATACATAAGATTCCAAACGTATTTCATGAATCAAATAAAGGATGGAAATTGATATGAAGCGAGAAGAGCAAAAAAAAGAGAATACATGGAATATGGAAGATTTATTTTTATCGGATACTATATGGGAACAGAGTCTGCAGGAAGTATCTGAAAAAATAAATGAATATCAGAAGTTTTCCGGAAAAATCCGGGAAAGTAAGAAAAATCTTCTGGACTATTTAAAATGGAATGATGCAGTCAATCTGCAGGCAGAGAGACTGTATGTTTATTCGCATCAGAAATATCATCAGGATATGACGAATGCCACATATCAGGACTATGCGGGAAGGGCACAGAAACTGTTGGTTGATATTCGCAGCGCCGCTTCTTTTTTTGAGCCGGAACTCTTAGATATTGATGAAAATATTCTCAACCAGTGGCTGGAAGATTCCCGTTTTGCAGATTATAGAAGATATATCCGTGAGATTCTTAGAGGAAAAGAACATACATTGGATAAAAAAACGGAAGAAGTTTTAGCTAAGAGCCAAAGAATGGCAAGCGCAGCAGATAATATTTATGCAGCGTATCATGGTGCCGATATTGACTTTCCTGAAATTACAGATTCGGAAGGGAAAAAAATAAAAATAACACACGGTAATTTTGTACCTTTGTTAAATAAACCGGACAGAGAATTGAGAAAAAAAGTATTTAAAGCCGTATATAAAACTTATGGCAGTATGAAAAATACAGTAGCGGCTATGTTTCATGCCAATGTAGAACAGGCATGTTTTTATGCTGATGTGAGAAAATATCCATCTACCAGAGCTATGTATCTGGACGGCAGTAATATACCGGAGGGCGTATATGATAATTTAATTGACGTGGTGCATGAAAATCTGGATTTAATGCACCGGTATGTAACCTTGAGGAAAAAAGCGCTGGGTGTAGAAGAACTGCATATGTATGACATATATGTACCTATTGTGAATCCCCCGGAAGAAAGAATCCCGTTTGATAAAGCAAAGGAAATGGTAATCGAAGGACTTTCACCTATGGGAAAGGAATATATTGGCAAATTAAAAGAGGGGTTTGACAATCGATGGATTGATATTTATGAGAATGAAGGTAAGAGAAGCGGTGCATATTCCTGGGGCGCTTATGGTACGCATCCATATGTACTACTGAATTATCAGGGAACGCTGGATCATGTATTTACACTGGCCCATGAAATGGGACATGCGTTACATTCTTATTATTCGGATACCACGCAGCCTTATAGTAACGCCGGATATAAAATTTTTGTGGCAGAGGTAGCTTCCACCTGCAATGAATCTTTATTGATTCATCATTTGCTGAAACAGACAGAGACTCCAAAGACAAAAGCTTATCTGATAAATCATTTTTTGGAGCAGTTTAAAGGGACGTTGTACCGACAGACAATGTTTGCTGAATTTGAAAAAATAACACATAAAATGGTAGAGGAAGGCAAAACCCTGACCAGCGATGTGCTGTGCAGTGTTTATTATGACTTGAATAAAAAATATTTTGGAGAAGAAATGGTATTGGATGAGGAGATTTCATTAGAATGGGCAAGAATTCCACATTTCTATAAACCTTTTTATGTGTATCAGTATGCTACCGGAATTTCTGCGGCGATTGCCCTGTCAAAGAAAATTATGACTCGAAAGGAACAGGGAGTTGCAGACTATATGAAATTTCTGACCGGAGGAAATTCTAGGGACCCACTAGAACTTCTGAAATTGGCAGGAGTAGATATGACCCGCAAAGAGGCAATAGAGGATGCTTTGGATTTATTCCGAACATTACTGGATCAGATGGAAGAACTGTTAGACGCATAGAGACGGCGAAACTACCAGACAAATGGTTTCGTATATTGAATAGAAGAAATGCTTCCAATATATGGAATTATTCTTTTCTCATGTATAAGAGCGTTTGTAAGCATAGAAATCCTGCGGATAAATAAAAAGGATGTCGAAAATCATTAAGATTTACGGCATCTTTTTTATTATATTTTTTTTAAATTTTTTAAATGATTTACGAGATTTTGTACCAATGCAATATCTGCATCATCCAGACCGGAAACGCTGACAGTGACAGTACTGTTTACGCCCAAAAGAAAGTCGGTAGATACATGGAAAAACTGCGCCAATTCTACAATATACTGCGTAGAAGGAACAGAAATTCCCATTTCCCAGGCATTTACGCACGAGCGAGTCACTCCCAGGCTTTTTGCAATATAAGTCTGTGTATAATTATTTTGCTCTCGTAATTGTTTAATTCTATCAGCTATCATAAAAATTAACCAACTATTAAAAAGGTAAAGTGTGAATGTAATGAAAAATAGTTCCTTTCTTTATATTATTATTCCAACTTTATCCCCTCTTATTTAGTATGATAAAATAATCAAATAGATATTTCATTATCAAAATGATATTTTAAATTGACAAATTTAAAAAAGCAGAATATAATATGTGTGAGATTACAAATCTTAACAATATTTGTAAAAATAGGAGGAAGAGAACATGGTAAGAAAATTGGTAGCGATACTGATGTCTGCAATGATGATGTTTTCTCTGTTGTCATTTCCTACGGAGACGACAGTTGTCAGTGCAGCAGAAACCCCTTGTGATCATATATTGACTGAGGATGATATCGCAAAACTTCCGGAAGACTTCTGGAGAACGCATAGCCATGAAGAGTATGCCGCAGGAGCACCGGCATTTGTTGGAGTTCAGGTACCGGCAGGATGCGAAGAGGATGGATGGCATATTGAAAAAACAGAAACAACAGGTTTTTGTATGCTTTGTGGTGAAATAATAACGGAAGGAGACAAAGTTGTTGATTCGGCTGTCGGACATGATTTTGAAATTACCCTTGATGCTACCTGTGATACAGATGGCACAAAGACGTGTAAAAATTCAAATTATACTCTGAAAGTTTCAGAAAAAGATGGAATTTATACAGCGTCGCTCGTTTCAGAAAAGTGTAACAAGACAGAAACTATTCCACAGTTGGGTCATAATTACCAGATTGATGAATCACAACATGTGGATCCTGATTGTACAAACAAGGGCTCTGACACATATGTCTGCCAAAATAACCCTGAACATACATATACACAGGATATTCCGGCAAATGGACATCAATGGGGAGATCCTGTAGAGGTAAGAGTAGAGCCTGAATGTGAAAAAGAAGGATCTCTTACAGTGACTAAAACATGTGAAGTATGTGGAGAAACAGATGTACAGACAAGCACGATTCCTGCTTTGGAACACGAGTATGAGGAATCAATCGTTCAGGATGCAACCTGTTATAATCCGGGAATCAAGCTTTATACTTGTACACGTTGTGGCGATAAGTATACAGAAGAAATTCCACAAAAACCACACACGGGACTTACAGTAACAAAGAAACCAACCTGTATTGATTCTGGATTGGAAGAAGGGGTGTGTGAAAATTGCGGAAGAAGTGTTGTCCAATCCATAGATCCATTGGGTCATGATTATAATGTAGAAATAAAAGAGCCAACTTGTACAGAAGATGGTTATACATTATATACATGTAAGAGAGACGGATGTACGGAAGATACTCCGGGACATTCTTATAAGAGCGATTACAAAGTAAAACTGGGACACGATTATGTAGTAGATCCAAGTCTGGATGTGGTAGTTGATGCAGATTGTGAAAATCCGGGAAGCATTACACATTATGAAGTTTGTTCCAGATGTAGTGATAAAAGAGAGGCTTCCGTTGAAGAAATTGCTGCAACCGGACATGATTATCAGTTGGATCCGGAACAGCATGTAGATCCTTCCTGTACAGAAAAAGGTTGGGATGTATATGTATGCCAGAATAATCCGGAACATACATATAAAGAAGACATTGAAGCAACAGGTCACAATTTTGAAATTACGGAAATTGTAGAGCCTACCTGTACGGAAAGTGGAAGAAATGTATACACTTGTACAAAATGTGGAGAGGCATTTGTAGAATATGTTCCTGCATTAGGACATAAATTCAATGAGGACGAATTAGAAAAAATACCTGCTACATGTGTGGATGGCAATATTGTAAAAGGTGAATGTCAAAGATGTGGCGAATATATTGTTACAGAAGATAATGAAAGAGATTATAGTATCGAATTTGAAAACAGTGATGCGTATTCGTATGAAAGATTACCGGACGAAGTAGCTGAAGATACATATTATGTTAATTATAAATATACAGGTGATAATTCTTATTATAATGAATATTCAGATGAATTTGATATTTTAGGAACAATTTCACATACGGGTCACAGTTATGAAGTGAAATATACAAAGGCTACATGTGAAAAAGATGGATATTGGACGCTGACTTGTGTTCGTGAAGGTTGTCCTGATCCGGATGCAGAGACTGCAAAGAACGAGGTAGTAACAGTAATTAATGCAAACACGGCAATCGGACATAAATGGGCCCTTATGGATGATAAGAGTGATAAAGCGCCAACCTGTACGGAAGACGGTGTTAGACATTGGATGTGTCTCAATGACCATTCCCATACTTATACAGAGAAAATTCCTGCGACAGGACATACATATTCCTTTGTAAAATCTTTTGAGGCTACATGTCAGGAAGGTGGATATAATCTTTATCAATGTGATATTTGTGGTGCGGAATATAAGGAATATATCACAGCAAAAATACCACACAATTATATTGTAACAGATAATGTAGCAGCAACCTGTACGACAGAAGGATATGATGTATATACTTGTACAGAATGTCACGACACATATAATAAAGTTACAACAGCTGCAAAAGGACATCATACAGTAGAAGCAGGTTATGTAGCGCCAACCTGTACGGAGCAGGGAGTTCGCACATATAAATGTACCAATTGTAACTACACATATGATTCTTATGAAAGAGCTTTGGGTCATAATTATGGAAAAGCAAATGTAGTGAAAGCAACTTGTACAGAAGGCGGCTATACAGAGTACACATGTACAAATCCGGGTTGTGAAGATAGTTACAGAACAGAGATTACAGATAAAGTACCTCATGTACTTTCCGTGACAGACCAGAAGGCAGCAACATGTGCAGAGAACGGATATGTAACAAGAGAATGTGCAAACTGTGATTATACAGAGACGGAAATATTAGAAGCAACAGGAAATCATGTATATGACAATAAAGTAACAAAAGAGGCAACATGTCTGGAAGACGGAGTAATGACATATACCTGTCAGGAATGTGGAACAGAATACACAGAAGTAATTGCTGCAAGCGGACATAATTACGGAGATGTAAAAGTAGTAGAAGCAACTTGTACAGAAGGCGGTTATACAGAGTACACATGTACAAATCCAGGCTGTGAAGATAGTTACAGAACAGAGATTACAGATAAAGTACCTCATGTACTTTCCGTGACAGACCAGAAGGCAGCAACATGTGCAGAGAACGGATATGTAACAAGAGAATGTGCAAACTGTGATTATACAGAGACGGAAATATTAGAAGCAACAGGAAATCATGTATATGACAATAAAGTAACAAAAGAGGCAACATGTCTGGAAGACGGAGTAATGACATATACCTGTCAGGAATGTGGAACAGAATACACAGAAGTAATTGCTGCAAGCGGACATAATTACGGAGATGTAAAAGTAGTAGAAGCAACTTGTACAGAAGGCGGCTATACAGAGTATACATGTACAAATCCAGGCTGTGAAGATAGTTACAGAACAGAGATTACAGATAAAGTACCTCATGTACTTTCTGTGACAGACCAGAAGGCAGCAACATGTACAGAAAACGGATATGTAACAAGAAAATGTGCAAACTGTGATTATACAGAGACAGAAGAAATTGCAGCGACAGGTCATATTTTTGATAAGGAAGGTGTAAATACACCGGCCACATGTGAAAAAGAAGGATATACGACATATACATGTTCTGTTTGCAACAAAAAACAGGTAATTAAAACAAGCGAAAAACTTGGGCATATTTACAAATCTGTCATTTCATTACCTGCTCAGGTAGGAAAAGATGGAATTAAAGCAGAAGTTTGTGCACACTGTGGAAAACAGATTGTTTCTAATAAGATTGATGCAATTAAGAGTGTTACTCTTGCAGAAAATAAATTCTCATATACCGGTAAGAAAATTAAACCTTTCGTTACGGTAACAGATGTAAAGGGTAAAACAATTTCTACAAAATACTATACAGTAACCTTTGCAAACAATAAAAAGATTGGTAAGGCTACGGCTACAATTCAATTGAAAGGTCTATATAGTGGAACTATAGTTAAGAAATTCACGATTACACCAAAGGGTGTAGGTATCAGCAAGACATCATCAACAAAAGAAACAATCAGATACACCTGGGGAAAAGTAAAAAATGCTGATGGATATAAGATTCAGTATTCTACCTCCAACAAGTTTAAGAAAGCAAAGAAAATTACAATCAAGAATCGTAAAACTTGCGAGTATTATATCAATCATTTAAAATCAGGAACAAATTATTTTGTGAGAGTAAGAGCATATAAGAAAGTAAGTGGAAAAACTTATTATGGAGATTGGAGTTCTTCTTCCAGAGTTTGTAAATAAATAACTTTGAAAGGCAACCTGCCGATGCCCGGCAGGTTGTCTTTCTATAAAAAGACTGAAAAGGACAAAATGCGTTATGTTAGGGACGAAATCAAAATGTCCGATAAAAAAGTTTTAAATAGCAAAAGAGGAAAACAGGGGCTGATGCAAAATATAATGCCCCCTAAATTGTATTAGTGACAGGATATACGATATTGAATCGATTTGACGGTTATATTGTATATTTAGTTATTCTGTCATCCAGCACAGTCCCTTTTTCTATAAATAAGTATTTCTTATTAAAAAACAAAGAAACGGAGCAAAATTCCATGAAAAAGAAATTGACACTGATTTTAACATGTATATTAGTGATTATGAGTATATTTTCAGCATGCAGTACAGAAGAAAATGACAGGAAATCATCAATAGAATCTGCCGAACAAAAGGAACAGTCTCATGTTCCAACAACGAAAGAAGATGAAAAAAACAGCAACAATAATACAAAGAAAAATGAAAATATGACTATTGCTGATCAGGAAGCTATCAAGAAAGTGCAGGGTTATTCTGCAAAACAGCTTGGATTAGAGGGCAAATTAAAAGATTATAGTTTTCTGGCAGCTACAGAAAAGAAAAAAATAGAAGGAAAAGAATATGTGGAAGTAGTCGCTTCAATCATAACAAAAAATGATAAAAAGGATACAGTTAAGATTGACACAAAAGGAACGTACTATGTTCGTTTAGATGGGAAAAAGTGTTTGAAAAAGGATATGAAGACAGGAAAAATGATCGATTTAGAATAAATTGTACGCTATTTGTAAACTTTCTAAAATAAAGGTTTATAAAGAAAAAAGGTAAGATTTGACATTGTCAATCATGCAGAATGGAAAGAATTATGAAAAATAAAATAGAAATGCTAGTTATAAAAATTGTGTTTGGTTTTGCTATCACAGTTTTAGTGATAGCCCTTTGCAGCAAGTGGACGAAGGCAAATGAAGAAACCAAGGCAGAAGAGGTTAGTTACGAAACAGAAACATCAGAGATCTTTACAAATGAAAGGGAAGAAACAACAACAGAGTTGGAACAGATGCCGGATATACCTACGGTATTGAATGGTTTTGTTACAATAAGCAAAGAACAGAAGATGTACTATGTGAATAATCAATATGTTACAGGTTTTAAAGAAATTGACAATAACCGCTATTATTTTGATGACAGTGGAATCATGGTAACTGGATTAAAGAAAATCGGAAAGTATTATTACTATTTTGATGAAAATGGTGTCATGAGGACGGGATTTAACACTATCAGCGGAAAAAGATACTATTTCAATGATAATGGAGAAGGTATTGCAAAAGGTTGGCACAAATGCTCTGATGGAAAGATTCGGTACGGTCTGGGCAAAGGGAAAATTGCGACGGGACCTACAAAGATAGGAAAGACAATATATTTTCTCAAAGCAAAAAAAGGAACACGGCATAAGAAGGGATTTATTACTTACAAAAAAAAGGAATATTATTGTATAGGCAAGGGAAGACTTGCAACAGGATATCAGGCTCTTAAACACAATGGTAAACTGAAAGGTTATTATTTTTCAAAAAAAACCGGAAGAATGGCAAAGAATAAGATGATTGGATACTTAAAAATTCCAAAGAGCGGACGACTTTCCATGGCGTATGCACTGGGGATTCAAAGACTCAACAAGAATGGATGGAACTTATATAGTGCTTACATATATTCAAAATCATTATCATATTATGGAAGGCTATACAGAACAATAAACAGCGAGACATATTCATTAAGGGGATTTAAAGAGGGTTACGGCAACTGTTATGTTATGGCGGCCACATTTTACATTCAGGCAAAACTGCTGGGATATGATGCACATCAGGTAAGCGGTTATGTCGGAGCAGCACCACACTCATGGGTTACTATCAGACACAAAAGAATAAGCTATGTATATGATCCGGATTTTGCTCATGAGACGGGCAGAAGCGGATGGAAAATATATTATGGAAAACCGGGAACATGGCGCTACAACAGCTATAAAAATATGAATTAAGGAGGAGCCTTATGAAAAGGAAGATATTAACAGCAGTTATTTTTATTATATCGGCGGTTATACTTGTTTCCGGAGGGGTGGCAGCCTATAAATCATACAATTTAAAGAAAGCAAAAGCTGAGGCTATGAAGAAAATAGAGAATATGGTTGATTATAAAGATTATAGAGCAGAGCAGAAAGAGGAGGCAGAGGCGATTATCGGTCGTTATTCAAAACATATTAGTACCCTGTCATCAAAAAAAGAAATTGAAAAAGATATAAGTGTGGCGAAAACTGAAATTCAGCAAATCAAGACGGATGCGGTGCTGACACAGGAAGAACAGGAAGCAGAATCCATAGCAAAGACAAAAGAGGAAACAACAAAAAAAGCCGGGGAGAAGTCCGGAAAAAAATCAGAGAATAAATCAAAAAAGAAGACGAAAGAAGAGACTACAATAGCTGAAACTACACGGAATAATTCCGGTGGCAATGTAGAAGGGTGCGTAGGAAATGATGCAAAAAATTTCTATTAAATCCTTTCCATACATACGAATTATGGCCTGCTTTTCGATTATCATTCTGCACACATTATTTGCCACATCGGTATATTTTGATGAATGTATGACGCAAACACAAAAACTGACAAGTCAGATGATTCAAAACCTGATGATGTGGGCGGTCCCCTGTTTTCTAATGATTACGGGAGCCCTGCTACTGGAACCTGCAAAGGAAATCTCTTCCCGAAAACTTAGAAAATACATTTTCAGAGTAGTAAGTGCACTGATATCTGTTACATTTCTGTTTCAATGTCTTGAATTTTTATTTGAAGATGAGGAAACAATCTTTTCAGGATGGATATACAACTTATTTACAGGACAGAGTTGGGCACATATGTGGTATTTGTATCTGATGATTGGAATTTACCTGATGATTCCTTTTTATAAAATGATTGTAAACCAGGCTACCGAAAAGCAACTGTTAGGACTGATAAGTATATTTATTATTTTTCTTTCCATACTGCCATTGTTCAGACTTTTGGGTGTTTCGACCGGATTTTATATTCCAACCCGAATTATTTATCCGGCATATCTGTTTCTTGGATATTATCTTTTGAAAAAAAATCTGCCAAAATGGTTTCTGTGGATTTTGGTGCTCAGTTCCTCAATATTAATCTTGAGCGTAACATGGATACAGTGGAAAACAGGTAATTCAGCATTATCAGAAGTCTTATTGGGATATTCTTCCATACCAATTATTCTGCAGTCTGTCGGAATTTATAAACTACTGACTGTTGGAAATTTTAAGGATAACAAAATTGTGTATGCGATAGCTGACAGCACTTTTGGAATTTATTTAATCCACATGGTTTTTGTCAGAATGGTATTCAAGTGGTATGGATTTGACCCGTATACTGGAAACGGTTTTTCATATCTGCCTGTTGTTCTGCTGATTGATGTCGTGATATTTTTTGCTTCGCTATGTATATCTTACTCCGTTAAAAAAGCAGTAAGAGAATTATATTAGAAAGCTGATATGAATTAAGCAGCGTTTCTGGAAATATTTGATGGGAAAATGATGTAGAAAATGGAAAAGCAGGAATATCATTAGGAGGAGCAAATGCAAAAAACATTTATGTTAAAAAAGAAAATAATTAAAAAAATCAGCAAAATATCAGTTTGCATTTTGATGGCTGCATCCATAATTATGGAAAGTGTTCCTCTTTTGAAAGTAGAAGCAGCAAAAACAATCTGTGCAACCTACCCGGGAACAAATATTGAAAATCAGAATTATTCAAGATGGGCAACTCCGATAAAGTCCTATTTGACAGCATTCAGTGACGGAACATTTATGAGAGTGCAGTATGGGCCTCAAATAGAAGGATTACTGGTAGAATATTATGACAAGGATTACAATATTACATCTTCAAAAATGGTGAAGGAAGAACTCTCCATATTTGGCGGATTTTATGCTACAGACAGTAACTATTTTGTAGTTACCGGTCAAACAAACACAGAGGAGTCCGATACCAAAGAAGTATATCGTATTACTAAGTATGACAGGAATTGGAATAAGATAAAATCAGCAGGATTGCGTAATTGTAATACCACAATCCCATTTGATGCAGGCTCCTGCAGAATGGACACATGTGGAAAATATCTTATTATAAGAACAAGCCATGAAATGTATACATCATATGATGGAAAGAATCATCAGGCTAATGTAACGATTGAATTGGATATGGATACCATGGCAATTACAGATTCTTATACAGGTATTATGGATACGAAATCTGGATATGTAAGCCATTCCTTTAATCAGTTTATAAAAACAGAAAATAATAAGTTAGTTGCTGTGGATCATGGTGACGCCTATCCACGCTCTATTGTTCTTTTAAAATATCGGACAGATGTTTCTACAGGAAAATTTTTCTGTTCGTCTTGTACCGCGATAGATGTTTTAAATTTTCCGGGAGCAATCGGTGAAAATACTACTGGTGCATCGGTCGGCGGGTTTGAAATATCTGATTCAAAATATTTGGTTACAGGAAACTCAGTTATTCAAGATAACAGTAATTTAACAAGAGATACCCGAAATGTATTTGTGGCATCCATAGATAAATCCACGTCAGCAGTCAATATAAACTGGCTTACTTCCTACAGAGAAGGAGAGGAAACTACGTCCACTCCGCAAATGGTAAAAGTTTCGAATAATAAATATATTATATTATGGTCCAGGGAGGATAACGTCTATTATACATCCGTTGATGGAAATGGGGTAAAAACCGGTGAAACTTATAGTCTTCCTGGAAATCTTTCGGACTGTGTTCCCGTTGTATCGGGGAATAAATTGGTCTGGTATACATGGAATGAAAATGTAATAACTTTTTATGATATTAATGTAAATGACTTATCAAAAAATAACAAGACAGAAATTATGAATGGTCACCGTTATGAAAATAAAGGTGTAACGAATGGTGTGGCAACATTGAAATGTGCGGTTTGCCAACAGGAAGAACAGGTAAAGGTAATAACATCCATGACTGTCTATTGGAATGATGATGGGGGAAATTCCTATTCTACAAGACTTAATACGACAAGAAAAATTGGAGATAAATTATATTACTGGATTCAGCCGCATCCGACGGATGTAAATACAGAAATGGAAATCATATCTTCTAATCCTTCCATTGTTTACATTACCCGAAGTAGTCAGACGATGGGAGTTATATCAATCAAAGGCACAGGAACAGCAAAAATTACAATAAGACCAAAATATAATCCAGATTATTGTGTGACTTATAATTTTATAGCAACAGAATCCTTAAAAATAAATTCATTTACGGTAGACAAAACATCTCCAATAACGTATGGAGACAGAGTCTGTCTTAGTGCAAGTGCCATTGGAGGGCTTGGAACACTTCAATACAAGTTTTATGAAACAATGGAAGATGGGACAACTAAGATAATACGTAATTATAGTAGTGATTCAGTGTATCAGTGGAAACCTGATTTAGCAGGAGTCAGAACATTATATGTTGATGTAAAAGACAGTGAAGGAACTGTACGGACCGCATCCATCAAAAAATTTGTAGTAAATAAGGCAAATGCACCAAATTATGATGATATTATAAAAAATTATTGTTATTCAGTGGGTGCAGATAGTCAAAGCCTGGATATTAAAACACTGCTGCCGGAAAATAGAGGATTAAGTTCTTATGACCTGATGATTTCAGACAGTAACAATATTTTGAGTAATGTGTCTGTCAGTGCGGAAGGAATACTCCGCTATCATGTGAAAAATACCGGAAAAACTGGCAATACAGCTACAATCGCTATTACAATCCAAACAAGTAATTACACACCTATGACGATAAATGTTCAGATTGTCCTCGTTGATAAAAAGACAGTTGTGTTGAAGACGGGAAGCAAACTGAAAATAAAAGGAAGTAATGAACTGACATATGGACAAAAAATTTCTACACTGACGTTGGATCAAACCGCAGCAGAATTTGTTACAGAAAATGGAGAAAACGTGACAGGAATATTAAGTTTTGAAAATCCTGATTTCGTGCCAGAAGCCGGCACAACATCTGCCACTTGGATTTTTATTCCCAGCAATCAGGAATATAGTTCCTGTACAGGGACCGTTGACATTGCGGTGAATAAAGCCACACCAGACATAAGTGGGACGACATCCGATAAAGCAACTTATGTTCCGAATATGCAGTTAAGTGACATTGCGTTAAAGACAGGAATTGCGACAGCTGATGTAGCCGGTAAAAGGCAAGAAATTAATGGTACCTGGAAATGGAAGACGCCAAATCAGGCAGTTCAGGCAGGCAGTAAAATATATACTGCAATATTTATTCCGAATGATTCCATAAACTACAATTCTGTCGAAATAGATGTAGCGGTAACGATAAATAGAGCGACGCCCCTGATTGCAGTTTTGCCGAGTGCAAGAACAATTACATACGGTCAATCTCTCAAGAATTCTTTGCTGGAAAACGGGATAGCCAAAGTGGGGGACACTGTAATAGAGGGAATCTATCAATGGCAAGATGATACAATTCAGCCAACAGTGTTGGACAGTCAGAAAACACAGTATAGTGTTGTATTTGTTCCAAATGATATTGTCAATTATACACCTGTCTTGTGTAAAGTCGTATTAATTGTCAATCCTATCGATAAAGCTCCTAATATGCCGGATACAGAGATAAATGTAGCAAATAGTATTTCCAACGTCCGTCAGATTGAATTACCGCAAGGCTGGAGTTGGGCAGAAGCGGATGTGGATAAAGAACTGATTGTTGGTAAGATTGTCACAGCAACAGCAGTTTATAAGGACAGAAATAATTATAAAGTTTCCAGCGTAGAAATCAGCATTTTCCGCTCAGAGTGCAACCATATAGAGAGCGAACAGATAACAGATGTTGAGGCTACATGTACAGTACCGGGAAAGGCACATACTCAGTGTGTGGTATGTGGCGCAATCCTAAGAAAAAATATTGAAATTCCTCTTATTTCCCATAATTATGGGAATTGGAAATATGACAATCAAAATATACATATTGGAATATGCCAGGTTTGTGGAGACGTGGTGCAGGAAAGTCATGCGTGGAATAACGGAGTTGTAGCAAAAAATTCTACCGCTGCAGAAGAAGGGATAACGATATATACATGTCTTGTATGCGGGTGTGAAAGAATGGAAACAATAGAAAAATTAAAGCCTTATACCCGGAAAGATAATATTTCCACCATAAAAGAGGAAGGAAAACCGGAAAAAGTTCCTGTAAAGATAAATCAGATATTTATTAATAATAAAATAAAATATAAGATTACAAAAGGAGCGGATAACAGTCCTGGAGAAGTTTCACTGGTAAGCGTGGACAAAAATAAAAAATCGGTAACAGTGCCAGCAACAGTAACTTTTAATGGTGTTAAATATAAGGTTACTTCCATTTCAACCAAAGCATTTTCGAATAGCAAAAAGCTTAAAAAAGTTGTTATTGGAAAGAATATCAAATCAATTAAAGCAAAGGCTTTTTATCAATGCACAAAACTTAAAAACATTACTATAAAGTCCAGGATTCTTAGAAAAGTAGGAAAACAGGCCGTTAAGGGAATTCATAAAAAGGCAGTGATAAAAGTGCCAAAGAAAAAAGCAAAAATCTACAAAAAACTTTTGAATAAGAAAAGTGGGTTTACAAAAAACATAAAGATGTGTTAGAGAATCATTGCCCACAGGCATCAAACAGCTAACTGGTTTTAATTGCATAACCTCGCGCATAAAAAGGGGAGATTTAATATGTTAAAATAAAAATAACATGATTAAATCTCTTCTTTTTATTTCTGTTTATCCATAGATAAGTCCACATACGTAGATGACAAGCGGTATTGAAATAAGAGATAATACTGTGGAGATAAAGATTGTCTTGGAAACGAATTTATTGTCCAGGTTATACTTGGTGGAAATCATCAATGCAATGTTTGCCACCGGCATTAAAAATTCAATGAAAAGTACATGAAATAACAAGTCATCCCTGATAAAGATTCTAAATACAGGATATAAAAGAATTGGCAAAACAATCTGTTTGATAACAGAAAAAACATATACCCGCCATTCATTAAATACTTCTTTTAGTTTCATGGAGGCAAGCGTTGAGCCAACCAGAATCATTGCAAGCGGTGAAGTTAAATCCCCCACAGTTTCGATAACGTTTTCTATGGTATTTGAAAAATGAATATTCAGAGCATAGATGACTACTGCCAGAACAGAACAGAGAATACCAGGGGACAAAATGTTTTTTATCTGGAGTGAAGTTTTTACGGTGTCTCCATATCCGATAATAAGGACCCCGTATGTAAAGACACTGATGTTAAAAAAGATATTCAGTACTGCCGCATAAAAAACGGCTGTAGCTCCATTTTCTCCACATGCTGCCTGTAAAATTGGCATTCCCATGAATCCTACGTTGGAAAAAATAAGCATGAACATGTACATACCCTGCCGCGATTTGACTATCCGCATTGTTTTCAGCATAATTTTAACTATGAAAAATGCTAATATGGGCATAATTAAAAAAAATAAAACAGACGCTGTAAATAACGTAAAGATAGTAGAAGTGTCAGGATGTTCTTCCATCTTCAGTACGGAGCTGATTGTCATAAGCGGCAGTGTAACATTGATAACCAGCTCATTCAAATGTTTATTGACAGATTCATTAAGGATATTAAATTTAAATATGAAATAACCAATGCAGATAATTAAAAATAATTGAATCAGTTGGTCTATCAGTACGCTCATATCAATCATCTTAAAAACTTCCTTTCTGTTATCTTCTGACTGAAATATGAAACGCATCAGGCGTTTCATATTCGTACTTAACCAGCTCCGTCAGGAGCGTGTTTTGCGAAGCAAAGTTTTGAAACTGGTTTTTATTCCTCGCCAATGCCAAGGAAAAAGTGCATAAGTATGCTTTTGACATTTTAATCTTTATGCTAAAATATATCTGAAGTAATTTTATAGGGTTATTATTACCGCGTCAAGAAAAAATAGGCATGGAATTGCGAAAAAGATAAACAAATAAAATACGGGAGATTATTGTAAAATGAGAAAGCCGGATTTTTTTAACCACATGGAAGGAGCAATTTTTGATTTGGACGGGACGGTGTTGGACAGCTCCTGGGTGTGGGACAAAGTGGATTTAAAATTTTTGGGAAGCAGAGGATTCGATGTACCTGACGATTATGTAGAAGCAATATCTCCGTTGGGAGCTAAAAGGGCGGCAGTATATACGATAGAGCGATTTGGTCTGTGGAATGAAAAACCGGAAGATTTGATGCAGGAGTGGTTTGAAATAGCAAAAAAAGAATATAAAGACAAAGTTTTGTGCAAACCGGGGGCCGTAGAGTATATTCATAAATTATATAACAGTGGGATAAAATTAGCTGTTGCCACATCATCGGAGAGAGAATTATTTCTTCATACGTTAGAGCGGGAAAATATTTTATCCTGTTTTTCTCATATTGTAACTGTCAGTGAAGTGGAACGTGGAAAAGGATATCCGGATATTTATGAGGAAGCAGCAAGAAGAATGAAAATCAACCCTCACAACTGTGTTGTGTTTGAAGATATTCTGGCCGGGGTATCCGGCGCAAAACTGGGTGAATTTTATGTGGTGGCAGTACAGGATAGAAAGTCCGTTCATCATAGAAGAAAAATAGAAGAAATGGCAGATTACTATATAGAAGCTTTTACAGATTTACTGTAGCGTAAGAATGCGATTAAACATTTATTTCATTAAATTGATAGAAGAAAATAAAAATGGTTTACCGGAGCTGTTTTTTAAAATTTGGTATCGGTATTTGGGCAATTACAATGGCAAGGAATAATAAGAGACATCCGGTAAGTTCTTTTGGACGCATCGTCTGATTTAAGATGAGCCATCCTGCGAGGACGGAAAATACCGATTCCATACTCATAAGAAGTGAAGCAACAGTTGGATTCAGTCCGTTTTGTCCTATAATCTGAAGTGTATATGCTACGCCGCAGGATAAAAAACCGGCATATCCCAGCATAATCCACACTTGTGGAGAGGAAAGTACAGGAAGCCATTGCATGATACCGGTAATGGAATGTTTCATATCTACAAAAAACATAGGAATTGCAGTGAGAAAACCACATACAAAAAATTGAATACATGACATTCTGACCCCATCTACAAAAGGTGAAAACCGATCAATCAATAAAATATGAAATGAGAAAAAGAACGCACATAAAATTACTAATGTATCGGAAAACATCAATCCAAAACGGCCGTGAATACATAGAAGATATAGACCCACTAAGGCAATTCCCACACCAATCCATATATTGATTCCACATTTTCTTTTGACAAATAACCCGAGAACGGGAACAATCAGTATGTAACAGGAAGTGAGAAATCCGGCCTTTCCGGCAGATGTTCCAAAATAAAGTCCCAACTGCTGTATGTTGCTGGCAATGCAGAGGGCAATACCACAGGAAATCCCTGCAACCCATAGTTTTTTCCAGTCATTTTTATTGGTCGGTCTTTTGTTTGTAAATCCTGCTTTATCTAAAAAAATAATGACAGGAAGTAATACAATGCCGCCAAGGATACTTCTGAGACAGTTAAAAGCATAAGGACCAATAGCATTTCCACCTTCGCTTTGTACTACAAATGCAACGCCCCATATAAATGCTGTAATTAATAATAAAATAGAATGTGTTAATTTAATTCTGTACATAAGTTTTCTCCTAAAATCTTCTATATTATATAAAGAATTTAGAAAATTGGCAATTTCTTATCTTTATTTCTGGCTTTCATCATTTTTATTACACTGCAATGCGCCGCTTTGTTATTGAAAAATAAAAGTGGTATACTATAAACATTCCGTTAAAATATTGCGAGGTATTTATGAAACAGATAGAAGAAAAAACGAATGTAATGCGGCTTTTAGACCAGAAAAAAATAAAATATCAGGTACATACGTATTTGGATACAGACGCCATAAGTGGAAGGGAGGTAACCTGTGCGCTGAAGCAAGATCCGAATGCAGTGTTCAAGACGCTTGTCACAGTGGGAAAATCAAAGAATCATTATGTATTTCTGGTACCGGTCGCAAAAGAACTGGATTTGAAAAAGGCAGCAAAATGTGTGGGAGAAAAGAAGATTGAAATGATTAAGGCAAAAGAATTGCTGGGGCTGACTGGTTATATTCATGGGGGATGTTCTCCCATCGGCATGAAAAAATTTTTCAGAACGATTATTGATTCCAGTGCACAAAATTTTGAAACAATCATGTTTAGCGGAGGGAAAATCGGTTATCAGGTAGAACTCAAGTTAGAAGATTTGAGAAAGATAATAAGATTTGATTTATATGATATTGCCGGGGAATAAAAAGATCATGTTCTTTCCGACAGTTATAAGAATAGAAATGTATATGAAATATGATGAGAAAAAATGAGAGGAAAGGTCAAGTGGATATTTGTATTAGAGAATTTACAAAAAACGACATAACAGATATGATTAAAATCTGGAATGAAATTGTGGAGGAAGGGATTGCGTTTCCGCAGGAAGAATATCTTGATGAAGAGACCGGTTTTCAATTTTTTAGCGGGCAGACTTATTGTGGTGTCGCTGAAAACATGGAAGACGGAAAGATTTATGGCCTGTATATTCTTCATCCTAATAATGTGGGAAGATGTGGGCATATTTGCAATGCAAGTTATGCGGTAGCTTCAGATAGGCGGGGAATACATATCGGTGAGCGATTGGTCCGGGACTGTATCAAACAGTCCGGGTTTTACGGTTTTCGTATTCTACAGTTTAACGCCGTGGTGGCTGCTAATATGGCTGCAAGACATTTGTACGAAAAACTGGGGTTTATCCGGTTGGGAATTATCCCAAAGGGATTCCGTATGAAAGACGGAAGCTACGAAGATATATATCCTTATTACATTGAGGTATAGAAAATTATTTTTGGGACAGGCTGATTTAGATTTATCCAACAAATGATTTGGATAAAAGTTATTTTAGAAAATAGGGGGATTTTATATTTATGGGCATCAAAAAAGCGCGAGACGGGGATCGAAGGTCAAGGAAAAGGATGAAATAATAGAAAACCAAGCAATTGTTGCAAAAGAAATGAGGGAATTAAAAAATCCACCCGAAAAATGTAAAGAAGCTTATGAAACTATTAAAGATTTTTATAATAGTTATTTAGAATTTACAAATCTAGTAACGAATCCAACTGGTAATTTAGAATCTTATACGGCAGATTATAATAATCTAGATTTGGAAGTTATGAGTAAATACAAAAAATGGAATTGCTTTTTGAATGATAAAGACTGTGTTTAAATAGAAGGAAGGTTGCTTTTATGAACGAATATCAAATTAGTTTTCTTCGACAATCTGTTTTGGGACAGCAGGTTCATATGAATTCTCCAGAAGATGTTATCAAGCGGTGTATAGAACTAGCTGATAAAGATATGTTATCTGGTGGAAGATTTATCTGTGATTCTTTTAATAAAAAAGAACGTAAAGACAGAGTTGATCATATTATGAAGATACTTAAAAGCGCAGAATTTAAATACCAAAATATTGATAAAAAAGATTTGTGTGAAAAAATCTTTTGGGAGTGTGATCAACCAAGGTATAAAAAAATTAATAACATTGAACGTGAATATAGACCTTTTGGGTTGACGCAGAAAATAATAAATATGACATTTAAATATTTATATATCTTTAAGGAATATATTGGAGTAGATATAGATTTTTCTCAATGTGAATGTCCGTTGGATAGTATTATATTAGAAAAATTAGGGTGTATGGAAAAATGGACTAATATTACATTTAATCAATATGAAAAAATAAAGTGTGAAATAAACAAAAAATTAAACGATGAAAAGTATACTGTTATGAAGGGCATAATAGGAGGATTGGCATTTGATAACAATTGGTTGAACGATGGCGAGAATGCATGATGTTAGAAAATATGATTAAAGTAGTTTGAGGAGGTAAAAACACAAAAATACAAAAAACAACATATAGTATGTAACTTATGGACGTGAGGTCCACAAGTTGGAAAACATCCCTAAGAAGGTAACTTTTTTACCTTGAGAAGGAGCGACAAAACAATTAAATACAGTTATAATAATAACTAAGATGTCTTCTATAAAATACGCAAATTGCGTAGCAGAAGACATCTTTTTGCTTTTTTACTGGAGGATAGGAGTTTAAAGATTAATGAAAAAATATTAAATAGGTGATTGCGAAACGCCTTGGCAGTTGCCTGAAAATTAGCAGTCTTGTCAGATGATTCTGGCTTGATTGGTGATTTTATGGCAGGAGACAGATTGACAGAAGGGTCGGAACGGCAAAAAATGGAAATGTATTCGAAAAAAGGGCACACTTTATAGAAGGAAAATATCATCTCCTTTTTACTAATGGTAAGTCCTATGCAATTAGTGGCTTTACACTTCTGATGTATTGATGCTGATGTATTTTGTCAGCTAACAGAACAGTAATCAGCTATGTAATGCCGGACAGGAACAGGTCCGCGTGGAGCGTTTTTTCATTTTGTGTCTTACGGCCTGCAAGTCCAAAAGAATCTTTTACATGGTTAATGAAACGCTCAACGCTGGTGCGGATCTTATAGGTAGAATCCCATTCCGGCATACCGCATAATGTACCCGGATAAGTCCGCAGATTTTTTTTCAGGATATAGATAAATCATCCGGCCACAGGGAGAATCCAAACAGGGATCTTCACATCAGCAAAGGTTGAAGGTGCTGTTGTAAAGACTACAGGGTATGAAGTCAAAGATTATCTGAAGTACCATCATGCAGAAAGAGAAGTTCCATTACCTGCGGAGTGTTTTAATCTGATAGAGGAAGTAAAAAAATGCAATGAACTAAATGGTGAAGCAAATGATTCCTTTATATTTATCAGAAATGGAGATTTTATTGAGCCAAGATATTATGAGTGCAGAATAAAAACTGTACGTAAAAATTTGGGTTTAAAATATAGGTCGATGCACAAAATCAGAAAGACTTATATTTCGTTACTTAGAAAGAATAATATTCCGCTTGATACCATTAAACAGGTAGTAGGACATTCGACAGAGCAAGTCACTCTTGATTCTTATGATTTTGACATCAATTCTAAAAAGAACTATGAAAAAATCTTAGATATTAAAGTCGCTATGTAATTGGACCTGAGTAGCAACCAAAATATCTAAGATTTTTTTCTGTAATTATTTCATTCTTTTACCAAATTACCTAAGTAACTTTGAGTAACTTAGCCCTGTTTTGAGTAACTTTTTACTTAACAAAAACCCCACAAACCCTTTATTTATGGGCATCAAAAAAGCGCGAGACGGGGATCGAACCCGCGACCCCCTCCTTGGCAAGGAGGTGCTCCACCACTGAGCCACTCGCGCATTGTACCGTGTAGCTTAACGCACACGCAGAAATTATAATACTACAATGAGGCCTTTTTGTCAACAATAAAAAGTTTAAACGTTTCAAATAAAAAAAAGAGACTTATATAAAAAAGTGATACTTCTAAATCAATAGTGAACTTACTATAATTTTATTTACATGGGAAATTATTTTTATATACATGAGAGGAGATTATTATGAAAAAAAGGAAAAAAATCTGGGCGATTGTCTGTGCAGTAATTCTGGCGCTGTCCGGAATTGTATATGCACCGGAGGGCAATGTAAGTGCAGCTTCCTATGACTCACTTACCTATACTTCATTAGGAACGGGCATTGCATATAGTTATGTCAGCAATACACTTACAGGATTGGGAAATCCGGAATTATTGGATGCCGGGCAGACAATGCAGTTTGCATTTTCAGCAGACAATAAAGAAATTGCAGTGACGATAGACGGAGCCGATGCTGCATCGCATCCGGCGATTATCACAATCGGAGCTGCTATTGTCAAATTAAATCCTACGAAGTTATCGGACAACGCATATACTTATTTGGTTATCAGTTCATCGACAGGAAAGGCAGAAGTGGTTATTAAAAGAGGCAATCCGGCAGGAGGCGGCCAGGTGCCAAGCAGTGGAAGTTCTACAGACCCTCAGCCTTCCAGTCCCGGTGGAGAGGTAAACCCTCCACAGACGACAGCCGGTATTCCGGATGCGTCATCCCTTCCAAAGAAGGCAGTGGGGCTGAATCCACAGGTAAAAACAGATACGGCTACCCTTGACAATTCTGTGCTTTTAGCCTGGGCAAGTGCAATGGCGCAGGGAACACCTGACTATGATGCTTCTGTATATACATATAATGCGTATGTTTATAAAAATGGAAACCGCGTGTCAAAAGTTTGTAATGTCACAAATGGATGTATTTTGGGCGGTCTGTCTGCAGGTACTTACAGCTTTTCGGTAGCAGCCGTCAACGCTATGGGAGAAGGTCCGGAATCAGACAAGCAGACAGTTACAATTACAGGATATTCATTAGATTACACACCAAAAGCAGAGTATAATGGACCAAAAATTCCTGATGGATTTTCTATTACCTCAGCAGATGCGACATTCCAGGCCAATGTACCTCAGGAAGAACAGAAGAACAAACTGTGGCTGGCATGGGCGGCATCTAATGCTAGCCCGGAAGCACCGGGGTATGATACGACTGTTACAGGATATAATGTTTATGTATTTAACGCTGAAACCGGAAAACCATATCGTAGAGTTCATGTAGATGGCATCGGATCCAATACAGCAATTTTAGAAAGTGTTTCAGCAGGAAAATATGTGGCATTTGTCACAGCAGAAAATGCGAGTGGTGAATCAGGTATGGCGGCGCCGGGACTGACCCTTCCATCTTCTGTAGAAATCAAAGGTGAGACATATGATAATGCACAGGATTTTGATTATCCGGATCAGCCCGGTTTACCTCTTGGATTGGTAATCAGTGGTGCAGATGATGGCGTGGGTAACGGATTTACTGTTGCATGGTCACGGGAAGCTGATTTGGCAGGTGTTCAGATCAATGTATTTGTTGATGGAGTCTGTGTAAAGGCAGGAGCTAACAATGGTCCGGATCCATCTTATCATGAGACCCGATTAAAGCCGGGCACTTATGAAGTGTCTGTTACAATGCAATATATTTCAAATCAGGTAGAATCTGTTCCGTTTACAAAAACGATTACGGTGACAGGAGAAGGAACAAACACACCGGAAGAAATGGCAGACGCCACTTATTCAAAATATGAAAAACCGGGTCCGGTAGAGCCTCCTACGAGTGATATAGATGTACCTACGATACCGGATCAAGGAGGAGATGACAATAAACCGGATGCACCTACGACACCAAATCCGGGAGGAGATACAGACATACCTACGACACAGAATTCGGGAGACAATACGGATGTACCTGCCACGCAGAAGCCGGGAGATACACCAAACAATGTGACGACACAGCCTTCCAATACTCCGGGAACGACAACAGTCAACTCCGAAGATAAAACTTCAGGGGTTAATGTTTCTGTAGGAAAGGTAACAGTGAAAAAGGCGACAAAGAAAATCAAAAGCAACAAGAGCAAGATTTCACTGAAAAAAGTAAAAGGAGCGACCGGTTATAAAATACAGATTTCTACGTCAAAGAAATTTAAGAAAGTGCTTATGACAAAGAACGTAAAGAAGGCTTCCGTTACATTAAAGAACAAAAAACTGAAAAATAAGAAAAAACTTTACGCGAGAGCAAAAGCTTACAAAGTAGTGGCAGGAAAGACTTATGAAGGAAAATGGTCAAAAGCAAAGAAAATTAAAATAAAAAAATAAGAAATAACAATACTTTATACTAATCATCAAAAGAGAGTTCCATGAAATTTGCGGTTGTTTGTAATAATAATCGTACATGGACTCTCTTTTTTATGATTGGATATATTTGAAAAAAATATGTGACAGTGCTAAGATAGTTAAGATGGAAAGGATAAATATAAATGAATATTGATTGGGAAATATTGGAACAGATACAGAGAAGTTTGGGCAGTACATTTATGGATATTGTAATGCCAAAAATTACGGCATTAGGAAACGGTGGGTTGATATGGATTATCCTTGCTCTTTGTTTGCTGATATCAAAAAAACACAGAAAAATAGGCTTTCTGGTACTGATTGGTTTACTTCTGGGATTAATTTTAGGAAACGGGCTGATAAAAAATCTGGTCGCAAGACCAAGACCATGCTGGATAGATTCCCGGATTCATTTGCTGATACCAAATCCGAAAGATTATTCTTTCCCATCCGGACATACGCAGTCATCCTTTATTGCTGCGACCATCCTCACATTATATCAGAAAAAATGGGGATGGATTGTAATTCCTCTCGCGGCATTGATTTCCTTTACCAGATTATATCTGTATGTTCATTTTCCTTCTGATGTGCTGGGAGGCATGTTCATAGGAATTCTAATCGGAATATTTACTTTTTATGTTGGGAATATAATATTAAAATCTTTTGAAAGTGGAAACCAACTCAGAAAGTAAGAAAAAAGTATAAAAGGATATGTTTGATTTTGTCAGGGGACTATTATATACTTATCATCAGACATATGTAGTTGAAAGGTGTGATAAAACAAATGATGATTTCAACGAAAGGAAGATATGCGCTGAGAATAATGATTGATTTGGCGCAAAATGAGACGGAAAAAGTGGTTTCTTTAAAAGATATCGCACAACGGCAGAATATATCTATAAAATATCTTGAGATGATTATTTCCATTTTGAATAAAGGGAATATGGTAAGAAGTCAGAGAGGAAAGAGCGGGGGCTATTGGCTTGCAAAACATCCCCGGGAATATACGATAGGCTCTATTCTGAAATTGATGGAAGGAAGTCTGGCTCCCGTTGTGTGTTTAGAAGAAGGCGCTAAAGTATGTGAGAAAGCATCCGAGTGCATTACCCTTCCTTTATGGAAGAAATTAGATAATGTGATTGATGAATATTTGGAAAGTGTCACGCTGGAAGATTTGATTCAAGGAAGAATATAGGCAAAAAAAACGGGCATAACTTGAGTCGCCCGTTTTACTTTCATTATTTTCATTATTTGAACTGATGATTTTGTATCTGAAGTCTTGCACCGTTCACATAGCCGCTAAAGAAAAGATAACCGCTCATATTGATGGTTTTATTTTTATAAGATACATTGACATCACCGTTTAATACAGATTTTGCAGCTTTAATACAATTTTTACTAAGTTGATTATTGTCGTACAATGACAGCGCCTTGTTCAGTGCACCGTTTTTTGCGGGACCGAACTGACCAGGCTGGTAAATAACATCTTCCACAGTGTTTGGAAAACTTTGAGATTTTACACGATTCATAATGATAATGCCGACTGCTTTTTTACCGGCATAACATTCTGCACCGGCTTCACTGTATATAATAGAAGACATTAGCCTTAACTGAGCCTTTGTGTAACTGTTTTTTACTTTTACAGTAATGACAGCATAAGTTTCTCCGCTCTGTTGCGAAGAGACCCGGATAGATGTTGTTCCCTTTTTTACACCGGTCACTGCATTCTTTGAAGTAACAGCTGCGATATCTGTGTTGTCTGGTGTGACGTTATATTGCTTTAATGCTGATTTCTTCAGTTTTAAAACTTTATGAACTTTAAAGGTCTTTCCGGCTTTTACTGTTTTTGTGACAACAACGGGCTGGTCTGGTGTGTCGGCGTTTACTGTGAAGGAATTGCCCAGAGCACATATCATAAACAGTAAGAAAAATAAGCCAATAAATTTATGTTTCATAACAACCTCCTATTTATTACGTAAATATTACAATGTTGTTACGAATATTAATAATGCCAAAAAAAATGTAAATTGTCAATAGTAAAAATGTAATATCCAGATATTACTATTGAAAAGAAATAAAATCTATTTACAAAAATAAAAATAGAGTGTATAATTCCTAGTAAATTAATAGGAATTAAGAAAGGAGATATAATATGTACATTTATGCAGATAATGCGGCCACTACAAAAACAAGCGAGGCAGCAGTAAAAGTTATGACAAAAATAATGCGTGATATATATGGAAATCCGAGCAGTCTGCATACCGCAGGACAGAAGGCAAAGGAAGTGCTGGAAAAAGCCCGAATGGATATCGCGCAATGTATAGGTGCTGATTTTAAAGAAATTTATTTTACTTCGGGAGGAAGTGAAGCGGATAATCAGGCTATTATATCAGCAGCATATCTGGGAGCACGAAAGAATAAAAAACATATTATTTCTACTCCCATTGAACATCATGCAGTTCTTCATACATTAAATAAATTAGAAAAAGAAGGGTTTGAAGTCACTCTGGTACCAGTCAATGAAACTGGAATTGTACAGGTAGAAGATATAAAAAAAGCGATTCGTGAGGATACTGCGCTGGTTACAGTAATGTATGCCAATAATGAAATTGGAACATTGCAGCCGGTATCGGAAATCGGAAAACTTTGTAGAGAGAAAGGCGTAATTTTTCATACAGATGCCGTTCAGGCTGCAGGTCATATACCGATTAACGTAAATGAACAGTATATTGATATGCTTTCTATATCGGCGCATAAATTCCATGGACCGAAGGGAACGGGCGTACTGTTTGCCAGAAAAAATATTCCTCTTGTAAACGTAATTGAAGGCGGGGCACAGGAACGGGGAAAAAGAGCCGGAACGGAAAATCTGCCTGCAATCGCGGGAATGGCAAAAGCCTTGCAGGAAGCCGTAGCGGATATGAAAGAAAATGCAGAAAAAGAAATTGTTTTGCGCGACAGATTAATAGAAGGACTTTCTAAAATAAGCCACTGTGTATTAAATGGAGATGCGAAAATGAGACTTCCGGGGAATGTCAGCTTTTGTTTTGAGGGAATTGAAGGCGAGTCTTTGCTTCTGCTGTTGGACGCAAAAGGAATCGCCGCTTCGTCAGGCTCCGCGTGTACTTCAGGCTCTCTGGATCCAAGCCATGTGCTGCTTGCTATTGGAAGACCTCATGAGGTAGCTCACGGCTCGCTCAGACTTACGATTTGTGCAGAGAATACGGAAGAAGAAATAGATTATATTATAGAGGAAACAGCAAAAGTAGTAGATTATCTGAGAAGTATCTCACCGGTGTGGGACGAATTGGAGAAAGGAGAAATAGAACATGTTATATAGTGAAAAAGTAATGGATCATTTTATGAATCCAAGAAATGTCGGAAAAATTGAAGATGCTGACGGTATTGGTGAAGTGGGCAACGCTAAATGTGGTGATATCATGAAAATATATATTAAAGTAGACAATGATATTATTACAGATGTCAAATTTAATACATTTGGATGCGGCTCTGCGATTGCCAGCAGTTCTATGGCAACAGAAATGATAAAAGGAAAACCGGTCAGTGAGGCTTTGGAACTGACGAATAAAGCAGTAGCAGAAGCATTAGATGGACTGCCTGCGCACAAACTCCATTGTTCTGTTCTGGCAGAGGAGGCCATCAAAAAAGCAATCGACGATTACGAGAGTCGAAAGAATAAATAACGTTGAAATTGGAAGTAAATTGTGTCATTATATATTGTGTAACATATTTGAGAAAAGTAGCAGATTTCAAATTGGAGGAAAACGTTTGTTAAAAGATTTACAGCAGGAAATAATTCAATTAAAGAAAGAGAAGGATATTTGTATTTTGGCACATTGCTACCAGAATCCTGAAATTTTGGAAATAGCTGATTTTACAGGAGACAGTTTTGCTCTGTCGGTTGAAGCATCCAAGACGAAAGCAAAGACGGTAATTATGTGTGGTGTTAAATTTATGGCAGAGACCGTAAAAATTTTATCTCCGGATAAAAAAGTTTACCTTGCCAATGAAGAGGCAGGCTGCCCGATGGCAGAGATGATGGATAAAGATTTGATAGAACAGGTAAAACAATCTTATCCCGATTATACTGTCGTAGCTTATATTAATACGACCAGTGAATTGAAAACGATTTGCGATATCTGTGTCACTTCTTCTTCAGCAGTTTCTATATGTAAAAAGATAGAAAATAATAAAATATTATTTATTCCGGATTGTAATCTGGGAGACTGGGTGAGCAGACAACTGCCGGATAAGGAGTTCAAATTACTCTCCGGCGGATGCCCTACACATGCGGCAATGAGCGATACAGATGTTAAAAATGCAAAACGAAAATGGAAAAACGCAGAACTTTTAGTGCATCCTGAGTGTAAACCGGAAGTGGTGGAACTGGCAGATTATGTCGGCTCGACGACTGGTATTATGAATTACGCAAAAAAAAGTACAGCAAAGGAATTTATTATTGGAACAGAGAACAGTATTGTTACGCATCTGCAGATGGCATGTCCGGATAAAATTTTTCATCCGTTATCGAAAGACTGTGTATGCCACAATATGAAAATCACAACACTGACAGATGTGTTAAATTGTTGTAAAGGGATAGGGGGACTGGAAATCAAACTGGAAGAAGAAACCAGAGTGAAAGCCAGAAAATGTATTGATAAAATGATAGAACTGGGGTAAATGGGTACATAAAGGAGATACAAAATGAAAGCCCTGATAGCAATGAGCGGCGGCGTTGATAGCAGCGTCGCAGCTGTTTTTATGAAAGAAAAAGAATATGAGCCTGTCGGCGTTACTATGAAGCTTTACGACAATGAACATATTTATATATCAAAAGAAAAGACATGCTGCTCCCTCAGTGACGTAGAGGATGCCAGAAATGTGGCAATCAGACTTGGAATTCCCTATTATGTGTTTAATTTTAAAGCGGAGTTTAAGGAAAAAGTAATTCACAAATTTGTAGATTATTATAAATGCGGAATGACACCGAATCCATGTATTGACTGCAACCGATATTTGAAATTCAATGAATTGTACCGGAGGGCAGAGGCTTTAGGGTGCGAGGTTATTGTAACAGGGCATTATGCCAGAGTCCGTTGGGACGAGACGACAAAAAAATATCAGCTTCTGAAAGGAATAGATGATACCAAAGATCAGAGTTATGTTTTGTATCATCTCACACAGCAGCAGCTCGCACACACAATGTTTCCACTGGGAGAATATACAAAAGAAGAAATCCGCAGGGTAGCGGAAAAGAACGGTCTGGTCAATGCACATAAGAGAGACAGTCAGGATATCTGTTTTATACCGGATGGAAATTATAAAAAATTTATTGAAAAATATACAAAGAAAAAAATTGGTCCGGGAAAATTTTTGGATATTAATGGAAAAGTTATCGGGGAACATACCGGATATTATAAATATACTGTAGGACAGAGAAAAGGAATTCAAGTATGCCGTGAAGGAAAACATTATGTTTTGGAAATCCGCCCTGAGACCAATGAAGTGGTAGTGGGAAGAAATAAAGATTTGTTTTCTGATACATTGATTGCAGAAGATTTCAACTGGATTTCCGGGGATTCGCCGAAAAAACCGATAAAAGTTAGTGGCAGGACCCGTTATCACCAGCCGTTGACCAAGGGAACAGCAGAAGTTTTAGATAACGGAAAAGTACGCGTAATATTTGATGAGCCTATCAGAGCCATCACAAAGGGGCAGTCCGTAGTCCTCTATGATGAAGATGTTGTATTAGGAGGCGGCACAATCGTTCAGGTCGCTTCTCAAAGATAACAAAGATACAAAAATGAAAAAAAGTCTCAAATAACAGAAATATTTGTTGTTTGAGATTTTTTATATTTATATTATGAAATTATTTTAAAATTTCCTATTGACATAGTAGGAATTAAATGGTAATATACACATAACCTATAAAACATATAGGAATTATTTATAATAGTTGGAGGGCTTAAAAATGGCAAATATAAAATCAAATGCGGCAGAATTGGTAGGAAAAACACCTTTAGTACGGGTAACAAAATATCAGAAAAGCGTAAATACTACGGATGCAACAATTCTAGCAAAACTGGAATATTTCAATCCGGCAGGAAGTGTAAAAGATAGAATTGCATTGCAAATGATTGAAGATTTGGAAGAGAGCGGACAAATCCAACCGGGAGCGACTTTAATTGAGCCTACCTCCGGTAATACAGGAATTGGTATCGCGGCAGTGGCAGCTGCAAAAGGATATAAAGTAATTATTACGATTCCGGAGACAATGAGTGTTGAGAGAAGAAATATTATCAAAGCATATGGTGCTGAGATTATTCTCACAGATGGTATAAAAGGAATGAAAGGTGCGATTGAAAAAGCAGAAGAGTTAAAACAAAGTATACCGGGCTCTGTAATTTTAGGACAGTTTGTAAATCCTTCGAATCCGAAGATCCACAGACTTACGACCGGACCTGAAATCTGGGAGGATACGGACGGTCAGGTAGATATTTTTGTAGCCGGCGTAGGTACCGGTGGAACAATAACAGGCGTAGGAGAATATCTGAAATCAAAAAATCCGGAAATAAAAATTGTTGCAGTAGAGCCACAGGATAGTCCGGTCCTTTCGGAAGGAAGAGCGGGCGCTCACAAAATACAGGGAATTGGAGCAGGATTCGTTCCGGAAGTTTTAAATACAGAAATATATGATGAAGTACTTCCAGTGTCTAATGAAGATGCTTTTGCTACAGGAAAAGCGCTGGCAAAGACGGAAGGTATTCTGACAGGAATATCATCCGGCGCGGCATTATATGCGGCAAGAAAATTGGCAGAGAGACCGGAAAACAAAGGAAAAACAATTGTAGTACTTTTGCCGGATTCCGGTGACAGATATTATTCTACACCGTTATTTCAATAAATTGTAAAGGCTTTAGAAACATGATATTATAAAAAGAAAAGGAGAAACAAAATGGGTGAAAGAAAATACAAATTTGAAACATTACAGTTACATGTGGGACAGGAACAGCCGGATCCGGTAACGGATGCAAGAGCAGTCCCTATTTATCAGACATCTTCCTATGTATTTCGCAACAGCGAGCACGCAGCAGCCAGATTTAATTTAACGGATGCAGGAAATATTTATGGAAGAATTACAAATCCAACAGAGGATATTTTTGAACAGAGAATTGCAGCCCTGGAAGGAGGCGTAGCAGCTTTGGCTGTGGCTTCCGGAGCAGCTGCAATAGCTTATACAATACAGAATCTTGCACAGAATGGGGATCATATTGTGGCAGCAAAGAATATTTATGGTGGAACATATAATCTGTTGGCGCATACACTTCCGGATTATGGTATTACAACGACATTTGTAAATATTTTTGACGAGAAGGAAGTAAAGGATGCCATTCAGGAAAACACAAAGGCAATTTTCATTGAAACTTTAGGAAATCCTAATTCTGATGTAGTAGACATAGAGTCTATCGCTAAAATTGCCCATGCGAATAAAATTCCATTGGTAGTGGATAACACATTTGCTACGCCATATCTTGTAAGACCGATTGAATATGGAGCGGATATTGTTGTACATTCTGCAACAAAATTTATTGGAGGTCACGGAACAACAATCGGCGGCGTCATTATTGATGGTGGAAAATTTGACTGGGAGGCAAGTGGAAAATTCGATTCCCTGACCGCGCCAAACCCAAGTTATCACGGAGTAAGTTTTACAAAAGCAGCAGGTCCGGCAGCTTTTGTTACTAAGATAAGAGCAATTCTCCTTCGTGATACAGGCGCTACATTATCTCCATTTCATGCGTTTTTCTTCCTGCAGGGGCTTGAGACTCTGTCATTAAGAGTGGAAAGACATGTAGAAAATGCGCTGAAAGTAGTGGAATATTTAAAGAATCATCCTCAGGTAGAGGCAGTACACCACCCATCCGTAGAGACAGACGAAACACAGAAGGCATTATATGCAAAATATTTCCCAAATGGAGGCGGCTCCATCTTCACTTTTGAAATCAAGGGAGATGACAAAAAAGCGAAGGCATTTATTGACAATCTTCAGCTTTTCTCTCTGCTCGCCAATGTGGCAGATGTGAAATCGCTGGTAATTCATCCGGCATCTACAACGCATTCACAGATGACAAGGGAAGAACTGGAAGGCTCCGGAATTAAGATAAATACAATACGTCTTTCCATCGGTACAGAAAACATTGATGATATTATTCAGGATTTAGACGAGGCATTTAAGGCAGTAGAATAATGGTACCCGTGATTCCTCCTGGACCTTTCTGCATTGAATTGAAAAAGGTAAAATGCCGGAATCAGATGGGAATCCCAAGAGGAATATGTTGAATATAAAAATAACATTTGTTATAATATTGAGATACTTTTCAAACTCTGCGAAAAGTATCTCAATTTTTTACTATATAGGAAATTGCCGAAAACTGCAAAAAGGAGGAGAAAGAAAATGGAAAATTATAGCATGCAGCTTCCAAACTATTCCATAGGAGATCAAGTGTATGATAAAATTCCGGAAATTTGTGAACCTTACGGAACGAAGGTAATTGCCATCGGGGGTCATAAAGCAATGAAAGCAGCGAGAGATAAGATTGAAAACGCCTGCAGAAATTCTAATTTGAACATATTAGATTTTATCTGGTACGGCGGAGAAGCTTCTTATGAAAATGTAGAGCTGCTTATGGAAAATCCTGCAGTAAAGGAAGCGGATATGATTTTTTCCATTGGAGGCGGAAAAGCAATCGATACAGGAAAATGCCTGGGAGTAAAGATTCAAAAACCGGTTTTTTCTTTTCCTACAATTTCATCAAACTGTTCTGCCTGTACCAGCGTATCCATTATGTATTATCCGGATGGAAGATTTAAAGAACCATTTTTTTATCCGGAGCCACCGGCACACGCATTTATCAATACTGAGATTACCGTTCATTCCCCTTCCCGCTATATGTGGGCAGGAATGGGAGACACATATGCCAAATACTTTGAGAGTACGATGTCTTCCCGGGGAGAGGAATTGCAGCATTATTTTGAAATGGGAGTGAATACCAGCAGATTATGCTATGAGCCGATTATAAAATACGGGAAACAGGCAATGGAATCTAATAAAGCAGGAAAAGTGTCTTACGCCTATGAGCAGGTAGTGCTTGCTATCATAGTGTCGACGGGAATTGCTTCCATTTATCTGACCGCAGAGCATACGGTACATTATAATTCCGGTCTGGCACATGCTATTTTCTATTCTCTGACTGCTTACCCACATATTGAAAAAAATCATTTGCACGGCGAAGTAGTAAGTTATGGTGTGTTGAATTTACTTTTAGTGGATAATCGGCCGGAAGATTTTAAGAAAGTATATCAGTTCAGTAAAGAAGTAGGACTGCCTGTTTGTCTTGCTGATTTGGAATTTACACCGGACCAGATAGAATCGCTGGCCCAAGCGGCAGTGGAAATGAAAGATATTGAACATAATCCATATCCGGTTACAAAGGAGATGCTCATAAATTCCATGAAAAAATTAGAGGATATGAATCAGGCAGGATAGAACAAAATTTCTTGACGATAAAGAATGATTGCGCTATAATCATAAACACAATGAAAGATGACCATTGAAACCGTTGATGCGGAAGTAAAAGTGAAACGTGCACTTACAGAGAGCAGGAGAGCTGAGAGCCTGCAGGACGCAGTTCACATAAATGGGCCGCAGAGGGCATGAAACAAAGCGGTGAAAACAATAAAGATTTGTTTTCACGTTAGTATTTCATGACGTGAAGGCATACGTTAGTTGCACAGAGTATGTTTGTACTCGTTGAGTGCGTGATAATCACGAATCAAGGTGGCACCGCGGAATTTATTTTAGATATCCGTCCTTGATAGCAGAAAATGCTATCAGGGATTTTCTTTTTTTAGGAATTATTTTGCTGCAGACAGTCAATACTTTGAGCAGATGCCGGATAATGCCAAAAGATAAAAAGAAATACTCTGAAAGGTTATCTCAGTTGAAAATAAAATAAAAAAGAAAAGGAGAAGAAAAATGAAAAAAATGAGAAAACTTGTAGGACTTGTCATGGTAATCGCCATGGTAGCATCTGTTTTTACAGCATGTGGAAACAGTAGTTCTGAAGCGGAAAACAAGGAAACACAAGGCGAAAAATCAGGCAAAAAAATCGGTATTGTCGCTATGATTGAAAACGGAGCATTTACCGATATGAGAGATGGTATCATTGAAGGCTTAAAAGAAAAAGGATATACAGATGATAATATCGATTATCAATGTGCAGCGGGTGATGCCACAGCACTTTCCTCTATTGTAAGTAATATGACAGATGGAACTTATGATATGGTATTTACAGTTGCCACACCTCCGACACAGGCATTTGTCAATGCGGAGACAGATACTCCTGTATTTTTCTGCGCCGTATCGGCACCGGAAGCAGCTGGTGTATTGACTAAAATGGAAACACCGGACAAAAACGCAACAGGAACATCCAATGCAATTCCTATTTCAGAAATTTTTAAATTTGCACAGAATACCACGCCGGCAGAAAAATATGGTCTGATATACAGTGGAAACGAAGACAATGCAACCAACACGATAAAGCAGGCAAAGGAATATCTTCAAAAGCAGGGAATTGCGTTTGTAGAGAAAACTGCGCCAACATCCAATGATGTGGAAACCGCTACCAATGCCTTAGTCAGCGAGGGCGTTGACGCAATCTTTATTCCAAATGATTCTATTATTCAGGATGGAATTGCTAAACTGGTAGAGATTTGCAATGAAAAGAAGATTCCAACATATTGTTCTTCTGCGACAACCGTTGCATCCGGATGTTTTGCAACTCTTGCAATTGATGATAAAGGAATCGGCAAAAAGACTGTAGATATTGCAATGGAATATGTCAATGGAAAAGAAATAAAAGATATTCCTGCCCAGGTGGTTGGAATCGATTACTGTTCTGTAAATGTAGCAGCAATGAAAGCTTTGGGACTTGAGAAAAAAGATATTAAGACAGAATACGAAATTAATGAATTAGGTGAATAAGAATGATTGAGTTACAGTACTATTTATCAAATCTGCCGGATTGTTTTATTTACGGACTTTTGGCAATGGGAATTTACATTTCACTGCGAATTCTGGATATACCGGATTTGACCACAGAGGGAAGTTTTGGCTTTGGAGCAGTGGTTTCTGTTCTTGTTTCTCTGCAGGGGCATCCGATGGCAGCCCTGCTATCGGGGATTCTTGCAGGAGCATTTGCCGGTCTGGTTACCGGATTTTTACAGACAAAACTTCAGGTACATCCTGTTCTGGCTGGAATTATTACTATGAGCGGATTATATTCCATTAATCTGGTCTGCTATTCCCTGACGGAAAAAGGAGCGACCACAAATTTAAGTTATAACAAATTAACGATATTTGAAAAAGTAAAAGAACTGACAGGAATCAGAGGTCAATTTGAGACAAATATGGTGAAAGCCGTAGTGAGTCTGATTATTGTGATAGTAGTACTGGCTGTAATTATATGGTTTTTTAAAACACATATCGGACTCTGCATCAGGGCCACAGGGGATAACCCGGACATGGTCAGAGCCTCTTCCATCAATGTAGATATGACAAAGATGATGGGGCTTATGCTTGCCAATGCACTGATTGGACTTTCCGGTGCGTTGGCATCGCAGAGTATCGGATATTCTGATATTAATACATCCAATGGAACGTTGATTTATGGTCTTGCTGCTGTTATTATCGGTGAGGCGGTTTTTGGAAAACGCGGAGCCGCAATCGGATTAATTTCAGCAGTTACAGGCTCAGTAATTTACAAATTAATTGTTGCTTTTGTTATCAGAGAAAATATTTTTGGTGACAAGAGTGCAAATCTGATGAAATTTACCTGTGCATTAATTGTTGCGATAACGCTGGCAATACCGGCAGTAAAGCAGAAAATGGCAGAAAAGAAGCAGAGAAAGGCGTCGAGATAATGTTAGAGATACAAAATATTTCAAAGACCTTTGAAAAGGGAACGGTCAACGAGCATGTGGCTGTGAAAGATTTGAATTTAAAACTAAATGACGGAGAATTTGTCACAATTGTAGGCTCTAATGGTGCAGGAAAATCAACACTGTTTAATGCCATTTGCGGCTCTTTTATGGTGGATACAGGAAAAATCCTGTTAGACCGGGAGGATATTACGTACCAGAGCGAACACCAGAGAGCAAAAAAGATAGGGCGCGTTTTTCAGGATCCTATGAAAGGTACCGCTCCGAATATGACGATAGAAGAAAATCTTGCTTTGGCATATACCAGGTCAGACGGGCGTGTAACTCCTTTCGCGCGGGCGATTACCAAAAAAAAGGTAGAATTTTTCAGAGAAAATTTGTCCCGTTATCATATGGGAATCGAAAACAGGATGAAAACGAAAATCGGATTGCTGTCCGGAGGGCAGAGACAGGTAGTAACACTTTTGATGTGTACTTTATCGGTTCCGAAGCTGCTGCTTTTAGATGAACATACTGCAGCTCTGGATCCGGCAATGGCAGAGCAGGTAATGGAAATTACAAAAACTATTGTATCGGAAAATAATATTACCACAATGATGATTACACATAATTTGAAACAATCTCTTGCCACAGGCAGCCGGACCATTATGTTAGATTCCGGAGAAATCATATTGGACATTTCCGGAGAAGAGAGAGATAATATGACTATGGAAGACTTGATAAAAATGTATTCCCTTAAAAGACGGAAAGAATTTGATAATGATAGGATTCTTTTGAGTGAGTGAGTAAGTGTAGTGTTGGAGTGTAGCATGAGAAAAATTACAGATTTAAAAGAGTTGAAGAAGATAGAATTGGATATATTGCTGTATATAGACCGTATCTGCAGAGAACATAATCTTTTGTATTATATGGCCTATGGTACTTTGCTGGGAGCAGTGCGTCACAAAGGATTTATTCCATGGGACGACGACATTGATATTGTTATGCCCCGGCCGGATTATGAAAAACTCATAAAAATTATGAGGGGGGGGAATGCAAGGTATAGGTTTTTGTGTCTGGAAACCGCAAAGGAAGATTACAATTATCCCTTTGGGAAAATGGTGGATACACATACATACCTGTATGAAGAATACCACCCGATGGAAAAAGAGCGCCTTGGTGTGTATGTAGATGTTTTTCCGTTGGATGGTCTGGGAAATACGAAAGAAAAGGCGCATCAAAACGCAGGAAAAATCATAAAAAACGTGGAGAGAATCTGGTATTTGGAAACGGTGAAAAACGATGGCTTTAAGGGAAAATTGCTCAATCTGATCGGCAGAAAAAATATTAACCGTTGGTTAAAGCATACCGGAAAAAAGAATAACTTTTATCAGACAGAATATGTGGGCAGTATTTGTACCGGCGAGGAGCAGGATGTAAAATTAAAAGAAATTATAAAAAGACAATATTACCAGGATAAAATAGAAATAGAATTTGAAGGACATATGTTATATGCACCGAAAGATTATGATTATATATTAACGCAGTGGTATGGTAATTACATGGAACTTCCGCCGGAAGAGGAGAGAGTATTGCACCATCCGTTCCAGGCGTGGTGGATATAAAATATTTTTATGCTATCGGATAGAATCAAAAGAAAAATGAGGAGACTACATATTTATGAAAAATAGCTGTTTAAATTTTTTTAAAGGAATAGGATGTATTTTAGTTATATTTCTCCATTTTCACCTTCCGGGAATAGGAAGGGATATTGCTGGCGGGCTGGCCCGTTTTGCGGTCCCTTTATTTTTTATGATTTCAGGCTATTATATTTACAATAGCGACAGAGAAACTGTAAAACGCAAACTGCCGGGAAAAATAAAACATATCTTATATATGTGTATTTATGCTACTTTGCTGTATGCTGCTTTTACGATAGCCCAGCTGTATATCGACGGAGGCGTTTTGGCCATTACAGAATGGATAAAAGAGTATTTTAATGCCGGACAGATTTTCCGAATGTTGTTTCTGGGAGATATGTGGTTTTTGAACTGTTCCATGTTGTGGTTTCTTTATGCGCTGTTGTGGTCATATGTCGCTTTGTATTTTGTAAATCGATTTCAACTTTATAAAGCGGCTTATATTATAATACCGTTTTGTTTTCTGGCAAGAATGATTTTATTCGGAGTGACAAACTATTATTTTACAGGGATTCACTGGCTCACAGTCAATAATTTTGTAGTGACCGGATTCCCTTATGTGATGATTGGAAATTTACTGGCCAGATATAAAGATACAATTTTGCCAAAAATCCGTATACAGTGGTTAAGTGTATCAATACTCATCGGAATTTTGCTCGGCGTGATAAGCGATCACACAAAAATGATGGTAGATATTGCTTATATCGGTGTGATTTTATATGCTGTTTGTGTATTTTTGCTGGCTCAGAAATATCCGCAGCAAAAGATATGCGGATTTTTAGAGATGGTTGGAGAAAAATGTTTTTCTTTTGTTTATATTATGCACATGATGGTCGGATATGTTTTAAATAAAGTATTTCTATTGCTTGATATTTATCGTTTTCCGGCTTCGGATTGGGCCTATCCTATTGCAATTGTCATTGTTACTGTCGGCAGTGCAATTATCTGGATGAAACTGCTTGAACTTTTCAAAAGATTTCCGGCCCGCACTAAAAAATAGAAATATATCCATAGTTTGTTTTGAAAAACAATACGAATTTCTTGCCGGAGAGAACTTTTTTGTGATAAAATAAATATAGAGAAACGTTTTATGTCAGATGGAGAGAGGAGGAATCCTATGAAACAGATTATTATTGCATTGGGAAGAGAGTTTGGCAGCGGAGGACATGTAATTGCAAAAAAACTGGCAGAGCATTATAATATTCCGTTGTATAATAAAGAATTGCTGGCAGAAATTGCAAAAGATGGAGCCTATAGCAGGGAAATGCTGGAGCATATGGACGAAAAGCCGGTAAATCTTGCATTTATGCCAATGCCTTTGGGAGGCTCTGCCGTCTCTTTGGAGCAGGATGTCGCCATACGTCAGTTTAATTTTATGAAAAAGAAGGCAGAAGTAGAAAAGGAATCCTTTGTAGTGATTGGCAGATGTGCGGACGAGGTATTGTCAGACAATCCACACCTGTTTCGGGTATTTGTCCTGGGAGAAAAAGACAGCAAAGTAAAAAGAATTATGGAGAGAGAAGGCATCAATGAAAAACAGGCGCTTGCTAAAATGAAAAAGATAGATAAAATGCGCAAAACATATCACAATTTCTACTGTGAGAATAAGTGGGGAGATTCCAGAGGATATGACCTTTGTATTAATACGGGAAAAATAGACATTGATACTGCGGTGGATATTATTGTGCATTGTATTGATGAAAAATAATAATAGCATATGAAATACCTCATGTGTTTCATATTTATCCCTTTTAAAACGATAAAGGATAACCGTACATAAAAATAAAAGCAAAAGTATTAGAAAAAGAAACTTCTAAAAGGAAGTTTCTTTTTTTGCTTATGGTATAGAAGAAAAATCTGTGATAAAATAAAATAACAATGTTTTGATAGGAAACTGTTAAAACAAAGGAACGGGGTTTTATAAAAGTTGCTTAAAAAAATAAAAAATACCAGGAGGATTTATGACAAAGAAAACAAAACAGGTTTTTGCTGTTTTTCTGAGCGTGGCAATGATAGCATCGTCACTTTTTAATGGCTCTTTTACAGCAAAAGCTCAGGAGGATGATTCGCAGTATTTTACTTTTGTAAGTTATGCTAAAGATAATGCGGATGAATTAGAATCTTATAATGCGATTAGAGCAACGGCAGGAGAGTATGAAGCACAGATAGACGGTACGGATTATACGAATTACTCTTTAAGCACATCTGCCGGAGGCAATGCAACTGCTATGTGTGGAAGTGCAGATGCAAAGGGAATTATTGATGGAAATTCCGGTGGAGGCTTTCAGGCAAAGTCCAACAAGGATATCCAGGCAATGATTGTAGATATGCACAGAATCAGAAGCATCAGTATTTTGCAGCTGTCTTGGGAAGCAGCGTCAGCCAATACATATGCAATCGATTTTTCGCTGGATGGACAGACTTGGACGACGGTAGCTTATATCGAAAATTGCACGAAGAAAGGAAACCGTTGTGATCAGATTCAGCTTGTGACGGCACAAAATACAAGATATATCCGGATTCAGGGATTCAAGAGAAGTCTGGGATATGCCTATAACTTATACGAGATTAGTGCATTTTCAGCGACCGGAAAAGCGGATGGCGCAAATCCGATTGCAGCATACACTTATACAGAAGAACAGCAGCAGGCTGTTGATAATGCTGTCAGAGAAGACGAATCAGAGTCGGAATCTCTGGCGCAATGGGAAGAATATCAGAAATCACTTTCCAAATATGTCGATACGGATGTGAATATAGCAAAAGGCGCGAAAGTATATCCATCCAGCTATTACAATAATGAAGGAAAACCGGATCAGCTGACTGACGGAAATCTTTCCAAGCAGGCAACTACCGCTAAAATTTCCAAAGATAATCCTACGGAATATTTTATTATTGATTTGGGAAAAGAAATAACCGTGAGTGATATTGATAAAATTTTTATCAATTATGTTTCTAATTCAGGCACTTGGGGAAAAGACGGATTTAAGTTGTATGCCTCGAATGTGCTGGATATGGAGATGACTCAGGTTTCCTACAATGAAAATACGACATTGGAAGTAGTCGGCACAGATAATACCGCATGGAGCGTTCTGTATGAAGAAAACAATTTAAGTAATTGTGAAAATCAAAATTATTATCAGACGTTTCATTCCGATTATGCGGGTAGTTTCCGTTATATTAAATTAGAATATACATATAAGAACAGTGAGCGTGCCTGGGGAATTCAGATCAATGAGTTTGCTCTGTATGCTCCTGTGGAGGAATCCACTACATCTGGAGATGTCGGGGAAGTACCGACTGAGCCAGAGACTCTCAGACCGGTTACGGAACCTGTCACAGTAGATGCTGACAGTTCTGTAGACAGTATAAGATATCAATATAAATATGAGAATGCGGGATATGCCGCCGGTACAATCAGTGTATCCGGAAACAGTGATGAGAGATATTCTCTGTATTGGGGAACAGGAAACGAAGTAGACGGATACAGTGCCTTGACCAGAAATGGTGTGCCATACACTGCTCTTGGAGCCGTGGAAAGTACATCCGGAGAAGCTGTTTTTAAGGTAATTTCAGATTACACCGCGATTCCTCTGGGAGCGACAAGTCTTTTAGCATATGATGAAGAAAATAATCTTCAATATGCGTACGCCATTCCCCAGGAAAGACTATTGGATGACAGCACATATTCCTATACATTTGCTTCTGTAGGCGATCAGCATTACAACAGATATAATGCAAGCGGTACAGATGATGCCCTGTATGCTTTTGATCATGCATTGAAATTTATTGATAATCAGGGGATTAAATTTGTGGCAGGTACTGGAGACATCAGCGCTCTTTCAGAAAAGAGTGCGTATACCAAATTTAAAGAGGCAGTGGGAGATTATTCTAATCTGACTGTTCTTACCTGCATTGGAAATCACGATTGTGTCAATGAAGGAAAGCAGTATTTTAAGCAATACATTAATCAGGATGTATACCGTTATAAAGACGCAGGGGAGGCCGCTCAAAAAGAGAACGGAATATTGAATATAGCGGAAAATGAAATGGATTTTGTCTATTCACCAGAGGGAACAGATGACGTATTTGTTTTTCTGAATCAAAATGAAGACAGAACAAACAACTATACACAGGCAGAAGACATTTTATATGATGAACAGCTTGACTGGTTAGACGAACAGCTTTCCCACTATACCGACAGAAATGTATATCTTTATTTCCATACATATTTGTCTACAGATGCAAAAAGTGTGACCGGCTGTGTAGGAAATCTGATTAATAGTGGAAATGTATTTTATGATTTGACATATAATGTAAACGCTGCAGATGGAGAGAGATTCCGTTCTATTATCAATAAATATCCAAACCTGACAATGTTTAATGGACATTCTCACTGGCTGTACTCTATGCAGATGTTTAACCCATATCTGAATATTGGAACATCCAGTGCCACTTCATTCAATAGCGCGCAGGCAACGATTGTTCACGTGGGAAGTATTACATCGCCACGCTACGTAGGGGTCACGGATACTTCCAGAACAGAGATGAACAATAAAGCTTCGGAAGGTACCTTTACAGATGTCTATGATGATTACAAAATCTACACAGGAGTAGATTTTTGGAATGGACAGTATGAAGCATATGCAACATATATTGATCCTGCATCATATACACCGGTACCGGAAATAAATCCGATAGAGCTTACTTCCTCACAGCTGACAGTAACTGCCAGCGATTATAACGAAATTACTGTTTCTTGGGAAGAGACAGAAGAACAGAAGCAGATTGGACAGAAATATAATATTGAAATAAACGGAAGCCTTCTCAAAGAAAATGTGGAAGCAGGAACTTATATTTTCGAGCAGGAAGCAGGACTGGCAACGGTGCGTGTTATCCCAATCATAGGTGAAAAATCAGGCATAGGGACCGTGAAAAGTGTAACGGTTGAAGCAGAGCCGGTTAGAATTCCTATTTCCGAAGAAAATGTTGTGCTTTCGGAAATTGTGCCGGTTTACAGTGGAAAGGAAATTACAATTCCTGTGTCTGTATCTGTCGAAGGTGTTCTTCTGGCAGAAAATACGGATTACACATTATCTTACGAGAATCATGTCAATGCGGGGATTGCAAAAGTTACGGTAACCGGTATAGGACAGTATAAGGGGACAGTGACAAAAGAATTTACGATTGCTCCAAAAAAATTGACTGACAGTGATATTATAATTGACGACACAAATCTGAAAGACGATTTAGAGTTCAATGGAAAAGACAGAACTCCAATTATAAAAATCAGTTATAATGGAATGAATCTAAACAGCATGGCAGATTTTACGATTCAATATAAGAATAATTTCTATCCGGGAACTGCTACTGTTACGATACAGGGAATTGAAAATTACAGCGGAACGATTGAAAGACAATTTAAAATTATTAAGAAACCGATTGGAAATGTGACTATCCGGACAAGTTTTGATCAAAATAATCAGCTTGTAATTCAGGTCAACAACGGAAGTTATGCCATGACGAAGGGAACAGACTACGACTATACGGTTGTTACAGATGAACAGGGTAATATAACGATTACCTTTACCGGTCTTGGCAACCATTATAGCGGAACATTTGTAAAAATTATTCCTGCGGAAGAAAATCCAAACAGTCCGAAGGCAGGCACGACAGGAATATCTGATACCACGAATACAACAAATGGCACAACGACAGTGAAGAAAGTAAAACTGAAATCTGCCAAGAATGTAAAGGTGAGAAAGATAAAAATTACATGGAAAAAAATCAAAGGTGTGCAGGGATATAAAATCAGATATGCCGTAAATAAAAAAATGAAAAAGGCAAAGGTCAAGACCCTGAAAAAGAACAAGAAACAATATGTGCTTAAAAAACTAAAGAAAAATAAGACATATTATGTTCAGGTGTGTGCATATAAAATTTCGCAAGGAAAGACCAACTACGGAAAATGGAGCAAAAAGAAACGGGTTAAAATAAAAAAATAAAAGACATAAGATAAATACAGAACACGCTTTGTAAAACTATCTGCAAAGCGTGTTTTGTAAAATTAAAAAAGAAGGGAGAAGCAGTATGGGTGAATTAATATTTAAAGGAATAAAGGTGGAGGAAATTGATCTGACGAATAAATTGGAGGGACAGGCGCAGCTGGATATTTCCCAGAGAGCAAATTTTAATGTGAAATATACAAACGATAATCTTCATTGTATGGCAAACCTTACGATAGACATGATGGAAAAAAATTCTCCTATGGATTTTAATTTTAAAATCAGCGTAACAGCATTTTTAGACTGCGAGCCCGGAATGGATAAGAGAGAAATTCATAAGAAAGCGTATGATGAGATTTATCCGCATGTGCGGGCCTTAGTAACTACAATTATGGTCAATGCAGGATTGCCGCCGATTATTGTGCCAAAGGTCAAAATGGAAGAAGAAAATATAAAAATAGCCGGGGAAAAAGATTCCGGAGAGAGGCAGTTATACAGTTAAAAGGTTGTAAAAATGTTTTCACGGATTTTTGTGAAATTTTAAAATTAAAAAAAAGTAAAAAAATAAGAAAAATAGTGTACAATTACCAATTTATTAAAAATTTGACGGGAAGATATTGCATTTTATAGTGAAATATTCACAAAAAAAATAATTGCAAAAAAGGATTATTGCAAAAAATGTTTTTAATTTTTAAACTAAAGGTGTATTAGATTTTTAGGTAACATAATAATCTAAACCCTTTCAATTTTGTGGCATCTCGGAGTGTTCTGAGATGCCATTCCTGTTTTTATTTCTTTTTCTGAAAATTCCTTGAAAATTTATATCTGTGAAACTTGTCTGTTTCAGGTAAAAAGGGATAGGAAAAGAAATCCCTGGCAGAAAGAAAATTCAGCTGGATAAAAAAGCAAAGATTTGTCGGAAATACTGTTGACGGGAAAAGGTAATTAGTGGTACAATTTAGGAAAATTGGGCAAATTTTTAACGATTTTCGTTATCAGGATAAAAGAGGTAAAGATATTATGAAGAAGTTAATTTTAGTAACATCGCCACCGGCATGTGGAAAAACATTTGTAACAAAAAAATTAGCAAAGGCTATGCCGAATTGTGTTTACCTTGATAAGGATTCGCTCATCGTACTATCGAAACAGATTTTTGTAGTTGCAGGTGAGGAATACAACAGAAGTTCTGATTTCTTCGAAGCAGAAATCAGGGATTATGAATATGATTGTATTATGGAAATTGCAATGGAAGCATTGGAATACAATGATACAGTGTTTATTAACGCACCGTACACCCGAGAGGTGAGAACTCCCGGATATATGGAAAAATTAAGACAGAAATTGTTAAAGAAAAAAGGAGCAGAGCTCGTAGTTGTATGGGTACAGTGCGATGTGGAAGTATGCAGACAGCGAATGATTGCCAGAAATTCTGACAGAGATACATGGAAGTTGGAACATTGGGATGAATATGTGCAAAGACTTGATTTTTCTGTTCCGGATGGTATAAAAAATCTGTTTCTATTTGACAATTCTTCGGATGATTTCTTCAAAGATTCCTTGGAAAAAGCAGTCAGCTATTTTAAAAATCTGAAATAAATATCCAAAAAAGAAGTGCTTATGCGTATCGGTTAGAAAGGCCGGATGAGAGTTCGGCGAAAAAACGGTGCCCTCTTGCACTTCTTTTTGTATTACTTGCGAAACGGATAAAAAAGAATTATAATGAAAAACAGATTTTTGCCGAAAATATGGCAGTAAATGATTGATTAGGAGATAATAAAATGACAAGAGTTAGAACAAGATTTGCACCCAGTCCTACTGGAAAAATGCACGTAGGAAATCTCAGGACAGCGCTGTATGAATTTTTGATTGCAAAACATGCCGGAGGAGATTTTATTTTAAGAATAGAAGATACCGATAGAGAACGCTATGTAGAAGGCGCGGTTGATATTATTTATAGAACGTTAGAACAGACCGGCCTGAAGCATGATGAAGGTCCGGATAAAGACAGAGGGTACGGACCTTATATTCAAAGCCAGCGTCAGGCATCAGGACTTTATCTGGAATATGCCAAAAAATTAATCGATTCCGGAAATGCGTATTACTGTTTTTGTGATAAAGAAAGACTTGCCTCTTTAAAGACGGAGGTGGGAGATGACGGAAAAGAGATAACAGTGTATGATAAGCACTGTTTAAATCTTACGCAGGAGGAAATCCAGGCAAATTTGGATGCGGGAAAACCATATGTAATCCGGATGAATATGCCTGTCGAAGGCACGACCACATTTGTGGATGAATTGTATGGAGAGATTACGGTAGAAAATAAAGAATTGGATGATATGATACTGATTAAATCAGATGGATATCCGACTTATAATTTTGCTAATGTGGTAGATGATCATTTGCAGAAAATTACACATGTAGTACGTGGAAACGAATATATTTCTTCTTCTCCAAAATATCAGAGACTGTATGAAGCGTTTGGATGGGAAGTTCCAAAGTATGTGCATCTGCCATTGATTACAGATGAAAACCATAAGAAGCTGAGTAAGCGGTCGGGTCACTCTTCTTACGAAGATTTGATTGAACAGGGATTTTTACCGGAAGCCATTGTGAATTATATTGCGCTGCTGGGGTGGAGCCCGGAAGATAACCAGGAAATATTTTCTTTGGAGGAGTTGATTGCACAATTTGACTACCACAAGGTAAATAAGAGTCCGTCTGTCTTTGATCTTCAGAAATTGAAGTGGATGAATGGAGAATATATCAAAGCAATGCAGCCGGACAGATTCTATGCGCTTGCTATGCCTTATATAAAAGAAGTGATTACAAAAGATTTGGATTTGAAAAAAATTCTTGATATGGTTAAGACCAGAATTGAAGTATTTCCTGAAATTGGAGCGATGGTAGATTTTTTCCAGGAACTTCCGGAGTATAGTCCTGAAATGTATACCCATAAAAAAATGAAAACCAACGCTGAAAATTCTTTAGAAGTTCTCAGAGAACTATTGCCAATTTTGGAGGATACTGATGATTACTCTGTCAATGCACTGCATGATTTAGTATTTGATTATATTGAAAAAAAAGGATGTAAAAACGGACAGGCGCTCTGGCCGCTTCGAACTGCGGTATCCGGAAAACAGATGACGCCGGCAGGTGCATTTGAGATTATGGAAGTAATTGGAAAAGAAGAGAGTCTTTTGAGAATTAAAATAGGAATTCGTATGTTAGAACAATAAAGATTCCAATTTTTAGAATAAGCGAGTGATTCGTATCATTTTAAGCACGCAGTTTTGGAAAATCTGTTTACAAACAGATTTTCCGGTGCTAGACTGTATATGCTGCTTGGAGAGGCACAACCGGAAAGGTTGTTATGTTTTATCAGTCACAAATTCAGGCAATCAGCCACAAGGAAGGTCCGGTCATTGTTCTTGCCGGACCCGGGTCAGGAAAGACCACCGTAATTACCCACAGAGTTAAAAAGTTAATAGAAGAAAATGTGCCGCCGCAAAAAATTCTGGTAGTTACTTTTACCAAAGATGCCGCGACTCATATGCAGAAAAAATTTCGGGATATTTTAAAGGAAACAAATCCGACATGTGTAAATGTTCCGGTTACTTTTGGTACGTTTCACAGCATTTATTATCATATTCTTCAAAAATCTTTTCCGGGAAAAAAGACTGCAATTATGACCCAAGAGGAGAAAATCTCCATATTACGGGAAATTATAATACGAACAAAATTAGAAGTGCCGTCACTGCAGGATTTCATACAGGAGATGGAAGGAGAAATCAGCATCGTAAAGGGAAATATGCAGAATCCGGATTTTTATCAGCCGGGATGCTGTCCAGCAAAAGATTTTCGGCTTGTATATCGTGAATATGAAAAGGAGCGGACAGCACGAAAAAAAATAGATTTTGATGATATTCTGATGGAATGTCGTAAGTGTTTTTTGGAACATACAGAGATTCTGGAGAAATGGCAGCAGATTTATGAATATATTTTGATTGACGAGTTTCAGGATATTAATCCGATACAATATGAAATTATTAAGATGTTGGCCAGACCGCAAAATAATATTTTTGTGGTAGGAGATGATGATCAGTCGATTTACGGATTCCGGGGAGCCTGTCCGGAAATTATGTCCGATTTTTTGATGGATTTTCCGGAAAGTAAAAAAATCTTACTTCATAAAAATTTTCGCTCTACCCAGGAAATTGTCAGATTGTCGGAACGATTAATCTCTCACAATGCCAGCCATCGGAATAAAAATATGATTTCAGCCTGCGCTGCAATAACTTCCTGCCCGCCGGATATCCGGCAGTTTTCCAATCAGTGGGAAGAACTGTACTATGTGAGCTGCAAAATTAAGGATTATCAAAAAGCGGGAATCCGGGCCGATGAAATTGCCGTTTTGGTACGCAATAACAGTCAGATTTCTGAGATTGCCGGATTTTTGAAAAATCAACGGATTCAAACTGATTTCAGTAAAAAAAATATTTATTCCGGTATGGTTGCACAGGATATTCTCGCGTATGCGGAGGCGGCAATAACCTATGACAGCATTCCCTTTTGTGAAAATAAATCATTACATCGTATTATCAATAAACCGGAGCGATATATCGGAATGAATTTACTCCAAGAGAAAGGAATGAATTTTAACCTTTTGCGGGAGACGTATGCACATTACCCTGAAAATCTGCGAAATGTTGAGGACCTACAGTTCCATTTTAATTTTATTCGGAAACTTTTGCCAAAAGCAGCGGTACTTTATATTCAGAATGGGACAGGATATGAGCAGTATTTAGGACAATATGCCCGGAAAAAGAAAATAAAAACCTCTGTACTGTATGAACAGATAAATGAGATGATGCGGGAGGCAGAGCAATTTTCCAGTCTGGAGGAATGGGTAAATTCTGCAAAATTGCAGCCGGAGAAATCTGTCGCAAAATCTGATACTGTACGTATCATGACAATGCACAGGGCAAAGGGACTGGAATTTAAAGTAGTATTTATTTTAGATGCTAACCAGGGGATTATTCCTTCTTCCAAAGTTATAAGAGAGAAAGAATATCAGGAAGAGCGCAGAATTTTTTATGTGGCAGTGACCAGGGCACAGGAATATCTGCATATTTATGGTGTAGCAGAACGCCTGGGGTGTAGCGTATCCATGTCTATGTTTGTAGAAGAATGTATGGACTGTTTATCTTTGTCGGGTTGTTAATTTTTTATGAACTTGTTCCCGTTTATTGCATTTTATCGCTGATTCTGATAAAGTTAGGATATGAAAAAGTGCTGCATTGCACGGAAAAGAGGATTATATGGGAAATAACCAGTTTGAAGAAGATGAGGATTTGTTCGTGACATTGACATTAGAGGATGACAGTGAAGTGGACTGCCTTGTTGTCAGTATATTTGAAGCAGGCGGCAGAGATTATATTGCGCTGCTCCCTACGGAAGGCCCGGAAAATGAAGAGGGAGAAGTTTTTCTTTACAGATATTTCGAGGAGGAAGACGGAGAGCCGGGATTGGAAAATATTGAGACGGAAGCAGAGTTTTATCTGGCTTCAGAAGCTTTTGATGAGCTGGTAGAAGATGGCGAGTATGATGAACTGATTGAAGAAGAAGACAATTTACACTAATTTCCATCAGATGTGGGAGAAATCATACGAATCAGAATACAGCAAAAGAAAAATGAGGTGATATTATGCCAGAGACATATGATGAAGAAACCAGGAGATTGCTTGAAAACAGAAGAAGAAATGCGGAATTAAGACGTGTGGAGCAGATGAAAAAAAGGAATACAACGTTGGCCGTATTAGCAGGAATCGTAATTTTACTGATTATCATTATTTTTTTGGTATCCTCCTGTTCTTCCGGAAAGAAGACCAAGGAGCAGGCAACAACAGAGAAAGAGACGGTAACAGTTGTAGAGAGTACTACTGCAGAGGAGACGACGGCTGTCACGATAATGTATACCACTGATATTTTAAATTTAAGAAAAACACCGAGTACAGATGCCGATATTGTTAAGCAGATTGAATCGGGAAGCAAAGTCGAAGTGTTAGCGCAGGAAGGCCAATGGTGTAAGATACAGGCAGGTACTGATATTGGTTATGTTATGAAAGACTTTTTGAGGACAGAAGAGACTACCACAAATTAAATTTTCTATAATGAGAAGATAGAAAACGGACAATATAAAATTTTGATAGGAAAAAAGGGGCTTGTAAAAGTTCCTTTTTTCCGTTAAGAGGTTTGGAATGAATTATATACAGGCAAGAGAATATCTGAAAAAAGTTAGCGCCAGAGGAAGTGTTCTGGGATTGGAAAGCGTGAAAAGACTGTTGGAGTATATCGGAAATCCCCAGGAGAAATTAAACGTGGTCCATGTGGCCGGAACGAATGGAAAAGGCTCTACGCTGGCTTTTCTGCAGAATATTTTAATGGATGCAAAATATAGTGTAGGACGATTCAGCTCTCCGGCAGTTTTTCATTATCGGGAAATGATAAGAATAAATGACAAATATATTGAAAAAGAAGAACTGGCAGAGCTTGTCACGATGTTGAAGGAACAGTGTGACGTAATGACAGCAAAAGGATTTCCGCATCCCACCCTTTTTGAGATAGAAACTGCAATGGCGCTGAAATATTTTCAGAAAAAAAACTGCCAGATTGTACTGATAGAATGTGGAATGGGAGGAGCGACCGATGCTACAAATGTTTTTGAACAGGTAGTTTGCAGCGTGATTACTTCTATCAGTCTGGATCATATGGAATTTCTGGGAAATAAAATAGAAGAAATTGCCCGGCAAAAGGCGGGAATTATCAAAGAAAACTGTCCGATAGTTATGGCCGAACAGAGCCGAAAGGTTGAGAGAATCATTCAAGAAATCGGACAGGAAAAAGGAGCCAATGTGATAGTCGCTCATCGCATAACAAAATATTCTATAGAAGAAGGAGGAACTAAGATTCAGTATCCTGCAAGTAATGGAGTGGTGTATCAAACCCGGATTAATATGCCGGGAGCTTATCAGCTGATAAATAGTGCTGTTGCTATAGAGGTGGCTCTGGTATTGCAACAGAAGGGTTATCAGGTAGAAAATTATATTGCCACGGGAATACAGAAAACATTCTGGGAGGGAAGGATGGAAATTGTCAGAAAGGACCCGTTGTTAGTGATTGATGGGGCGCATAATCCCGGAGCCGTAAAGGAGCTGAAAACTTCTTTGGATTTATATTTTACAAATAGAAGAATTACATTTATAATGGGAGTGTTGGCGGATAAGGACTTTACCCGGGAGGCGGAAATAATTGCACGGAGGGCGGAGATGATAATTACCGTAACGCCGGATAATAAGCGGGCATTAGATGGTGCTCATCTGGCAGAAGTCTTGCGGCAGTATCACGATTTTGTAATCTGTGCAGACAGCGTAAAACAGGCGTTGCAGATGGCAGAACAGTCTGTGAGAGAAAAACGTTCCGATATGATTCTGGCATTTGGCTCGCTGTCTTATTTGCGGGAAATAAAATATGAATCAGCGCAGGACACGAAAAGAAAATGAAAAAGCAAACAGTTAAAGCTGAAAGGAGAGATTGACATGTTTGACAAAGATAAAATTGAGAAAGCCGTAAAGCTGTTATTAGAAGGTATCGGAGAGGATGCTGACAGAGAGGGATTGAGAGATACACCAGAGAGAGTAGCACGTATGTATGAAGAGTTATGCTGTGGTATGAATCAAAATCCAAAGGAATACTTATCACGCACATTTTTGTGTGATAATGAAAATATTGTAATAGAAAAAGATATTACATTTTACTCCACCTGTGAACATCATTTGATGCCTTTTTTTGGTAAAGTTCATATTGCGTATATTCCGGATGGAAAAGTAGTAGGAATCAGCAAATTGGCGAGGACTGTGGAGGTATACGCCAGAAGATTGCAGATTCAGGAAAAAATGACCAATCAGATTGCGGAAGCCATCAATGAATATTTGGGAACAAGAGGTGTTTATGTAATGGTAGAGGCAGAGCATATGTGCATGTCGGCAAGGGGGATTAAAAAGCCGGGAAGCCGCACGGTAACTTTTTCTGCAAAGGGAAAGTTTGCGGAAGATGACAGACTTAGAAGTGATGTAATGAACATTTTTAAGGAAAGATAAAGATTAAAATTTTTTACCTGAAAAATTTTTCCTTTTATCTTATCAAAATATTCAGATACTTTCGATTGAAACAGCAGGAGGAAAGACATGCAGATTGGAAAATATCAGCTAGATTTGGAACGAGAGCCGGTAATTATGGGAATTCTGAATATGACCCCGGATTCTTTTTCGGATGGAGGAAAATGGAACAATCTGGATGCGGCATTGCGGCATGCAGAACAGATGATTGATGGAGGGGCAAAGATAATTGATATTGGCGGGGAATCCACCCGTCCCGGTTATACGCAGATTAGCGAAGCGGAAGAAAGGAAACGGGTCATTCCCATCATCCAGGAAATAAAAAACAGATTTGATATTCCGATTTCTCTTGATACATATAAAACGGATGTGGCAAAGGCAGGCGTGGAAGCCGGAGCTGATATGATTAATGACATCTGGGGTTTGAAATGGGGAAAAAAGGATATGGCAGAATTCATTGCCCAATCCAAAACTGCTGTTTGTATTATGCACAATAGAGAAAATACATATTATGATAATCTTGTAGAGGATGTTCTGGAGGATTTAAAAGCATCCGTCGATATAGCGCACAGAGCCGGCGTGAGAGATTCTCAAATTATTTTGGATCCGGGAATCGGATTTGGAAAAGATTATTCTCAAAATTTATTTATGATGAAACATGTTGACAGAATCAAAGCGATGGGATATCCAATTCTTCTTGGAACATCCAGAAAATCTGTGATTGGAATGACGTTAAATGTAGATAAAAATGAGAGAATGGCAGGAACAGTAGCCACCACTGTCCTAGGATATGAGAGAGGGTGTTCCATCTTTCGTGTCCATGATGTAAAAGAAAATTATCAGGCATTGAAAATGGCCTGTGCAATTATGAATGAGGGTTAGAAAATGGATTGTATTCAAATCAGACAGCTGGAAATTTTTGCATATCATGGCTGTAAAGAAGAGGAAAAAAGAAAAGGACAGAAATTTTATGTGGATGCCGATTTGTACACGGATATTCAAACACCCGGAAACACAGACGATTTAAATGATACGGTAAATTACTCTAAAGTATGTAAATTTATTTGTCGGTTTATGACGGAAAACAGATTTGATTTGATAGAGGCAGTAGCAGAACAGACCACGAAAGCACTTTTAAAAGAATTTCCCAAAATCAAAGAAATTGCCTTTACCATAAATAAGCCCAATGCACCAATTAAGCTGTCTTTTGGTAATGTAGCGGTATCTGTCCATAGAAAATGGCATAAAGCATATTTGGGTATCGGGTCCAATATCGGAGACAAAGAAAATTTTTTAAATCAGGCAATCGACAGTCTTTATGATGATGACAACTGCAGAGTGCTGTTGGTTTCTAATTTTGTAGAGACCATTCCTTACGGTCCTGTCGTACAGGATAATTTTCTCAACGGCTGTGTTGAGATAGAAACACTTTATTCTCCGGAAGAGCTGCTATGTGTTGTCCATAATATTGAGGCCGAAGCAGGAAGGACCCGGGAAATACACTGGGGACCGAGAACGCTGGATATTGATATTCTTTTATATGATGACTGGATTGTAGATAAAGAAAATTTAAAAATTCCGCATGTGGAAATGCACAAAAGGCTTTTTGTTTTAGAGCCGTTAAATCAGATTTCACCATATGCGATTCATCCTGTATATAAAAAAACAGTGCAGTGCATGTTGGAAGAATTAAAACCGGGAAACAGGTGTGAAGGATGTAGCGGCTGTGCAATGCAGCAGGAGAAAAAATAAAGTGAAACAGCAGAAATAAGAGGATTAAAGATGAAAGATTTACAGGAAAGCAGAAAAGAAATTGATTGGATTGATGATGAAATTATAAAACTTTTTGAGAGAAGGATGGAAGTCTGTAAAGATGTTGCTGCTTACAAATTAAATACAGGGAAACCGGTACTGGACAGAAAACGGGAATTGGATAAACTGAAAGTGTTAAGAGAGAAGGCTTCAGACAGTTTTTATGCTCACGGTGTAGAAGAATTATTTGAACAGATAATGGCTATGAGCAGAAAAATGCAGTATAAACTGCTGACGGAGGAAGGAGTCAACAATGATATCGGATTTGATGTGGTAGATGAACTGCCCAAAGAAGATGTCACTGTGGTATATCAGGGAATTCCGGGAGCATACAGCCAACAGGCAGCGACAGAATATTTTGGAAATAAGGCAGAATATTTATGCGTAACTACATTTCGGGAAGCAATGAAATATGTGCGGGACGGCAAAGCGGATTATGCAGTACTTCCGTTTGAAAATTCTTCCGCTGGAATTGTCACAGATGTGTATGATTTGCTGGTAGAGTTTTCGAATTGTATCGTTGATACTTTTGATGTGAGAATAGAACATTGCCTCTGTGGACTCAAAGGGGCAAAAATAGAAGAAATTAAAGATGTTTATTCCCATCCGCAAGCTTTTATGCAAAGTAATAGTTTTATCGAAGAGCATGGCTGGGGAAAAGTCAATCTTGCCAATACGGCTATCAGCGCCAGATATATTTCCGAACAGAGCGATAAATCAAGAGCATGTATTGCCAGTGAAAATGCCGCAAAAATATATGGGCTTGAAATATTACATAGAGGAATTAATTTTAATGCTACCAACACGACCAAGTTTATTATTATCAGCAAAGAAAGGATTGCAAGACGTAATGCAGGACTGATTTGTATCAGTTTTGAAATGCCTCATACCAGCGGCTCGCTTTATCAAATGCTTTCCCACATTATTTATAATGACCTTAATATGACCAGTATTCAGTCCCGGCCGATTCCGGAACAGAAATGGGAATACAGATTTTATGTTGAATTTGAAGGAAAAGCAAATCAGGCAGGCGTCGTTAATGCCCTGAGCGGGATTAATGCAGAGAGTCTGAATATGAAGATATTGGGAAATTATTAATTAGCAACAGGGATTGGAATGTCAATCCCTGCTTTTATTTCCAAGAATTTTAGAATATCGTCATATACTTCCGTATGATCTAATTCATGAAACAGCTCGTGCCGCATATCCTGATAAAGCTTAAAGAATGTATTTGGATAGCCACAATGCTTTAAATGTGTTACAGCTTTTTTAAATGCCTTATCATTTCGCCTGCATGGGTCTTCCGCTCCAGATATAAACATGACAGGCAGGGATGGATTTTTGCTGGTCCATCCGGTTTTACTATATACCTGCTGCATTAGATTCATCAATGTATCATAGCCGTTTAGAGTAAAAGGAACGCCACAGAGAGGATCTCTGTTATAAGTTTCTACGACAAAACGGTCGCGCGTAAGCCAGGAATTGACAATTCCTTCTTTCATAAAAGGTTTTTCAAAAGGTCCCATTATCATATTTTCCATGAAAGGGCTGCGGTAATACTCTCCCCGGAACAGAGTGAGAAAGTGAATCAGGAACTTTCCGAATCCAACCATTGGATTGTTGGAAGGAGAGCCGCAAAGAACAACAGCGTTTACTTCTCTGGAATGTTTTTTCAGATATACTCTTGCCAGCAGGGACCCCATACTGTGTCCAATCAGAATGAGAGGAAGATTTGGAAATTCTCTATGCAAAAACATTGTATATTCATGAAGGTCTGTCACAAGTCCTTTGTAACCTTCTTTTCCAAAATAACCTAAATCATCGGGGGTCAGAATATTTTCTCCGTGTCCTTTCAAATCTGTAATAGCACAGATAAATCCGTATTGATTAAAATACTCCATTGTTTTTTCGTATCTCTGTCTTGTTTCGCACATACCATGAACAAATTCAATGACTCCGACCGGTTTCATTCCCGCTGGAGGATAAGTGATGGTGTTAGGTCTCATCTTTACTCCATTCTGCCAGATAAATGGCATAAAACTTTATCCAAAATATATTGGTTTGTCTGATATTCTTAGAGAGGTTTTGTTTTGCCGATTTCAAAAGTCTTAATCCTGAATATCCATATTTTCTGTTGTATAAATTGTTCTTTTTCTTGCCATCTCATCATTTTCCAGATATTCATCGTAGGTTGTGATTTTATCAATCAATTTCCCATTAACGATTTCCATAATGCGGTTGGCTGTTGTCTGAACAACCTGATGGTCTCTGGAAGAGAAGAGAAGAACACCCGGAAATTTTATTAATCCGTTGTTTAATGCCGTGATGCTTTCCATATCCAAGTGGTCTGTAGGCTCGTCTATTACAAGTACATTTGCGCCGGAAATCATAAGCTTTGACAGCATGACGCGCACTTTTTCTCCACCGGATAATACACGGACTTTTTTCATGCCATCATCGCCGGCAAATAACATTCTGCCAAGAAATCCCCGGACATAAGTAGCATCTTTATTTTCAGAATATTGTGTCAGCCAATCCACAATGACATCATCACAGTCAAAATCCTTTGTATTGTCTTTTGGAAAATAGGACTGACTGGTCGTAATCCCCCATTTATAATTTCCTTCATCCGGCTCTATCTCACCCATCAGAATCTGGAACAGTGTTGTTTTAGCCAGTGCGTTAGAGCCTACAAAAGCAACCTTGTCTTCCCGTCCGATAATGAATGAAATATCATCCAGTACTTTAACACCGTCAATCGTCTTAGATAAGTGTTCTACCGTGAGCACCTCGTTTCCAATTTCCCGCTCAGGACGGAAATCAATGTAAGGATATTTACGGCTGGAAGGTTTGATTTCATCAAGCTCTATTTTTTCCAGGGCACGTTTTCTGGAGGTTGCCTGCTTTGATTTTGAGGCGTTGGCGCTAAACCGTTGAATAAATTCCTGAAGTTCTTTTATTTTTTCTTCCTTTTTTCGGTTAGCCTCTTTCATCTGCTTGATAATCAACTGGCTGGACTCATACCAGAAATCATAGTTTCCGGCATAGAGCTGAATTTTGGCATAGTCAATATCAGCAATCTGTGTACAGACTTTGTTTAAAAAATATCTGTCATGTGATACGACAATAACAGTGTTTTCAAAATTAATCAAAAATTCTTCCAACCATGCAATCGCATCCAAATCCAGATGGTTGGTAGGCTCATCAAGAAGCAGGATGTCAGGATTGCCAAACAGTGCCTGAGCCAACAAGACTTTGACCTTTATTGAGCCGTTTAAATCTTTCATCAGACTATAGTGAAACTCTGTGTCGACGCCCAGACCATTCAGCAGTGTGGCGGCGTCAGATTCTGCTTCCCATCCGTTCATTTCAGCAAATTCCGCTTCCAGTTCTGAAGCACGGATGCCATCTTCGTCGCTGAAGTCTTCCTTCATGTAGATAGCATCTTTTTCTTTCATAATCTCATATAATCTCTGATTTCCCATAATGACAGTATCCAGAACATTGTATTCATCATACTGAAAATGGTCCTGCTTTAAAAAAGAAAGACGCTCGCCGGGAGTTATAATTACTTCGCCGCTGGTAGGCTCAATTTCTCCCGTTAAAATCTTTAAAAAAGTAGATTTTCCCGCACCGTTGGCTCCAATGAGTCCATAACAGTGGCCGGGAACAAACTTTATATTAACTTCTTCAAACAATGCTTTTTTTCCAAAACGTAATGACACATTACTTGTACTAATCATTTTTATACCTCACTCAACCAAATTTTCTGATATCTGAATTCGCAAAATATAGTATAACAGTTTTGCCGGATTTAGGCAACGTAAAGGCACTTTTCTATTTCTTTCATGAAATTGATATGTTATAATTCTAATGAAATGAAAAATAAAGGTTGCGATGTAATTACAAAACAAAAACGGATGAGAAAGGTGGCAGCATGGGATTAGATAATATTAAAGTATATAGAGGCAATCCGCTTATGATGGGGGCGACAGTAATCGGAGAGTCGGTGAATTTTGCAATTACAGCAAAGACCAAAAGCCGGTGTGAGCTTGTCCTCTATGAAAAAGGGAAAGAGGAAGCAGCAGCAAAAATTCCTTTTGAAAACGGCGAGGTCATTGGAAATGTATATGCTATGAGTGTAACAGGGCTGGATTATAAAAAATATGATTATAATTTTTCTGTCAATGGCGAAATTGTAATGGACCAATATGCCAGAGCGGTATCCGGAAAAAAAGAATGGGGGAAAGTACCAAAAAAATTAAAGGGAAGCATTGTCAGTGATGAATATGACTGGCAGGGAGACGCCCCTTTAAATATTCCTTATGATGATACGATTTTATACAGGCTTCACGTGCGCGGATTTACAAAACATGCCAGTTCTAAGGCAAAGCATAAAGGTACATATCTGGGAATTGTAGAGAAGATTCCATATCTGAAAGAGCTGGGAATTACTATGGTTGAGCTGATGCCTGCTTATGAGTTTGCAGAGATAAGAGAAGAGCCTGCCACGTTAATGCGCGGGGATTTTCAGATTGCATCCCCTTCCATAAATTACTGGGGCTATACGGATGCGTTTGCCTTTGCTCCTAAAGCTTCTTTTGCATACACGGACAAGCCGGGAGGAGAAGTAGAAGAATTTAAATATATGGTCCGTGAACTTCATAAAAACGGTATTGAAGTTTCTATGGAATTTTATTTCCCTCAAGGGACCAATCCAAAAATGATTTTGGATTGTCTGCATTATTGGGTAATGGAGTATCACATCGACGGAATCCATGCCAACTGTGAGGAAACTGTCATGAAAATGATACAGACGGATAATCTGCTGTGTACTACAAAAATATTTACTTACAGTTTTGCTTCTGACATGGATTTTTATCAGCGTAGCACAGAGACAAGAAATCTGGCAAACTTCAATGATGATTTTATGGTGTCCGCAAGAAGATTCCTGAAAGGGGATGAGGATATGCTGAATACGATTGCTTATAAGATTAAAGCAAATCCTCCGGGCGCAACGACTATTAATTATGTAGCAAATCACAATACGTTTACCCTTTATGATATGGTATCTTATGATCAGAAATATAATGAGGCAAACGGGGAAAATAATAAAGATGGCGCCGTGTACAATTACAGCTGGAATTGTGGCGCCGAGGGCGATACGCGAAAAAGAAAAATAAGAGATTTACGGAAAAAGCAGATAAAAAATGCGTTATGTCTTGTGCTGCTGAGCCAGGGAGTTCCAATGCTTTATGCCGGAGATGAAATGTGTAATTCTCAGAAAGGAAATAATAATCCTTACTGTCTGGACAATGAAATCTCCTGGACCAATTGGAATACAACGGCTATGGCGAAAGAAATACTGGAGTTTACCAAAAAATTGATTCGGTTTAGGAAAGAACACAAAATTTTACATCTGCCGGAGGAAACCAGACAGATGGATTATAAATCTTTTGGACTTCCCGATATGTCGTATCATGGAACGAAAGCATGGTATGCAGATTTTAGCAATTTCAACCGTCATTTTTCCGTAATGTATTGTGGAAAGTATGCGCAGGAATATTGTGGGAAGGATGAGCCGGATATGTATATTGCTTACAATATGCACTGGGAAAACCAGCAGTTCGGGGTGCCTTCAGCAAGAAATAAAAAGCAATGGAAAGTAGTTTTTTCCACCGATTCTGAAGTGGAGCCCGAGATGGAAATTGACAGAACATTTTTCGTGAAAGGAAGAAGTATTACTGTACTTTTAGCAGGTTAATACAGGTCGCCAGAAAATGAAAAAAACTGATAAATTGAATGAAATCGGATGCAACAAATTTATTTCATTGGAAAAATGGGGACTGAGTACGTTTTCTCTGAAAATCATAGCAGTGGTTACTATGTTTATGGACCATTTTGCATATATTTTCTGCCAAAATCATCAAACTTTATACACCCTATTGAGAAGTGTGGGGCGGCTCAGTTTTCCAATCTTTGCATTTTTGATTGTAGAAGGTTTTTTTCATACAAAAAACCGAATACAGTATGGAATACGGCTGGGAGTATTTGCACTGATTTCTGAAATCCCATATAACTTAATGTACGGAAATATTTTTGACCTGAAACAGCAGAATGTAATGTTTACGCTCTTTATCGGATATTTATTGATTTGGGGTATGGATAATATTTTTTTATTTCGGGTAAATTATCCCAAAATGCTTGTAAAACATATCAGCCCTTCGCATTTAAATGTTGTGATGGGACTGCTGGTAATTATTGGAGCTCATGGTACGGCCTATCTCATAAATTCTGCGTATTCTTATGCAGGTGTTATGCTTATTATGTGTTTTTACACTTTTCATAAATACCATTATGGAAAAATAATAAGTAATATTGTCTTTAATTTTGGCATGTATATCAATGTACCAATGCAGTGGTGGGGAGCAGTCAGTGTTATTCCTCTGGCTCTTTATAATGGAAAACCGGGAAAAAGAAAATGGAAATACTTTTTTTACTGGTTTTATCCGCTGCATATTTTATTGCTTGTAGTTCTTAGAATTGTGTATCTGTATCTCAAACACCGCGCAATCTTATAAAAATATCAAAGAAAAGAAAACATAACATAATTGACGGTAACTTGGCACATCGTTATAGTCGATACGCACAAATAAAAAAATTCACAAATGACGCAATTAGTGCTATGATATAAAAGTAGTTTTTACTGGGAGGAAAAAATATGTTAGGCGAGAATAAAGTATTATACAGTGCAATGCAGTCTACGGGAACACTGACCCTTGGAAATTATCTGGGTGCATTAGATAACTGGATTAAACTATCAGATGAATATATGTGTTTCTATTGTGTGGCGGATATGCACTCTATTACGGTAAGACAGAATCCGGCAGATTTGAGAAAGAGGGCCAGAGATTTAATTACATTATATATAGCAGCAGGATTGGATCCGGAAAAAAACTGCATTTATTTTCAATCTCATGTCTCAGCCCATGCAGAGCTGGCATGGATATTAAATTGTTTTACTTATATGGGCGAATTAAACAGAATGACACAGTTTAAGGACAAGTCGGCAAAACACGCAGATAATATTAATGCGGGATTATTTACTTATCCGGCTTTGATGGCAGCTGATATTCTTCTTTATCAGGCAGATGTGGTGCCGGTAGGCGCTGACCAGAAACAGCACCTGGAACTGACAAGAGATATTGCCGGACGATTCAATAGTATATATGGCGATGTATTCACAATTCCAGAGTGTTATGTAGGAGAGGCTACTGCCAAAATCATGAGTCTCCAGGACCCTGGCAAAAAAATGTCCAAGTCAGATGAAAATCCGAATGCAAGCATTTTACTGATGGATGATTCGGATACGATTATCCGCAAGTTTAAGAGAGCAGTTACTGATTCGGATATGGAAATCAGATATTCTGATGAGAAACCGGGAATTCAAAACCTGATGAATATTTACTCCTGCATTACGGAGAAAAGCAATGAAGAAATAGAAAGAGAATTCGATGGGAAAGGATATGGCGAGTTCAAAATGGCAGTAGGAGAGGCTGTGGTTTCTAAACTGAAACCTCTTCAGGAGCGTTTTTATGAACTGACCAAAGAAAAAGATTATCTAAACAGGGTAATCAAGGAAAATGACGAAAAGGCAGCTTATTTTGCCAATAAGACATTAAGAAAAGTACAGAAAAAAGTAGGATTTACAGAAAAAATCCGCTAACCAATAAAAGAAAAACGCACTGACCGGAAAACAGTCGGAATGTCAAAATACAGTTGCCATTCCTGCTGGAACATTGTCCAGTTAGTGCGTTTTTTTATTGATGATATTTCCTGAAATGAAACAGATAGTTATCTGAGAGAAAGACCAATGCATTGATACTCACAAATACACCGGCTAATATTATAATATATGTCAGACAGATATTTATTCCCAGTGTCTCGAAATCAAGAAAGAAATACGGAAATTTAAAAACAGTGTCAAAGTTTCCCGGATGATTCAAAAGATACCGGGTAAAAAAGAAAAGCAGATAAGTCAGAGGAAATGCCAGCCATGTAAAAATAAAAGATAATTTGAAATGACCTTTTGGCTGAAAAAACAGCCAGTCCAGCAGAAACATAAGCGGCACAATATAATGTGCAATGAGACTTTCTATAGGAAGTCCGAACAACCCGTTGCCGGAACTGTAATGAACAATTTTCCCATCAGCATAATGGTAGACCAGAAAGGTGCAGAGAATCGAAGAGAGCGCCATTCCTTTGAAATACAGAAGCTTTTGGGTCAGAATATTTTTTCCGGTAAAACTTTTAATTAAAAGTACGCACATAAAAATAAGACAGAAGATGTTACTCTGCACTGTAAAATAACTGAGTTCATAAAGGGTATGGTTTTTGTCTTGAAAGTCAAGATGTATAAATATTCCTATGGCACAAATAATGATAAATGAAATTCGATAAATTAATTTAATATATTTTTTCAAAATAAATCACCCAGTCTTATTATTGCCAGAGATGAAAAATAAAAAATGAAAAATATATCCAGTAATGCCGGTATGTTATTCTGCAGCGCAAAGAGAGTACAGATATTTTTTACCCTTACAAAATTTATTGTTCAAAAAAAGGACCGACTGTATTTTTTTATGATATCCAAAGCACAAGTTTTTGTGATAAAACTTGAAGAAAGCCCCAAGATATAGTAGAATATAATAGTTAAAATGGCGTAGAATGTTTTGACAAACCCGACAAATAAAAGTGCATTACGGATTGGAAGAAATTGAAAAAATGTTTTTAAAAGAAAATGAATTAGATGTAAATACATATCTGTTATTAAGAGAAAGTGTAAATTGGAAATTGCTGACCAAAGAACAGGCCCAAACAGCATTAAAAAACAGCATGCTTACTGTGACTGCCTATGAACAGGACAGGCCCGTAGGCATGGGAAGACTGGTGGGAGATGGAGCGGTTATCTGTTATATTCAGGATTTGATTGTCATTCCGGAATATCAGGGCAGAGGCGTGGGACAGAAGCTTATGGAGCGATTCGTTTCTTATGTCAAAAGCAAAAAACTTCCGGACACGGAAATAATGCTGGGATTGATGTGCGCCCGGGGAAGAGAAAATTTTTACAGTAAATTCGGGTTTATTGCCAGACCTACAGACCAGTTAGGACCGGGAATGATTCAATATCTGTAAAACAGTAGAAGTCAATACAAAGAATCAAAAGCACAGTGAAATGGAGTTTGTATGAATATTTATTTAATCAGACATGGCAGACAAAACAGCACACTTTGCAATGTGGATGTGGAACTCTCGCCGGAAGGGAGAGAACAGGCACACTATGTGGGAAAACGGCTCAGAGAATACAAAATTGAAGCCGTGTATTCCAGTCAGTTGATTAGGGCCGTGGAAACAGCAGACATTATCAACGATTATCTGAAAAAGCCCCGGATGATTGATGCGCGTTGGCAGGAAGCAGATTTTGGAGGAATGACTGGATTATCGAATGCACAGCTCAAACAAAAATATAGTGCATTTTTAAAACAGCGCGCCAGAATGGAAAAAGATATTCCCTATCCTGAAGGCGGAGAAAACTGTGAAATGGTATTTCACCGCTCTTACAAGGCGTTGATGGATTTAACCAGAACAGATTATGAAAATGTATGCGTTGTGACGCATGGAGGCGTTATCCGTGCATTAATGACAGGAATTCTGGGGGCTGATTATGCCAGATGGCTTACTTTTGGCAGGCAGATTGAAAACTGCAGCATTTCCCATATTATGTATGATGAAGCAATGAAAACTTTTCATATTGAACGTTTGAATGATTATGCTCATTTTGAGGGAAAAGATTATCTGATGCGAAAGCATTTCGGCTCCGGATTTTTTAATGTAGATACGAAATGATTTTATGATACGGACAAGGAGAATTGGAAAGATTATGGCAGCAAATAATTATGATGGCAACAGTATATCTGTGCTGGAAGGGCTGGACCCCGTCAGAAAGAGACCGGGGATGTATATCGGAAGTGTGGGCACGAAAGGATTAAACCACCTGATTTATGAAATTGTAGACAATTCTGTGGATGAACATTTGGCAGGATATTGCTCGGAAATAAAAGTCACACTGGAAAAAGATGGCTCCGCAGTGATAGAGGACAACGGGCGGGGAATTCCCGTTGATTTGAATGAACAGGTAGGACGGCCTGCGGTGGAAGTGGTTTTTACGACCCTGCATGCCGGAGGAAAATTTGGCGACGGAAATTACAAAATTTCTGGAGGTCTTCACGGAGTGGGCTCTTCCGTAGTAAATGCACTGTCCCAGTGGCTGGAAGTCAATGTAAAGCGAGGCGGAAAAATATATAACCAGCGCTATGAGCAGGGGAAGGTCTGCTACGATTTGAAAGAGACAGGGACCTGCAGAAAAAATGATACCGGCACAATGGTCCGATTTTTTCCCGATGGGGAAATTTTTGAGAAAACCTATTTCAAAGCAGAGTCGATTAAGAGCAGACTTCATGAGACAGCATACCTGAATCCGGAATTGACAATTATCTTTGAAAACAGGCGTATCGGTGAAGAAGAGACGGTAACTTTTCACGAGACGGACGGAATCAAGGCGTTTGTGTCCGATATGGATAAGGATAAGGAAGCGGTCACGGACATTATTTATTTTAAAAAAGAGCAGGATGGAATAGAACTGGAAGTCGCATTCCAGTACATTAATGAATTTACGGAAAGTATTTCGGGATTTTGTAACAATATCTACACCCAAGAAGGTGGGACGCATATCACAGGATTTAAGTCTGTGCTCACGGCAACGATTAATCAGTATGCCAGAGAACTGGGCAGCTTAAAGGAAAAGGATAATAACTTTACCGGGGCCGATGTGAGAAACGGACTGGTGGCTGTGGTAGCGATGAAACATCCGGATCCAAGATTTGAAGGACAGACAAAAACCAAGCTGGATAATCCAGATGCAGAAAGAGTCACAAAGAATATTGCCGGAGAACAGCTGACACTGTTTTTTGATAAGAATCTGGAAACACTGAAAAATGTAATCAGCTGTGCTGAGAAATCAGCGAAAATCAGAAAAGCAGAGGAAAGGACCAAAACAAATCTTCTCTCAAAGAGTAAATTTTCCATTGACAGCAACGGAAAACTTTCCAACTGCGAAAGTAGGAAACCGGAAGAATGTGAAATTTTTATTGTGGAGGGAGATTCAGCCGGAGGCTCTGCAAAGAGTGCACGTAACAGAAAAACGCAGGCGATTATGCCAATCCGGGGAAAAATATTAAATGTAGAAAAAGCATCTATAGATAAAGTACTGGCCAATGCGGAGATTAAGACAATGATTAACGCTTTTGGATGCGGATTTTCCGAAGGCTATGGCAATGATTTTGATATTGAAAAATTGCGGTTTGACAAGATTATTCTTATGACAGATGCTGATGTGGATGGCGCGCATATTGATACGTTGCTGCTGACATTCTTTTACAGATTCATGCCCGATTTAATTACACATGGTCATGTTTATATTGCAACGCCACCGCTTTATAAGGTAGTTCCTAAAAAGGGAGAAGGGGAGTATCTGTATGACGATAAAGCATTGGAAAAATACAGGAAAAACCATACCGGATTTACATTACAGAGATATAAAGGGCTGGGAGAAATGGATCCCGAACAGCTGTGGGAGACGACTCTGAATCCGGAGACGAGAATTTTAAAACAGGTCGAAATTGAAGATGCGAAAATGGCATCAAACGTGACAAGTATGCTGATGGGCAGCGAAGTGGCGCCACGACGTGAATTTATTTACGATCATGCACAGGATGCGGAACTGGATATTTAGGAGGAAAAAATGGCAGAACAGATTATTAAAACAGAATATTCTGAAGTAATGCAGAAAAGTTATATTGATTATGCAATGAGTGTTATCTGCGCCAGAGCACTTCCGGATGCCAGAGATGGCTTAAAACCGGTACAACGCCGGGTATTGTATGCAATGGACCAGCTGGGATTGAACTACGATAAACCGCACAGAAAATCCGCACGTATTGTAGGAGACACCATGGGTAAATATCATCCCCATGGGGACAGTTCCATTTATGATACGCTGGTAGTAATGGCCCAGGATTTCAAAAAAGGGATGGCACTGATTGACGGACATGGAAATTTTGGCTCTATTGAGGGAGATGGCGCTGCCGCGATGCGATATACCGAGGCAAAATTAAAGAAATTCACACAGGATGTATATCTGGCTGATTTGGATAAAGATGTGGTAGATTTTATACCGAATTTTGACGAGACAGAGAAGGAGCCCCAGGTACTTCCGGTCCGGGTGCCAAATCTTCTGGTCAATGGCGCTGAGGGAATTGCAGTAGGTATGGCAACCAACATTCCTCCACACAATCTGGGAGAAGTATTGGATGCCGTGATTGCCTATATGGATAATAATAACATTACAACAGAGGAACTTTTGAAAATTATGCCGGGACCTGATTTTCCGACAGGGGGCATTGTGGCCAACAAATCAGACCTGAAAGATATTTATGAGACTGGCGTGGGTAAATTAAAGCTTCGGGGAAAACTGGTATTTGAGAAAGGAAAAGGCAGGGAAAAAGATAAATTAATTGTCACAGAAATTCCATACACTATGATTGGCTCCGGCATCAGCAAATTTATATCCGATGTAATCGAGCTGGTCGAGACAAAAAAGACAAATGATATTGTGGATATTTCCAACGCATCTGATAAAAACGGTATGCGGATTATTTTGGAACTGAGAAAAGGGGCAGATGTAGAAAAACTTAAAAATATGCTCTACAAGAAGACGAAGCTGGAAGATACGTTTGGTGTCAATATGCTGGCGATTGCTGATGGAAGACCGGAAGTTATGGGACTGAAGAGCATTATTCAGTACAATGTAGATTTTCAGTATGAGCTTGCCACACGAAAATATACGACATTGTTGAATAAAGCGCTGGAACAGAAAGAAATCAAGGAAGGTCTGATTAAAGCTACCAATATTATTGATTTGATTATTGAAATTATCCGGGGCTGTCAGAGTCAGAAGCAGGTTAAAGAATGTCTTGTACACGGAAAAACAGAAGGAATAAAATTTAAAAATCCGGAATCGGAGATTCTTGCAGGAAATCTCTGCTTTACAGAACGACAGGCACAGGCTATTTTGGAATTGCGTCTGTCGAAACTGATAGGACTTGAAATTATGGCTCTGCAGAAAGAATATGAAGATTTGGTAAATCGGATTGGCGAGTATGAAGATATTCTGGGAAGCAGAAAAATTATGGCGAAGACACTCAAAAAAGATTTGCTGGCAATCCGGAAAGAATATGCGTTAAAACGGCGTACGCTGATAGAAGATGGAGCAGAGGCAGTGTTTGATGAAAATGCTTTTGTAGAACAGGAAGTCGTATTTGTCCAGGATAAATTTGGATACGCAAAACTGCTGGAGCCTGCTGCATTTGATAGAAATATTGAATCCATAACAGCTGAAAATAAATATTATTTTAACTGTATGAATACAGATACAATCTGCATTTTTACAGATAATGGAAACGTGCATCAGATTAAAGTATCCAAAATCCCGACAAAAAAAGTGAGGGAAAAAGGAGTCCCTATTGATAATCTGGGCAATTACAGCAGTCAGGGAGAAAGTATTGTGGCTCTGTTCAGCGCAGATATGATAAAAGGAAAAAAACTTTTATTTACCACCAAAAAAGGCATGATAAAACTGGTGGATGGAAGTGAGTTTGAGACGAACAGAAAGACAATGAGTGCCACAAAACTTGGAAAGGATGACGCTCTGGTATCGGTAAAGATTACAAGAGTATCAGACCGTGAAGTAACTGATGCAGACATAGAAATGCCTGTTATGCTGTCTGGAGGCTCAGATGATTTTGAAATGATGGATTATGAGCAGATGGAGTTCTCTCAGATGGATATGGTTACTGATGTTCCGGCGCCGGAGACGGAATTGCAATATACAAGAGAAATTTTAGTACTTCAGACAGAAGATGGAATCTTTTTGAGATTTCCAATCCGGGAAGTGCCGGAGATGAAAAAAGCAACGCTGGGTGTAAAAGGCATCCGGCTTGGAGCCGATGATTCTGTTTCCAACGTTTACCTTCTTGATATCGGAGATAATGAGGTGGTAGAATATAAAGGGAAAAAAGTTGATTTGAGAAAACTGAAGATTGGTAAACGAGGAACTAAAGGAGTAAAAGTAAGAAGATAAAGGAGATAAGGAGTGAATTTACAGAAGAAAAAATTTTTTCATAAATTCATCGCCTCTGCCATGTCGTTGGCCATGGTATTGGGATTGTGCGCATCATTTCAGGTAAGTACGAAGCGGGTAAACGGAGCGGATGCTGCTTTTGAGAGCAGTATTTCCGGTTTTTCAGACAGCTATAAGCCTTATCTTCGCACATTACACTCTCAATATCCAAATTGGAAATTCGTTCCATATCAGACGGGACTGGATTTCTCTACCGTAGTCAACAAAGAGTGTGAAAATAATAAAAGTCTGATTGAAAATGCGTACAGTATTTATTTAAAATCCAATGCTTCCGGCGATTATAATTCATCCAAAGGCAATTATATTGCAAAAGACGGAGGAAGTTGGGTTTCCGCTTCAAAAAATGCAGTCGCATATTTTCTGGACCCTAGAAATTTTTTGAATCCGGAACAGATATATATGTTTGAGCAGTTATCGTTTGATGCTGCGACGCAGTCTCAGGCCGGAGTAGAAGCTGTGCTGCAAGGCTCATTTATGGCGAATACAGCGATTGGTTATATTACGACACAGGGAAAATATAAGACATCAGATATTCTGTATTCCCGTCAGATTTTGGATGCAGGAAGAAGTGCAAATGTGAGCGCTTATTATATTGCTTCCAAAATAATACAGGAAATTGGTAAGAAAAAAAATTCCAAATATGCAGGGATGGGAGAAAGCGGAAGTGTCTCCGGCACTTACTCAAAAAAATATACCGGAATTTATAATTTTTATAATATTGGCGCATATTCCGGTAAAAATCCTATTGCCAATGGTCTGGAGTGGGCAAGCACGGGAAAAACTTATCAGAGACCGTGGAATACACCGTTTAAATCTATTGCGGGTGGTGCGGAATATATTGGAGAGAAATACATAAATTGTGGCCAGAACACAATCTATCTGCAGAGGTTTAATGTAAATAAGAATTCCCGCTACAGTCTTTATGACCATCAGTATATGACCAATATTTATGGGGCGGCATCAGAGGCCACATTTACATCAGAAGCGTACAACAGTCTGGGGATTGCATCTTTGGCAAAAACTTTTGTGATACCGGTTTATTTGAATATGCCAAACGAGAGCAATGTAGTAAGACTGGGGAGCGCCGCCAATAAAACAGGAAGAACACTGTCTACAGTGAACGTGAGGAAAGGGCCAAGTACAGATTATGCCACGATAATCACATTGGCCAAAGATGATGTGGTTACTGTGACACAGGGTGTTCTTACCAATGCACAATTTGGGACCAAATGGCTGAGCAATCCATATTGGTATAAGGTAAAGATAAATAAAAATGGAAAATCATATGAGGGGTATATTGCTTCGACTTATGTCACTTTAAATTCGGAATATACAATAACGAAAGGCGTCCGGACCCAAATACCGGTAAATTTATCCAATTATGAGACAGTATATTATATGTCGGATAATCCGGCAATCGCTACAGTCGATGCTGCAGGATATGTGACTGGCATGAAAGGCGGTACTGTGACCATCCGGGTATTTACTCAGGGTGGCAGCATGAGCGCCACGACCGTGACTGTTTCAGAAAAAGGATGCGTTCTGAATTGTACGAAAGTAAAACTTCAGGCTGGAGAAAATAAAAAATTAAAGGCGACAGTATATCCGACGGATTCAACGAATAAGACAGTGCAATGGAGCTCGTCCAATAAAGCAGTGGCAAAAGTAACAAAAAAGGGAAAAATAAAATCAGTGGCGCCGGGAACAGCAGTAATTACGGCAAAAGCAGCCATCGGCGGGGTTGCGGGAACTTGTACCGTAACTGTTGTGCCCAAAAAACCGGTAGTATCCGCAAAAGGAAAAAAAGGCGCAGTAAAACTGAAATGGACAAAAATGAAAAATGTCACGGCTTATCAGATTTACCGGAAAAAAGGAAAAGGTAAATATAAACTGATTGCCAAAATCAAAGGGACAGCAGGCTCTTATAAAAATAAAAAATTGAAAAAAGGGAAAAAATATACATATCGGGTCAGGGCATATACTCTTGTAGGAAAAAAGAAATATAAGAGTAAAAAGTCATCTGCAGTAACCGTAAAAGTAAAATAAAAATAACTTAAAATTGACAGAATAAGGGTGAAAGGAATATGATTAATTTAATTGTTTGCAGTTTGGAAGGCGCATTACTTCCGGAAGGAAGTCTTGAAATTCCGGAGGAAATAATTGAACTGATTGCCCGGTTGAACAAAGAAGGAATCCGATTTGCAATGGCAACAGGGCGCAATTATGATGCCGTAAAATCTTTGTTTGGAAAAGTAAAGAATGATATTATATACATATGTAATGACGGCGGGGTAATCATCTGGCAGGATAAGGTTATCAGTAAAACCCCGATTGACCGCTTGGTTTGTATGGACGTAGTATCCGAACTTGAGAAGGAGAATCGGTTTCAACTGGTTTTTGCGGGAGAGAGGAATGTTACAATCCATACCCATGATCATGATTTTATTACTTATTTAGAGAGTATGGGAATGGAGCCGGAGTACGTTAAAGATTTCAAGACGGGGCATAAAGAAGTAACAAAAATTATGATATACGCAAAAAACGGTCTGGATGAGGAGAGTTACGCAAAATTTTACAGTAAGTGGGCAAAGAAAGCAAATGTAGCGATTTCCAGTCCTGAACAGGCTTATATTACAGCGGAATATGTGACGAAAGGAAATGCGATTGCACTGGTGCAGCATATATTTGAGGTCTCAGAGGAAGATACGGTTGTGTTTGGCTGTGGTTATAGTGACATTGACATGTTTGAACATTGTTTTTACAGTTATGCAATGCAGTATGCAGATGCAGAAGTAAGAAGAGAGGCAAAGCATATTGCCGAAAATGTAAATACAATTTTAGAAGATATTATGAGAATATAAATAACGGGACAACTTATGGGTTTATCGGGAGAGGACAATGAAAAAAAACAGATTTATTGCAGTAGTGTCTGCTGTGATACTCACAGCGGGGCTGACAGCAGGATGTAGTGTAAGAACAGATACACCGGTTGTGGGAAGAATTTTTGGATTGAAAAGTAATCAGATATTTCAGGTGGATAAAATTGTCTGTGAAGAGCCGGAATATAAACTGGTATTGTTGGATAGGGCCAATCAGTATCGGGAAACTTTTGGCAGGACAGTAGACTGGGAAGTGAAAGTTGATGAAGAAACAAATCTGGGAGATTATCTGATGGAACAGGTAAAAGAAGAATTGTCCATTAAGTATACTTTGGCTTCCATGGCAATTACAAGGGGAATCCATCTGGCTGAGAGTGAGAAAGAATCCATTTCAGAAAAAGCGGAAGAATACTTTTCCGCCCTCTCTGAGGCAGAGAAAGATTATACAGGGGCAGATGAACAGACCGTAGAAGAACTTTACAAAAATTTTCTGCTGGCAGATAAACTCTATGAATCTCTTACAGATAAAATTGAGGATAAAGTGAGTGAAGAAGAGGCAAGAGTGATTCAGGTCCAGTATATTCGAATGAGTGTAAAAACAAAAAATGCCAAAGCAACTTTGGAAAAAGTGGCAGAGTCAGTCCGGAAAAAGGAAAAGAGTTTTTCAGAACAGGCAAAGCGCTATACGGAAGACGACCTGCCGGATAAGACGCTGAAAAAGAATGAGGCAAAAGAGAAATATGAGATAGAGGCATTTAATCTGAACAATAATGAAGTAAGCAAGGTAATTCAGGACGGTAATAATTACTATCTTGTATATTGTGTCAATTCTTATGATGAGAAAGCCACGGATGAAAACAGAGAAAAAATAGTCAAGGAGAAAAAAGATAAATATTTCAGCGGTCAGTATAACAAATATTTAGATACGATTGATACAGACTTTAATACAAGAATATGGAAAAAAATGGAACTTCCCAAAGAGGCGTTTCAGACAAAAAATCTTATGTCTGTGTATGAAACAATACAGTAAGATAAAAAGAAAAAAGGACTTTGGATTTTACCTGTGACAAGTAAAATCCAAAGTCCTTTTTTACGTAAAATATACAAGGAATCATTCTATTCCAGGAATCTTATGTTATTTGGAAGATTTTGCGCTTCTTCCCGGTGAAGTTTTTTTATTGTTTATTTTCTCGATAATATTATCTTTAAAAATCAATGCCAGGAAAATAAGAATACACAGCACGGAAATAATCAGGCCCGGAAGGAATCCCTGCGGCGTATAGCGGAAAGTTACTTCATGTGTTCCGGCATCCATCATTACACCGGTCAGCGCTCCGGAACAGATTGGAGTAGATTTTACTTTCGTTCCGTCCACATATACTTTCCAGCCTTTGTCATAAGGAATAGACGTATACATCATTCCCTGCTTTTTGGCTGTAATTTGTCCTGTAATTTTAGTATCGGAGTAAGAATCTACCTGATATGGATTTTCGTTCAATAACTGGTGTGCTTTTTCCCAGGCAGTCTGGTCAAAAGCGTAAGCAAAACAGGAGGAAATACTCTGTCCGCCACTTGCCGTTACCGTGATTGTTGCACCTGGAGTAACATTTCCTATGTGACAGATATAATTCTGATTTGTACTGGAAAATGTTTTGGTAGTGGTGGAAGATCCGGCATCTGTGATTGTTCCGTTGGAGACTGTTGCTGTCAGATTTTCTGATTGTGTCACACAGAAAAAGTATACATCAAAAGTTTGTCCTCCATTATTTTTCTGAAATTTATCTCCTTTATCTAAATCATAGGTTGTAGTAAAAGTACCCACAGAACTGGAAGCCAGCTTGTGGAAAATATAATCAGCACCGTTTACTGCGGACAGGACAAAATTATTCTGAGTCATAAATGGATTGCCACTGTCAGTGTTCCAGTTTGCCTCTGTACTCATGTTGGTCATAAAGCCCAGAGGAAGTGTCTGATTATATTGATATAAATGAAGTGTGGACGTTACCGTATTGTTTGCACTGCCCTGCGAATATGTCTGTGACTTCACTTCGGTTAAGTTGTTCGGAAGCGATGGCTCGGAAGTAGTGTATTCATAGCGAATTGCAAACAATGCTGCTGTCAGTGGCGTATGTCCATAGTAGGAGTACGCATTAAAGGAAGTCTGCAATCCTATTTTGTCATAATAATCCTGCATAGCTGCAGAAGATACCGAGGAAAAGGTAGAGATACTGTTATATCCAAATCTTGCACCATCATTTCTCGTACTGTGGTTTTCCCCTTCCGTCCGGTAAAAACCTGCGCCTTCTGCGTCTGCCATGGCTTTGGCTTCCGCATTTAATTGCTCATAAGTAGAAACACTTTCGTAGTAAGAACTTCTGGATGAAGTACTGGAGATACCGGTAATACTCATGTTGAGCGTCAGCTCACAGAATACGGTCAGAATCATCAGGTAAGTTAAAAATCCTTTCATTTCCGGTTTGTTTCTGTACCACGTTATCAGGACAAGATATACTACAAGAAACATCAGACTCAAGTATATAATTTTTATAATACTTGTATTGATTGCCAAATCACTGAAAAACGATGTGTTTTTAAATAATTCCTGAAGCACAAGAATAAGTCCGGCAGACACACCGGCAGAGCCGACAATCTCAGAAGTTTTAAACTCCTTTATATGAATAAATGCTTCATAAGCCATAGTTATAATCAGAAAAATGTAGATAAATGATTCCCTGCATGGCAGGCTGTTTGGAAAGTGGAAACCATGCCAGATATAATTTGGAATATTAATGTTAAAGCTTAAAAGCATAATTATTGCAATGGCTGTTTTTCCAATACGAACTTTTGGACTTATTTTTTTGCAGAGCCAGAACATTGGGACCAGAATAAATACGGCCAGAGAGCAGTAGATATTCGGGTCATGAGGATATTTTAAGTCTGCAACCGGAATACATATCAGGGAGCGGAACAGCATGTAAAGAATAGAAAAATATTCCTGTATGGATTCCGGAAAATTCGTATCTGCTGATTTTGTTATGAGCATATTAAAATATTCTGGAAGAATAACTATAGAGGCAAGGCCTCCTGCCAATATGGAATATATTGCAAAGTCTTTTAGTGCAATGAGTCTTGCCCGAAAAGCTCCGATTTTTGCGTCAAAGTCAGAAACACAGAGAAGGTATATGAAGTAAATTACGCTGTAAATGCAGAGCATAATTCCAATATAATAATTGGAAAAAATACTTAATGCCAACGCAATGCAGTACATTTTATACTGTTTCTGATTGACCAGACGGTCGAGTCCCAAAATGATAAAAGGGAACAGCCACATACAGTCAAGCCACATAATGTTCCAGCTGAATGCAGCAAAATAAGCGGATAATGCGTATAACATTCCAAATGCCACGACAGGAATGTTATATTTCCCAAATTTTTTTACCAGATAATATGTTGCGGAAAAACCGGCAAGTCCCATCTTCAGTAAAATAAAAAAGCTTACAATATCAGCCATGTTGCCGGGCCAGAGGATTGTAAGAAGATTGAGAGGGCTGGCAAGGTAATATGCAGCAATGGCAATAAAATTCATGCCTGCGCCGATTTCCCAAGTGTAAAACAGGCTTTTGCCGCTTTGCAGTTTTTCCTGTAAAATTTCCAGATAAGGAGTATATTGATGGTAACAGTCGCTTCTCAAATACATTTCGTCGCCAAAAGGATATACATCCTTAAAGAAATATACAACCAGCATTGAGAGGACGGGAAGTATAAATGCCAGAAGATATATTTTATTGTTTCGATACCATTTTTTTATAGAAAAATTATTTTGTTTTTTTGTGAACATTGCCTGTCCCCTTTCTTTTATTAAAAATAAATAACTTACTCAAAATATAGTTAAAAATAATTGTCAATATCATGGCAATCAACTTTGCATAGTATTCGTTTGCATCGATTGCTTCGGCTACAGCCAGAATTGCCGTTGTCATTAAAAGCGTCGCAATACGGGCGTTTGCAAACCGCATAAATTCCTGCAAAACCTCAAAAAAACCGCTGGTTTTACTTTTAAATACCCACAGTTTATTGGTAGTATAAGCAAAAATAATGGCACAAACAGTAGATATTATATTAGAGATAATAGAAAATAATCCGGCTTTTGTCAGAGAAGAAAATACTACATAATCTACGATGCAGGTCCCCAGACCAAACAGCATATAAGAAATCATCTCATGACTAATTAATCCCCAGATTAATGTCTGGAGTGTCTTGTTTTTTATATGCCTTAACAGAAAGGCTCTAAACTTTATAATTGATTCTTTCATAATTTCCTTTACAATATCATCCGTTTTTAGAGAACTGAAAAGTTAAATGTCCTTAACAGTCATTTGCATAAATTGTACCAATAATCCACAATCTACTATATTTTACTATAAAAAATGTAAAGTGTAAATTGTTTATTGCCATATACAGATTCTGCCGCATGACATTTCGTGCATAAAAATGCTGCAGAAATAAAATCCTTACGCTTTTTCCAAACAACAAATGGAAAAGCGGGGATAAAAGTATTGTCTAAAACTCCTATCTCCGCTTTATTTATAATTTTTTCTCGTATGTTTTTTATTTTTCTTTCTTTTTCAGTTCAGCCATTTTCATTGCTCTTACCTTGAGTGGAAGTCCGAATAATGTGATAAAACCTTCCGCGTCATGATGATCATATAAATCTCCGGTAGTAAAGGATGCCAGACTTTCACTGTAAAGGGAATATGGAGAGGTAGTTCCGGCTTTTATGATATTGCCTTTGTACAGTTTAAATTTAACTTCACCGGTCACGTATTCCTGTGTGGATTCTATAAATGCCTGAATCGCTTCTCTCAATGGAGTAAACCATTTACCTTCATATACAATCTGAGCAAATTTATTGCCCATATCTTTTTTTACTTCCATTGTAGCACGGTCTAATACAAGCTCTTCCAGCTGATTGTGCGCTTCCATCAGAATTGTTCCGCCCGGAGTTTCATAAACCCCGCGGGATTTCATTCCAACAACCCTGTTTTCTACGATATCTACAATGCCAATACCGTGTTTTCCGCCCAGCTTGTTCAACTCACGGATAATATCTGAAACCTTCATCTTTTTTCCGTTGACGGAGGTAGGGACGCCCTTTTCAAATGTCATTGTCACATATTCTCCCTCATCCGGAGCTTTTTCCGGTGACACACCCAGTACTAAAAGGTGGTCATAATTTGGCTCATTCGCAGGATCTTCCAGTTCCAGACCCTCATGGCTGATATGCCATAAATTACGGTCGCGGCTATAGCTCTGGTCTGCAGAGAATGGGAGGTCAATGCCATGTGCTTTACAGTATTCAATTTCAGATTCGCGGGAATCCATGGTCCACTTGTCATCTCTCCATGCTGCAATAATTTTGAGGTCAGGAGCCAGTGCCTTAATGCCCAGTTCAAAGCGAATCTGGTCATTTCCCTTACCGGTAGCTCCGTGGCAGATAGCAGAAGCACCTTCTTTTCTTGCAATTTCAACCAGTCTTTTTGCTATGCCCGGTCTTGCCATGGAAGTGCCGAGTAAATATTTGTTTTCATAAACTGCACCGCCCTGCACGCAAGGAACAATATATTCGTCACAGAATTCATCTGTAATATCTTCTATATATAATTTAGAAGCGCCGGAATATTTTGCTCTCTCTTCCAGTCCGTCCAATTCCTCTTCCTGTCCACAGTCAATACAGCAACAGATAACTTCATAGTCATAATTTTCTTTTAACCAAGGTATGATAGCCGTTGTGTCAAGTCCGCCTGAATAAGCGAGAATTACTTTTTCCTTTGCCATTTCTAAATCCTCCAAAATTTTATTATTTTTTCATTGTATTTGCAGATAAAAGTCTTATCCGATAGTTGATACTATACACTACCAATGTATAAAATGCAAGAAAAACTTAGAAAATTGTGAATATTATACAATATTTATGTATAAAACTTGCGTTATATGCAAAAATAATGTATATTACATAAAGCGTCTTGTATTTTAATAAGGAAAATACTACAATGATATACAGATTTGGAAAGGAAGTATTTTATGATAAAAGTAGGTATTATCGGCTCTACAGGATATGCAGGAGCAGAGATTGTAAGATTGATTCAGCAGCACAAGGAGGCGGAAGTAATCTGGTTTGGCTCCAGAAGTTATGTTCAGCAAAAATATGCAGATATTTTTAGAAATATGTTTCAGATTGTGGATGCAGAATGTCTGGACGATAATATGGAAGAACTTTCCGACGCAGTCGATGTTATTTTTACGGCGACACCACAGGGACTCTGCAGTTCTCTTGTCAATGAAAGAATATTAGAAAAAGTAAGAATTATTGATTTAAGTGCTGATTTTCGAATAAAAGATGTAAATATTTATGAAAAATGGTATGGAATCCATCATCAGAGCCCGCAGTTTATAGAAGAGGCGGTTTATGGTCTCTGCGAGATAAACAGGGATAAGATAAAAAATGCAAGACTGGTTGCAAATCCCGGATGTTTTCCTACCTGTAGTTTTCTTTCGATTTATCCGATGGTAAAAGAGGGGATGATTGATGTAAATTCCATTATTATTGACGCGAAATCCGGAACATCCGGTGCCGGACGCGGAGCGAAAGTAGATAATCTTTTTTGTGAAGTAAACGAAAACTGTAAGGCATATGGCGTGGCAGCACACAGGCATACGCCGGAGATTGAAGAACAGTTAAGTTATGCGGCAAAAGAGCCGGTAATGATTAACTTTACACCGCATCTTATTCCAATGCAGCGGGGAATTTTAGCAACTTCATATGCGACATTGAAAAAACCGGTAAGTTACAGTCAGGTAAAAGCAATTTATGATAAATATTATGAAAAAGAATATTTTGTCCGTGTTTTGGAAAACAGCTGCCCACCGGAAACACGCTGGGTGGAAGGAAGCAATTTTGTGGATGTAAGTTTTAAAATAGATGAGAGGACCGGAAGAATTATTATGATGGGCGCTATGGACAATTTAGTCAAAGGCGCAGCAGGACAGGCAGTGCAGAACATGAATATTATGTTTGGTCTTCCTGAAAAGGAAGGATTGCAGCAGGTGCCAATGTTTCCATAAAAACCAGGCAGAAAGGAATTGTGAATATAATGAAAAAAATAGATGGCGGTGTGACCGCCCCATTGGGATTTTCAGCGATGGGAGTCCGTGCAGAAATTAAGACGGGAAATCCGGACAAAAAAGACATGGCAATGATATACAGCAATGCTCCCTGCGTGGCAGCGGGAACGTTTACGACCAATCAGGTAAAAGCGGCACCGGTCAAATGGGATCAGAATGTTATTTATCATTCACAGACAGTGCATGCGGTTGTGTGTAACAGTGGCGTGGCAAATGCCTGCACCGGACAGATGGGAATGGAATATTGTGAAAAAATGGCGGAAGCTACAGCAGATGTACTAAATATAAAGAAAGAAGAAGTGCTGGTAGCTTCGACTGGCGTCATAGGAGCGCAGCTGCCGATGGACAAGATCATAAACGGTATTGGGATGCTCGCGCCAACGCTTGATGCAGGATTGGAAGGCGGTCATATGGCAGCCCAGGCAATCATGACCACAGATACTGTTCCAAAGGAAATCGCATATGAATTTGAATTGGATGGCAAAGTATGCAGAATTGGCGGAATGTGCAAAGGCTCCGGGATGATTCATCCGAATATGTGTACTATGCTGGGATTTATAACGACCGATGTAAGTATTTCAAAAGATTTGCTGTACCAGGCATTGAGTACAGATATTCAGGATACTTTCAATATGATTTCCGTAGATGGGGATACGTCCACAAATGATACGGTGTTATTGCTGGCCAATGGTCTTGCGGGAAATGCTACAATTACGGAAAAAGATGAAAAGTATAATCAATTTGTGGAAGCGCTTCATCAGGTGAATGTATTTCTGTCAAAAAAAATCGCGGGGGATGGAGAAGGTGCAACGGCATTATTTGAAGTAAAAGTCATTGGCGCAGAAAGCAGAGAACAGGCAGTTACGCTCGCAAAATCGGTTGTCACCTCCAGCCTGACCAAAGCGGCAATTTACGGGCATGATGCCAACTGGGGAAGAATTTTGTGTGCTATGGGATATTCTACGGCCAAGTTTGACCCGGATAAGGTAGATATTTATTTTGAGAGTCGGGTCGGAAAATTAAAAATTGTGGAGAATGGAATGGCCACTGCTTATAGCGAGGAGGAGGCTACCAGAATTCTTTCCGAAGATGAAGTAACGGCTATCGCTGATGTGAAAATGGGACCATATGAAGCGACGGCGTGGGGATGTGACCTGACCCATGAATATGTCAGTATCAATGCAGATTACAGAAGTTAAACAGAAAAATGTCAATATATCATTGAAATACAGAAAATAGTAAGAGAGGCGAGAGAATGTTAATGAAAGGGCAACAGCATCTAAATATGGACAAATGGATTGAAAAGGGAGATGTTTTGATTGAAGCACTACCTTATATCCAACGGTTTAACCGGAAAATTATTGTAGTAAAATATGGCGGAAGCGCTATGCTGGATGAAGATTTTATGACCAGTGTGATTCAGGATATTACGCTGCTGAAACTGGTAGGATTTAAACCGATTATTGTGCATGGTGGTGGAAAAGCCATCAGCAGACATATTGATAGATTGGGAATGGAGACCAGCTTTGTCAATGGATTGCGGGTGACAGATGAGGAGACATTAGATGCAGCAGAAATGGTTTTGAACAGCGTAAATAAGAAACTTGTGCAGATTGTAGAACAGCTTGGAGTAAGAGCAATCGGAATCAGCGGAAAAGACGGAAAACTTCTGACAGTAAAAAAGAAACTTACAGGAGATTCTGATATCGGATATGTGGGAGAAGTGACGGAAGTTAATGCTCAGATTCTTTTAGATTTATTAGAAAAAGATTTTCTTCCGATTGTCTGCCCAATCGGTCTGGATAATGAATTCCACGGATATAACATTAATGCTGATGATGCGGCAAGCGCTATCGCAGAAGCTGTCAATGCGGAAAAACTGGCATTTCTTACAGACACGGAAGGGGTATATAGAAATCCGGAGGACACGGATTCTGTTATTTCTGAGATGACTGTTACAGAAGCACAGAAATTAATTGAAGATGGAATTATCGCCGGAGGGATGCTTCCAAAGATTAGAAATTGTATGAATGCAATCAAAAATGGTGTTTCAAGAGTGCATATTCTGGATGGAAGAATTCCTCACAGTATATTGCTGGAAATATTTACGAATAAAGGAATTGGAACGGCTATTTTAGATGACAGTCAGGAAAAATTTTATACACATGTGGAATTAAAAAAGCGGGAAGAACGGAATCAGGAAAAGTAAACTGAAAATAGCCACATAGGGACAAAACCCGCAGATTGCCGAATCACAGAGGGCAAAATGTGAAGAGAAAGGATTGAAAAATGACAAGTCAGGAATATATGGATTTGGGAGAACAGTATTTTGTTCATACATATAACCGCTATCCGATAGTAATGGAGAAAGCAGATGGCGTATATATCTATGATGTAGAAGGGAAAAAATATTTAGATTTTGCTTCTGGCATTGGCGTTTGTGCTCTTGGGTATAATAATCAGGAATATGGAAAAACGCTGAAAACCCAGATAGATAAAATGATGCACACCTCAAATCTATTTTATAATACACCATCTGTGGAAGCTGCAAAAAAACTGGTGGACGCAACGGGATTGAAAAAAGTCTTTTTTACCAATAGTGGTGCGGAAGCAGTAGAGGGAGCATTGAAAATGGCAAAACGTTATGCCTTTGACCGAGATGGATATGCAGGGCATGAAATCATTGCTATGGAACATTCCTTTCACGGAAGAACAATGGGAGCTCTTGCGCTTACGGGAAATGAACATTATCAGGTGCCGTTCGGACCGATGATTTCCGGTGTCCAATATGCGAAATATAACGATTTGGAAAGTGTGAAAGCACTGGTAAATGAGAAAACCTGCGCGATTATTCTGGAAGTAGTTCAGGGCGAAGGAGGAATACATCCGGCAGAGAAAGAATTTGTAAAAGGAATCAGAGACATTTGTGATGAAAATGATATTCTTATGATTTGTGATGAAATACAGTGTGGAATGGGAAGAACAGGAAAAATGTTTGCCTTTCAGCATTACGGAATACAGCCGGATATAATTGCAGCCGCAAAAGCGCTGGGCTGTGGTATTCCGGTAGGGGCATTTGTGGCCGGAGAAAAGTGCTGCAATTCTCTCGTGCCGGGGGATCATGGTACGACTTATGGTGGAAATCCATTGGCTGCAGCAGCAGTAAATACTGTATTTGATTTATATGAAAAATATCATATTTTAGAAAATGTAAATAGAACAGGCGCTTATCTGGAGGCACAACTGGACAAAATTGTTGAAGATTTTGACAATGTAGAAGGGCGCAGAGGAAGAGGCCTGATGCAGGGACTGGTACTTAAATCACCGGTGGGTGAGGTAATTGACAGGGCAATAGAACAGGGGCTTCTTGTAATTTCAGCAGGCGGTAATGTACTGCGTATGCTGCCTCCATTAATTATCACAAGGGAAAATGTTGATGAAATGACAGACATTTTGAGAAAAGCACTCTAAAAAGAGGTTGTTTATCCGGTGTTATATGCCATTCTGTTGGATATTTGAGACGTATCATCAACAAACAATATAGTCATAAATAAAAGAGGATGTACAGGAAATTCAGATATTTGACGTACATCCTCTTTTATTTATTGTATAGTATGGTGTTATCTGTTATTTTTGCTCCTGCTGCAGTTCGGAAAATTTTGCTGCCATTGTGGGATTGTTCCGAGTCAGTTTTTTAATGCTCAAGTCTTCTGCCTTGTCATTGGCAAGACGCAGATTATTGTCAGAGGAAAGCAACGCTTTTTTTGTCTTTTCCAAATGCGTAATCGTTTTGTCAATTTCCTCAATGGCGGTCTGAAATCTTTCACTGGCAATCCGATAATTACGCCCAAATTTTTCTTTAAATTCATTGAGACTGTTTTCAAAATTGGTAATGTCAATATTCTGATTTCTGATTGCAGCCAGTTCCTGTCGGTAGGACAGGGCATTTTGTGCGGCGTTGCGCAAAAGCGTAATCATTGGAATAAAAAATTGAGGGCGGATGACATACATTTTTGGGTAGCGGTGGGACATATCCACAATACCGGTATTATACAGTTCATTATCTGCTTCCAGAAGAGAAACCAGAACGGCATATTCACAATTTTTTTCATTTCTGTCCTTATTTAATTCCTTCAGAAAATCTTCATTTTTTTTCTTGGTAGCAGTCTGGTCCATTTCATTTTTCATCTCAAACATGATAGAAATAAATTCTGTGTCGGGATTGCTGCTATCAGTAAATTCCCGGTAAATATAATCTCCTTTACTGCCGCTTCTGGCATCGTTATCTTTTTCAAAATAAGCGTTTTGAAATCCGGTAGCGCGAAGTTTATTAAATTCTATCTCACAATGCTGTTCTAAACTTTCGCCTACCATTTTTGTAGACTGACGTGCTTTAAAATCTTTGTAATAATCGATTTCTTCTTCTTTTGCTCTCAGTTTTTCCTCATACTTTTCTTTCAGACTCTGTTCTTTGAGCTGGCTTTCTTTCTGACTGCTTTCCACCTTTCCATTCAGCTCGGAAATCTGAACTTCTTTCTCCATAATGATATTTTCTTTCTGTGCTACAGCCTGATTGACAGCTAACTGACGTTCTTTTTCTGCGGAATCAATTTTTGCCTGTAACTTGGAAATTTCCAAATCTTTTTGTGCTTTTAATTGAGCCAGTTCGGCTTCTTTCTGTGCAATGATATCTTTAAAATCATTTTGGGTTTCAGCTATTGCAAGCTGTACTGCATTTTGTTTTTCTGTTTCTAACTGTGTTTTGCTTTCCAGCAGTTCTTTGTTAAATTCTCTGTCTCGTATCTGTTTTACAATCGCTGCATATCCTGATTCATCCACTTGGAATATTTCACCGCATTTTGGGCATTTGATTTCCTGCATAATGTCACCTCACTATTTTTTTCCATATATAAAAAGACAAGATAATTCTGTTTATCAGTGTAACATAATCCGAAAGATATTTCCATGATGACATACAATATAGAATGAGACATCTAGGAGAGATTTCCGGACTGGTAAAAAAGTAAAATCTATGTTAAAATTTTACATAGACTTTATATTTACATGCAGAATATTGGAATGGAAAGACTTTTTTCGCAGATGCAACTTATTTTCTGACAAAATATTTGACATATACCAGGAGAAAATTAAATTATGGATTACACACTGATGAATTTGGTAATGGATTTGTTAAGCGGCCTGGCACTGTTCCTTTTCGGAATGAAGTATATGGGAGACAGTCTACAGCAGGCAGCAGGGCAGAAGCTGAGAGGAGTTCTAAACAGATGCACCAGAAATAAATATGTGGGAGTCATTTTTGGAGCGCTGTTTACAGCGTTTATTCAGTCTTCCGGAGCGACTACAGTAATGGAGGTTGGATTTGTCAATGCAGGAATTATGACATTGCAGCAATCCGTAGGAATTACTTTTGGCGCCAATATCGGAACGACGATTACTTCACAGCTGGTGTCTTTGAAATTAACAGCGGTAGCGCCGTTTATTATTTTTTTAGGCGCCGCCATTTTAGCATTTTGTAAGAAGCCGTTATTGCGAAAGACAGCGGCAGTAGTGTTTGGATTTGGGGCTTTGTTCCTGGGAATTAATTTTATGACATCGGCATTGCAGCATGTACCGGAATTCCATCAGTTTGACATGCTGTTTACTTCTTTAAATCATCCGTTGATTGCAACACTGGTTGGATTTATTGTTACGGTTATTTTACAGAGTTCATCGGTTACAGTCAGCGTTCTCGTACTTTTGGCCGGAGCAGGTCTGGTCAGTCCGCTGCCATGTCTGTTTTTTATTCTGGGAGCGAATATCGGCTCGTGTACGCCAGCGGTACTGGCGTCCCTCAATGCCAATAAAAACGCTAAGAGGACAGCGTTTATTCATGTTATGTTCAATGTAATCGGACTGGTTGTAATTACAGTGATTTTACTGTTTGCCAATGAGCCGATTATTCGGGGGATTTTTACAATCAGTGGCGCGGAAAACTTTAAACGGTTTGTGGCCAATGCAGATACACTTTTTAAAATATTTCAGTGCATTATTCTGCTTCCGTTTTCTAATCTGCTCATTCTCCTGTCAAAGAAGGCGATTCCGACAAGAGCAGGAAGCGATATGGAAGAAGACGAGATGGTGCTCAAGCATATCGGTCTCTCCGGTACTCCTACACCGGCTACAATGGTAGTAGAAGTAGTACAGGAAATTGAGAGAATGGCAGCTATGGTGCGAAAAAATATAGAGCAGTCGTCAGCTGCTTTAATCCGCAAACAATATGACACGTCGGAAGAAGTATATAAACGGGAACAGTATATAGATTTTCTGAGTCACAGAATAACAGAATATATGGTAAAAGCCAACCGGTATGGACTTCCTTTAAAAGATAGAGAACGATTAGGCGGATTGTTCCATGTAGTCATTGATGTGGAGCGGATTGGAGATCACGCTGTAAATATCATGGATGATGCCTTAAAAGAAAAAAGGCAGAAAATGGAGTTCTCTGAAGATGGACGCAATGAAATGACGCATATGTATAATAAAGTCATGGATATTTTTGATAAAGCGATTAATATTTTTGCTACCGAAGACCGCTCGCAGTTTAAAGAAATTAATCGATTGGAAGATACCATCGACCAGATGAAAATTGATTGTCAGGAAGGACATGTTAAGAGAATGGCAGACGGTAAGTGCTCTATTGAATCCGGACTGGTATTTACCGATTTGGTCATTGGTTATGAGAGAATTGCTGATCATGCAGTAAATATTGCATATTCTATTCTGCCGGAAAAGAAATAGGCAAAGATAAATACAAAATGGACATGCTTGCGTGTCCATTTTGTATTTAAAACGGAAAATGATTATCATCCCCGGGTAGACAATCTGAGAATTACTGTGATGTGATTGACAGTGTTGTGGCAATAGGAACAACGCTCTCGGCAATGTTTCTGCGCAAAGAGGAGTATAAAAACTAAAATATGGTAAAAAATAACTCTATCAAATTATGGAAAAGGAGTTATTTATGTGGGGATTTATTATTGCGCTAATATCGGGAGCACTGATGAGTATACAGGGAGTTTTTAATACAGAAGTAACAAAAAGCAGTAGTATGTGGGCGGCCAATTCATGGGTACAGCTGACTGCTTTTTTTGTTTGTCTGATTGCCTGGTTTGTCACAGGAAGACAGAATGTGATGGGGATGTTTCATATGGAAAATAAATATATGCTGTTGGGCGGCGTCATCGGCGCATTTATTACATTGACGGTAATCAAGAGCATGGATACATTGGGACCGGCTCAGGCGGTGCTGCTCATTGTTGTATCGCAGATTGTTGTCGCGTATCTCATAGAGGTATTTGGACTTTTTGGTGTTGAAAAATCCGGTTTTGAGTGGAGCAAACTCATAGGAGCCCTGATAGCAATAGGGGGCATTTATATTTTTCATCGTTAAGTAAATGTAAAATTTTGAAAAATCCTTATTGATAACTGATATTTATTTTTGTAAAATGTTTATAGGCATTCATGGGGAACTCCGAAAGGAGAATGAATGATAAAAATAAAAAAGTTATTGACAGTAATTTTGATTTCTATATTTTTAACGGGATGTGGTTATTCGGAACAAAAAAGTCAGCTGACGGAAATCGCCGACATTTCATCAGAAGAAATAGAAACTGGTAATAATATAGCTGCCGGGGAGACATCTGCATTGTCACAGGAAGAAAAGATTTATGTTTATGTATGTGGAGCTGTCAGAAAACCAGGGGTGTATGAGGTCTCAAAAGATGCCAGAATATATCAGGCCATAGAACTTGCCGGAGGCATGACGAAAAAGGCTCAGAAAGAAAAAATTAATCTGGCTGACCGGATGACGGACGGACAAAAAATTGACATCCCTTTCCGAGACCGGACCGGGGAAGAAAATGCGCTGTCTCAGAACTCTGAAAATCAGACCGGCGCACCGAATCAAATATCAGAAGAATTAATTAATATTAACACCGCAGATTCCCGGAAACTGACTGAACTTCCGGGAATCGGTGAGGCAAAAGCCAATGCGATTATCGCATATAGAGAAGAAAACGGTAATTTTGCCACACCTGAAGATATTAGAAATGTATCCGGAATCGGCGATGCCACTTATGAAAATATCAGCTCTCGGATTACTGTTCATTAGAAAGGGAAAATAAATGAAGGCTTTGGTTGTTGATGATGAAAAGTTAATTGTAAAAGGATTGAAATTCAGTCTGGAGCAGGAAGGCTATCAGGTAGACTGTGCATATGATGGTCAGGAAGCGGTAGAGATGGCGCAGAAAGAAACATATGATATTGTACTTTTGGATTTAATGCTTCCTATATTATCTGGCTATGAGGTGTGTCAGCAGATTCGGGAATTTTCGGATATGCCAATTATTATGCTGACGGCAAAAGACGATGACATGGATAAAATTTTAGGATTGGAATATGGAGCAGACGATTACATTACAAAGCCATTCAATATCCTTGAGGTAAAGGCAAGAATCAAGGCAATTACAAGAAGAAATAAGCGCAAGGCAGCCGCTGTCAAGGATACTCCGAAAGTCATTACTGCAGGAAAACTCCGGTTGGAAATTGATGCAAAACGTCTATACATAGAAGAGCGGGAAATAAAATTAACAGTAAAAGAGTTTGATATTTTAAGGCTTTTAGCGGAAAATCCCGGTAAAATTTATGGGAGAGAGCAGCTGCTCGCATTAATATGGGGCTCCAAATATCCGGGAGATGCCAGAACAGTGGATGTCAATGTCAGAAGATTAAGAGAAAAAATTGAAAAAAATCCTGCAAAGCCGGAGTATGTACATACAAAATGGGGTATGGGATATTATTTTCAGGGATAAATAAATGAAAGAAAAGTGGAAAAACAGAATTGTTGAAAAAATAAAAAGTTTGAGATTTCGTATATTTATAGTTTCCGTATGCGTGATTCTGATACCGATTATTGTCCTGAGTCTGTTTCTTGTCAGCATGGCGACAAATGGTTACATAGAACAGAAAATGAAGCGGTTTATGTCCAATAATACAATGTTGAAAAACCGTATTGTCAGTGAGGGTTACATTGAAAACAGTGAATCCGAGAGTATTAATGCCCAGATAGAGCAACTGGCACAGGAATATAACTGCAGCATAGAGGTAATTAACAGTCAGCATAAAATTATAAAAGATACAGATGCAAGTAAAATAGGAAAGATAAGTATTTCAGAGAACGTCATAAAGGGTCTGCGCGGAAAAAATATCGTGGTAAAAAACCGGGAGAAGGAATATGTGGAATATGCTATCCCGCTGACGACGACCACAGCGACAGTGGATGGAAAAACCAACACCAGTATTTTGGGCGTCCTGTATATTAATTATTCAATGGCAGATGTACATACCTATCGACAGGATTTGGTCAGATATATGCTGCTTATGGACTGGTTGATGGTAATTTTTGTGCTGGGATCCGCATGGCTGTGTTCCAGGATTTTTACCCGGCCCATTAAGCGTGTTGAGAACAATATTAATAATATTTCACATGGAAAATCGAATCAGTACAGCGAAAAAGACTACACGGAAATCATGCGGATTAGCGATGAATTTAAGCGCATGGTTGACCGGATGAATATGCAGGAAAAGTCCAGACAGGAATTTGTTTCCAATGTCTCTCATGAGTTAAAAACACCGATTACTTCCATGAAAATTCTTGCGGAATCTTTACTGGGTCAGCAGGGACTACCGGAAGAATTGTATCAGGAATTTTTGCAGGATATCTGTAAAGAGATTGACCGGGAAAATGACATTATTACGGATTTGCTGGAATTGGTGCGTATGGAAAAATCAGAGACGGAGATTAATATTTCTTCTGTAAATATCAACGAGATTCTTGAAACAGTATTGAGAAGACTGAAACCATTGGCGGAAAATAAAAATATTGAATTGGTATTTGAAAGTTTTCGTCCGGTTATTGCAGATGTAGATGAAATAAAGTTTGCAAGTGTGATAACAAATTTAGTAGAGAATGCGATTAAATATAACAATATGGATGGAACTGTCACGGCCTCTTTAAATTCAGATCACAGATATTTTTATTTGACGGTCACAGATACGGGAATTGGTATTTCCGAAGAGGATCAGGAAAGAGTATTTGAACGGTTTTTCCGTGTAGACAAGGCAAGAGCCAGAGAGACAGGAGGTACCGGTCTGGGACTTGCTATTACCAAAGATATTGTAGAAAAACATCATGGCTCTATAAAAATTCATAGTAAAGAGGGCCAGGGAACAACGTTTACCGTAAGAATTCCGTTGAAATACATTGCATAGGTGTTTATATGAAGAAAAATATTAGATATCTGATTTGTTTTATATTTTTGCTGGGAATCCTTGCAGGACTGACCGGCTGTAAACATACTTCACAAAAAGATGCTTCAGGGTTTCTGATGTACTATGTGGATAAAGGGGGAGAGAAAATTTCCAGTGAGTCTTATACCCCCAAAGAAAAAAGTGGAGAAAAACTGATAAAAGAACTGCTGGATCAAATGAAAAAGGCAGGAAAACAGGAGGAAAATGTATCGGCGATTCCTCCTGAGGTCCAGATAAATGGATTTAGTATGACAGATGGAATTGTCACGGTAGATTTTGCCGGTAATTATCTGGAAATTGATAAAGAGAAAGAAGTGCTGTGCCGCGCCGCAATCGTACTTACCCTGACACAGACAGAAGAGGTCGAATATGTGGCATTTACTATTGACGAATCCCCTTACCGACAGGCCGATGGCACTTTTGTGGGAGCAATGAAGGCGTCAGATTTTGTTTCTGATTTAAGCGGGGATAATGATACCCATGCGACAGACGATTTTGTGCTTTATTTTGCGAATGAACAGGGCTCAATGCTGAAAGAGTATGATCTTTTCGATGTAAAATATGGCGGAAAGTCCAAGGAAGAATTTATTATTGAACAGCTGATTCGGGGACCGAAGAAAAAAGAGTATGTAGAGACCCTTTCCAACGATTTAAAGCTGATTAGTGTTGTCACTACAAACAATATCTGTTATGTGGATTTTGATGATAATTTTCTCACCGAACAGAGCAAAGTATCAAATCAGCTGGTCATTTATTCTATTGTAAATTCTCTCTCTGAATTGAATGAGATTCATAAAGTGCAAATCAGTGTGAATGGAAACTCTGAGGTAAAATATCATGATGATATACCTCTGGCAGAGCCGTTTATCCGAAATTTGGATTTGGTAGAAAATATAGGAGAGGAAACCAATTATGATACAGAAATCATAATGGAGTCAGATTTAAAGTAAATCAGATATAAAAATAAAGGAGAGCAGTGATAAAAAGACCAATATTGTTAGCATTATTGTCTTTTGTACTTGGAGAGGTAATCGCTGTAAGCGGAGGGAAAATCTTGTGGGTTATCCCGATTCTTTTTGGAATGTTGATGATAAGGACCATCACAAAAATGCAGGCAGGTATTTTTGTGGTGGTTTTTTTGTTTGTAATGATTGGATTTTTAATCAGTGATAATGCGGTAAAGCAAAGAGAGTTTATATATGCTCAAAATGACAGACCAGTGATAGTTACAGGAAAAATTGCAAACATTGAGAAAACAAATTTCGGATGGAATTTATTATTGGAACAGTCACAGATAGAGATGAATTCACAAGAAAAATATTCCAAACTGAAAACGATTCATAAAGCCGGGAAAATAATATTGATGTGCAATGATATTTCGGGGGTAAAGTTAGGAAACAGTATTCGGGGAACAGGAAAAATCAGCCGGTTTTTACCGGCACAGAATAAGGGGAATTTTGATGCAAAGAAATACTATATGTCGCTTGGTATTTATGGAAAAATAGAAAATCCAAAGTTTGTGATAGAGGGAAAACATTACGACAGGGTGCGGCATATGCTGTTTGAATTCCGGAAAAAATTAAGCAGTCTGCTTTATGAAATGACAGAAAAAACAGAAAACCCATTACATCATATAGAAAGGAATAAAGGAGCGCTCTATGCGGCAATATTATTGGGAGAAAAGTCCGAGTTAAATCCGGAAATAAAAGAATTATATTCCGCCGTTGGAATTGCTCATATTTTAGCCATCAGCGGTCTCCATATCAGTCTGATTGGAATGTTTGTCTATGGATGTATGAGAAGAAAATTTTGTTTTGGAGTGTCCGCCTCCCTGTCTATCTTGCTGGTCTGTGTTTTTGGAGTCATGTCCGGTCTGGGAATTGCGACAGTACGTGCAATGATTATGTTTGCGCTAAGACTTTTAAGTGAGCTGTTCGGCAGACATTATGATGATATAACGGCAATATCCTTGGCAGGTCTGCTGATTCTTTTGAACAATCCTTTTGCGATTTATCATATGGGATTCCAGATGTCCTTTACTGCCATCATTGCCATTACAGTAATCTATCCGCAAGTCAGATACAGCCTACAGAAAAGAGATGAAAAAAAGGATGATTGGGAGAGAGAAAATTTACGGGGAAGGAAAAAATGGTATAAAATTTTCAAAGACAGAAAAGAAAAAATGGCGCAGATAATGCTGTTCAGCGTTACGGTTAGTATTTGTATGAATCCTGTAATAGCATACTATTATTTTCAATTACCAACCTATTCTTTTTTGGTCAATATGATTGTTGTGCCCCTGATGAATCTTGTTGTTTTTTCGGGAATAGCGGCAGGCGGTGTCTGCTTATGGAGTCCCATGCTGGGAACAATTCTGATATTGCCGGGCTGTGTTGTTTTGGAATGTTATACTCTGCTTTGTAAAGCGGTAGAAAGATTGCCGTATTCGAATATTATTGTAGGGAAACCCTCGGTCTTTCTGGTAGTAATATATTATATTGTATTGGGGGTTGGCATTTGGCTTGTCTGCTTATCAAAAAAGAAATATGAGATAAGACAAAAAGCAAAAGAAGGTATCATAGAAAGCGGAGGAAGAATTTTAACTGGGAAAACAAAAACTTCTAAAAAGGAAAAAGGGTACTATCGTGTTTACAAAATGATTGTCATAATTATATTGATAAGTGTAACGGTTATATTGTATGTTCCGCGTCATAGGGAATTTCAAACAACATTTTTATCCGTGGGACAGGGCGATGGTATTTTTGTTCGAACGGACAATGGAGTTAATATTTTTGTAGATGGGGGAAGCACGTCGGTAAAGCAGGTGGGAAAATACCGAATCATTCCATTTTTAAAATCAGAGGGAGTTAAAAAAATTGAATACGCCGTTGTAACGCATACGGATGCGGATCATATAAGTGGATTGCAGGAAATGATAGAGCAATCAGATGCGGGAGGTATTCGGATTGAAAATTTGATTCTTCCTCTGGTAAACGCAAAAAATGTAAGAGAGAAGAGTAAAGCTTATGGAGAACTAATCAGAAAAGCACAACAAAAAGAAATAAAGGTAATATTATTCTCGAAAGGAGACGGAATCAAATCCGGAACTGTAACAGTCCGGTGTATTCACCCCTCATCCGATACGCAGGCAGATAATATCAATGATTATTCTATTGTTTTGCATATCGCATATGGACCATTCTCCATGCTGCTTACCGGAGATATTTCCTCCGTGCAGGAAACATATTTGACTGATGAGAAACACGGATACACATTATTGAAGGTGGCGCACCATGGGTCAAAATATTCTACATCAGAAGAGTTTTTAAACAGAATAAAGCCGACTTATAGCATTATTTCTGTAGGAGAACACAATTTGTATGGGCATCCGAGTTCACAGGTGTTGGAGCGTCTGAAAAAGCGTGGAATTAAAGTGTTAAGAACAGATGAAAATGGTGGAATCACTGTCTTCGTGAGAAAAGGAAAAATAATCATCGAGAAGACAGTTTACGAAGCAGAATGACGGTAGAAAAGGATTTTGTTCATTGACTGTATTTTTTGCGGGGTATATAATGAACGGGAAAGCAGGAAAATGGGAAATTTCAAACCGGAATTTAGGAATGAACTGAAAGGACAGGCACTTTCGATTAAAATATTGGGAAGCAGAATATCAGGATATGAAGAGGTAATTCGTGAAAACATTATCAGAAGATATCAAAACGGGACAATTTAAAAAGGCATATCTCCTCTGCGGCGAAGAGGAATACCTGAAACGTAATTATAAAAAACAGTTGATAAAAGCCATAGTGGGAGAGGATACGATTAATCTTGGCATTTACGAAGGAAAAAATATCGATATGGCAGAAGTGATAGACAGTGCGGAGACTGTTCCTTTTTTCGCTCCGTATCGGCTGATTGTGATGGAAGATACGGGATTGTTTAAAAGTGGAGGAGAGATTCTGGCAGAGTATATGGACCATATTCCGGAGACAACGATTTTTCTTTTTATGGAGAAAGAGACAGATAAACGTAGTAAGATGTATAAAGCCCTGAAAGCAAATGGCTATATCTGTGAAATTCATCGACAGAATGAAAATGATATTTCCATCTGGGCAGCAAAAATGTTTGCTCGGGATGAGAAAAAAATCACAAAAGCCGACATGGCTTATTTTATTTCAAATGTAGGTACGGACATGGAATTGTTGTCCAGAGAAATAGAAAAGCTGATTAGTTATGCCGCCGGGAGAAACGTTATTACAAGAGATGATATTGATGCAGTGTGTATCCGCCAGTTAAATGTGCGCATATTCGATATGATAGATGCAATATCCGTAAAAAATCAGAAAAAAACGCTGGATTGCTATTATGAGCTGATTTCAGAAAAGGAATCGCCAATGCGTATTCTGTTTATGTTGGAAAGACAGTTTCATCTGATATTACAGGCTAAAGATTTGGTTGCACGAGGAATAGGAAAAAGTCAAATCGCATTAATGATGGGAGTTCAAAATTTTATCGTAAATAAAAGTATTTATCAGAGTAAAAATTTTTCTGTAGCGGAATTAAAAGCCGGGCTGGCAGAAAGCGTGAAGACCGAAGAGTTGATAAAGACAGGACAGATTGCCGAAAACATTGGCGTAGAAATGCTGCTGATAAAATATAGCAGAAAAAATTAGAAAAATGATTGACAAGAATTGTATATTTCGTTAGAATACAATTTAGTGTCTGCGCGCGACGTCCGCATTTCCTAAGGCGCAGACGGTGAAACCTGATTTCCAATCTCTCTCAACGGAAATCATAGATGTAATTTTCACGGAGGTGGACAAATGGCTAATATTAAGTCAGCAAAAAAAAGAATTTTAGTTAATCGCACAAAATATGAAAGAAACAAATCAGCAAAGTCTGAAATTAAGACAGCAGTGAAGAAAGTGGAAGCAGCTGTTACAGCTTCAGACAAGGCTGCAGCTGATACAGCATTAATTGCGGCAGTTAAATTGATTGAAATGGCCGGCTCAAAGGGAATTTATCACAAGAATAATGTTTCCAGAAAAGTTTCAAGATTAACAAAGTTAGTAAACACAATCGGGTAACTTTTGAAACGGTAAAGGATAACCGTTTCAAAACTTTGCTTCGCAAAGCACGCTCCTAACGGAGCTGGTCAAGTACGATTATGAAACACTTGATGTGTTTCATAATCTATAACTTTTGTGAAAAAATAAAGGGAAGTTGTACTTTAGTATGACTTCCCTTTACTTTTTTTACAGTTTTTTTTTCAGGATTTTATACAAACATAAAAGGTAAAAATCATTAATGTTACTTGAAAAAAGAATATCAGGAAGTCTGGGTATTGTATTGACAGTACCTGTAACTGCTTTTGTGGCAGCGAACTGCTGTCATAAAATGATAAAAAGAAATAAATGACAAAAAACTGTACATACTAATAGGATAAAAAAACAAATTTTAAGTTATGCCAGACAATGGCAATCAATGGGAGCAGTATGGAAAACAAAAACATATATACGGACCTTGCACTGGAGGAACGGGAGCGGTTTAAGAAAAATGTTGAAATTGAAGGAGTCAAAATAGATAAGAAGTATGACAAGAATCTGAAAATGACTACTACAGTGGTAGATATTATAAATAAAAATGGTGAAAAAGCCATGGGGAAACCTATGGGAAGTTATATTACAATGGAAACACGGCAATTAAAAAATGCCCAGGAGGAAAGCCGGAGAAATATTGCTGAAAAATTAATGTCTCATCTTCTGGAAATTACAAAAAATAAAAAGAAAAATAAAATATTGATTGTGGGTCTGGGAAATTCTCAGGCTACTCCGGATGCCTTGGGTCCTAGAACAATTGATAATATTCAAATTAGCGATGAAATTTACTGCATTTCCCCAGGTGTGCTGGCACAGACAGGAATGGAAACGTATTCCGTGATTAAGGGAATTGTCAATGAAATCAATCCGGATTTGATTATTGCGATTGATTCTCTGGCAGCAAGAAATGTGAGAAGAATTACTACGACGATTCAACTTACGGATACCGGAATTACCCCGGGCTCAGGGATTGGAAATCACAGAAAAGGATTAAACAAAGAGACACTGGGAAAAGATGTCATTGCCATAGGGGTCCCGATGGTAGTCAGTGGAGCTACTATTGTGAATGACACAATGGAAAATCTGTTGCATATTCTGGCGACAGTAAAAAAAGAAAACGATATTTCTAATATTTTAGGAAATTATACCGAACAGGAAAAATATCAGCTTTTTGAGGAATTGTTATCGGAAGAAACAGAACAGATGTATGTGACGCCAAAAGATATTGACGAAATCGTAGAAAATCTCAGCAAAACAATTTCTCATGGATTAAATCTGTTTTGTTCTAACGTATCTGCCAAGCTCATATAATGTATAAGTGGGACAAAGCAGAGGTGTGAAAGTGCTGAGGGGAATAAGTTATCATCTGGAAAGGAAACATTACAATCGAATCAGATTTCCCGAAACATTATTTCCGTTAATGATAAAAGCGGTAATAGTGTTTCTTTGTGTTTATATTGCTGCCAGATGTATTAATCTCATTTCCGGTAATACAGCAGAAACTGCGGTAAAAAACGCTGTCAGTAATACTTCCAATGTCATCGCAAAAGAAATTGTGGAAAATTCCAGTATTATGACACAGTATATGCTCTATGTGGAAAACCATGGGGAATTGTCTGAGGAAGCAAAGAAAAAACTTCTGACAGAAGTGGTTGCTGATTACATAAAGCATAGTGAATACACTTATGACACGGAAGATCCCGGGTATGAACAGGTCATTAATCTGGTCTACGAAAATGTCACAGAAGCGACGGAACAGACGACTGCAGCAGTAGAAAAGGAAACAACAAAAAAGCAAGAAAAAGAAAAAACAGTAAAGGCATCTGCCAAAGTGCTTGTTCCTCTTCCAAAAGTCAGTGGAAAACTATATACAATAAAAAATATCGGCTCTTTTCGAGACGTAATAGACCGTTTTTACACGATTACATCAGCGACAAACATAAACAGCAGTGATATGCCGATTCGGCAGGCATTGAATGAAAAATTTCAAATTAAAGGAAATAATAAAAAACCACAGATACTGATATATCATACACACTCCCAGGAAGAGTTCAGCAACAGTACCGGAGATGCGGGAACAACAATTATCGGGGTAGGCGACAGACTGGAGAAAGTGTTGCGGGAACAGTTTGGATACAATGTCATTCATGATACAACGCATTATGATATGGTCAACGGAAAACTAGACCGAAATGAAGCCTACGATCAGGCGAGAGAAGGGGTCAGTAAAATATTAAAAAAATATCCATCTATCAGTTTGGTATTGGATATTCACAGAGACGGAGTCAACAGCAATACCAGGCTGGTAACAGAAGTCAATGGAAAAAAAACAGCGCAGGTCATGTTTTTTAATGGAATGTCCCGATTTAAGACAACAGGAAATATTGAATATCTTTATAATCCATATCTTTTTGAAAATCTGGCACTTTCCCTGCAGATGAAAGTAAAAGCAGAGGCCTACTATCCCGGATTTTCCAGAAGAAATTATGTGAATGCTTACAAATATAATCTGGACATGTGCAGGCAGTGTATGTTGATTGAGGTGGGAGCACAGACCAATACCTATGAGGAAGCGCGAAATGCAGCAGAGCCACTGGCTGTATTAATTCACATGGTGATGGGAGACAGTAAATAAAATCTGCAGTAAAAATAAAAATATCAGTGGGCCTTTATGGTCTCCACTGATATTTTTTTAAGTCTACTTTATTGTGAATCACTTCAATCCCGTCTCGCTCCATCCGCCGCTTTTGTCCCTGTGCCCCACCGTCGCCAAAATGAGCGGCAAGCTTTCCTTCCCGATTGACGACACGGAAACAGGGATAATAATCAGGGTCCGGATTGACATGAAGAATATTGCCGATGGCGCGTGAAAGATTCGGATTTCCCAAAGCCGTGGCAATTTGTCCGTAAGTGACAACCTTTCCCTTGGGAATTGTGCGCAAATATGTATAAACTTTTTGTTGTAGTTCTGTCATGTATATTCTCCTGTCCTGAAAGCAGATTATCTTCCGGTGGAACCAAAGCCTCCGATGCCCCGTACTGTGTCAGTCAATTCTTCCTGTTCCTGAAAAGTCACTTTTAAAAATGGTGCAATCACCATTTGGGCAATCCGTTCTCCCGGTGCAACAGTTTTTTCTTCTGCAGAGTGATTGTAAAGTGCTACGGTAATTTCTCCACGGTAATCTGCATCCACGACACCTACTTTATTGGCGGGAGCTAATCCCTTTTTACAGGACAGACCGCTTCTTGCATAGATAAAACCTGCGTATCCCATAGGAATTTCCATGGCAAATCCTGTTCCGATGAATTTAGTTTCTCCCGGCGCAATTTTGATTTCCTCTTCTAAGCAGGCGTACAAATCAGCGCCGGCGGCATATTCAGATCCATAAGTAGGAATCGTAGCATTTGGATTTAATTTTTTGATGTTTAAAGTTGTCATTTTTATCCTCCATTTCTTCGTATTATATCGTTAATAATGTTCTTTTCATGTATTTTGTTTTTTGAAAAAAGCGTTTGCAGAAATTCAGCGCTCTTTTTCCCAAAGCGTGAGTTTTCCTGTGGCGAGTGTTTCCGGAAGCCGGATAAGTCTTTGATTTTCCGAGCCGCGGAAAACAAGAGTCAGATTTTTTAAAGACTCTATAAAAGGTCCGTCAACCAGTACGTCAATATAAGATAAAAGTTCTTTTGTCTCATCCCATTCCTGATACATATGAGCCATGATATCTTTTTCAAATTCGTATCCGGTAAAGCACCAGATAGTTTTCTTGGGATATGTTTCTTTCAACTTTCGTGCCAGGGGAAGGAGACCCTGTTGATTTACCCGTTCCAATGGCTCACCGCCCAGAAATGTCACGCCGGCATATGCACCGAATTTTAACGTGTCAATAATGTAATCAATGGTATCCTGCGTAAATTCTTTTCCGTAGTTGAAATCCCATGCCTGTTCATTAAAACAGCCCGGACATCTGTGATGACAGCCGCTGACAAAAAGTGAAAGGCGGATTCCCGGACCATTTGCCACGTCAAATGTTTTTATTTCTGCATAATTCATATAACTCCCTGTCCCTTCATGAAAGAAAATAAAAATTCATAATAATTATAACATTGACAGGAACAGATTGTCCATAATGGAAATAATTTAAAGGCTTTGTATTTCACTAACAAACTTTTTGTGTTAGAATATGCGATAGAAAAGAAAGCAGCTGAAAAAGAAAGCAGATGGAGGAGACCAATGCCGCACATAGATCAGAATAAAATCAGAAATTTTTGTATTATTGCTCATATAGACCACGGGAAATCGACTCTGGCAGACCGGATTATTGAAATGACAGGTCTGCTTACGAATCGGGAAATGCAGGCGCAGGTCTTGGACAATATGGAACTGGAGAGAGAGCGGGGGATTACCATTAAGTCTCAGGCAGTACGTACCGTGTATAAAGCGAAAAATGGAGAAGAGTACATTTTTAACCTGATTGACACGCCGGGTCATGTCGATTTTAACTATGAAGTTTCCAGAAGTCTGGCGGCATGTGATGGTGCTGTGCTGGTAGTAGATGCAGCGCAGGGCGTGGAAGCCCAGACACTTGCCAATGTATATTTAGCGTTGGATCACGATCTTGAAGTATTTCCGGTAATTAATAAAATAGATCTTCCCTCTGCAGATCCTGAGCGGGTAAAAGCTGAGATTGAAGATGTAATCGGTCTGGAGGCGGAGGATGCTCCTTTGATATCGGCAAAGACAGGTTTGAACTGTGAAGAAGTGCTGGAGGCGATTGTAAAAAATATTCCTGCACCTAAAGGGGATGCAGAGGCACCGCTGCAGGCATTGATTTTTGACAGCCTTTATGATTCTTATAAAGGCGTTATTGTATTTTGCAGAATTAAAGAAGGAACAGCAAAACCGGGAATGAATATAAAAATGATGGCGACACAGGCCAGGGCGAATATCGTGGAAGTGGGATATTTTGGAGCCGGTCAGTTTATCCCGTGTGATGAATTGTCCGCTGGCATGGTAGGCTATATTACGGCAAGTATTAAAAATGTAAGAGACACAAAAGTGGGAGATACCGTAACAGATGCGGATAATCCCTGCGCGGCGCCTCTTCCGGGATACAAGGAAGTAAATTCTATGGTATACTGCGGCCTGTACCCGGCAGATGGAGCCAAATATCCTGATTTGAGGGATGCTTTGGAAAAATTGCAGCTCAATGATGCAGCACTTCGTTATGAGCCGGAAACTTCGATTGCATTAGGATTTGGATTCCGGTGTGGATTTTTGGGACTGTTACATTTGGAGATTGTACAGGAAAGATTGGAGAGAGAGTATGGTCTGGACCTCGTCACTACGGCACCGAGTGTTATTTATAAAATATATAAAGAAAATGGAGAAGTAATCGAGCTTACCAATCCGACAAATCTTCCGGACCCGAGTGAAATAGAGCATATGGAAGAACCAATTGTCAGTGCAGAAATTATGGTAACGACAGAATTTATCGGCTCTATTATGGAATTGTGCCAGCAGAGAAGAGGAAGATATATCGGGATGGAGTATGTAGAAGGCTCAAGGGCCCTGTTAAAATATGATATTCCGTTAAATGAAATTATTTATGACTTTTTTGATGCCTTAAAATCACGTTCCAGAGGGTATGCCTCTTTTGATTATGATTTGAAAGGCTACGAGCCGGCAAAACTTGTCAAATTGGATATTCTTATCAATAAAGAGGAAGTAGATGCGCTTTCCTTTATTGTGCCGGAAGCATCGGCATATGAGAGGGGACGCAAAATGTGTGAGAAATTAAAATCAGAAATTCCAAGACAGCTCTTTGAAGTTCCGATTCAGGCCGCTGTGGGAAGTAAAATAATTGCCAGAGAAACTGTAAAAGCGATGCGGAAGGATGTTCTTGCAAAGTGCTATGGCGGCGATATTTCCCGAAAGAAAAAACTTTTGGAAAAACAGAAAGAAGGTAAGAAACGTATGCGTCAGGTAGGGAATGTAGAAATCCCACAGTCGGCGTTTATGGCTGTACTAAAATTGGATGATGAATAAAAACAAATTTTGGGAACAGAATTTAAGATTCAGGATGATGAATCATGGCATTATAATGGAGTAATATCAACATGAAAAAATTAGAAATTTATATTCACATACCTTTTTGTGTAAAGAAATGTGATTACTGTGATTTTTTGTCCATGTGCCGAAAAGAACAGGTGCGGGAAAATTATGTCAATGCACTGGTAAATGAAATAAAAAGAAATAAAGATTTTATGAAAGGGTACCTTGTCGATACTGTGTTTATCGGTGGAGGTACCCCTTCCATATTAGAAGGAAAACAGATTGAGACGATAATGCAGACCTTGAAAAACTGCTGCGATTTTACTGATCATATAGAAATTACAATCGAATGTAATCCGGGGACATTGACGCAGGAGAAATTAGAATGTTACAGGCGGGCGGGGATTAACAGAATCAGTATGGGTTTACAATCTGCTAATGATGATGAATTAAAATTGATTGGAAGAATTCACAGTTATCAGCAATTTGTGCAAAGTTATTCTATGGCGAGAAAGGCAGGGTTTCAAAACATTAATGTAGATATCATGAGTGCACTGCCTCTGCAGACTTTAGAAAGTTATAGCAAAACGTTACAGCAGGTAACGGCACTAAATCCTGAGCACATTTCGGCATACAGTCTGATTGTAGAAAAAAATACACCTTTATATGACAGGGTGGAACTGGCCAGAAAAAATCATTGTGAAATTCTTCCGGATGAAGAGACAGAGCGGGAAATGTATTGGCTGACAGAAAAGATTTTACTTGAAAAAGGTTATGACAGATACGAAATTTCTAACTACAGTAAAAAGGGGTTGGAATGTAGACATAATATTGGATATTGGGAAAGAACGGAATATCTGGGCTTTGGAATTGGTGCGGCCTCTCTTTATAAAAATACCAGATACAATAATATAAAAGATTTAATTTCTTATATGAATCAAATGACGGATGACGCAGCAGACTGTGGTACGGTAATAGAGAAGGAAAGTATAGAAAAATTATCTTTAGAAGCGCAGATGTCAGAGTATATGTTTTTGGGCCTGAGAATGACGCGCGGGGTTTCTGTAAAAAAATTTGAACAGGAATTTGATATAAATTATACAGACGTTTATGGCGCTGTCACGGACGATATGATAGAAAAAGGCCTGCTTTTGAGAGACAGGGATATGATAAGATTAACAAACCGGGGGATTGATATCAGTAATTATGTTATGGCGGAATTTCTACTAGAATAAACGGTAAATACTTTACAAACGATTAACAGTTTCGTTCGTTTTTATAAGAAAAACAGATCTATTCAAACGATTTTACTTCTTGTTTGTGCAAAACGGGATTTTCCGTATCAGAAAATTCTACAATCGTATTCAGCCAGATTCCTTTTTTAATCAGAATCCCTCCAATAAATGCTTTGCAGGCTTCCAGACTGTTTACAAGGAAGAAAATTGTCACAATCGGCAAATCAGTGTAGTGGGTAAGAATCATTGACACGGGAACATTGACGACCCAGATAAAGCAACTGTCAAAGAGAAAAGTTACAATGGTTTTACCGCCGCTTCGCAGAGCAAAATAAGCTGCATTGGTGTAGGCATTAAATGGCGTTACCAGTGCAAAAACAAAAATAAATTGAGTTGCCAGATGTCGGATTTCATCAGTAGTATTGTAAATCTGAGGGAATACCGGCGCTAAAATTGCCAGAATGATAGAAGTGCAGATGGCAATCATCACTGAAAAAACACTCAATTTTCGATTAGAGTCTCTTGCCTCTTCTAAATTTCCGGCTCCTAAAAGCTGGCCGATAACAATGGCAATCGTTGTTCCCATAGTAACAAATACAATATTAAATACGTTACTAATCGTATTGTTGATATTAATGGCACCCATGGTGGCAAGTCCCCTTGTAGAGAAAGCCTGCGCCTGAAATGTCAGTCCCAGAGACCACATAAATTCATTTACCAAAATCGGAGATCCCTTGCCGGCAATATTTTTTATCAATATAGCAGGGACTTTGAGACTACGATATGCACCATGGATAAATGGAAATTTTTTAGAATGCGTATGGGTATATATTACTAAAATAGCACATTCCACATAACGCGACATTCCGGTGGCAATCGCAGCACCTGCCACTCCCATTGCCGGAAATCCCAATTTTCCGAAAATTAACAGATAATTAAATATTAAATCAACAAATACGGCTGATACGCCAGCGACCATCGGCATGAAAGTATATCCGGCTTCCTTTAAAGTCGTATTGTAGACATTGGAAACAATAAATGGCGGGATGCCAATCAGCATGATAAATAAATAAGTTTTAGCAAAGGAATAAGTTGCTGCAATATTACCGGAATGACTTCCTTTGTGCAGGAAAGCATAAATTAAAAAATGATAGGACGACAAAAAAATGAGCAAAACCAGCGTGAGCGTAATAATCCCAATAATAATTTTTACCCGGAATACGTTTCGGACTCCTTTGTGGTTTTCCTGCCCAAAATATTGCGCAGAAAAAATTCCGGCAGCAGACATTCCACCGAATACAAGTAGATTAAAAACAAAGAACAACTGGTTTATTACAGACACCCCTGTCATCTGGTCCGTACCAAGCCTTCCCACCATAACATTATCTAAAAGGCCGACCATATTTGTCATCAGACTTTGAATGACAATCGGAAAGGCAATAATCATAATTCTTTTATAAAAATTTTTATCTCCAAAATATTTACGCTTAAAACTTGAAATCATAAAAACTCCTGCAATAATAAAATGGCATTGCTGTGTTCATATCAAAGTGTAGAATAACATAAATGACAGGAAGAATACAACAAAAAACGGATAAGATTTTTATAAAATAAAACTTGACGAATGATTCGTATATTGTTATATGATAATAAAGCAGATGTGATAGAAAGATACTACGTGTTTAGTTTATTGTTAATAGCAACGGAGGAAATTTTATTATGATTAAAATTTTGGTAGACGCCGCGTCAGACTATGACATTCATGAGGCAGAAGAAAATAATATAGAATTTGTACCGATTGGAGTGACAATGGGTGAGGAAATTTTATACGACGGCGTTAATATTACGAGAGATGAATTTTTTATAAAATTGAGAGATTCAAAGGAATTTCCTAAGACATCGCAGCCTTCCCCACAGGTATTTGTTGATATTTTTGAAAAAGTAAAAGAAAAGGGGGATGAGATGATATGTCTGCTCCTTTCTTCCAAACTGAGTGGGACAGTGCAGAGCGCTATGCTGGCAAAAAATATGATAGGATATCAGAATATTCATATTATTGATTCTCTCACAGCGACGTTTGCCATTAAAATAATGGCGGATTATGGACGAAAACTGATAGAACAGGGAAAAACAAGCGGCGAAATTGCAGATGCCATCGAAGCAGTAAAATCTAAAGTGAAAGTTCTTGCAGTGCTTGACACGCTGGAGAATTTATATAAAGGCGGCAGGCTTTCGAAACTGGAAGCAGGAGTCGGAAATATAGCGAAGATTAAACCGTTGATTACATTAACGGAAGACGGGAAGATTACTGTCAAAGGAAAAAGCATTGGAAGAAAAAAGGCTTGCAATGATATTATAAAATTATTGTCTGAGGAAGAGATTGATTATACATTTCCGGTATACGGAATTTATTCCTATGGAACAGAAAATCTGGAAAATTTCATGGAACAATCAAAAGAAATCGGAATTCAATATACCGACAGGCTTCAGATAGGACCTACGATTGGCACGCATATCGGAGAGGGAGCCTATGGAATTGTATTCGTTCAAAAATAACAAAAGTGAGGTAAAGTTCCAATGAATGTCGTAAAAAAAGTATATTGCAGAGTATTTCAATTCTGTTTTAAAATTGCACTTCCTATATTACCTTACCGGGAACCTGAAATATTGGAAGAAATGGAAAAAATACCGGACATATTGAAAGAAAAAGGAATAAGCAGCGTTTTAATTATTACAGATAAAGGGATAACAGCGGCTGGTTTGGCAAATCCTTTAAAAGAAAGTCTGGAAAGTAAGGGGATACAATACCGGTATTTTGATAATACTGTCGCAAATCCTACCATTTCTAATGTAGAAGAAGCAAGAAACGTCTATCTTGAAAACAGATGTCAGGGACTCATAGCACTTGGCGGAGGCTCGGCAATGGATTGTGCGAAAGCTGTGGGGGCCCGAATTGCAAAACCGAAACAACCGGTAAGCAAAATGAGAGGAATTTTAAAAGTACATAAGAAAATTCCACTGTTATTTGCAATTCCGACTACGGCCGGCACCGGAAGTGAAACAACACTGGCGGCAGTAATTACAGATGAAAAAACACATTATAAATATCCAATCAACGACTTTAGTCTGATTCCAAAATATGCAGTGCTGGACAGCAAAATGACTGTCAGTTTGCCGAAATCTCTGACGGCCACAACCGGAATGGACGCCCTGACCCATGCAGTGGAAGCATACATTGGTGGAAGTACTACAAAATATACAAGAAAAATGGCTGTAAAAGCGGTAAAATTAATTGCGGAGAATATCAAGAAAGCTTATGACTGTGGAGAAAACGTAGAGGCAAGAAAAAATATGCTGGAAGCAGCATATTGTGCAGGAGTGGCATTTACACAGTCTTATGTAGGATACGTGCACGGCGTGGCACATTCTCTGGGAGGAAAATATGGTATTCCACATGGACTGGCGAATGCAGTGATACTTCCTTATGTTTTGGAAGAGTACGGAAAAACATGCCATAAAAAACTGGCCCGGCTTGGCAGAGAAGCCGGCATTGTATCAGACGAGAAAGATGCTCTGGCAGCGCAGTCTTTTATCCGCTGGCTTCGAAAGACAAATCAATCGATGAATATTCCGGAACATTTAGATGGAATCCGGGAAACAGATATTCCACAGATGGCAAAACATGCCGACAAGGAAAGTAACCCTCTGTATCCGGTACCTAAGCTGATGGATGCCACAGAGTTAGAAAAAATTTACAGATTAGTGAAAGCGTGAAAAATGAATCAAAATATTGAAAATATTGTAAAGAAACAAAAAGAATTTTTTTGTAGCGGAAAAACTTATGATGTATATCAACGGATTACTTATCTTAAAAAGTTAGAACAGGTAATCCGACAGAATGAGGAAGAAATTGCAGAGGCGTTGAAACAGGATTTGGGAAAATCTTTTTCAGAGTCTTATATGTGTGAAATAGGACTTACTTTGTCTGAGTTGTCTTATCAGATAAAACATATAAAGCGCTGGGCAAAACCAAAAAGACACAAAACAGATCTCACAAATTTTTGCGGGAGGAGTTTTTCTGTATTTGAGCCCTACGGTGTAGTGCTTGTCATGGCTCCATGGAATTATCCGTTTATGCTGACAATGGAGCCACTGATTGGAGCTGTCTGTGCGGGAAACTGTGTCGTGGCAAAACCTTCTGCTTATTCTCCAAATACGTCTGCCGTGATAAAGAAAATTTTGTCACTTGTGTTTGAAGAGGAGTATGTGACGGTAGTAGAGGGAGGAAGAGCAGAAAACACAGCTCTTCTGGAACAAAAATTTGATTATATATTTTTTACCGGCAGTGTAAATGTAGGTAAGCTGGTGATGGAAAAAGCAGCAAAGAATCTAACGCCAGTCTCCTTGGAACTGGGAGGAAAAAGTCCATGTATTGTTGACGACACTGCTAATTTAAAACTGGCAGCAAAAAGAATTGCTTTTGGAAAATATTTAAATCTGGGTCAAACTTGTGTCGCACCGGATTACCTTCTGATTGATGAGACAGTGAAAGAAGAATTTCTTCGTATTTTCGTAGAGACAGTGAAAAAAATGTATGGGCAAAACCCTCTGGATAATCCTAATTATGGCAAAATGATTAATCAGAAACATTATGACAGAGTTATGGGACTGATACAGAAAGAAAAAGTGATTTTGGGAGGAGAGGGAAGAAGTGAGGAATTGCGCATATCTCCGACGGTCATGGACGGAGTAGTTTCGGGAGATGCCGTGATGCAGGAAGAGATATTTGGACCGGTGTTGCCGGTACTCACTTACAAAAAGATAGAAGATGCCGTTCAGTTTATTGAAGAACGCCCACATCCTCTGGCTCTGTATATTTTTTCTAATGACAAGAAAACACAAAAATTGTTTACGCAAAAAGTCGCTTTTGGAGGGGGATGTATCAATGATACAGTCTTACACCTGGCTACTTCCCAGATGGGATTCGGGGGCGTAGGAGACAGCGGCATGGGAGCTTATCACGGATATAAAAGTTTTCAGACATTTAGTCATGAGAAAAGTATTTTAAAGAAATATAACTGGATTGATGTACCAATGCGATATCAGCCATATAATAAAATCTGTGACAGGCTTGTCAGAATGTTCCTGAAATAAAATTTATCAGATGTAAAATCAATTATTTTCATCATAAAATACCGTTTGTGCAAAAAACACACAAACGGTATTTTTCTGTTCATATTTTTTTTACAAAACTTTTTCCTGGAAAGTGTTGACAAAGATATTTTATAGTGATATTTTATTGAAAGATAGAATGTTAGCACTCGAAACAAAAGAGTGCTAACAGAGAAAGTGTAGAAAGGAGATGTCATGGAGCTTAATGAGAGAAAAGAAAAAATTTTAAACGCTGTCATTAGAAACTATCTGGAGACAGGTGAGCCGGTAGGCTCCAGAACAATATCCAAGTATACAGATTTAAACCTGAGTTCCGCTACAATTCGCAATGAGATGTCCGATTTGGAAGAAATGGGATACATTATACAGCCACATACCTCTGCAGGACGTATCCCTACCGATAAAGGATACCGGTTTTATGTTGATAATATGCTCGAGGAAAAACTTTCAGAGCTGGATGATAGAGAAAAGAAAGTCAACGAAAAAGAAGATTTGCTGATTGAGAAAGTGGATAAAGTAGAGACTTTACTTCAGAATATGGCAAAAGTACTGGCAAACAATACCAATTATGCCACGATGGTATCCGCACCAAAGTCTCAGGGAAATAAAATTAAGTTTATCCAGCTTTCTGTATTAGAGGAAAAACAGTTATTATGTACAGTTGTTTCTGATAAAAATCATGTGGTAAATAAAATTGTGACGGTAAGCGATGCGGTCTCGCAGGAGATTGTAGTCCGCCTGAATGTGGCGTTGAACACCGCTTTGGCAGGCCTGGCACTGGAAGAAATTAATCTTGGAGTCATTTCAGCGCTCACCTCTCAGGCCGGAGAGCTGGAAGGGCTGGTCAACGAAGTGTTAAAGGCGATTACGGAAGCGATATCCACAGAGGCACAAATGAAAATTTACACTTCAGGTGCTACAAACATTTTTAAATATCCGGAACTAAGCGATAAAGAGAGGGCAAGTCAGCTGCTTACTACATTGGAAGAAAAATCACAGCTCACAGAGTTGATTAATGAGAGTGATGAAGAGACGGGAATTCAGGTCTATATTGGCAGTGAGAGTCCGGTCCAGTCTATGAAGGACTGTAGTGTAGTGACAGCTACTTATGAATTAGAAGACGGATTTAAGGGAACAATCGGTATCATAGGACCAAAGAGAATGGATTATGAGAAAGTTGTGGAAACACTGAGAACATTGAAAGAACAGTTGAGTGATACATTTCAAGACAAGAAAGAATAAAGGAGAATCCCATGGGACAGGAAAACAAAAATAGGAATGAAAATCAAAATAAGGAGATGGATGCTGTCAGGGAATCCATGGAGGAAAGTGCGGTAGAGACTGAAAGTGCTGTTGCCGAAGCGGAAGATTTTTCTGAAACAGAAAACACCGTGGAAGAATCTGAAAAAGAGCCGGATGAGAGTACCGTGGAAGCAGAAAATCAAAGTGAGGAAAATTCTTCTCCGCAGAAAAAAGAAAAGCCGGACAATGACAAAAAAAAGAAAAAAGTTCTGAAAAGAAAAGATAAAAAGGATGAACAGATTGAACAGCTGAATGATAAATATCAGAGATTGTTTGCTGAATTTCAGAATTATCGCAGCAGAAGTGAGAAAGAAAAGACTGCCATGTATGAGGTGGGAGCGAAATCTATTATAGAAAAGATACTTCCTGTGGTTGATAATCTGGAGAGGGGTGTCGCAGCACTTGGTGAAGCAGACATGAATTCCCCGGTAGGTCAGGGGATGAATTTAATTTATAAACAGATGCTTACCGCACTGGAAGAGATGGGAGTCGTAGCGATTGAGGCAGAAGGAAAGGAATTTGACCCAAATCTTCATAATGCAGTAATGCACGAGGACAATGATGCGCTTGGAGAAAATATAGTATCTCAGGAACTTCAAAAAGGATATCAGTACAGAGATACAGTAATCCGACACAGTATGGTAAAAGTGGCGAATTAATATATTAATAATATGCCGTTCAAAATATAGGAATAGAACATGGTAATAAATTACCGGAATGTTAAGGAGGAAAATAAAATGGGAAAGATTATTGGTATTGATTTAGGAACAACAAATTCATGTGTTGCTGTTATGGAAGGTGGAGAGCCTACCGTAATTACAAATGCAGATGGTGGAAGAACAACGCCATCAGTTGTGGCATTTAAGAAAGATGGAGAGAGACTTGTAGGGGAACAGGCAAAACGTCAGGCTGTAACCAATGCAGAGGGTACAATCTCTTCGATTAAAAGACATATGGGTACAGACTATAAAGCTGTAATCAACGATAAAAGCTATACGCCACAGGCAATCTCTGCAATGATTCTTCAAAAACTGAAAGCAGATGCAGAAGCTTATTTGGGCGAAAAAGTGACAGAGGCAGTTATCACAGTACCTGCGTACTTTAATGATGCACAAAGACAGGCAACGAAAGATGCAGGTAAGATTGCGGGTCTTGATGTTAAGAGAATTATCAATGAGCCTACCGCCGCCGCACTTGCTTACGGCCTGGATAACGAGGGAGAACAGAAAATTATGGTTTACGATTTGGGTGGAGGTACATTCGATGTATCTGTCATCGAAATTGGAGACGGTGTTATCGAAGTTCTTGCTACATCCGGAGACAACAGACTGGGTGGAGATGACTTTGACAAGAAGGTAATGGATTATATGGTAGCAGACTTTAAGGGAAAGACCGGAATCGACTTGTCAAACGATAAGATGGCTATGGAGAGAATTAAAGCAGAAGCAGAAGATGCCAAGAAGAAACTTTCTTCTGCTACGCAGGTCGAAATCAATATTCCATTTATCACAGCGAATGAGCAGGGACCACAGCATTTGAACATGACGTTGACAAAGGCAAAATTCGATGAACTGACAAGAGACCTCGTAGAGCGGACAGCAGTGCCTGTGCAGAACGCTTTGAAAGATGCCGGTATTTCTGCATCAGAGTTGAGCAAAGTACTGTTGGTAGGCGGATCTACCCGTATTCCGGCAGTTCAGGATAAAGTAAAACAGCTGACAGGTCATGAGCCATCAAAGAAAATGAATCCGGATGAGTGTGTGGCTCTGGGAGCTTCCATTCAGGGTGGTAAGCTGGCAGGAGATGCCGGCGCCGGTGAGATTCTTCTTCTTGATGTTACACCATTGTCTTTATCTATCGAGACAATGGGTGGTGTTGCAACCAGACTGATTGAAAGAAACACGACAATACCTACAAAGAAGAGCCAGATTTTCTCTACGGCAGCAGATAATCAGACGGCAGTAGATATTAATGTAGTACAGGGTGAAAGACAGTTTGCAAGAGACAATAAGAGCCTTGGACAGTTTAGATTAGATGGAATTCCTCCTGCAAGAAGAGGTGTTCCACAGATTGAAGTTACATTTGATATTGATGCCAATGGTATTGTTAATGTGTCGGCAAAAGACTTAGGAACCGGAAAAGAGCAACACATTACAATTACAGCCGGATCCAATATGTCTGATGAAGACATTGAGAAGGCAGTAAAGGAAGCAGCAGAATTTGAAGCAGCTGATAAGAAACGCAAGGAAGGCATTGATGCAAAAAATGAAGCAGATGCTATCGTTTCCCAGACAGAGCAGGCAATGAATGAAGCAGGAGATAAACTTGCTGATGCCGATAAACAGGCAGTTCAGGCAGACATCGATGCTCTGAAAGCCACGTTGGCTGCTATCGGCGATGGCGAAGTGACAGAAGCTCAGGTAGAGGAACTGAAAGCCGGAAAAGAAAAATTAATGCAGAGTGCACAGCAGTTGTTTGCAAAAATGTATGAACAGGCACAGGGTGCGGCAGGTGCTCAGGGCGCAGGTCCGGATATGGGCGCAGCAGGAAGCACACCTGATGATGATGTAGTAGACGGAGATTTTACAGAAGTATAATCTTATCGGATGGAAGGCATTAATTATGGCAGAAAAAAGAGATTATTATGAAGTTTTAGGCGTGGATAAAAATGCAGATGACGCCGCCATAAAAAAAGCATACAGACAGTTGGCGAAAAAATATCATCCGGATGCAAATCCGGGAAATGAGGAAGCGGCAGCCAAATTCAAAGAAGCATCTGAAGCCTATGCTGTATTGAGCGATTCAGAAAAAAGAAGACAGTATGACCAGTTTGGTCATGCTGCCTTTGACGGTAGCGGTGGTGCTGGCGGATTTGATTTCAGCAATATGGATTTCAGCGATATTTTTGGCGGCTTCGGAGATATTTTCGGAGATATTTTCGGCAGTGGAAGACGAAGCGGCAGAAACAGCAACGGTCCAATGCGGGGAGAAGATGTGAGAACAGCTGTCCGGATTACCTTTGAAGAGGCAGTTTTTGGATGTAAAAAAGAAGTTACGATTAACTTTAAAGAAACTTGTAAAACCTGTAAGGGAAGCGGTGCAAAACCGGGAACATCCCCACAGACATGTCCAAAGTGTAACGGACAGGGACAGTATGTGTCCAGACAACAAACAATGTTTGGTATGATGCAGAGCATGCAGACTTGTCCGGAATGTGGTGGTACGGGAAAAATTATTCAAGAAAAGTGTCCGGACTGTTATGGCGCAGGATATAAAGAAGTACGAAAAAAGATTCCTGTGGATATTCCTGCGGGAATTGATGACAGACAGCGCATCCGCGTATCCGGGCAGGGAGAGCCGGGAAGCAATGGAGGTCCGCGCGGAGATTTGTTAGTAGATGTGCGGGTAATTCCAAGCAGTACATTTCAACGGGACGGCATGAATCTGTATACGACGACAAACATTTCATTTGCCCAGGCAGCTATCGGTGGAGATATCCGTGTAAAGACAATAGATGGAGATGTAAAATTCAATATTAAACCGGGAACACAGACTGGTACCCGGATACGATTGAAAGGAAAAGGAGTCTGTCATGTACACAATCAAAACGCAAGAGGAGACCAGTATTCTACTTTAGTCGTTCATATACCGACAAAATTAAACACTGAGCAGAAAGAACTGATTAAGAAGTTGGATGCGATTTCCGGGAATACGTTGAATGAATTTTCACAAAATGCTCCGGGAGGCGAAAAAAAGAAAAAAAAGAAGTTTTTCTAAACGAACATACAGAACAAAAAGAAGCCGGTACACGGCTTCTTTTTGTTTGCCTAACCGGTGTGATTATGGTATGATATGTAAGTTAAAGTGGAAAAAGGCGGATAAACTATGAAATGGAATAAATATACAATAAAGACTACAACGCAGGCGGTAGACTTTATTGGTGGTATGCTGATTGAATTGGGAATTGACAGCATGGAAGTAGAAGATAATGTTCAAATTACCAATGAGGAAAAAGAAAAATTATTTATTGATTATCTTCCGGATTTGCCTCAGGATGATGGCATAGCCTATATAAGTTTTTATACAGAAGAGAGTGAAAAAGACGCTGATGAGAAGCAGCTGTTAGATAAAATCCGTGAAAAATTAAAGGAAGCAAAGGATTTTCTGGATGTTGGTGAGGGCACGATTAAAAAGAGCATGACGGAAGATATAGACTGGGTCAATAACTGGAAGAAGTATTTTAAATCTTTTACCGTAGGAAAATTTTTTATTAAACCTACATGGGAAAAGATGGATGCGGGACATGAGGAGATGCAGATGATAGAAATTGATCCGGGAACTGCTTTTGGTACGGGAAAGCATGAGACGACACAGCTATGTATTCATCAATTAACGAATTATGTAAGACCAAAGGACAGAATTCTGGATTTAGGATGTGGCAGTGGAATTCTTTCTATTGTGGCAAAAAAACTGGGAGCCGGAGAAATTGTGATGACAGATATCGATGAAGCGGCAGTTTCTGCAGTTTCTGAAAACTTTCAGGCAAATCATCTGCCGATGGATGACGTAGAAGTGATTCAGGGCAATGTGTTGGAAGAGGAAGAAATGCAGAAGTATTTTTCAGAAAAGCAGTTTGATATCGTTGTAGCGAATATTCTGGCAGATGTTATTGTCCCGGTGGCAGAGATTGTTGATAAATTTCTGAAAAAAGACGGAATTTTCATTTCATCAGGAATTATTTATATGAAAGAAGATGAAGTGACAGATGCCATAAATCAGAATGAATTTCTGGAATTCATTCATGTAGCAAAGCAGGGAGACTGGCGGGCAGTTATGGCAAGAAAGCGATAGATATAGAAAGGATGGTTACAGACGATGTACCGGTTTTTTGTGGCGCAGAATCAGATTGAAGAGGATAAAATCAGGATTGTAGGAAATGATGTAAATCACATAAAAAATGTACTGCGGATGAAACCGGGAGAAATGATTCTTGTGAGCAACGGTGAGGACCGGGAATATGTCTGTTCTGTTTCAGAGTTGAAACCGGAAGAAGTTGTTGTGACAATTCAGGATGTAGATGGAAAAACGAGAGAGTTACCTATTGCAGTAACGCTTTTTCAGGCGCTGCCAAAGGGGGACAAGATGGAAAATATTATACAAAAGAATGTAGAGCTGGGCATCAAAGAAATTGTGCCGGTAGCAACGAAAAGATGTGTAGTAAAACTGGATGAAAAGAAAGCTGAAGCAAAAACAAGACGCTGGAATTTGATTGCAGAGAGTGCGGCGAAACAGTCGAAGAGAGGAATGATTCCGCAGATACATACTCCCGTGGATTATGAGACGGCACTGCATATGGCAGAGGCGATGGACATCATTCTGATTCCATATGAGGAAGCAAAAAATATGAAAGAGACACGTCGTATTGTATCCGGTATAAGACCACAGATGCGTGTAGGGATTTTTATTGGACCCGAAGGCGGCTTCACAGAGGAAGAAGTCCAAAAAGCTACTGAGATAGGAGCATGGTCCATTACATTGGGAAAAAGAATACTGCGTACGGAAACAGCAGGCATGTCACTTATGTCAGTACTCATGTATTTAACCGAAGAATAATTGAAAATGGGAGTCAGCAATGGAGATATATTTTGATAATTGCGCCACTACCGTGGTAACGGAGGCGGTAAAAAATGTTGTAATTCAGACCATGACGCAAGACTATGGAAACCCTTCTTCCATGCACATGAAAGGTGTCCGGGCAGAAAAATATGTCACGGAAGCAAAACAGAATATCGCCGATATATTAAAAGTTGATGCCCGGGAGATTTATTTTACCTCCGGTGGCACGGAATCCAATAATATGGCAATTATCGGAGCCGCAGAGGCAAATAAAAGAAAAGGAAATAAAATTATTACCACAAAAATTGAGCATGCCTCGGTATCTGCTCCGATGAAATATTTGGAAAAACAGGGGTTTGAAGTGGTTTTCCTTCCTGTTGACAGATATGGTGTTGTCTCCATGGAAGATTTAAAAAAAGAAATGACAGAAGATACAATTCTGGTATCGGTTATGTATGTCAATAATGAAGTGGGGACGATTGAGCCGGTAGAAGAAATCGGAAAATATATTAAGAGTGTCAATCCACATGTCGTTTATCATGTGGATGCCATTCAGGCATTTGGAAAAATGAAAATTTACCCAAGGCATGGAAATATTGATCTGCTGACGGTAAGCGGACATAAGATACACGGACCGAAAGGGACAGGATTTATTTATATCAGAAAAAATACAAAGCTCAATGCGATTGTCTTGGGTGGAGGTCAGCAAAACGGTATGCGTTCCGGAACAGAAAATGTGCCGGGGATTGCAGGCATCGCTCAGGCAGCGAAAGATTGTTATGATAATCTGGATGAGAATGTTGCCATTATGACAAAGCTGAAAGATTATCTGATTGATAAACTTACTCCGATGGAGGGGGTTGTAGTAAACAGCCAAAAGGGAAAGGCTGGAGCACCGCATATTGTGAGTGCCGGATTTCGTGGTGTGAAAAGTGAAGTACTGCTTCATGCGTTGGAAGAAAAGGGAATTTATATTTCTGCGGGAAGTGCCTGCTCTTCCAATAAACCAGCGCTCAGTGAAACGCTGAAAGCAATGAAAATAGACAAGCAGCTGCTGGATTCTACCGTGAGATTCAGCTTTTGTAAGTTTAATACGATAGAAGAGATTGACTATGCTGTGGAGCAGTTGAATATTCTGCTTCCAATGCTTAGAAAGTATGTGCGCAGATAAAAGGAGAATCAAATGTTTCAATCATTTTTAATCAAATATGCCGAAATTGGAATAAAGGGGAAAAACAGATATCTTTTTGAGGATGCCCTGGTAGATAACGCACAGCGTGCTCTGGACAATATAGATGGAAATTTTAAGGTGACCAAGGAATACGGAAGAATATATGCCACGGCAGAGACCTCTTATGAATATGAAGAAGTCATGGATGCACTCTCACATGTGTTTGGAATCGTGGGAATTTGTCCTATGATACAGATAGAGGATTGCGGGTTTGATGATTTGGCAGAAAATATGATCCGCTATATTGAGGAAAATTATGGGGAGAAAAATTTTACTTTCAAAGTGATGGCACGGCGTGCAAGAAAAAATTATCCGATGGATTCTATGGAAATCAATGCGGAACTTGGCGGGAGAATTTTAGACGCATTTCCCAATATAAAGGTAGATGTGCATCATCCGGATGTCGTTTTTCATATTGAAATCAGAAATCATATTAATATTTATTCTAAAATTGTACCGGGTCCCGGGGGTATGCCGGTAGGGACGGCCGGGAAAGCCATGCTGCTTTTATCCGGAGGGATTGACAGCCCGGTAGCAGGATATATGACGGCAAAGCGCGGCGTTGTCGTGGACGCGGTATATTTTCATGCACCTCCTTATACGTCGGAGCGCGCCAAACAAAAAGTAGTGGATTTAGCAAAAATTGTATCAAAATATTCAGGGCCAATGAATTTATATGTGGTCAATTTTACGGAAATTCAAATGTATATTTATGACAAATGTCCGCATGATGAACTGACAATTATTATGCGCAGATATATGATGCGGATTGCAGAATATTTTGCCCGCAAGGAAGGCGCACAGGGACTGATTACAGGAGAATCCATCGGTCAGGTGGCAAGTCAGACCATGCAGAGCCTGGCTGCAACCAATGAAGTATGTACCATGCCTGTATTTCGTCCAGTTATTGCTTTTGACAAACAGGAAATTGTCGATATAGCACTGAAAATAGGAACTTATGACACCTCAATTCTTCCTTATGAAGACTGTTGTACAACCTTTGTAGCAAAGCATCCTGTCACAAAACCGAATATTAATATCATTAAAAAATCGGAAACGCATCTGGAAGAGGAGATAGACAGAATGTTCCAAAAAGCTGTAGAAACAGCAGAGCGGATTGCGATTGAATAAATGGAAATAAAGTAACAGAAAATAAAAATACAGGTTAATCCGGATATAAGTGATTAACCTGTATTGAAAAGAAACAATCAACGAAAATATATCGTTGTAGGAAGTCAATTTATTTATATTTTTCAAGAACAGTCATAATTGCTTCGATTTCGTTTTCATCATGAATGTTGAGGTCAATAGGTTTGGAAAGATCAAGACTGAAAATTCCCATAATAGATTTTGCATCAATTACATAGCGACCGGAAACTAAATCGAAATCACTGTCAAACTTGGTAATATCATTAACGAAAGATTTTACTTTATCGATTGAGCCTAAATTAATTGTAACTGTTTTCATTTTTCAAACACCTCACTTTCTTATAGGACAATCATAGCATGGATTTGGTGTTTGTTCAATCAGAACAAATACCAAAATTATGGTAAAAATTTAGTTAAATTGCTGTAAAGGAGAAAATTTTCATGAGAAGAGCAGCGCTACATAACTTAGGCTGTAAAGTAAACGCCTATGAAACAGAGGCAATGACGCAGACGCTGAAAAAGGCAGGATATACGATTGTTCCTTTTGAAGAGCCTGCGGATGTATATATTGTAAATACATGTTCGGTAACAAATATGGCAGACCGGAAATCCCGACAAATGCTGCACAAAGCAAAAAAGAACAATCCGAATGCTGTAGTAGTCGCTGTAGGATGTTATGTCCAGACGGCCGCCGAAGAAGTGAAAAATGATAGCGCGGTAGACATTATTGTGGGAAACAACAGAAAGGGAGATATTGTTCGGATTTTAGAGGAATATTATGCCGGTAATGCTGCAAAAGATGACACATGTCCTTATGTAATAAATATTGATGAGACTAAGGAATATGAAAACCTTTCCATTACAACGGTGACAGGTCATACGAGAGCACATATAAAAATTCAGGATGGATGTAATAATTTTTGCTCTTACTGTATTATTCCTTATGCCCGTGGCAGAATAAGAAGCCGGAGCATGGAACAGATCAGGGAGGAGATGATTCTGCTTGCATCTAACGGATTTCAGGAAATTGTGCTGACAGGAATTAACCTAAGTTGTTATGAAGACCATGGGAAGAAGTTGATAGATGTTTTGGAGATGGCGGAAGAAATTGAGGGAATAGAGAGGATTCGTCTGAGTTCTCTTGAGCCTGAAATTATAACAGAAGATTTTGTAAAAAGATTGTGTAACATGAAAAAAATCTGTCCGCATTTTCATCTTTCTCTGCAGAGTGGATGTGATAAGACGTTGAAAAAAATGAATAGACATTACACATCCGGGGAATACTATAAAAAATGTGAAATGCTTCGCAGGGCGTTTCAAAGTCCGGCAATTACTACAGATATTATTGTCGGATTTCCGGGAGAGACCGAGGAAGATTATGAAGAGACAGAAGATTTTGTAAGAAAAATAGAGTTTGCACAGCTGCATGTGTTCAGATATTCGAAAAGAGACGGCACGGTAGCTGCAAGGATGGAACAGCAGGTTGCGGAGAGCGAGAAAGCAAAGCGGAGTGAACGTCTGATTAAATTAGGAGCAAAACTGACGAGAAACTACAGAGAAAGCAGGATTGGACAAAGAACGTCGGTACTGTTTGAAGAAAAAAAAGTAATTAAGGGAATCTCGTATTGGATAGGCCATACGAAAGACTACATAGAGGTAGCATTGAAGAATCCGGAAAATTTGTCAGGAATTATTATGGAAGTGACATTGAAGGATTTTGTTAGTCATGAAATAATGCTTGCCACTAGGTAAGTTTTATATTAAACTTATACTATAATGCCGATAAAGGCGAAAAAAGGACGTGATAAGATGAGCAATTCAAGTAGTACACAGAATACGCAGTTCTTTAAAGTTCCGCAGGAACAGAAATTAGGCGTTGAGGAAATTTTTGAACAGGTATATGCAGCACTGGCAGAAAAAGGCTATAATCCTCTCAATCAGATTGTAGGGTATATTATGTCAGGGGACCCTACCTATATTACAAGCTATAAAAACGCAAGAAGCCTGGTCCGAAAAGTAGAGCGGGACGAGCTAATTGAAGAAGCTGTGAAATATTACATCAATAACAAATTAAAAAAATAACAATATCAGATAAAGACCTTATAAGAAGGTCTTATCGCTGTGCGCATATTCAGGTGAAATCATGAGAATTATGGGATTAGATTTTGGAGCAAAAACAGTAGGTGTAGCCGTCACGGATCCTCTGGGTCTCACGGCGGGAGGAATTGAAATTATACGACGGGATTCTCCAAAAAGATTAAGAAAGACATTGGCGCGCATTGAGCAGTTGATTCAGGAATATGATGTGGAAAAAATAGTACTCGGGTATCCTGTTATGCTTGACGGTACAGAGGGAGAGAGAGTACAAAAAACGAAAGAGTTTGCCACTATGCTGGAGAGACGCACAGGGATGCCTATTATATTTCAAGATGAGAGGCTGAGTACGGTAGAGGCTTATGAAATCATGGATTATATGGGGATAAAAAAGGAAAACAGAAATCAGTTTGTAGATCAGATTGCAGCAAAAGTGATATTGGAGGATTATCTCAACGGTGAGGAATTAAAAAAGATACATACCTTACCGTGAACAGAAAGTCGAAAGAGAGAAAATTTCAATGGAAGAAAAGATTGTTTTTGTAGATGAAGAGGGCAATGAAGTAGAAATGTTTGTTCTCGAAGAGACAAGAATTAATAATGTAAATTACATTCTCGTGGCAGAAGATGACGAGAGTGAGGAGGCTACGGCTTATATTTTAAAAGACATATCTGATGACGGAGAGGAAGAAGCAGTTTATGAAATGGTAATAGACGATTCTGAAATTGAGTATATTGGAAAAATTTTTTCTGAATTGTTAGAGGACGTAAATATTACTACAGAGGACTGAGTTTTCGGGCATCAGGTGTCGAAAGGGGGCTTTTTATGAGGGAAAGATAAAGAGCCTCTTTCCTTGTATCGGATCGGAAAATTAAAACAGGAGGAAATTGGAAAAAGATGGATGAAAATTCAAGAATAAAGGTAATTCCACTGGGCGGTTTGGAACAGATTGGAATGAATATGACTGCCTTTGAATATCACGACAGTATTGTTGTTGTGGATTGTGGTCTTTCATTTCCGGGAGATGATATGCTGGGAATTGACTGCGTGATACCGGATATTACTTTCTTGAGAGAAAATGTAGATAAAATAAAAGGATTTGTTATTACACATGGACATGAAGATCATATCGGTGCACTGCCATATGTATTAAAAGAAATCAATGTGCCTATATATGGGACAAAGCTTACGATGGGTATTATTGAAGGAAAACTGGCAGAACATGAATTATTGGATGTCGTAAAGCGTAAGGTTATCAAGTTTGGACAGAGTATTCATTTGGGAGAATTTCGAATAGAATTTATCCGAACAAACCATAGTATCGCTGATGCGGCAGCCCTTGCAATTCACACTCCGGTGGGAGTTATTGTGCATACAGGTGATTTCAAAGTGGATTACACACCGGTGTTTGGGGATGCCATTAATCTTACCAGATTCAGTGAGCTGGGGAAAAAAGGAGTATTGGCACTTATGTGTGACAGTACAAATGCAATTCGACCGGGATTTACTCCGTCGGAGAGAACAGTGGGCAGTACTTTTGAACATATTTTTGCAGAGCATACCAAAAGCCGTATTATAATCGCAACATTTGCATCCAATGTGGACCGCGTTCAGCAGATTATTAATACAGCATGTAAGTACAAACGTAAAGTAATTGTTGAAGGAAGAAGTATGGTAAATATCATCTCTGTTGCCAGAGAGATGGAATATTTGAAAATTCCTGAAAATACATTAATTAGTATAGAAGAGATGGACAACTATACAGATGACCAGCTGGTTATCATTACCACGGGCAGTCAGGGAGAATCTATGGCAGCTCTTTCCCGTATGGCAGCGTCTCTGCACAAAAAAGTGCATATTAAACCGGGTGATACAGTCGTTTTCAGTTCTACGCCGATACCGGGAAATGAAAAGGCCGTATCAAAAGTAATTAATGAATTATACCAACAGAGGGCAGAAGTTATTTTTCAGGATACCCATGTGTCGGGGCATGCCTGTCAGGAAGAGATAAAACTGATGTATTCTCTGATCAAACCAAAATATTCTATTCCGGTCCATGGAGAATTCCGGCATTTAAAGGAACATGGTGAATTGGCACAGAGTATGGGAATTCCAAAAGAGAATGTATTCCTTATGCAGTCAGGAGATGTGCTGAGTATTGGAACAGAAGAAGCAAAAATAACAGGAAAAGTACCTGCGGGCTCAGTATTAGTTGACGGACTGGGCGTGGGTGATGTTGGAAATATTGTATTACGCGACAGACAGAATCTGGCAGAGAACGGTATTATTATTGTTGTTTTGACTTTAGAAAAATATTCAAATCAGATTCTGTCAGGTCCGGATATTGTAACCAGAGGATTTGTGTATGTGAGAGAATCCGAAAATCTTATTGAAAATGCCAAAAATGTTGTGACAAACGCATTGATGGACTGCCTGGAAAGCAGAAATGCGGACTGGGGAAAAATTAAGATGGTAATCAAAGACAGTCTGGGAGAATATCTCTGGAAAACGATGAAGAGAAGTCCGATGATTTTGCCGATTATCATGGAAGTAGAATAGTCAGGAGTCTATATGGATAATAGAAAAACTTCTCAGGGTTTTGCAAATGTTTCATTGAAATTGTTAAAGTATGTAGTTATGTTGGTAATCGCGGTCGTCTGTGCCACTACAGCATTCAATTTTGGTGCAAAGATTTTTAACAGTGAAGGAGTAGAGCCCGCACCGGGAACGGATATGACTTTTACTGTTGAGCAGGGAACGACCGTGAAAAAACTAGGAAAAACTCTTGAGGAATATGGTGTGATTGATGATAAAGATATCTTTTATATCCAGTCAGTAATCTATGGAGTAAAAGCTATTCAGCCAGGTACATATTCCTTCAATACTTCCCAAAGTGGGGAAGATATTTTTGAAATTATTAATGCAGGACCGGAAGAAAATAAAAAAGAAAGTGAAACAAAAAAGTAACATGATAGTAGATGAGAGAATTGTCACGTATATTCATTCTCTGGAAAAACCGAACAGTCCGATTTTGGAAAAAATCGAACAGAAGGCACATAAAGACGGCGTGCCAATCATCCGTAAAGAGATGGAAAGTTTTTTACGGGTCATGCTGTCTATAAAAAGGCCAAAAAAAATTTTAGAGCTGGGTACCGCAATCGGGTACTCAGCCATTTTAATGAGTGAGAACATTGCGGATGATGCTGTTATCGTGACCATTGAGAATTATAAAAAACGTATTACAGAAGCAAAAGAAAATATTACTTTGGCGGGGAAAGAACATGTGATTGAGCTGTTGGAAGGTGATGCAATGGATATTATGCCCGGGCTGCGCCCGGAACAGTTTGACTTTGTTTTCATGGATGCGGCAAAGGCACAATACATTCATTTTCTTCCAGAAGTGCTGCGGCTGATGAAAAAAGAAGGTGTGCTGGTAACAGACAATGTGTTTCAGGAAGGGGATTTGATAGAATCCAAATATGTGGTACGCAGACGGGACAGAACAATACATAAGCGAATGAGAGAATATCTTGAGACCGTAAAAAATCATCCGGAATTGGAAACGACAGTAATACCTCTGGGAGATGGAATTACGATGTCTGTAAAGAAATAGTCAGAGATTGGGAGGAAACGTGTGAGTCAGATACAGAGAAAAGGGCCGGAACTGCTGGTACCGGCCAGCAGTCTGGAAGTATTGAAAACAGCAGTTCGTTTTGGCGCGAATGCTGTATATATCGGAGGAGAAGTCTTTGGTCTTCGGGCGAAGGCAAAGAATTTTTCGCTGGAGGAAATGGCGCAGGGTGTGAAATTTGCCCATAAATATGGAGTAAAAGTGTATGTCACAGCTAATATTATAGCGCATAATGCAGATATTGAGCCGGTAAAGGAATATTTTCATGATTTGAAAAAGGTAAATCCAGATGCGTTAATTATCTCGGATCCGGCCATTTTTTTGATTGCAAAGCAAATTCTGCCGGAAATGGAACTGCATATCAGTACGCAGGCAAACAACACAAATTATGGAACTTATAATTTCTGGTATCAGCTGGGAGCCAGGCGGGTGGTTTCTGCCCGGGAACTTTCTCTTGCAGAGATAAAAGAGATTCGTCGGAATATTCCGGATGATATGGAAATCGAAACATTTGTGCATGGAGCAATGTGTATCTCTTATTCCGGAAGATGTCTGCTCAGCAGTTTTATGACGGGAAGAGATGCCAATAAGGGCGCTTGTACCCATCCATGTCGATGGAAGTATGCAGTGGTGGAGGAATCCAGACCGGGAGAATATATGCCGGTGGAAGAGAACGAGAGAGGTACATATATTTTTAATTCTAAAGATTTATGTATGATTGAACACATTCCGGAATTGATAGACGCCGGAATTGATAGTTTTAAAATAGAGGGAAGAATGAAAACAGCGTTGTATGTAGCAACGGTAGCCCGTACTTATCGCATGGCAATCGATGATTATCTGGAAAACCCAAAAATATATGAAAATAATCTGGAAAAGTATCGGAGATTGATATCGCAGTGTACCTATCGTCAGTATACTACCGGATTTTTCTTTGGAAAGCCGGATAATACAACGCAGATTTATGACAATAATGTCTATGAAAGAGATTACATATATCTGGGAATTGTGGGGGAAAAAGCCGAAAAATCGCGTTGCGAAATAGAGCAGAAAAATAAATTTTCTGTAGGGCAGACGATAGAAATTATGAAACCTGACGGAAACGATATAGAAACCAAAGTATTGTCAATCGAGGACGAAGAGGGAAACCTTATGGAGAGTTGTCCCCATCCCAAACAAAAGCTTTGGATTCGACTTGAAACAGAGCCGGAACAGGGGGATGTTCTACGCATGAAAGACACAGATACAATACCGGAAAAATAAAAGAAAATAAGCCCAGAAAGTTTATTTTCAGGGTACAGGCACCACAGATTATTCTTTGGCATAAGATAGATTAAGTATGTCAAGAGGTGCTAAAGGTGAAAACTTTTTTAGAGCCCTTAACTCCCGAGGAAGAGAAGGCGTTTGTAGAAAGATATCAGAAAGGGGACGAAAAAGCAAAGGACATACTCATTGAGCGCAATTTAAGACTGGTAGCGCATATTGCAAAAAAATATTACAGTGAGAATAGAGAGAGTGAAGATTTAATATCGATTGGAATTATAGGATTGATTAAAGCGGTTAATACTTATAACCCCACAAAGGGAAACCGACTTGTCACATATGCTTCCAAGTGTATAGAAAATGAACTTTTAATGATGCTCCGGGGAGAGAAGAAGAAAAACAGGGAAATATCGTTAAACGAGCCCATTGGTATGGATAAAGAAGGAAATACAATCAGTTTAATTGATGTCATTGAAAATGATGAGCCTGATGCGTTGAAGCGCATGGAAAATGCAGAAGATGTGACCCGGGTAAAACAATATGTGGAGGGAATTTTAACGCCTAGAGAAAGAGAGATTATTATAAAGAGATATGGTCTGGATGGAAATGAACCATTGACGCAGAAAAAAGTGGGAGCTTTTATGGGAATTTCCCGAAGCTATGTCAGCAGAATTGAAAAAAAAGCATTGCACAAATTAAAAAAAGCTTTTGACAATTCATACAAAGTGTGATATATTGTTGATACAAACAATATGTGAATATACAAAAGGGGAAATAAATGGTATGTAAAATAAATTGTGCCACGATTACAGGGCTTGAAGTTGTGCCTGTTGTAGTGGAAACGGATATTTGTAATGGCCTGCCATCTTTTGATATGGTAGGTCTTTTAGCGTCTGATGTCAGGGAATCCAGACAGAGAGTGCGCACTGCATTAAAAAATTCAGGATTTGATCTTCCGCCAAAGAAAATCACAATTAGTTTTTCCCCGGGAAATGTACGAAAAACAGGAACACATTTTGATCTTTCTATCGCAGTCTCTATTTTGAAGATTTTAAACATTATAGAAAGCGGATTAGAGGATAAAATGTTTATCGGAGAACTCAGTCTGAATGGAGAAGTACTTCCCGTAAACGGTGTTCTTCCGATTGTTTTGAGTGCGGTTGATAGCGGAGTCCGCGAGTGTTTTGTCCCTGCAGAAAACGTAGAAGAGTGTAGTTTTGTTCAGGGAATCCGGATGATTGGCGTAGAGAGATTGAATCAACTTGTCCGTCTGCTCTCTACGGGAGATTACAGAGAAATTCCGTTTCAAAAAAATAAAGAAGTGAGCGAAAATATTTTTCCGGAAGATTCTGATTCTGAAAAATATGATTTTAAATGGATTGCAGGACAGATTCCGGCAAGAAAAGCGGCAGAAATCAGTGCAGCAGGAAAACACAATCTATTAATGGTAGGACCGCCCGGTACCGGTAAATCTGTGTTGGCGAAAGCCTTTTCTACCATACTCCCGAAAATGAGTCCGGAAGAGGCGATTGAGATATCAAAAATACAGAGTATTGTGGGAAATTTAAATGGAGGTAAAATCAGAAGGCCGTTTAGAAGTCCGCATCATACAGTCACCCTTCCTGCTATGACCGGCGGAGGAATGAATCCTAAGCCGGGAGAAATTACATTAGCACATGGCGGTGTACTGTATCTGGACGAGCTGCCGGAATTTTCAGGAAAAGTAATGGAGAGTCTGAGGCAGCCGTTAGAAGAACGCAAGATATCTGTAGCGAGAACAGGAGGAAAATATGTATTTCCTGCAGATTTTATTTTGATTGCTGCGATGAATCCCTGTCGATGCGGCTACTATCCCAATCGAAACCGATGCCGCTGTACAGAGTATGAGGTAAGAAAATATACAGAAAAAATCAGTGGACCAATCATAGACCGCATGGATTTATGTGTTTATTTAAAGGCTGTAGATTATACAGATTTGGGAGAGAGGCAGGAGCAGGAAAGTTCCGAACAAATCAGAGAAAGAGTAAACGCTGCCGTGGAGGTGCAGAGAGAACGTTATCAGAAAGAGTCTGTTTTATACAATGGACAGCTGGAAGGACAAAAAATTATAGAATATTGTCATTTAAATAAGAAAGAACAGGAAATGGCAGAACAGATTTATAATAAGATGCAGCTCAGTGTCCGGTCTTATGAAAAATTATTAAAAGTAGCGAGAACAATCGCTGATTTAAAACAGAAAAAAGACATCAATACGGAAGATATTGCAGAGGCATTAAGCTTTAAAGCGAGAATCGTGAGATAAAAGGAAGCGGAAGCAAGAAATATGACGGATAGAGAATGTTGGGCATGGATATCAAAAATAGAAGGAATTTATCAGCAAAAAATAACGAAATTACTAAAAATTTTTGGGGGAATCCGTAATTTGTATCAGGCAGAGACATCTGAATTGATGCTTCGTGCCGGAATGTCAAAGAGGGAAGCAGAGAACATGGTCAGCACAAGAAAAAACTTTGTTCCAGAGGAGTTTTTTTATCTGTTGGAACAAAAGAAGATTCATTTTGTGTGCCAGAGCGATACTGAATTTCCTTCCAAACTGCGTCCCTTTTCCTACAGTCCTTATTATCTTTTTTATAAGGGAAGACTGCCGGATGAAAATATTCCGGCGGTGGCAATGGTGGGGGCGAGAGCCTGTACGGATTACGGAAGAAAAACTGCTACGAAAATTTCCACCTATCTCTCTCAAAGAGGAATACAAATTATTAGTGGAATGGCGAGAGGAATCGATACATATAGTCAATTAGGAGCGATTAAAGGTGGAACGCCTACTTTTGCAGTGCTGGGCTGTGGGGCAGACTTGTGCTATCCCGCAGAAAACATAGAACTGTATGAAAAAATCTGTAGTAATGGAGGAATTTTATCTGAATATCCACCGGAAACAAAACCTTTGGCATGGCATTTTCCCCAAAGAAACAGAATTATCAGTGGATTGGCAGATAAAATAATTATTGTGGAAGCCAGAGAGAACAGTGGCTCTTTAATTACGGCAGAATGGGCGTTGGAACAGGGAAAGGATATTATGGCTGTTCCCGGAAAACTGGGAGATTGTGCCAGTATGGGATGCAACAGACTTATCAGGGCGGGAGCCGATATTGTGACATCGCCGGAAGATATCTTAGAAGATTTTAAATACGTAGTATTTAAGGAGGAAAGTGAGAGCAACGCAGGAGAAAAAACACTTGAAAAAGATTTTTTCATGGTGTATAGTGAGTTAAGTTTACAGTCCAAAAATATATACGAGTTGTTGGAGGCTACAGGGCTGGAATATGAAAGACTTGTTAATGTTCTGCTGCAGCTTCAGTTGCAGGGGTTTGTAGAACAGACAGCAGAAAATTGTTATATAAGAATAAAATGAAAACATGGACAAACTGTCAAAGGAGATGTTTATGGCAAAATATCTTGTAATTGTGGAATCACCCGCAAAGGTAAAAACTATAAAAAAATTTCTCGGGTCAAATTATGAAGTAGTGGCTTCCAATGGACATGTGAGAGATCTTCCAAAAAGTACTATGGGAATTGACATTGAACATGACTATGAGCCTAAATATATTACAATACGGGGAAAAGGAGATAAACTGGCAGAACTGCGACGCTGCGTAAAAAGAGCTGATAAAGTATTTCTGGCGACTGACCCGGATCGGGAAGGTGAAGCCATTTCCTGGCATCTTGCAAATTCGCTAAAATTAGATAAGAAAAAAACATCCAGAATTACATTTAATGAAATTACAAAATCTGCAGTGAAAGAATCTTTAAAAAATCCTCGGGAAATTGATATGAATCTTGTAGATTCCCAACAGGCAAGAAGAGTAATTGACAGAATGGTAGGATATAGTATCAGTCCTCTTTTATGGATGAAAATCAAACGGGGATTGAGTGCAGGAAGAGTACAGTCTGTTGCTTTACGGATGTTGTGTGATAGAGAGGAAGAAATCAATGCCTTTATTCCAAAAGAATATTGGGATATGGATGTCGTTTTGAAATATAAAAATAAAGAGTTTGCTGCAAATTTTTATGGGGATAAAAAAGGAAAAATCGAAATTAGCGGAAAGCAGCAGTTGGACAATATTATCGGTGAATTACAGGGATGTGACTTTACGGTAAAGAATGTCAAAAAAGGCAGCAGGACCAGAAAAGCTCCAATTCCTTTTACGACAAGTACTTTACAGCAGGAAGCATCAAAGGCGCTCAATTTTTCCACGCAGAAAACAATGCGTATTGCCCAGCAGTTATATGAGGGCGTAGACATTAAAGAAAGAGGAAGCGTAGGCTTAATCACATATCTGCGTACAGATTCCACAAGAGTTTCTGAGACGGCAGAAGCCCAGGTAAAAGAATTTATTGAAAAAAATTATGGTCAGACTTACATGACAAAAGAAATTAATGTAAAAACGACAGGGAAAAAGATTCAGGATGCGCATGAAGCTATCCGTCCGACAGATGTTACACTGATACCGGAGAAGGTAAAAGACCAGCTTCCAAGAGACCAATTTCGGCTATATCAGTTGATTTGGAGAAGATTTGTGGCAAGCCGTATGCAAAGTGCAGTATATGAGACGACAAATGTGGCGATAGAAGCAGGAAATTATGTATTTCATGCTTCTACATCCAGACTGGATTTTGACGGCTTTATGAAAATATATACAGAGAGTGACAATGAGAAGGTGGTCACAAACAATGCAATCGCAAAATTGGAAAAAGACGAAGTGCCGACTTTCGTAAAATTTGAAGAAAATCAGCATTTTACTCAGCCACCGGCACATTTCACGGAAGCGGCACTGGTTAAGGCCATGGAGGAACAGGGAATCGGAAGACCAAGCACTTATGCTCCAACGATTACAACAATTATTGCAAGAAGATATGTCACAAGAGAAAAAAAGAATCTGTATGTTACGGAATTGGGAGAGGCAGTCAATAATGTGATGAAAACTGCCTTTAAGGTAATTATAAATACTGATTTTACTGCAAATATGGAATCTCTTCTGGATGCTGTGGAAGAAGGTACGGTAGAGTGGAAAACAATTATCCGTAATTTTTACCCGGATTTGAATGAGATGGTCAAAGATGCAGAACAAAAATTAGAAAAAATTCATATAGCCGATGAAGAATCTGATGAAATTTGTGAAGAATGTGGCAGACGTATGGTAATTAAATACGGACCTCATGGAAAATTTCTTGCATGTCCAGGATTTCCTGACTGTAAAAATACAAAACCATATTTGGAAAAAGCGGGAGTGCCATGTCCGAAATGCGGAAAAGATGTTATTCTTAGAAAAACGAAAAAAGGAAGAAGATATTTTGGCTGCATTGACAATCCGGATTGTGATTTCATGTCATGGCAGAAGCCTTCTACAGAAAAATGTCCAAAATGTGGTGGATATATGGTAGAAAAGGGAAATAAACTGGCCTGTGCAGATGTTGAATGTGGATATGTACAAAATAAAATACCGGAAAAGTCACTTTAAAATAAAAAATATAAAACAGGGAAATATCTCTGTTGGCTGTTTGCGTTGGATTATTGATGACAAATAGGTATTGCAACCTTCTTTTTTTTATGCTATGATATTTGGGCTGTATTAAACACATCTGTGGAGTATCAGACCGGTGCCCTTGCTCGGGGTCGTCTGACACATAGAAGCAGATGGAAGAAACTGTATGTTCCAATATTAGTTTATTGGAAATACAAATATTTAAAAACCAGGAGGGAAAAGAAAATGAGCGTTATTTCAATGAAAAGTTTATTAGAAGCAGGTGTTCATTTTGGACATCAGACAAGAAGATGGAATCCTAAAATGGCTCCATACATCTACACAGAGAGAAATGGTATTTACATTATTGACTTACAGAAATCTGTGGGAAAAGTAGATGAAGCGTACAAGGCTGTAGCAGATATTGCAGCAGATGGCGGAACAGTTCTTTTTGTGGGAACAAAAAAACAGGCACAGGATGCTGTAAAAGAAGAAGCAGAGAGATGTGGCATGTATTATGTAAATGAAAGATGGTTAGGAGGCATGCTCACAAACTTCAAAACAATTCAATCAAGAATTAAAAGATTAAAAGATATTGAGAAAATGTCAGAGGATGGAACATTTGATGTTCTGCCAAAGAAGGAAGTTGTCAATCTGAAAAAAGAATGGGACAAACTGGAGAAGAATCTGGGCGGTATCAAAAATATGAAAAAACTCCCAGATGCAATTTTTGTAGTTGATCCTAAAAAAGAAAGAATTTGTGTTCAGGAAGCACATGCGCTGGGTATTACTCTGATTGGTATTGCAGATACAAACTGTGACCCTGAAGAATTAGATTATGTTATTCCGGGTAATGATGATGCTATCAGAGCTGTAAAACTGATTGTTTCAAAGATGGCAGATGCTGTTATTGAAGCAAATCAGGGTGAGGAAATGCCGGTTGAATCTGTAAGTGAAGCAGAAGAGACGGAAGAAGCTCCTGTAGTAGAAGAAGAAACAGTAGAAGAATAATCAATGGAAGAAGCCGGCAGCGGTGTGATGATTGTATGCCGGAAGTATTGGGAAAGTTTAGGAGGAATCATATTATGACAATCACAGCAGCAATGGTAAAAGAATTAAGAGAATTAACAGGTGCTGGTGTTATGGCATGTAAAAATGCTCTAGTAGAGACAGATGGAAACCAGGAAGAAGCGATTGAAGTTTTAAGAAAAAAAGGGGAAGCTTCTGCAGTTAAAAAAGCAGGAAGAATTGCGGCAGAAGGAATCGTCTACACTGCTGTAAAAGAGGGTAGAGCTGCAATCGTAGAAGTAAACTCAGAGACAGATTTTGTGGCAAAGAATGAAAAATTCCAGACATTTGTAGCAAATGTCGCAGATCAGATTTTAGATTCTGATGCAAAAGATGTAGATACTTTGATGACAGATACATGGAAACTGGATCCGGCAAAGACCGTAAAGGATGAGCTGGTATCTCAGATTGCTGTTATTGGAGAAAACATGAATATCAGAAGATTTGAAAAATTGGTAACTGACGGCGTAGTTGTTTCTTATATTCACGGCGGCGGAAGAATCGGTGTTCTTGTGGAAGCAGATGCTCCAAAGGATGCTGCGGTAGAAGAGGCATTAAGAAATATTGCAATGCAGATTGCTGCATTGAATGCAAAGTTTATTTCAACAGATGAAATCAGTGCTGAATATATAGAACATGAAAAATCAATTCTAAAAGAACAGATTATGAATGATCCTAAGGAATCTCAGAAACCGGAGAAGGTTATTGAGGGTATGATTATGGGGCGTTTGAATAAGCAGTTCAAAGAAGTTTGTCTGTTAGATCAGGTATATGTAAAGGCAGAGGACGGAAAGCAGTCCGTGGCAAAATATTTAGAGCAGGTATCTAAAGCAGTAGGCGAGGCAATCACATTAAAGAAATTTGTCCGTTTTGAAACAGGAGAAGGTCTTGAGAAAAAAGAAGAAAATTTTGCTGAAGAAGTAGCCGCACAGATGAAATAGATCATCACATATAAGAAACTGATAGAAACGCTGGAAACATCAATGTTCCCAGCGTTTTTTCGATTATTTGTCAAGAGTGGGGGGTAAAGTTTGGATTGGCATCGGAAGATGATAGTGGACAGAAGGATGCAGATAAAGAGAAATTGGAAAATAAATCTTTTACAGTTTGTACAAGATGAATTATCGTATATGGTCTGTGTAATACAGATTAATGATATGGAAAAAAGTAATCAGATAAAATTTGATGTCAATAGGTTGAATTTATCCTATAATTTGCGTATACTATAAGTACAAATGTTAGGAGGTATTCACAATGACAATTGATACAAATACAATGGTTTCCATTACAGAGGCAAATCAGAATTTTTCTAAAGTAGCAAGATTAGTTGATGAGCATGGTACAGCGGTTATACTAAAAAACAATGTTCCAAGATATCTTGTGATTGATTTTAGTAGGGCTGAAGAGGATTCTGTTGCTTCCGATGAAGATGTTTTAAGCATTTCAAAAAGGCTGATAGCACAGAATAGAAAAGCGTATGAGGTGCTTGCCAAATGATAAAACTTACAAAAGAACAGGTGTTGATGTTGCATTCACAATTGATTGATGCTACCGGTGGCAGTGATGGAATTAGAGATGTGGGGTTACTTGAATCAGCATTGAAAAGTCCATTTCAGTCTTATGGTGGAGAAGAAATATATCCAAGCATTCAGGCAAAGGCAGCGAGGCTCTGTTATGGTTTAGTAAAAAATCATGCAATGGTAGATGGCAATAAAAGAATAGGTGCTCATGCAATGTTGGTTTTTCTAGCAATCAATGGATATGAATTAGAGTATACACAAGATGAATTGTCGAATTTGATTCTTGATGTGGCATCAGATGAGGCAGACTATGAGGACATATTGCAATGGCTGTTGGAACATCAATTATAATTTTGACCAATTATCAATCAGCCTGACCAACTTTTCTATTTGACCAATTTTGATAGAAGAATACGGATGAAAAATAGAATAAATATTCCTGGCCAATTGAAAAGTTGGTTAAAGAATTTTTAAAGGTCCCATAAGCACCATAAATAAAGCGTTTTATGAAAAGTTCGCATACCAGATGAAATAAATCATCACATATAAGGAACTGATAGAAACGCTGGAAACATCAATGTTCCCAGCGTTTTTTCGATTTTGGAGATATTATAATTTATCGCAAAATATCGTAAAGAAATTATCCAATTCATCATTGAAATAGGGGAATTATCTGATAATATTGGTTTAGATACTGCTTTTGATGAAATAAAGTTGGATTCTATAGAATTTGTTATCATTATTATTGAAGTTGAAACAAATTACAAAATGTAATTAAAAGTTTGTGTGGGTGAATAAATAGTATGTATATAAACTTTTGGGAGGAGATATATGAAAAAACAAAAGACATATGGGTTTTTAAGTAATTTTATTTATGCGCTAAATATTGAAAAAAAAAGTAATTTACGTCTTTTGGCAATTACTTTGATTAAACCAATTGGGGACATCGTCAGAACATTAATGTGGACATATGCCCCTAAATTTATTTTGTCCTTTATAGAAAATGGTTTGCCTTTGGACAAAATCATAGGTTATACGATTGCAATCTGTATTGTTGCAATGATTTTTGATTTAATCAGTACCACATGTTATAACAGCTTCGAATTTGAATATCGAAAAACGGAAGGATATGTGGAAAAGAAGAGGATGGATAAAATTTTCCATACGGATTTTAAAAATATGGAATCGCCGGACTTCTTGGATTATGCACAAAAAGCAAAAACAGCATTAATCAGAGGCAATGGGTTTCATGGCGTTTTATACCAGAGCAGGAATTTTATAGCTCAGGGAACTTTAATGATATTGTCTGCGGCACTCATTGGGATACAAAATATTATAATGATGATACTTTTCATTATTATTTCTTTTGGTATAGCAAAAATATCAAATTATTTTACAAGTCTTGATAAAAAGAAATTTTCAGATGCGATGGCTCCGACATGGCGTAAAATGACTTACCTTGAATCGACTTCTAAAAATTTTGATTTTGCAAAGGATATAAGACTTTTTCATATGTCAAAAGTTTTTAGAAAACAATTCGATGATGTAAATAATACCTATGCAGATTTAGATATCAAGCATCATAACAGAATGGTTTTGTTTGGTGTGAGTGTAGAATCAGTATTGCTGATTCAAAAAGTGCTTATGTATGCTTGGCTTGTCTATAACGTAATATCAGGAAATTATCAAATATCAGATTTTGTTCTTTATGTTGGATTAGTATCTACATTTCATGACTCTGTAGGATATGTAAATTGGATTTATTCCAGCATAAGAGGCAACTGCTTAATGATTAATGATTATAGAAATTTTGTGGATTGGCAGGAAGATAAAGAAACTGCCGATGAAACAGATGGACATATCACAGATATTAGTCTTGATAAGTTTGAATTCCAGTTTGAGAATGTAAGTTTTAAATATCCGGGACACGATAATTACGTTTTAAAGCATGTTAATCTTACTATTAATAATGGAACAAAACTTGCGATTGTAGGTGTCAATGGAGCGGGAAAATCTACTTTTATAAAACTTATGATGAAATTGTATGAGCCAAATGAAGGCAGAATACTTTTAAATGGAATTGACATAAAAGAGTATAATCGGGAAGAATATTTTAAATTATTCTCTCCAGTGTTTCAGAATATAGAATGTTTTGCAATGCCGATATTCCAGAATGTTTCTTTTGCCAAAGAGGAAGATACAGATATGGATAAAGTAAATGCTGTATTGGAACAAAGCGGATTAAAAGAAAAAGTTGATTCCTATGAAAAAGGTATACATACGAATTTATTAAAGATTTTTGATAAAGAAGGCATTGATTTATCCGGCGGGGAAAAACAGAGACTCGCTATGGCGAGAGCTTTATATAAAGGTGGAGATATTGTTATTTTAGACGAGCCGACGGCTGCTCTGGATGCTTTGGCAGAAGACAAAATGTATCGGGAATTTGAAAAGATGATACAGGGAAAAACAGCGCTATTTATCTCACACAGGCTGGGAAGCACCAGATTTTGCGATAAGATTGCAATGTTTGAGGATGGAGTGGTTGTGGAAGAAGGGACCCATGATGAACTGATGGCTAGGAATGGAAAATATGCCTATATGTTCCGAATTCAGTCCCAGTATTATGAGGGAGACGCCAAATGCGACAGCATTTCTAAAATGGCGTCGACCGATGTGCCGCCGAGCGAAGAGAGGGGGCGTTACAAAGATGAGGTAGACGCCAAATGCGACAGCATTTCTAAAATGGCGTCGACCGATGTGCCGCCGAGCGAAGAGAGGGGGCGTTACAAAGATAAGGGAGACGCCAAATGCGACAGTAGGGGAGGACAAGATGATGAAAAATAGAAAAGATATCATTCGTTGCTTGAAATTCTTTGGAAAATTTGCTTGGAAGACCAACAAAAATTATTTTTTATTACTTACTATAAGTATCATTATAAATTCTATTTCACCATTTATTTCTATTGTTGGCTCGAGATACTTAATTGACGAAATAGCGGAGCCATCGAAAAGAAATTTAGGAGTAGTGATTTTTTGGATTGCATTTATATGTCTTGGCATCTTTATAAGTCAAATTATAAAGAAAATTACTGATGAGCATATTGGAAATATATGTGCCAGGTACGATAGGGCGTTAAAAACCAATTTATGTATGAACTGCATCAATATGAAATTTAAATATACTGAAGATACAGATGTGTTAGACACGATAAAGAACGCTGAAAGAGCGCTGAATGAAACCGGACAGGTAAATGGTCTTATTACATCTTTATCAAATATCATTTCAAATGTTTTCGTTGCATTGGGAGTAGTGACTTTAGTTTGTACTAGAATTCCCTGGTTATTGATTCCGGTCATTATTTCTTTTGCTGCAAATTCTTTTATAACTTCCAGAGTCAATAAAGGAAGACGAGACTTTTTTGACGATATGAGCCATATAGAAAGAGGCAGTTCCTATTATAATACGGAACTACAAGAGCCAAGATATGGAAAAGATATTCGTTTATATGAAGCATCACAAATTTTTGAAAATAAATATGATGAATATGTTGATAAAACCTACAGAACAAGTAAAAAATATCATACCAGATTTAATAAATATTGGTCATTAGATTCCGTATTATATACTATTTGCGACAGTGCAATATATATACTATTGGCTGTGAATATTTTCAAAAAGGTTATTACGATTGGTGAATTTTCAAGCTTATTCCAAGCCACCTCCAGATTTAGCGGAGCGATAAGACAAATTGTAAATTCTTATTTAGAAGTAACGTATACTGCATCGGTATTAAAGTACTACATTGATTTTGTTGAAGATTTTAATGGCGAAAACAACAGATTGCCGGACTTGATTGATAACGAAGAAAAAGTGACAGAACAAGCCTGTGAAATTGAATTCAAAAATGTCAGCTTTAAATATCCAAATACAGATAGGTACATATTAAACAATATATCTGTAAAAGTTAAGGCTGGTGAACATATGGCAATTGTAGGTCAAAATGGTGCAGGTAAAACTACATTTATTAAACTTCTTTGTCATTTATATGACAATTATGAAGGTAAAATTTTGATAAATGGGAAAGAAGCCGGAGAATATAACTTTGTAGAATATATGAGAATGTTATCCGTTGTGTTTCAGGATTTTAGACTTTTTGCTTTTACGCTCAAAGAAAATGTAACTGCATTTGATGAGAAAAATATTGACCTAAAAGAAATATATAAGATTGCAGGGATTGACCAATGGATTGAAAGTCTTGATGAAGAAGACCAGACATATATTTATAAGATGTTTGTGGAAAATGGGATTGAGCCATCTGGCGGTGAAGGTCAAAAACTTGCCATTGCCAGAGCATTGTATAAAAATGCTCCAATTGTAGTATTGGATGAACCAACAGCTGCTCTTGATCCGATTTCTGAATATGAGATTTATAAAAACTTTGATCAATTGGTACATGGTAAAACGGCAATATATATTTCACACAGATTATCTTCCTGTAGATTCTGTGACAGAATTATTGTATTTAATAATGGTTTGATTGAAGAAGAGGGAAACCATGAGGAATTAATGAAAAATACCAGTGGCTTATACTATCATATGTATAGCACACAGGCGAAGCATTATAAGTAATTTATAAAAACATTCATAGGAACAAAATTTTTGTGGAAATACCCTTTTTTACGTTTTGAAAAGAGAAAATGATGATTGCAGGAAGTACGGATTTTTAAAAAAATGAAGATTCAAAGGGTACATCAATATAAAATTGCAATAAAAAAAGGAAGTGAAAATATGCCAAGTTCAATGGAAGATTACAGAAATATGATAGAACAGCCTTGGGGTAAAATGTTCTATGATATGATTTACAGACAACTACATTTATCCAATAAAAAGAGATTAAAAGTTCTTGATTACGGCGCAGGTTTCTGTGTGAGCGCAGATTACTATGGAAAACACCATGACGTAACAGCCATAGAGCCGGATACGAAAATGATTCATCTCAGAATTGACCACGGAAATTACGAATTGATTTGCGGAAGTTTGGAAAAATTAAAAGCGATGAAAGATAATACATATGACATTATTTTTTGCCATAATGTATTGGAATATGTCGAAGATAAAGAAGCGGTGCTGAGTGAACTTTCCAGAGTATTAAAACAGGACGGATTATTGTCTGTGGTTAAGCATAATCTTGGCGGAAGAATTTTGGCATATGCAGTTTTTGACAATGACCCGGGCGCAGCAATAGAGATTCTTTCCAATGGGGACAATGGAAACAATTTATTTGGCGGCAGACATACCTATTCCAATCAATATCTGATTGAAGTAAATCAGAACAACGGACTGGTGCTAAACCATATCTATGGAATCAGGACCTTTTTTGGTTTATCCAAAGATTTTGAGGCAAAGCGTTCCAAAACATGGTATTCTGATATGCTTGAACTGGAAATGAAAGTCTGCGATATGGAGCAATATAAAGGTATTTCGTTTTTTCATCATTTGATATTTACAAAAAAGACAGCCGATTAAGAGCAGTCGGATATATTGAGCTTAGATAAGATTTTATGAAATATGAAATGTATTCTCTGATTATCCTGAAAAGAAAATTTGCTGTCAAATGATTAAATCCCTATGTGAGGCAGAAAGCAGAACTATGGAAGAATTTTCGAACTGCCAAAGAATGAGAAAAAATACAAAAATATGGATTTAGACAGGGGTATACCAAAATGAAATTTTCTTACAAAAGAATTTTAATTATCGGATGTGGAGGAGCTGGGAAAAGCACTCTTGCACAAAAAATAGGAAAAGCTTTTTCGATACCAGTGATTCATTTGGATAAACTATATTGGCTGCCAGGTTGGGTGCACCGGACCAATGAAGATTTTGAGTGTTTGCTTGAGATAGAATTGAAAAAATCTGCATGGATTATTGATGGAAACTATCAACGAACTTTTGCAGAGAGGCTTTTGTATGCAGATTTTTGTATCTTTCTTGATATAGATACTGAAATATGTTTGAAAAGTGCATATGCCCGGGCAGAAGAATATCATGGCAGAACACGTCCGGATATGACGGAAGGCTGTGAAGAAATTGTCCGCCCGGATTTTGAGGATTGGATTCGTCATTATCAGGAAAATGCAAGACCTGAAATGATGCGTATTTTAGAAAAAAGTAAAGTCCCTTATCAAATCTTTACAACGAGACAAGAATCAGAACAGTGGATAAAAGAGTTACAGAGTGTATGAGATGAAACAGGAAATTATGACCACCCGTTTGACGACATCGCACGTCAAACGGGTGGTCATAATTTTGTATCAAAGCCCGCTGTTTTAGACAAAAAAATTTAAGAAATTTTTTCTTGGCATATTGACACAGTGTCAGAATAGTATTATACTAATTATACTGACACAGTGTCAGGAAAAATAAACAAGTTTGAAGGCAATGAAACCATGAAGAAAAATGTTGGATCATTACTTGCGCTTTACCCTATGCCGGCAACAGTTAGCGGTGAAAAATCCGATTATGTTACCTTAAAGGCCGTACTGTTTGAGTTTCCAACTTATCAATATCTGAAAACCGGTGAAGTGATTGACAAGTGCTTTTCCTTCAAAAAAAGCACCAAAGAAATAAGGAGGTACACCTATGCCGAAAGGATCGCCTGAACTGACAGAGACCCGCAGGGAGGAGATTATCAATGCCTGCGAAAAACTGTATCAAACTATGAGCTTTAAGGAAATTACTATAAAAGAGATTGGGAATGTTACCAGCTTTACCCGCACTTCCATTTACAACTATTTTCAGACGAAAGAAGAAATTTTTTTGGCTCTATTAAAACGGGAATATGAGTTGTGGATTGCCTCTCTGCGAGAAGCGATGGAGCGCACAGAGGTTATGACAAAGGACGAATTTGCTGATATGCTTGCCCGGTCTCTGGAGAAACGTGCTCAGCTTTTAAAAATTATGTCTATGAATCATTATGATATGGAAACCGGTAGTCGCCCGGAACATCTTGCAGCGTTTAAGGTTGTGTATGGGGAATCTATCCGTACCGTGATGTCTGCTCTCAATAAATATTTCCCGGATATGGGAGTTTCTGAAAAGCAGGATTTTATTTACACATTCTTCCCATTTATGTTCGGTATCTATCCATATACTTTTGTTACAGAGAAACAGCGGACGGCAATGGAAGAAGCAGATGTCAACTATGTATTTATGACGATTTATGAGATTACGTTCAACTGCGTGAAAAGATTGTTGGATTAATAAGGAGGTAGAATCAATGAAAAGCAAAATGTTAGTAGCGTATTTTAGTGCTAGTGGGACAACGGCGCATGTTGCAAAGGAATTGGCGCAAGCGGCAGACGCAGATTTATATGAAATCAGACCGCAGGTGCCTTATACAAAAGATGATTTGAATTGGATGGATAAAAAATCCCGCAGTTCTGTTGAAATGAATGACAAGAGCAGCCGTCCGGAACTGGCAGATAGGGACGCCGATATTGCGGCATACGACACAATTCTGTTGGGCTTTCCCATCTGGTGGTATGTAGCGCCAACGATTATCAACAGTTTTCTGGAGAGTTACGATTTCTCTGGGAAGAAGATTATTTTATTTGCCACTTCCGGTGGCAGTGGATTCGGAAAGAGTGTGGACGGATTAAAGTCGTCTGTTTCAGCAGATACGACGATTATTGAAGGCAAAATTCTGAACGGAAAACAATCTGAAGACAGCCTCAGGACTTGGGTTAGGACAGTTCTTTAGGAGGTCGTAATATGAAATATACAAAACTTGGCAAATCTGATTTGACAGTTTCCCGCATCTGCATGGGCTGTATGGGTTTTGGCAATGCAGCCACAGGGCAGCACAGTTGGACGGTGGATGAAATGCAGACGAGAGAAATCATCCGGCACGGTCTGGAGTTGGGGATTAACTTCTATGATACTGCCATTGTCTATCAGAACGGCACCAGCGAGCAATATGTGGGTCAGGCGTTACGGGACTTTGCAAAACGCGACGACTATGTCATTGCTACGAAATTTACGCCCCGGACCCAGGACGAAATTGAGACAGGTATCAGTGGACAAAAACATATAGAGAATTATCTGAATCAAAGTCTCAAAAATCTTGGCATGGACTATGTGGATCTCTACATTTATCATATGTGGGATTACCATACCCCGATGGAAGAAATCATGGAGGGACTGCACAATGCAGTAAAAGCCGGCAAGACCCGGTATATCGGGATTTCCAACTGCTTTGCGTGGCAGCTCGCCAAAGCAAATTTCTATGCAAGGGAACATGGTCTGACTGAATTTATATCCATTCAGGGGCACTACAACCTGATTGCCCGTGAGGAGGAACGGGAGATGGCTCCGTTCTGTGTGGATCAAAACATTGCCATGACGCCTTATAGTGCCTTGGCAGGTGGGCGCCTTTCTAAGCGCCCAACAGAAACTTCCCAGAGGCTTCAGGAGGACACCTATGCTAAATTTAAATATGATGCTACGGCGGAGGTAGACGGGAAAATTATTGCGCGGGTGGCCGAGCTGGCGGATAAGCGAGACGTTTCCATGACAGAAATTTCTCTGGCATGGCTTCTTACGAAAGTAACCGCTCCGGTAGTAGGAGCGACGAAATTTTCTCATGTAGACGGCGCCGTCCGGGCTATCGATTTAGAATTGACGCAGGATGAGACTGACTATCTGGAGGAACTGTATGTTCCTCATGCTCTAGTCGGTGTTATGGCGCAGAACGGAAAACAGAAAGCCGGAAATGTGGTTTCATAATGAGAAAAGCACTGATGCGTGTTGTTAAAATTTCGGGAGCACGAAGCGCGGAGAAATCTGCGCATCCTAGGAATTAAAATATTTTCTGCTCCAAAAAAATATATCATTTTATTATAGGAGGAAATAATCATGAGCAAAATTGTACAAACCGCAGGCAGAAATCAGCTGGGCAGCTTTGCGCCGGATTTCGCCCATTATAACGATGATGTTCTCTTTGGTGAGAACTGGAACAATTCTGATATCGACCTGAAAACCCGCTGTATCATCACGGTGGTAGCGTTGATGTCGTCAGGTATTACAGACGACTCTCTTATTTATCATCTGCAAAACGCCAAAGACCACGGTGTGACAAAAGAGGAAATTGCCGCTATTATTACGCATGTGGCATTTTATGCCGGATGGCCAAAAGCGTGGGCGGTATTTCATTTGGCAAAAACTGTGTGGACGGAGGAGACTTCTGCAGAGGATGCAAAAGCTGCGCATGCCGCTTCAATGGTGTTCCCTATTGGTGCACCCAACGATGCCTTTGCACAGTATTTTACCGGACAAAGTTATCTTGCTCCAGTCTCTGCCTCTCAAGTGGGCGTCTTTAACGTGACATTTGAGCCGGGCTGCCGGAACAACTGGCATATTCATCACGCCGACAAAGACGGCGGACAGATTCTGGTCTGCATAGCCGGACGCGGATACTATCAGGAGTGGGGAAAAGAGCCGAAAGAAATGAAGCCAGGAGATTGTATTAACATTCCTGCGGGCGTTAAGCATTGGCATGGAGCAGCTCCGGATTGTTGGTTTAGTCATCTGGCAATCGAGGTACCGGGAGAAAACGCTTCCAACGAATGGTTGGAACCTGTTTTGGAAGAGGAGTATGCTAAGTTGAAGTAAAGGAAGAACTTCAGATAACAAAGGTAACAACTGGGAAAAGATTGGTAAAGCGATATTGGGTTTATCCGTATTTAAAAATTTTTCAAGTAGAAAGAAATTAATTTCTTTCTACTTGAAAAATAAAAAATCTTAAAATTGGAGGTAAGCACATGAAAAAGTTTATAGCGATTTTATTAACTCTTCTGATGGCTGTGTCTCTTGCGGCCTGTGCCGGCAGTAATGAATCATCTGGTAATGGCGGCAATACCAATGTGCCACAAAATGCCGCAGATAATTCCCAAACGGAGGATAAGAGCGAAAAATCTTCTCAAACAGAGAACAAAAGCGAACAGATTGGTAAGGTACCCGATTCCAAGTCCGATAATTCTGTTTCAGATTCGGAGGGCAGCAAAATACTGGTGGCTTATTTCTCCGTGACGAACAACACGGAGGGCGTAGCGAAAAAACTGGCGGATGGACTTGGTGCTGATCTTTATGAAATAACGCCTAAACAGCCTTATACGGATGAAGATTTGAACTACAATGATTCCCGGAGCCGTTCAACAGTAGAAATGAACGACGCAGATGCCCGACCTGCAATTTCCGGCTCTGTGGAGCATATGGAGCAGTATGATGTCGTGTTCATCGGTTACCCCATTTGGTGGGGAGAAGCACCACGAATTATGAGTACTTTTATTGAAAGTTACGATTTTACCGGCAAGACTTTGGTCGCATTCTGTACCTCTGCAAGCAGCGGATTTGGCAACAGCGATGCAGCCTTGAAGTCAACGACCGACAAAGCAACATGGCTTTCCGGACACCGCTTTGCTGCAGGTGCTTCTGCTAAAGATATACTTGCGTGGGCAAATGGACTTGAAATAAATTAGCTTGTTCAATAATAAAATTTCCTTTTTTATTTTAGTATATTTTGAAAGAGGAGAATTGAGAAAAAATCCATAAAAATTGACAAAAAATTGACTTTTCTAAGCTATATTAAAATGATAAAACAGGTACACTATAAAAAATCATGGAGCTTATGATGAAGTATAAAATTTTAATTATTGATGATGAAGAAATGTTAACTGACTTACTGGCACAGCATTTCAGAGATAAAGGATATCTTACTTATGTTGCAAACAATGCCGAAGAGGCAATGGAACAGCTTGATGAGAAACCGGATATTATACTGTTGGATATTAATATGCCGGATATGGATGGATTTATTTTGTGCAAGAATATACGAAATCATGTTGTTTGCCCGATTATATTTTTGACAGCCCGAATTACAGAGCAGGATAAAATCAATGGTTTGAGAATTGGTGGGGATGATTATATCACGAAACCGTTCAGTTTAATGGAACTTACAGCGAGAGTAGAAGCTCATTTACGAAGAGATTTAAGAAATCAGGCAGAGCCTAAAATTGTTTCCTCAAAGGGACTGATTATAAATACAACAGAGAAAACTGTTTTTTATAATAATCTGGAAGCAGGGTTGTCCAGAAGAGAATTTGATATTGTAGAATTTCTGATTTCAAATGCTAATCAGGTTTTTGATAAAGAGCGAATTTATGAAGCAGTCTGGGGATTGGATGCAGAGGGAGACAGTGGGGTTATAAAAGAGCATATAAGAAAAATAAGAGCAAAGCTGTATAAAATTTCGGGAAAAGAATATATAGAAACAGTATGGGGCATGGGATACAAATGGAAAAAATAAAGAAAGTGGACAAACATAAACAAAAATCATCATTGAGAAGATCTTTTATTTTTGCGGTGCTGTATACGGTAGTTCTTGTTGTAATTTTTTCTGGAATTACAATATGGGGATGCCTGAAATTTCAAAAATGGATTTTGCCGGATTCCAATGAAGTAAGTCTGAATGTGACGAAAATATATGATGATGGCACTGAAACCAAAATGAGTATGATTATGGGATTTGGAAAAGAAAAAGAACAAGAGGTAGAAACAAAAAAAGAGGAAAAGAAAACAAAGAAGAAAAAGAATGGTAAATCGGAAGTTCAGTTGATTGAAGATAAAAGCGGCGGACTTTCCGTCGTGTTTAAAATTAGTCCGGGAGAGAAAACTACAGAAGATGAAAAAGAACAAAAAAAGCCCAATGAAAAAAATATTAAATATTCTGTGGATAAAGTAGAAAACAGCTATGAAGCGCTGACCCCAAAAAGAAAAATGGCTTATACCGGAGCTTCTATTGCGATGGTGGGATTACCGATGATGTATTCTGTGGTAGGAATTTTGATTTGCGGATTTTGGTTTTACAAAAAGAAATTAAAAAAGCCGATTAGAATCTTAGCTGATGCAACGGACAATATTGCACGACAGGATTTAGATTTTTCAGTAGAATATCACAGTAAAGATGAAATGGGCATGTTGTGTGATTCTTTTGAGGAGATGAGAAGGGCGCTGTATGAAAATAACATGGAACTCTGGAGGATGCTGGAAGAAAGAAAAATACTTCAGGCATCTGTGGCACATGACCTGCGCAATCCTATTGCCATTATTGAAGGATATATACAATATTTACAGATAAATCTTCCAAAAGGCAGGTTGGAGACGAAAGAGATTATGAATATTATTGGAAATCTGTCCGCTTCTGCCAAACGATTGGAATCTTATACGAATTCCATGAGAGATATGAATAAGTTAGAAGAGTTGGAAATCAAATATTCATATTTAGATTTACAGCCGATATTACAGGAAATGTCAGATGATTTTGCCATGATAGCAGAGAAAAATCATATCCGCCTGGAAGTTTTCAATAAAGTTTCTGAGCATAGGGGAAGGGCAGATACACAGGTATTATATCGTATTCTTGAAAATATATTTTCCAATGCCATGCGTTTCGCAAAAAAAACAATTTATCTTGAATTCTTTTTAGAAGACTATTTTTTAGTGGCCAAAATCCGGGATGATGGTCCCGGATTTCCCGAGCAGGTGTTGAACATGAAAAACAGATATGTTCCATCAATAGATAAATCCGGTGAGCATATGGGGATGGGATTGGTTATCAGTAATATCTTGTGCAGAAAGCATGGCGGAGAATTAAAAATAGAAAATGGAGAAGATGGGGGAGCAAATGTGACAATAAAAATAAAAGTAAAATAGTTTTCAAAAATTTTTTTGACTGTCTGAATTACAGACAGTCTTTTTTTGACAGTTTTTTGACTTTTCCTGATTATAATTTAAAAAAACAGGAGGAATCAGGCAGATGAAAAAGGTAATTACCATATTTGTAATTTTTTTACTGATAACAGGAATATCAGGATGTGAAAAGACTAATGTAAGCAAATCGGTAAAAAAAGGTGTAACAATGGAAACTTCAAAAAATCCCGGGAAAGGAAATGAGGGAAATACCAAAAAAGTAAAAAAACAGGAACTTAAAATGATTAGCAATGGAGAAAATAGTTGCTCGAATGAAAACGGATATTATTATATTGATACGCATGGTAATGAATTTGAGTTAAAAAATGGAAAGACAGCATACCATATCATGTATATTGATTATGCGACAAGAAAAGAAGTGTTCTTATGTAATAATGTAGGATGCAAACATAATACGGAGGCATGCACTGCGGTGATTTTGGATGAATATATGTTGGAACATAGTCTGTTTTTTCATAATGGGAAGCTTTATTTATTAGAAAAGGCCTATGATGATGAGGGCTCAATGTCTTATGACACATTTTCGGAGGAGTATTCTGGTTTTGTGTCTGTAGGGGAAGAGGACAATTCACAGTTTTTGTATTGCATGAATCCGGATGGAACAGATAGGAAAAAGGTGCTGGAATTTGAAAAAGGGATTTCGATAGGCGACCATGTGCTAGAAGATGACAGCGGACTATATATTATTGAAAAAAAGATTAAAACGCAGGGATCTAAGGTAAAATATGCCGTTGCAACAGAGAAAAAACTTGTGAGAATTGATGATATTTCTGGCAAAAAAGAGATTGCCTGTGATTTAATGTTTGATTATCCGAAAAAAACATCATGGAGTGTAATAGGATGCTTTGATTTTTATCTGGTAATGGAGGCATATGTGATGGAGCATCCCTTATCAGAGAAAGAAGAGATGAAAGCTTTTAAAGATTCTGATTATGACAGGGAAATGTCAAAAAAATCAAAAATGGAATATGCAGTCGTGGATATTACAACAGGAAAAATGAAAAAAATCTGTTCCTTTTCCAATGAGAAGACGAATTCCTGTGCACAGAAAGGTCGGTTTTTATATGTAATTGTTGACGGGGATAAGAAAATTAAACAATTCGATTTGGTTAGTGGAAAGGAAAGTATTTTAGCAGAAATAGACAATGCAGTATATTGTGAGATTTTTGATGGAAAACTGAAATGTTCTCCATGGGATGAAAATAGTAAATCATGCTGCTTTATCAATTTGGAAAGTGGAAAGGTAGAAAAAAAGACTTTAAATCTCACAACAAAATCATTAGGGTGGCCATTAGAATTCAAAGGAGAAACAGAACAATATTTTTTAGTTGTTTATGATTATAAAGCAGAGAAAGCAGAACAGGATCCAAGAGATACCGGTGGTGATGCCTATAATATCGAACAAAATAAACTGGCATTGTTGAATAAAGAGGATTATTACAATAATAAAGCGAATTTTAAGCCAATTGATATGATAGGCTCCGGTGGAACAGAGGAATAGAAAGGATAGGATGATGCTGGAATTAAAAAACATTACGAAAAAATATAGGGACAAGGTGGCTCTGGATGGTATTTCCCTGACTCTCACGGAAGGAATCTATGGATTGCTCGGTCCAAATGGCGCAGGTAAATCAACGTTAATGAACATTATTACTGATAATTTAAAACCAGACAGCGGAGAAGTCCTTTGGAATGGAAAAAGTATTAGAGAATTAAAAAAGAAGTATCGCAGTCTTTTAGGGTATGCGCCGCAGCAACAGGGGCTTTATGAGACGTTTACCGGAAAGAGATTTTTAAATTATATGGGTATTCTGAAAGAAATCCCTAAAAAAGAAATGAACAATGAGATTGAGAGGGTGGCAGATTATGTCAATTTAGTACAAATGTTGGATAAGCCGATTCGTACCTATTCCGGTGGAATGAAACAGAGACTTTTGATTGCACAGTCAATTATGGGAAATCCAAAACTGCTGATTATGGATGAGCCTACTGCCGGACTGGATCCAAAAGAGCGTATTCGAATCAGAAAGAAAATCCGGGAATTATCGGAGGGAAAAATAATCATGATTGCAACACATGTTGTTTCGGATATTGAATCCATTGCAAAAGAAATTGTGATTTTGAAAAAAGGGACTGTGATTGCAAAGGATACTGTACCGTCACTGTGTCAAAGATATGATGATGTCAACAGATTGGAAGAGGTATATATACATGTTTTTCAGGATGAGGCACAAAAATGAGTAGAATGACATTTTTTGAACTGTATAAAATTTGGAGCAGAAAGAACTTTCTGATTTTGATTGCAGTTATCTTAATTGTTAATATTTTTCTTTTATGGTATGTCAATCTCTCTGACGGAACAAAACCGGAGCTTTCTTCCTACAAGGCCTTTGGGAAAGATTTGAAACAGTTATCGGAAAAAGAAAAATATGAGTATATTGAAAAACGATATGAAGATATACAGGGAATTCAAGAGGTAAACGAAATCTTAATGTGCAGGTCGCTCGGTGGAGAGATGGGAAAGGCATTGGAAAAGCAAAAAATGCAGGAGCATCCTGGTATATATGAAAAATATTACAAAAGATATCAGGATAGAAGTTACCTGAAATACACAAAATCATTGGAACAGGAGAATGTATTAATTCATGAAATATATGAGGAGATGCAAAAAGTTTTTTCATATCATTGTTATATAAAGGGGATTCAGGAAAACAAAAATAATCTTGGAAGTATTTCTGTTTTTTCTAAAGCGAAAGATGATTTCTCCAGCCGAAATATTGAAAAGAGTGCAGAAGATTACAGTAATTTAAAAAATATCAGGACTAAATTTTATCCATCAAAAGGCATTATCAGCGCAACAGAAAATCATATATCTGATATTCTTTTAGTTTTATCTGTTTTTCTTTTTGTAGGATTTTTGATGCAGGAAGAAAAGGAAAAAAGACTTTTTTATATTATAAGGGCGACAGCTGGAGGACGAATGAGATGTATTGTTTCAAAACTTCTGGCGGTATTTCTTCATTGCATTGGAATTACGGTATTGATGTATGGTGCGAATCTGATTTTTTTTGCCTTTGCAGCCGGTGTGGGTGATTTATTTCGGAGTATTCAATCGACGGTACCACTTATGGAAAGCAATTTACATTTAAATATGCTGGAATACATAGTGCTTTCGATATTTACAAAGGCAATGGTATTCTTCTGTCTTGGAGCTTTTCTAATCTTTGTGACCCTCCTTTCAAAACAGAGTTTTATTCCTTATCTTGTCGGTGGAGGGATGATTGGTGTGGGAATTGTGCTGTATTATTATATTCCTGCTTATGCGACTGTCAATTGGCTGAAATACTTAAATATCATAGGTTTGTTAAGAACGGAAAACATTTATGGGGAATATCTGAATTTTAATTTATTTGATTATCCTGTATCGAGAATGATTTTATCATTGGCCACAATTTTATTATACGGATTTACAGGGGCTTTTTTGTCGATTCTGTCATTTGTGAAATGGGGAAAATTTGAAAATAAAAAAATACGGATAGAGCTGCGTTTGGGATATAAACCGCATAGAAATTTATTTAGACATGAAAGTTATAAAATTTTAGTAATGAATAAAGCATTGTTTGTTTTGTTGATTTTCATGGCTTTACTGGGATATCGAAATCTGACCGCACAGTATACACCTACACCGAAAGAAAATTATTATCGAAGCATGATGTTGGAACTGGAGGGAAATCTGACTCCAGAAAAAAAGAAAATGATTGAGGCGGAAAATTCACGGTATCAAAAGGCGTTCCAAAAAATAGAAGAAATCAATGCAATGATTGCGTCTGGAGAAGTAAAGGAAAAAGCCGGAGAAATAATGAAAGAAACGTATTACAGCGAAGTGGCTTTTTATCCACAATTTAAACGTGTTTTAAAACAATATGATTTTGTAAAAAAGACAAATGGGAAATTTATATATGACACAGGTTATCTGTATTTGTTCGGCATTATCGATACCGGATTGCTGTCAGACTTTATGCTGATAACGATATGTATTATTCTTGCGTTTCATAATGTGATGACCATGGAACATCAGAGAAAATCATGGAATCTGATTGCTGCAACAAAAAAAGGAAAGAGGTGTGTCGTTTTTAGAAAGATATTGGTATGTTTTATTGGAACTTTTCTTTTAGCATTGATTCCATGGGCGTCCAGACTTATCAGCATTAGGAAAAACTATCCAATGAATGGGCTTATGACTCCCCTGCGAAGTATTCCAAATTATATGGAAACCAATATTGACGTTGCGGTTATTTGCTGGGTTATGGCATCATTTTTAGCAGAGATTATTGCTGTTTTCCTTGTGATGCTGATTGTATTTCTGCTCTCTGCGTTTATGAAGAATCAGTTGCAAGTGATTTTTATATCTGTTTTGTTATTGCTGGTCCCTTTGGTGCTGAAGGTAATGGGATTTGATTTTGCAGGCAACTGTTCGTTGTTTCCATTATATGCTATGTTTCCATAACATCCTATGTAGGAATGTTTTTCTATGTCTGAATTGCATATTTTTCAATAAATAGTATAATAGATAAAATAATATTTACTGCAGGCAATTCATATAGAGTGCAAGGTCACTTTATAAAAAACAGATTTGAGGGAAAGATGAAAAATGGAAAAACAAAAGAACTATGGGTTTTTCAGTAATTATATATATGTTCTGAAAATGGCTGCCAAGAGCAAAAAAACAATGTTGGTTGTGACCTTTTTATTAGGAGCCACAGGAATTTTCGGGCAGCTTTTGGGAGTATATACTCCCAAAATAATATTATCGCTGATTGAAAATCATTCACCGATGAAAACATTTATTATTGATGTTGTTTTCATCGGTTTATGTATTTGTATGCTTGATATTGTAGGAAACTTTTTCTGGCAGACATTTGACATTTTATATGTTAAGACAGATTCTTTTTTGCAAAAACTCAGAATGAATAAAGTGTATCATACAGATTACAAAAACATGGAATCTCCGGAGTTCTTAGATTATGTACAAAAAGCTAAAAACGCGTTGTACCGGGGTCAGGGTTTTTATGGAATACTTTTTGAGAGCAGAAATTTTCTGGGACAGGGAACACTGACAATTATTACAGCAATTCTTATCGGAAGAAAGAATTTGTGGGTAATGCTGTCTATCTGTGTTATGTCTGTTATAGTGGCGAAAATATTATCTTTTGTTACAAGACTGGATAAAGAAAAATTTACAGATTATATGGCACCTACTTATCGGAAAATAAATTATCTGGAGAGAACAACAAGAAATTTTGATTTTGCAAAAGATATCCGGCTTTTTCATATGTCCGGAATATTTAAAAATCAATTTGATCAATTAAACACATTGTTTATCAAGAAAAACCGGGAGCATCATAATCGATGGATTTTGTGCAATTTCGGTATGGAGTCTATTATATTAATTCAAAAAACACTGATGTATGTGTGGCTGGTTTATCTGGTTGTGACTACGGGGATGTCCATCTCGGATTTTGTTTTATACATAGGACTCATTACAACATTTAATGATGCGATAGGAAATTTATCGTGGATTTTTTCCTACATGAAACTCAACAGTCTGATGGTAAACGATTACAGAAATTTTGTGGAATGGAAGGAAGAGAAAGAAAGTAAATCTCCGGATGAGGACGTAATCACTGATCTTGATTTTGACCACTATGAATTTGAATTTCAAAATGTCAGCTTTAAATATCCGGGACATGATGAATATGTTTTAAAAAACATTAATTTTAAGATAAACAGCGGAATGAATCTTGCAATCGTCGGTATCAATGGCGCAGGAAAAACATCTTTTATAAAACTGATTATGAAATTGTATGAGCCGACAGAAGGCCGGATTCTCTTAAACGGAGTAGATATAAAGAAATATAACAGAGAAGCATATTATAAAATTTTTTCTCCAGTGTTTCAAAATGTGGAGTGTTTTGCCCTGCCTGTTTATCAGAATATTTCCTTTGCAGACAAAAAAGAAACGGATATGGATAGAATCGACAGGGTTTTAAAGAAGAGCGGATTAGATGAAAAAATTAATTCGTATGAACATGGGAGCAGAACAAACTTACTTAAAATCTTTGATGAAAAAGGTATTGATTTATCCGGTGGAGAACGTCAGAGACTGGCTATGGCGAGAGCACTTTATAAAGACGGAAAAGTTATTATACTGGATGAGCCGACAGCAGCTTTGGATGCTTTGGCAGAGGACAGGATGTATCGTGAGTTTGAAAGTATGGTAGGAAAAAAGACCTCTATTTTTATCTCACACAGATTAGGAAGTACACAGTTTTGCGATAAGATTGCTATGTTTGAGGATGGCAGAATTGTGGAAGAGGGGACGCACGAAGAACTGATGAGATGGAACAAAAAATATGCTTATATGTTTAACATTCAGTCCAAATATTACAAAGGAGGACAGAGAAATGAAAACATATAAAGAATTGGCTTATTGTTACAGATACTTCTCAAAGTTTGCATGGGAAAATAATAAATTATTTTTTGTATTTACCGTTGTGCGATTTATCATAGGGACGCTTGGACCCTTTGTCAATATTATAGGAACACGATACTTAATTGACGAACTGATATCAGAACACAGACAAAATTCCATGCTTGTATTTTGGATAGCATTTTTGTGCCTGGGCAATTTTATTTATCGGCATGGAACTAAGATAGCAGATGAAAATATTATAAGAATAAATGAAAATTTCGGTCGGATTCTTGATACAAGATTATGTATGTGCTGTGTGGATATTAAGTTTGAAAACACAGAGAATACAGAAGTACTGGATGCTATCAAAAATGCACAGAGAGCGCTCAATGAAACTGGTCATATTAATGGACTGATAGGACCGATGTTTGATATTATGTCTAATATAATGGTATTGCTGGGTGTAATTACTCTGGTATGCGCAAGTATTCCATGGCTGTTGATTCCGGTAATATTGAGTTTTGTTCTCAAAACGCTTGTTGGAAAAGAAATAAACAGGCAGAGAAAGGAATATTTCTCCAGTATGGGAAAAATAGAGAGGGGAAGCGATTATTTCGATACAGAACTGCAGGATGGAAGATATGCCAAAGACATCAGAATCTATGAAGCGTCAGATATTTTTAACGCCAATTATGACAGTTTTATTGAAAGGTCATTTCAGTGTGCAAAATATTATCTGATGAAACTGTTTGCAGTTTTCAGCCTGGACGATACGATTGTAAATATATTTACCGTAGTGATTTACTTTATGCTGGGTATTTATACTTTACTGGAATATATTACGATAGGTCAGTTTTCAAGCCTGTACCAGGCGACAAGCCAGTTTAATAGTTCTTTACACGGGATTATCAGACGTTATCTGGATATTATATACACGGTATCAATTTTGAAATATTATGTCGACTTTGTAAAGGGAGAACAGGATTTATATAAAATTGAGAATGATATCGGAAAAACTGCGGATGACACCAGAGGCAATTTCAGTGTGGAGTTTAAAAATGTCAGTTTCAAATATCCGAGAACAGATAAATATGTCTTAAAAAATGTTTCTACAAAAATAGAAGCCGGAGAGCATCTTTCTATTGTGGGAGAGAATGGTGCCGGAAAGACTACATTTATAAAACTGCTCTGCAGGTTGTATGAAAATTATGAGGGTGAAATTCTAGTAAATGGAAAAAATATCAAAGAGTATTCCTTTAAAGAATATATGAAGATTCTGTCAGTAGTATTTCAGGATTTTAAACTGTTTGCTTTTACGTTGAAAGAAAATGTTACGGTGTTTCATGAAAATGATTCTGATTTAAATGATATCTATCAGATTTCAGGGGTATCAAAATGGCTGGAAGAGTTGGAAGAGGGAGATGAGACATATATTTATAAGTATTTTGAGGAAAATGGAGTAGAGCCTTCGGGAGGTGAGAGCCAGAAACTGGCGATTGCCCGAGCCTTATATAAGAATGCTCCGATTGTAATCTTAGATGAGCCGACAGCGGCTTTGGATCCTATTGCAGAGTACGAAGTTTATAAAAATTTTGATAAACTGGTCCGGGGAAAGACTGCGGTGTACATTTCCCACCGCCTCTCTTCCTGCAGATTTTGTGACCGGATTATTGTTTTTCATAATGGCCATATCATTGAGGATGGAAGTCATAATGAATTAATGCAGGACACCGGAGGATTCTATTATAAAATGTACAATACACAGGCAAAGCATTATCAATAGCACCTGCCGATATTGCTTATACCGGGCGGGTGAGATATACACAAAATTATGAGAGATGTCGGAAAAATAAATTTCCGGCATCTTTTTTCTAGAGAGAAATGTCAAAAATTATTTCTATTAAGGAGCGTGCTTTGCGAAGCAAAGTTTTGAAACAGTTATCCTTTACTGTTTCAAAAGTTGTAGTTTTAAAGCACTCAGTCTGATATAATATAAAATTGAAAAATCAAAAGAAAGAAGATGTGAGAATTGAAAAAGAAAAAAATGGATTTGCTGCATGGCAGTATTGCGGATAAATTATTGCTATTTGCTCTGCCATTGGCCTTGACAGGAATGATGCAGCAGTTATTTAATGCAGCAGATATTGCAGTAGTAGGACGCTTTGTTGGAAAAAATGCGATGGCGGCGGTAGGGAGTAACAGCGCGCTTATCGGACTGTTGGTAAACGGCTTTATTGGAATTTCCCTGGGAGCCAATGTAGTTATTTCTACATTTACCGGGCAGAAAAATAAAGAGGGAATCAGAAAGTGTGTACATACTTCCGTGTTGTTTTCTGTGCTGGGAGGCATTGTAATTACATTGCTGGGAGAATGGCTGGCCCCTTCCATCCTGCGTATGATAACAGTACCCGATGAAGTATTTCCTATGGCTTTGGCATATCTGAGAATTTATCTTTTGGGAATCCCTGTAATTTTTCTTTATAATTTTGAAGCCGCAATTTTTAGAAGTCAGGGAGATACCAGGACGCCTCTGATTTGTCTGATTATTTCCGGTATTATTAATGTTGTTTTTAATTTGTTTTTTGTCTGTGTTGTTGGTATGACAGCTAATGGAGTGGCCCTGGCAACCGTTCTTTCCAATCTGGTCAGCTCTGTGCTGTTGTTTGTATTTTTATCTCGGCGAAAAGACTGGATTCGACTTCAAATATCAGATATCAAGATCCATAAAGACGTATTGAAACGGATTGTGTCTATCGGTCTTCCGGCAGGACTGCAAAGTATGGTATTTTCCCTGTCCAATATATGTATCCAGTCGGCAGTCAATCGTCTGGGAGCTGATGTAATGGCAGCTTCGGCTGCGGCTTTTAATATTGAAATTCTGGCATATTATCTGGTCAACTCTTTTGGTCAGGCCTGTACTACATTTGTGGGACAGAATTATGGGGCCAACCAGATGGAACGCTGCAGAAAAATTACACGTATTAGTCTTGGAATGGATATGGGCATCACTGCGGTGGGGTCGCTGACCATTCTGATATTTGGAACTCCGCTCCTTGGAATATTTAACAGTGATCCGACAATCATTTCTATAGGACTTGTACGGTTACGGTTTATTCTCATGGCAGAGGTAGTGAATGCTGTGATGGAAATTATGTCGGGAACAATGCGAGGGTATGGTTATTCTCTTGTTCCAGCGCTCCTTACTTTTGTGGGAGTGTGCGGTATACGTATCGGATGGGTGTATACAATTTTTGCAATGTTTCCGAAATTTTTTACACTGATGATGGTGTATCCTGTCAGCTGGACAATAACTGCTATTTTCCTTGTAATCGCTTATGTGCTGTTGATGCACAGCTTGCGAAAGAAACATAGAAAAGCAGTATAAAAAACAGAAAGGAAGGCATTGACCGAAACGAAATTATATGAACAAAGAAAAAAACAGAAACTTATTTTCAGGCTCGATTGGTTTTGTATTGGCTGCTGCAGGAAGTGCAGTAGGATTAGGAAACATCTGGAGATTTCCATATCTGGCGGCAAAAGACGGAGGAGGACTTTTTCTTGTGATTTACCTGATTTTGGCACTGACTTTTGGATTTACCCTGCTTACTACGGAAATTGCCATTGGAAGAAAAACCAAACAGAGTCCTCTGACAGCATATAGCAAATTGAAAAAGAAATCAGGATTTATCGGCGTTTTTGCCTGTCTTGTACCGATAATTATCCTGCCTTATTACTGTGTGATTGGCGGATGGGTTGTAAAATATTTTATTGCATTTCTGACGGGAGAAGGTGCTGATACCATTTCTGATGGATATTTTTCCGGATATATCAGCCAGGAGACAGAGCCTTTCATTATGCTTATTATCTTTCTTGCCATTGTGTCCGTTATTGTATTTCGTGGAGTAAATAAAGGCATTGAGTCGTTTTCTAAAGTCATTATGCCGATTTTACTGATTTTGGTCATCGGGATTGCGATATTTTCTGTTACCATCACGCATACAGACGATAATGGCGTAATGAGGACCGGATTGGAAGGATTAAAAGTTTGTCTTGTTCCGGAAGTACAGGATTTGACGATGAAAAAATTGTTTACCGTAATATTAGATGCTATGGGACAGTTATTTTTCAGTCTCAGCGTAGCGATGGGAATTATGATTGCTTATGGCTCTTATGTAAAGGATGAAGACAATCTGGTAAAGTCCATTAATCAGATTGAAATATTCGATACGGCAGTTGCTTTTTTAGCGGGTATTATGATTATTCCGGCGGTGTATGTATTTATGGGCCGGGAAGGTATGGCTGCTTCAGGTCCCGGACTTATGTTTGTATCTCTGCCAAAAGTGTTCATGACAATGGGCTCGATGGGACAAATAATCGGATGTCTGTTTTTTGCCATGGTTTTGTTTGCGGCACTGACCAGCGCTGTGTCGATTATGGAAGCGATTGTTGCAAGTCTTATGGATCAATTCAATCTGACAAGAGGACAGGCCACAGCCATAGAAACCCTTATTGCCCTGATTGGCGGTACCGTAGTGTGCCTGGGATATAATAAATGGTATTTTGATATTACACTGCCAAATGGTCTGCATGCTCAGATTTTAGACATTATGGACTATATCAGCAATAATGCACTGATGCCGATTGTCGCAATCAGCACATGTATTCTGGTGGGATGGATTATAAAACCAAAAACAATTATTGATGAAGTAGAAAAAAGCGGATGTAAGATGGGAAGAAAAAAACTTTATGTTGTTATGATTCGGTATATTGCTCCGTTATTATTGATTCTTTTATTTTTGAAATCATTAGGAATTTTGACGGTAATATAAAATCAAATCTGCGACTGTGACATTCATCAAACGGTAAAGTCTGTATGAAATACATAGATATGGGTACTAATAACTTAAATCCTTTTTTGGAAATATATCGTGTAATTAAAGTGAGGGAAAATGCTGGTAAGAGATGAGAGAGGAAATGAGTTATTAGAGCTCATTAATGTTTCAGAGAATGAGATTGACACAAAATATGATCCGGTCAATCATGCCCGTGCCATTGTAAAAGTAGGAGACGACTATATTATGGGACGAAATCATTGGAGAAATGACTGGGAAATATTTGGCGGCTGCAGAGAGAAAGGCGAAAGCGTCAGAGAGTGTATCATAAGAGAGTGTATGGAAGAATTGGGAATTCGACATACGGATTATACTTATCTTGGACTGATGAAATATCGTATGGCACCGGGGTATTTTAATCCGGACTGGCATATAGAGTATGGAGGGCTATATGGAATTTCTCTTCCTGCAGATGAAATGGAAAACATAAACAGATATCGAAAGGACAGAAAAGAAATTGAAAAATTAGAATATTATAAAAGTCTGAGAGAAGATGCTAATATATCAGAAATTGATAAAAAACTTCTGAGCTATTGGAAATGATTTTTGGTTAGAAATGCAGCATGGAAGGAATTGAGGTGTGTGGGAGGAATTTTTATAAACTATATCTGAAATACTATATATAATATTCGTAATACGTGGTTTGGAATTGCCAACAACTATATAATTAGAAATATATACAAAAGATGGAGAAATATAGATGAGCAAGAAAGACCACGTAAAGAAAAATACAGTAATAGGACAAAGAATTCAATCCGTAAGAATGATGAATAACTTAACGCAGGAAAACCTGGGATATCTGTTAGGAATAACCGGTCAGGCAGTACATAAGCTTGAATGTGGAGAAAACAGCCTGACAATTAATTCTTTGGAAATTATCTGCGATAAATTTGGTGTCTCAGCAGATTATATTATTTTCGGAAAACATAAATCGTTAAAAGATTATGAGATGACTTTTGAGACATTGGAAGGTGATGAAAAAATACATCTGCTAATGAGGCTGTTATTGTATTTATGCAAAGTAGACAATGAGAAGTACAGAAAACTGTTAGAAGAAGTTATTGAGTTACTGAATAATTAAGGAAAACAGAAATGTATTATGGTTGCAAAAATGTTCTGGTAGTAGAAGACAATGAGGCAAACATGGAAGTAGTTTGCAGAATTTTAACAAATATTGGTCCCTTAAACATCTTTAAGGCATTGGATATCGAAATGGCATACAAATATGCAATGGAGTATGATATTGATGTATTTATTGTTGATTTTATTTTAGATATTCATACGCTCGGAGATATTTCAGGAATCCGCTTTATCGAAAATATAAGAAAAATAGATAAATACAAATTCTCACCAATTATCGTAACGACCTGTCTGGAGGATCCTAAATTAAACTCTTATATTTATCTGCATTGTTACAGGTATTTTGAAAAACCGTATGATGAAGAAGAGTTTGAGAGAACAGTAATACAGGCTCTTGAATATATCCCTCATAAAGAGAAAAAGAAGCGCCTTTATTACAAAAATGACGGAATCCTGTTTTCTATAAAAATTGAAGATATTATCTATGTTGTTAATCACAGTCTGTATATCGAATATCATTGTGTAGATGAAGTACATAAAGCCCCATATAAATCATGCAAAAAAATATTGGAAGAGATTAATTCCGATGATTTTATTCAGTGCAGCAAGAGCACGATTGTCAATGTGAATTATATATTAAACGTGGATTTTGTGAACAGATATATTACGTTGATAAATGAAGGCGAAGTATTGGAAATCGGATCACGAATGAAAAAGCATTTTATGAGCAGGTTAAAAAATGATTAAGCTGATATACTGGATGGCTGAAATATGGGCGGTTATAATTTCCATTCATAGTCTTTACGGAAGAAAAACAAGTTTAAATATTTATACTGTGGGCTTTGTTTTTTTGGAAGTTATATATATGATATTTGTCAATCATAAAATTTTCCCGAAAGAAACACTGCCCATTATTTATACGGCGTTTATTGTCTATGTATTGGTGGAATTCCGGGATTCTTTTGTCAACAGTATTTATGAAAGTCTTATTTCCATATTAGTAGTAACGGCAATCCAAATGATTTTTTATTTTCCTACACTGATTGTATATTATTATTTTAATAATGAAGACCTTTCTGTACTGGTGATTAATTCAGCAACCTGCGTATTTCTATATTTTCTCAGGAACAATGATATTTTTAGCAAATTATCTCAGATTTGCAAAAAGAAAGAATTGCGGGCGGCTGTATGTATATTGATTTGTGGTGGAATATTAACTTATTATTTAGTTCAAATAAAAACAAAAAATGAAGTTTCGATGGATGTATATTCCATTTGCATTTTATTTATAATAACAGTTGTCTATGTTGTTATGCGATGGCAAAAATCCAGTTATGAAGTGGAATTAAAAGAAAAACAGATAGAAATAGCACGGATGTGTAATGAATCGTTTCGTCATCTGATTGATGTAACAAGAAAAAACCAGCATGAATTTAATAATCATTTAACTGCTATCTATGGAATGATTGCAACGATAGATAATTATGATGAACTGGTAAAGCGTCAAAGAGAATATGGAAATAGAATTATAGACAATAGCAAATATTCTAAAATTTTATTTTGTATTAAAGATGCAATTTTAGCGGGTTTTGTATATCATAAAGTGAGTTTTTTGTCCGATAAGGGAATTGATATATCATTTGAAATGGCTGTAAATTCAGAAAAAATAGAATATATTCCTGTTTTTGACCTGAATGAGATTATCGGTATATTATTAGATAATGCGGCAGATGCATTGGAGGGTAATTTTTTAAATAGACGTATACATATCGACATGATAGAATATAGTGATAAATTATCAATAGCAGTGAGAAATATCAGTCGAAAATATAAACATCATGAAATAACAAAGTTTTTTGAAAAAGGATATTCTACAAAAGGCGAAGAAAGAGGCTTGGGTCTGTCTAAGATAAAGGACCTGCAAAAAAGATATCATTATGATATTTATGTAGATAATAAAGAAATTCAAGAGCAAAACTGGTTGGAGTTTAGAGTTAATATAAAAAAGTGAAGAGGGTGTCCCAAAAAGTCTGATGACTTTTGAGGGCCCCTCTTTTGTACGCTTGCAATTATTCATAGTCTTCAGGTATTGGATATTTTGGCTCTCCGAAGAAAAGAAAACTAATGCCGGAAAAACGTACAAAAAATGACATTGCAAGACATAAACTGCAGATTTTGTTAATAGTTGACAATTTCAGTTTCTTCATTCATACTCCCCTCCAATCTTTAAAAATTTAGCAACTACCAGTTGAAATGTATGTAGTATAATAGTCCAAAATCCTGCCTGGATGTAGGGAATCATTATGACAGAATTTTGAAAAATGCTAGCAAAAAATATATAAATGACTATAACAATACAACCCATATTGCGACAGCGCTTTAAAACCGCACTTTCCGGTAAAGGTCTGAACGGAGACGCAATAGGACCGATGTAGTAGTTGACCAGCATACATGATATGCTAAAAAGCGTTACAAAAAAGTAGGAAATTGTGCATACGCTGGGAAGAAATGTAATAGACAGATAAGAGATTGCAAAAGTCAGCAGAAAGCAGGTGCTATAGTGTTTACAGTGCAGACCTCCAACATTTGTACGTAAAAATAAAAGTAAAAGTGTCGAAAGCAGAAAAGAAATAAAATGATCAGTCATTCCAAAAAAAATTCCCAGGATGATGAATTTAGAAAATTCAGAAGTAATAGAAACCAGAACGTATTTTATTCTGGCGATATCATAATTACTATAACCGTATTCTTTTTGCAGTGAGGCAATCAGCTTATCTGACATATTTTTTCTCCTTGAAAACTAAAAAAATTATATCCGTGGGAAGATAAAAAAATTATTTGACAGAGAAAAGCTGTTATTTCAAAGAAAAAAGAGAATTATTGTAAACAAATGAGGAAAAAATGTACATTTTGAGATGAAAAACTTCTTTTTTTAAAATGTATCAGAAAAGGTTTTGGATTATGATAAAATAAAAAGTTTATAAAAACAAAAAAGAAGATATGGAAAAGGACCTGTAAAAAGGTTTTGATATATCCATATCTTCTTTTTGATAAATTGATAATACAATTTTAATATTTCATTGTTTATATTAGAAATTTTATTTATCTGCTTCTGTCAGAACAAATCTGTGAACAACTGCCGCGATAGCTGCGCCAACGAGAGGAGCAACGATAAACAACCATACCTGTTTCAAAGCAACGCCACCGGCCAAAAGAGCAGGTCCGAAACTTCTTGCAGGATTTACGGATGTTCCTGTAAAAGGAATACCTAAAATATGAATCAGTACAAGTGTAAGACCAATGATAAGTCCTGATACGTTTGCAAATTCAGCTTTTGATGTAACGCCTAAAATAAGGAGTACAAATACAAAGGTCAGAACTACTTCAACAATAAAAGCGGTAACCATTGATGTACCCAGAGCACTGGCTTGTGCATATCCGTTCTGTCCCAGATTCTCATTGCTGCCGAAGAAATAAACCAGTAAACCTGCGCCGGCAATACCACCGATAAACTGTGCAATAATGTAACCGATAAAATCTTTTACAGACATTTTTCCGGCAATAAGAACTCCGAGAGAAACTGCAGGATTAATATGGCAACCTGATACGTTTCCAATGGAGTATGCCATGGCTACAATAGAAAGACCAAAAGCAAATGAAATTAACAAAGTAGAGAAAGCAAGTGGAACTCCTGCTTCTCCTGCGAGTAAAGTATTGGCAGCTACCGCACTTCCACAACCGAAAGTGACCAGAACGGCTGTACCAATAAATTCAGCAATATACTTTTTCATAATAGTATACCCTCCTTAATTTATTATGTAAGTATTCGGGAATATCCCTTTACTTATATTATTCTAACATTATATGTAAAATCCTGCAAGAAAATGAAAGAATTCCAGGAACAGGAAATGTATGAGCAGGAATACGTATGTTTAATTAGAAATGGGAATTAGGATTGTATTGAAAAAATGAATGAGGTATAATGAAACTTACTTTGAAACCATTTTAAAACGATAAGCCGATAATAAAAAAATAAGAAACATAGCGGTAAAACCGGTGCAAGGAGAAAAATGATAGAATGCAGGTATTAAAACACAAACACTTATCATCTTCCCAAGTCATTATTCTGGGATTTTTTATGGCAATTCTAATAGGAAGCCTTTTGCTAATGCTGCCTTGCGCAAAAACAGGAGAGGGAAGTGCTTCTTTTCTGGACGCTTTATTTACTGCCACTTCATCTACCTGCGTGACTGGCCTTGTCGTGCAAAACACTGCCACTTACTGGACTGTATTTGGACAGACAGTCATTCTTATATTGATTCAAATCGGAGGGATGGGAGTGGTAACCATAGCAGTCACACTGACTCTTATCTCCGGAAAAAAGATTGGATTAATGCAGCGCAGTATTATGCAGGAATCGATATCTGCGCCTCATGTGGGCGGAATTGTAAGACTGACAGGATTTATTGTCAAAACCACAATTGCTATTGAGGTTTTAGGCGCAGTAGTTATGTATCCTGTTTTTGGGAAGCAGTTTGGCGTTTTTAAAGGAATCTGGTACGCTATTTTTCATTCGATATCTGCATTTTGTAATGCGGGATTTGATTTGATGGGCGTGGAAAAGCCTTATTCATCTCTTATTCATCTAGCCGGCCAGCCTATAATTAATATAGTCATCATGTTGTTGATTATCGTAGGTGGAATTGGGTTTATCACATGGGAAGATATTAGCATCCATAAATTACACTTTAAAAAATACAGAATGCAGAGCAAGGTAGTTTTGTCTCTCACAGTAATTTTAATTGTGATACCGGCTTTATATTTTTATTTTGTTGAGTTAAGTCGTCCGGAATGGAACGGAATGTCTGAGAGAGAAAAAGTACTAGCATCGTTGTTTCAGGCGGTAACTCCCCGGACAGCCGGATTTAATACGATAGACATATCTAAACTGACAGAAGCAGGGCAGTTTTTAATGATTCCCCTGATGCTTATCGGAGGAGCTCCGGGATCTACTGCCGGTGGAATGAAAGTTACAACCATAGCAGTGCTGAGTGCTACGGCTATTGCAGTATTTCGAAGAAAAACAGATGCTCATTTGTTTCAGAGGCGTATTGTGCTGGAAGTAGTAAGAAATGCTGCCACGATATTTCTGCTATATGTGGTATTGGCCCTGTTTGGAGGAATCATAATAAGCAGTGTGGAGCAGATTCCTGTTTTACCAGCATTGTTTGAGGCGGCTTCTGCTGTAGGAACAGTAGGAATTACGCTGGGGATTACCCCGCAATTAGGAATGATATCAAAGATTATATTAATTTTTCTTATGTTTACGGGAAGAGTCGGAGGTTTGACGATATTATTTGCTGCGTTCTCGGGAAAGCAGCCAAACATATCAAAATTTCCACAGGAAAAAATAACAGTAGGATAGAGGTAGAAATATGAAGTCAGTTTTATTGATTGGACTTGGAAGATTTGGAAAACATATTGCGAAAAACCTGAATGAATTGAATCATCAGGTCATGGCGGCAGACTGGAAAGAAGAACGGGTCAATGAGGTGCTTCCATTTGTGACCAATGCACAGATTGGGGACAGCACAAATGAAGCGTTTTTAAAATCTCTTGGAGTGGACAATTATGATGTGTGTATTGTAGCAATCGGAGATGATTTTCAAAGTTCTCTGGAGACGACTTCCCTCTTGAAGGAATTAGGGGCCAAAATGGTGGTGTCCAGAGCGGCAAGTGACGTGCATGCCAAATTTCTTCTGCGCAATGGGGCAAATGAGATTGTATATCCGGTAAAACAGCTTGCAAAATGGACGGCAATGCGTTATACGTCAGATCATATTTTTGATTACATTGAATTGGGAAATGACTATGCCGTTTTTGAAGTTTCCGTACCAAAAGGATGGTGGGGGAAAACAGTAGAGGAACTGGATGTCAGAAAAAAACATAACATGAATATAATGGCGCTAAAAAAAGGGAAAGAATTAAATCTTAATATCACACCAGATACTGTAGTTACCGGAGATGAAAATATGCTGATATTAGGACACTATAAAGATATTCAGAAATTTTTCCATATTTAAAAATATTTTACGGATGGAAAGGAAACAAAATGAAAGTAAAGATATGTGGATTAACGAATCCGCAGGAAGCAGAATATCTGAACAGATATCATGCAGATTTTGCCGGTATGGTATTGTACTATCCAAAAAGTAAAAGAAATATTACAATAGAACTGGCCGGGCAGATTATGAAATGTCTGCATAAGAATATTAAAAAAGTGGCTGTTGTGGTTTCTCCCACATTAGAACAGGCGGTAGAAATTGAAAAAAGCGGATTTGATTATATTCAAATTCATGGACATATTCCGGAACATTTCTTTGAACATATTAATATTCCCGTATTGAAAGCGTTCAATGTGACGGATATGGACAGTTATGAACAATATCACCGTTGTGAGGGGATTGCCGGATATGTCTTTGATGCCATTGAGCCCGGAAGCGGAAACACCTTTGACTGGAGTAAAGTGAGTTTGATTCCAAAGGATGAAAAACTGCTGTTACTGGCGGGAGGACTGACTCCGGACAATGTGGCGGAAGCCATCCGATATGTTCAGCCTGACGGCGTGGATGTTTCCACTGGTGTGGAATGTGACAGTGGAGTCGGAAAGAGCGAAGAAAAAATAAGACAGTTTATTCAAAATGCGAATTGCGCAGCGAAATAATGCAGAAAAGAATTTGTGAAGAATATAAATCACAAATTCTTTTTTTATTTTATAGGAAATTGCTTTGCAATTCCTATAAAATAAAAATGCTCTGCAAGAATCGCAGAGGCGCGGAAAGGTAGTTATTCTTACGAATCCGCGCCTCGCGCGAAGTGTGGCTTGCGACACTTTGTTCTGCAGTAAAAATGTTGTTGACAAACTGAATATACTGTATATAATGATATATATATAGTATAAACTTTATAAGAACGAAAAAAGAGGAAAGGAGACAGCAGGCACACATTGACTGTGCGGCAATTCAAATAAAACATATAGTTTGTTTGAGTCAGGTATCAAAATTGAAGATAATTATATCAAATCAGTCTGAGCTTCCTATTTATGCTCAGATGAAAGAACAAATCAAAGAGCAAATTTTAAATGGACAAATTCCGGAAGGTACCATACTTCCTTCGATTAGAAGTCTTGCAAAAGATGTGGGCGTGAGTGTTATCACAACGACACGCACTTATAATGAACTGGAAAAAGAAGGATTTATTGCCACGATGCAGGGCAAGGGAAGTATTGTGTTGTCCAAAGATAATAAAATTATCAGAGAGCAGTGCCTGATAAGGATTGAACAGGAAATTGAAAATGCAGTGGCCACTGCAAAACGGATAAGTATGTCCAAAACAGAAATAAAAAATATTATCGATACGATATGGAACGATAATTAGTCAGGAGGAATCATGAATCTTTTAGAAGTCAATCATTTAAGTAAAAATTATAAGAACTTTTCACTGAAAAATATCAACCTGACCATTCCGGCAGGATATATTATGGGATATGTGGGACAGAATGGAGCGGGAAAAACTACGACAATTCATGCGATTAATCACATCTGCAAATTTTTTGAGGGAACGATTAAGGTAAATGGAATCAGCTATGAAGAAAATCCGATAAAATATAAAGAAAGCATTGCCTATGTGGGAGATGAATCTTATTTTCCAAAAAGTGCAAAAATAAATCTTGTAAGAAAAACGATGAAAGATTTTTATCCTACATTTGACGAAGAAAAGTTTAACGGTCTGATGGAACATTATGAGCTTCCTGAAAATAAAAAGATTGAGGATTTTTCCCGTGGTATGAAAGTGAAATTAATGTTTGCAGCAGCGTTTTCCAGAGATGCAAAACTGCTGATTTTGGATGAGGCGACCAACGGACTTGATCCGATTGTCCGGGAAGAATTGTTGTCTGAGCTTCAGGCATATATTAAAAATGGAGACAGAAGCGTACTTTTTTCCACCCATATTCTTAATGATTTGGAAGAGATAGCAGATTATATTACTTTTATTGATGCGGGAGAAATTGTGTTAAGCCGTTCAAAAGATGAAATGCTGGAGGACTATCTCTTGATTCAGGGTGATTTTAGCAAAGTGAATGAAAAACAGAAAGCTTATCTGATTGGACTGGAGGAAAAACCTTATGGATTTGAGGCAATTATTGAAAGTGAAAACGGTCCGGTTTTCGGCAATGATTTTAGTTTTGACAAACCTCAGATTTCCCAGATTATGTTTCACAGTATTATAGAGAGGAGAAAAAATACAATATGAAAGCAATAGCATTTTTAAAATATGATTTGCGAAGAAGTAAAATTATAATATTATATTCCATTGTGTTGTTTGCACCGCTGGAATTTGTGTTGGCATACAGCTGGAAAAGCGAAATTTTTATATTTACTTATATGGTGCTGATTGTAATCTTGGGAAACATATCTTTGTTTTCACAGGACCAGAAAGTCAACTGTGGTTTTGACTGTCTGCTTCCCGCCTCAGAAATCGACAGGGTAGTTGGAAGATTTTTGAGCGGAATTGCAATAATGCTGTTAAATATTTTGGATGGATGGATTGTCTGTATGATTTACCGTATTGCCTCAAGAGGAAAGTTTGTTTCGACAATCTCTGTCACACTTGGCGCGTTTGATTTTTCCACAATTTTGATTATTACAGTGTTTTGTCTAGCGATAGGTCTGTTATATCTATCTGTATTGAACATATTATTGTATTTTATGGGGAGAGACATCAATCCCCAAATAAAAAATATCGTTACAATGATTCCTGCAATGATTTTGTGGGGAATTGCAAGCAGTTTCGTGAAAACGACTGTTATAACCGGAAGCGGAAATAAAATTTTAACGTATATTATGCAGCATTTAACGTTCCTGGCAGCAGGGAGTCTTGTCATAAGTCTGTTAATTTATCTGACCGCCCTTGGAATTTCTATTCATATTGTAAAAAAGAAAGATTTCAGGTAAATAAAAATAATTATAAGAAAAATAAAAATACTGGGAAAACGAGAAAAGGTTATTCCCGGTATTTTTTGTAATCATTGGTGTTGCAAAAATGACATACAGCTTCCAATATAATCCTTTATTTTTTTCGGGATATATGTTATTCTAAGTTTAGGTTTTTAACGATGCAGAAAGGAAGAAATCATGGACAGAGTTTTACTGAAATTAAGCGGCGAAGCGCTGGCAGGGGACAAAAAGACAGGTTTTGATGAAGATACCTGTGTAGCAGTGGCAAAGCAGGTCAAAACGATTGTTGATAAAGGTGTTCAGGTAGCTGTTGTAATTGGTGGCGGAAATTTCTGGAGAGGACGTACCAGCAATAAAATCGACAGGCCAAAGGCGGATGGCATTGGGATGATTGCCACGATTATGAACTGCATATATGTCTCTGAAATTTTCAGAACGGAAGGAATGGAGACAAATGTATATACGCCTTTTTCCTGTGGCACATGGACAAAACTTTTTTCTAAAGATGAGGCGATATCTGATTTAGAAGCAGGAAAAGTTGTATTTTTTGCAGGGGGTACGGGACATCCTTATTTTTCAACTGATATGACGATGGTACTTCGGGCGATTGAGATGGAAGCGGACTGCATTCTTGGCGCCAAAGCAGTGGACGGGGTTTATGACAGTGATCCGGCTTCCAATCCTGCGGCGAAAAAATATGACGAACTTCCGATATCGAAGATTGTAGATGACCGGTTGGGAGTGATTGATCTGGCAGCGAGCGTGCTTGCTATGGAGAATAAGATGCCGATGATTTTGTTTGGATTAAATGAAAAAGACAGCATTGACAGAGCAGTTTCCGGAGAAAAAATAGGAACAAAGATTACAGTTTCCTAAAACAGATTCCGGATTTCATAAACGAGGCAGTTTTGAAGATATTATAGAGAAAAGGAGATTATTAATCGTTATGGAAGAATTATTAATGGCTTATGAGGATAAGATGGAAAAATCATTAAAAAATTTAAATGATGAATTTGCGACGATTCGGGCCGGAAGGGCAAATCCGCATATTTTAGACAGAATTAAAGTAGATTATTATGGAACGCCTACTCCAATCCAGCAGGTGGGTAATGTGTCTGTACCGGAAGCAAGAATGATTTGTATCCAGCCATGGGACGCTTCTATTTTGAAAGAAGTGGAGCATGCGCTGATTGCTTCTGATATAGGAATCACACCGACAAATGATGGAAAGGTAATTCGTCTTGTCTTCCCGGAATTGACAGAAGAGAGAAGAAAAGAGCTGGTAAAAGATATTAAGAAAAAAGGAGAAAATGCAAAAGTGGCAGTACGGAATATCAGAAGAGACGCCATAGATGCAGTTAAGAAAAAAGGAAAAGAAGACGGTGTTTCAGAGGATGAAATTAAGGAATATCAGGATGATGTTCAGAAATCTACAGACGCATATATTAAAAAAATTGATAACGCGGTCAATGAAAAATCAAATGAAATTATGACAGTGTAAAAATATATCTGTGGAATCAGGAGGAAACAGTGGTTTCCTCTGTTTTCCGTTATAGAAGGAGATTTTATGGCAGAACAATTTGATCTTTCCGGCATGAAAATTCCGGAACATGTAGCAATTATTCTGGATGGTAACGGGCGCTGGGCAAAAAAACGTCTGCTGCCCAGAAATGCCGGACATGCAGCGGGGGCAAAAACAGTAGAAAAGATTATTGAGGATGCTCATGATATAGGGATAAAATATCTTACAATGTATGCGTTCTCCACAGAAAATTGGAACAGACCTCAGGAAGAGGTAAAAGCGCTCATGAAACTTTTGAGAAATTATTTGAAAGATTGTATTGAGAGGGCAAACAAAAATAATATGCGTGTAAAAGTTATCGGGGAACGCTCCCGGCTGGATTCGGATATTATTGAAAAGATTGATGAACTGGAGGAATGTTCCAAAGAAAATACAGGCATTTATTTTATTATTGCTTTAAATTATGGCAGCAGAGATGAGATAACACGAGCAGTCAGAAGACTGGCGCAAGACTGTGTAAACGGCACGAAAAAACCGGAAGAGATTCATGAGAAATCTATCAGCGACTGTCTCGATACAGCGGGGATACCGGATCCGGATCTTCTAATTCGTACCAGTGGGGAAATCAGATTGTCTAATTATCTGTTATGGCAGCTGGCCTATACAGAATTTTACTTTACAGATGTATTGTGGCCGGATTTTGATAAAAACGAGTTAAAAAAAGCGATAATAAAATACAATCAGAGAGACCGAAGATTCGGTGGAGTGAAGGAGAAATAAATGGTATTAAGCAAATTCGCAAACAAATCATTTTATACCAGATTGACCAGCGGGATTGTTCTGGTGGCACTGATGCTGGCCACGATTATTCCGGGAGGAAATATATTATTTGTGGCAAATCTGATAATATCCCTGGTGGGAGTTTATGAACTCTATAAAGTGTTGGGATTAGAGAAACGTCTGCCGGGAATTACCGGGTATGCCGCACTGATTCTTTATTATATTTTTATTTATATCGGCACGACAGAGTATATGATGACGCTGATGGTCATATTTTTGATTCTTCTTCTGGCGCAATATGTGTTCCTGTTTCCAGAATACAAGACAGAAGATATCTCTAATGCCATTATGTGCATGCTTTATGCGGGTGTTATGTTGTCTTTTCTGTATCAGGTAAGAGAAGGTAACAATGGTGCCTACACTGTATGGCTGATATTTTTGTGTTCCTGGGGCAGTGATACCTGTGCTTATCTGGCCGGAGTGGCTTTTGGAAAGCATAAAATGGCTCCGGTGTTAAGTCCTAAGAAATCCATAGAAGGAGCTGTGGGCGGCGTTATCGGGGCAGCATTGCTTGGGGCAGGATATGCGGCTATTTTTGCAGACAGAATTGAATTGAGCATGAATCCGGTCATTGTATTTGCCATCATATGTGCGGTAGGCGCACTGATTTCCATGGTGGGTGATTTGGCGGCGTCTGCCATTAAGAGAAATCATGAAATCAAAGACTATGGAACAATAATACCGGGACATGGCGGAATTATGGATCGGTTTGACAGTGTAATTTATGTCGCACCGATTATCTGGATATTACTGCAGATGTTTTAATATTGATAGCAGGGTTTTCGGAAAACGGAAATGAGTTTTGAGAAAGGAAAAGTATGTCCGGCAGCAAATGAAAATAAATGTTGGGAGATACAAAACTGACAGATGAAAAATATTTCGATATTAGGTTCTACCGGCTCTATTGGAAGTCAGACGCTTGACATTGTGAGAGCCAATGAAGATTTGAATGTGGTAGCAATGGCTGCGGGCTCGAACATAAAAAAACTGGAAGAACAAATCAGAGAATTTCATCCGGAAATTGTGTGCGTATTTGCAAAAGAGATAGCAGGAAAATTAAAAATTTCCGTTGCAGATATGAATGTGAAAATTGTAAGCGGTATGGAAGGTCTGATTGAAACGGCGGTTTACGATAAGGCAGATATTGTAGTGACAGCCTTTGTGGGAATGATTGGTATCCGACCTACCCTGGAAGCTATTCGGGCTGGAAAGGATATTGCGCTGGCCAATAAGGAAACTCTTGTTACCGCGGGACATCTTGTCATGAAAAGCGCGCGGGATTACGGAGTTAAAATACTTCCGGTAGACAGCGAACACAGTGCGGTTTTTCAGTCATTGAATGGTGAAAATAAAAAGGAAATTGATAAAATACTGCTCACGGCATCCGGCGGACCATTTCGCGGAATGACAAGAGCACAGATGAAAAATGTGACGGTGGAGGATGCGCTAAAACATCCAAATTGGACAATGGGGCGGAAAATTACAATTGATTCTGCCACAATGGTAAATAAAGGACTGGAAGTGATAGAAGCAAAATGGCTTTTTGACGTTGCGCTGGAAGATATTCAGGTAGTGGTCCAGCCACAAAGTTTGATTCACTCGATGGTACAATTCAAAGATGGGGCGATTATGGCTCAGCTCGGAACACCGGATATGAGACTTCCAATTCAATATGCACTGTACTATCCGGAGAGGAGAGATCTGCAGGGAGAGCGGGTAGATTTTGGAAAACTGGCAAAAATTACATTTGAAAATCCGGATATGGAAAATTTTCGGGGATTAAAACTGGCTTATGAGGCAGCCAAACAGGGCGGCTCCATGACGACTGTATTTAATGCCGCCAATGAAAAGGCTGTAGAAAAATTTTTGAAAAGAGAGATCGGATTTTTGGATATCACGGATATTATTGAATATTGTATGGAACATCATAACATTGTAAACCACCCTACTGTGGAACAGATATTGGAAGTGGAACAATGGACTTATGAACAGATTAAAACATATAAATAGATTATAAGGACAAAAGAAAGATAAAAAATTAAGAGTTGAAAAACAAAGTGAGAACTTATTAGGAGGCAGAATGCAGACATTTATCAGTATTGTAATTGCGTTAATTATTTTTGGAATTTTAGTGTTGATTCACGAGTTTGGTCATTTTATTGTGGCAAAGAAAAATGGAGTAATTGTCAATGAATTTTCGATTGGAATGGGGCCAAGAATTTTCAGTCATGTGGCGAAAAGCAAAACAAGATATTCTATCAAGTTATTACCGATAGGAGGATCTTGTGCCATGCTGGGTGAAGATGAGGATAATGAAGAGGAAGGCTCCTTGAATTCAAAGTCTATCTGGGCAAGAATGGCCATTGTTTTTGCCGGGCCATTATTTAATTTTCTTCTGGCGTTTTTTTTGGCACTGATAGTGATTGGATTGAAAGGTGCCGATGTGTCTTATGTGACGCAGGTGGATAAAAATTCTGCTGCATATGAAGCAGGCTTGCGGGAAGGAGACCGAATTGTAAAATATAATGGCGCTTTTGCAAATATTGGTCGGGAAATATATCTGGAAGAGTATGTAAACCCGCTTAATGGCGAAAACATATCTGTTACTTATATCAGAGACGGCGAGAAAAATACCATTCAGTATCGACCGGATACCGATAAGAAATATCTGGTCGGTATGATTTATTCCCCTACTGACGAGGAGGCAGAAATCAGTCAGGTTACCCGGGGCTCAGCGATGAGCGAAGCCGGTGTAGCTGTGGGCGATATTGTGACAGAAATAAATGGTACAAAAATTACGACAGGAAAGCAACTGAGTGATTATATTGAAGCAAATCCTTTCAGTGAAAAAGAAATTCATATTACCATAAAAAGAAACAATAACCTGATTCCTGTTACGGTGACTCCGCAAATGCAGGAAGTCGCTCAGAGAGGATTTCTTTATAATCTCGCAAGAACAAAACAATCTGTGGCAGGTACGCTGAAATATAGTCTTATCGAAGTGCGGTATGAAATTACTGCGGTGCTGAAAAGTTTAAAAATGCTTGTCACCGGACAGGTTTCTGCCAATGAAATTTCAGGTCCGGTAGGAATTGTGGATATTATAGGGGACACCTATACTTCTACGAAATCAGAGGGGGCTGCCATAACCATTTTAACCCTTATGAATCTTGCAATTATGCTCAGCGCCAATCTGGGAGTGATGAATCTGCTCCCGATTCCTGCGTTAGATGGTGGTAGAATCTTTCTTTATTTGGTACAAATTGTTACCAGAAGAAAAATACCAAAGGATAAAGAGGGCATGATTCATTTTGTAGGGTTTATAATTATGATGGCATTGATGCTGTTTTTGGTATTTAATGATATCCGGAAATTGCTGTAGATATATCATTGTCAGGTCCTCTATATTGGAGGAAGATGGGAGATGAATATGTATAGAGATAACACAAAGGCTGTTTTCATTGGAAATCAAGTGATTGGTAACGGAAATCCGATTCTGATTCAGTCTATGACTAACACAAAAACTGAAGACGTGGAATCGACGGTACGTCAGATTAAGGAACTGGAAGCTGCAGGCTGCGATATTATCCGCTGTGCTGTCCCTACTATGGAAGCAGCAAAGGCATTGGCTGATATTAAAAAACAGATTTCGATACCTGTGGTAGCAGATATACATTTTGATTATAGACTGGCGATTGCCGCAATAGAAAACGGAGCAGATAAAATTCGGATAAATCCGGGTAATATCGGAACAAAGGAGAAGGTAAAGGCCGTAGTAAATCTGGCAAAAGAAAAAGGAATTCCTATCCGGGTAGGAGTCAACAGCGGCTCTCTGGAAAAAACAATTCTGGAGAAGTATGGAAAAGTGACTGCCGAGGGGATTGTGGAGAGTGCCCTTGATAAAGTAAAGATGATAGAAGATTTAGGATATGACAATCTTGTCATCAGCATTAAATCTTCAGATGTTTTAATGTGCGTCAGAGCGCATGAAATCATTGCAGAGAAAACACATTATCCGCTTCATGTGGGAATCACAGAATCTGGCACTGTAACTTCGGGGAATATCAAGTCCGCAGTAGGACTTGGTTTAATCTTAAACCAGGGAATTGGAGATACAATCAGAGTTTCCCTTACCGGAAATCCGGTAGAAGAAATCCGAAGCGCTAAATTAATTTTAAAAACTTTGGGTTTGCGCACCGGAGGAATTTCCGTCGTATCCTGTCCGACTTGTGGAAGAACACAGATAGACTTAATCGGATTGGCTGAAAAAGCAGAGAAGATGGTTACAAAATATGATAATCTGAATATTAAAGTTGCTGTGATGGGATGTGTCGTAAATGGTCCGGGGGAAGCGAGAGAAGCAGACATTGGAATTGCCGGCGGAAATGGTGAAGGACTTTTGATGAAAAAAGGCGAAATTATAAAAAAAGTGCCGGAAGCACAATTGATAAATGTTTTGGAAGAGGAATTGCAAAACTGGAGTGAGTAATGGAACAGAAAAAATTTTTTGAAGTATTTCGAGGGTTAAAACTAAATAGTGATTTAACAGATATCTTCGAAAATGTAGAAGTGACAAGGGTGGTGTCAAACCGTTCCCATACAAAAATCAGAATTTATATTGAGAGCAGCAGACTTATTGATAAGTCTGCTATTTTCACTGTAAGGGATGAAATTGCAAGAAGTCTCAAAGCAGGAAAAAAAATAGAGATTGAACTTGTAGAGAAATATCTTCTCTCTGGTCAATATAATGTGCAAAATTTATTTGAGGCATATAAGGACAGTCTGATTTTAGAGTTAAACATAAAAAGTCCTATTGTCGCAACTATGTTCAAAAAAGCGCCGGTCCATTTTAACGAAGATAATATGCTTGTCATTGATATGGAGTCTAATATTGTGTCTGAGACCCGCATGAAAATTTTGAAGGATACGTTGGAAGAAATTTTCCGTGACAGGTTTGATATGGCGCTGGAAGTTATCATTGACAAAAAGAAAATGATTGCAAATAGATTTGCGGAGCGCAACGCCAGACGGTTAAAGAATGAAGTAAATGTATTGTTAAATAGAGACGAGAGTCAGCCGGAACAGAAAAGTCAGAAAACTGCGCCGGAAAAAAAAGAAAAATCAGAAAAAGAGACAAAAAAAAGAAAGAGTTATCGTTCTGATTATCCGGAAGTGGTATATGGAAGAGACTTTAAATTTGAGGAAGAAACACCGCTGCGGGATGTGTTTGAGGGCACAGGAGAGACTGTGGTAAAGGGTCAGATTATGACTCTGAGTGAGCGTGAGACAAAGACCGGAAAATTTATTATCACAATAGAAATAACAGATTTTACAGATAGCATTGCAGTCAAATTATTCTTTGCCAACCTTGACAAAAAAAATGAATTTACAAAAAATGTAAAAAAGGGAACTTTTGTAAGAATAAAAGGGGTTGCAATATATGATACTTATGACCGGGAAGTAGAAATTACCAGAGTGGACGGCATGAAAATAATTCCTTCTTTTATGTCGGAACAGCGGAAAGATATAGCGGTAGATAAGAGAGTGGAGCTGCATTGCCATACGAAGATGAGCGATATGGATGGTGTCAGTGAGTGTAGTAAGATTGTAAGACGTGCCTATGAGTGGGGACATAAAGCAATCGCAATTACAGACCATGGCGTGGTACAGGCCTTCCCGGATGCCTGGCATGAGTATTGTGATATTCAAAAAGAGTGTGAAAAAGCAGGGAAAAAATGTGACTTTAAAGTCATCTATGGCGTAGAGGCTTATCTGGTAGATGACTTAAAAGATATGATTGTCAATCCAAGGGGACAAAAACTTACAGACAGGTATGTTGTATTTGATCTTGAGACTACAGGTTTTAGTGCAAAAACAGACCGAATGATAGAAATTGGCGCTGTTAAAGTGGAAAATGGAAAAATTATTGACAGATTCAGCACGTTTGTAAATCCACAGATACCGATACCGTTTCGTATCGAGAAGCTGACAGGTATTGACGATAGCATGGTAATCAACGCTCCAACAATCGAAGAGATATTGCCGAAATTTATGGAGTTTTGTAAAGACAGTGTGATGGTAGCGCACAATGCGGATTTTGATATGAGTTTTATTTCGGAAAATTGTAAGAGACAGAAATTAGTCTGTGATTTTACGATTGTAGATACTGTGGCAATGTCCAGATATCTGATTATTGGTCTGGGACGATATCGTCTGGACAATGTGGCAAAAGCATTGGGCATTGTACTGGAACATCACCACAGAGCAGTAGATGACGCAGAGTGTACGGCGTTGATTTTTTTAAAGCTCTGCAAAATGTTGTCGGATAAGGGAATTACAAATCTGAACGAAGTAAATAAAGAAGGAAAGAAATCAAAGAATCTGATCAATAAACTGCCGGCGCATCATGCAATTATTCTGGTTAAGAATCTTGTGGGAAGAGTAAATCTGTACAAGCTGATTTCTATTTCTCATATTGAAACCTTTGCCAATAAGAGACCGCGGATTTTAAAGAGCGATTATTTGAAATACAAAGAAGGGCTGATGATAGGAAGTGCCTGTGAGGCAGGAGAATTATATCAGGCAGTTTTACATGGAAGACCTCAGGCAGAGATTGCCCGGCTGGCAGAGTTTTATGATTATTTTGAAGTACAGCCGATTGGAAATAATGCGTTTATGGTAAAAACCGGAGATCCGGAAATCGATGAGAAAAAAAGAAATCTGGTAGATTCCATAGAAGATTTGCAGATTATTAATAAAAAAATTATAGAACTGGGTAAAAAATTTCATAAAATGACAGTGGCAACCTGTGATGTACATTTTCTGGATCCGGAAGATGAAATTTATCGTAGAATTATTCAATACGGAAATGGTTATAAGGATGCGGATTCTCAGGCGCCGCTTTATCTGCGAACAACGGATGAGATGTTAAAGGAATTTGATTATCTGGACAGTAATCTGGCGGAAGAGATTGTCGTTACCAACCCAAATAAAATTGCAGATATGATAGAAAATATTTCTCCGATTCATCCGGACAAATGTCCTCCTGTTTTGGAAAATTCAGAAGAAAATCTGAGAAAGATTTGTTTTGACCGAGCACATGAAATTTATGGTGAAGATTTGCCGGAGATTGTGGAAAAACGTCTGGAAGTGGAATTGGATTCTATTATTGGCAACGGGTATGCGGTCATGTATATTATGGCGCAGCGGCTTGTCTGGAAATCCAATGAAGATGGATATCTTGTAGGATCCAGGGGATCTGTAGGATCCTCTTTTGCTGCCACGATGTCTGGTATTACGGAGGTAAATCCACTGGCGCCTCACTATTACTGTCTCTCCTGCAAGAGTTCATTTTTTGAAGAGGAATACAGAGCGCCGGAAGGAACGCCAATGGAAGAAATAAAAAAATTACAGTCCATTATCCATAACGAACGTGTTGAGGGTGGTATTGGATTTGATCTTCCGGATATGGTATGTCCACATTGTGGAGAAAAGCTGCACAAAGATGGTCTGGAAATTCCTTTTGAAACGTTCCTGGGATTTGGCGGAAACAAAGAGCCGGATATTGATTTAAATTTTTCCGGTGAATACCAGCCAAAGGCTCACGCATATACGGAAGTAATGTTTGGAAAAGGCCATACATTCCGTGCAGGCACGATTACAGGAGTGGCGGATAAGACAGCTTTCGGTTATGTGAAAAATTATTTCGAAGAACATAACGAGATAAAAAGAAAGGCAGAAATTGACAGAATTTCCAGAGGATGTACCGGAATCCGCAGAAGTACAGGACAGCATCCGGGAGGAATTGTTATTGTTCCCCGGGATAAAGAAATCTATGATTTCACACCGATACAGAAACCTGCCAATGATATGTCTGTGGATATAATAACGACACACTTTGAATATCATGCCATTGATTCCAATCTTTTGAAACTGGATATCCTGGGGCACGATGATCCCACAATGATTCGTCGTTTGGAAAGTCTTACGAATACGAATGTACAGAAGGATGTTCCGTTTGATGACCCGAAGGTTATGTCTTTATTTTTAAGTCCGGAAGCCTTGGGAATTACATCAGAAGATATTGATGGATGTCCGACCGGCTCTCTGGGACTTCCAGAACTGGGAACGGAATTTGTAATACAGATGCTTGTGGATACAAAGCCGACAAAAATAGCCGATCTCGTAAGACTAGCAGGATTGTCTCACGGTACAGATGTGTGGCTGGGAAATGCGCAGCAGCTGATTCAGGAGGGAAAATGTACGATTTCTTCAGCAATATGTACCAGAGATGATATTATGGTTTATCTGATGGATAAGGGAATTGAGCCTCAAATAAGCTTTGATATTATGGAACATGTGCGAAAAGGAAAAGGGCTGCTGACTTACAAAGATAAGACGACCGGAGAAGAGCGTTCGGAAGAGGATATTATGCTGGAACATGATGTGCCGGAATGGTATATCTGGTCGTGTAAAAAGATTAAATATATGTTTCCAAAAGCACATGCTGCTGCCTATATTATGATGGCATTGCGCGTGGCGTGGTATAAGGTATATTATCCGTTGGCTTACTATGCAGCTTATTTTGGAATCCGTGCAAAAGCGTTTAATTACGAGACAATGTGTCAGGGTAAAGAAAAAATGGAATATTTTATGGCGGAGCTAAAACGGAAAAAAGCGCAGAACATAGCATCACAAAAGGATGAAGCGTCTTTGGGCGATATGAAAGTTGTGCAGGAAATGTATGCCAGAGGATTTGAGTTTGTACCGATTGATATTTATAAGGCAAAAGCACATGATTTTCAGATTATTGACGGAAAACTGATGCCTTCCCTGGACAGTATTGAAGGTATGGGCGAAAAAGCAGCGGAAGGTCTGGTAGAAGCGGTGGAAGCTCAAAATGGTCCTTTCATATCAAAAAATGAACTTCGTGATAAGAGCAAACTGAGTAAAACTTTGATGGAGACAATGTCCGATTTGGGATTATTGGACGGAATGCCGGAAGATAGCCAACTTTCCATTTTTGACTTTAATTAAGTGATTGCCGGGAAAGGAGAATAGCGATGAACAATTTGACAAAGGAAAGAAAAACAAAAATTGGATTATTATGTAATAAAGCCGCTACTGTATTGTTTGTATTATTTTTTATCAATGTCTGTGTGATTCCTGTCATGAATATGAAATTTTTTATGATTACTACTGTGATTATTGTCATACTTTTTGCTGTCTGCTGTATCATAGGGCATATTTTTTTGAAAGATTATAAGCCGGATTAGAAGAAAGTTTTATTAGACAGATAATTGGTAATAAAAAAGTAACAATTTTTTTACAAAAAATTAGCACTCAACTATTGAGAGTGCTAACAAAACGTGTTATACTATATCCATACAAGGAAAACAAAAACTTAATTGAATAAGCTCTTTGAAACCTTGCATAATATTTGGTAGATAACATAACAGCCGCAGAAAGCGTACTACGGTATGTTCATCAAAAAGAGATGGACAGTGTTTTGAAAGGAGTGATATTTATGTTGATGCCTAGTATTTTTGGAAGAGATTTGTTTGAAGACTTTTTTGATGAGCCATTTTTCAGAGGAAAAAATCTGGAAAAGATGGAAAAAGAACTGTATGGAAAGAAATCTTCGCTGATGAAAACAGATGTGAAAGAAAACGAGAAGGAATATAAACTGGAGATGGATTTACCGGGATTTCAGAAAGAGGATATAAAAGTTTCTCTGGAAAACGGTTATCTTACTATCAGTGCATCCCACACATCAGAACAGGAAGAAAAGGATGAAGAATCCGGCAAATATATCCGGCGCGAGAGATATTCAGGAGCATGTCAGAGAAGTTTCTTTGTAGGAGATAATATTACTGAGGAAGATATTAAAGGAAGTTTTAAGCATGGTACTTTAAAACTTACAATTCCTAAAATGGAAGTAAAACCTGCAGTAGAAGAGAAAAAATATATTTCTATTGAAGGATAATTTCCGGATGAAAGGAAAAATAAAGTAATATAAATATGGTGTCTGCGATAAAGCAGGCACCATATTTTATTGCATTATGAAAAAGAAAAATGTAGAATAATAAAAAAGGCAGATATCGTATCAGGAGACCAACTATGAATAGTCAATAGCAAAAATCAAAAATATTTAGACTATTTTATATCTAAAAAAGTGCATAAGAAATAAAGCATCATTGCCGGTGCTTTTAAAAACTGAATATAGTAAAGGCTGGATTAAGCTAAATTAAATTCA
>CANRIV010000003.1 GCA_947630805.1 uncultured Lachnospiraceae bacterium
TACTAAGCCTATTGAATAAAGATTTATTAAGTTATCAAGGTACATTTACTGTATCTAAAAGATATTATACGAGGAGGTAAATTATGAAAACATTTGAAATGAATTTTAGGAATATGTCATTCAAGGGAAAACTATCTGTGAAAAAACTGATAATTTCTCTGTTGATTACAGCAGTGTTAGAATTTGCGGCCTTTTACTTTTATCTTCCGGCTTTCAATGTCCAATCCATGGAATTTTGGACTTTTCAGGGATTTTTTGTGCTGGTATTTTTGATTGTCAGTCTTGTGGTGCCGAATAAAAGAAAATTTGAAGTCAAATATAATATTGCGTCAATCATTGCTGTTATTCTGTTAATCGCAGGTGTTATTGTAGTGCTCGTAGGAAATATTATTTCTGCAGAATTTTTCAACGCCCACAGATATGCTTCTCTGCTTGATATTAAAAATACGGAATTTGAAAATGCAATCGAACAGTCCGAAACAATTAATAATATTGCATTGATGGATACGGAAAGTGCTAAAGTCGTAGGGCAGAGAGCCATAGGAGCTTTGTCTGATGTCGTAAGTCAGTATGGGATAAGCAATGAGTATAGCCAGATTGCTTACAATGGAGCCCCTATGAAAGCAGCTTCTTTGGAGTATGCAGGATTTTTCAAGTGGCTGAATAATAGAAAAAATGGAATACCCGGATATGTTTTGGTCGATGCAGTAAAATTTGAGGCGAATTATGTAAAATTAAAGAAGCCAATAAAATATACGCCATCCGGATGGTTTCATGATAATCTCGAAAGACATCTCAGATTTCAGTATCCTACAGCTATTTTTGAAGGGTATTATTTTGAGTTAGATGAGGAAGGCAATCCGTATTATATCTGTCCGATTATGAAAGCAAGAGTCGGGCTGTTTGGAGGATATGATGTAAAAGGAATTGTTATCTGTGATCCTTGCACAGGAAAATCAGAGTACTATGATACAGATGAGACGCCAAGATGGGTAGACCGGGTGTATGATGGAGATTTAATTGAAAGAAAGTATAACTGGCATGGAATGTTGGCAGATGGATTCTGGAACAGTATTATTGGCCAGAAGGATTGTAAAAAAACGACGGATGACTATGGATATAAAGTCATTGACAATGATGTGTGGATTTATACCGGAGTGACATCTGTAATTGATGATTCTTCCAATATCGGATTTATTCTTGTAAATTCCAGAACAGGAAAAGCAAGTTATTTCAAAGTGGCTGGAGCGGAAGAGTTTTCAGCGATGGAAGCAGCTGAAGGCCAGGTACAAAATCTTGGATATAAGGCAGCGTTTCCATCTCTGATTAATATTGACGGAAGACCTACGTACTGTATGGTGTTAAAAGATAAGGGAAATCTTGTAAAACAATATGCGTTGGTAGACGTGAAAAAATACAGTATTGTCTCAACCGGAACAACGCAGAAAGATACGCTAAACGCTTATCGGAAACTGATACAGGAAAATGGTATTCATACCGGAGGAGCAAAAAAAGATCTTTCGGAATTGTATGCGAAAGAGACAATTACCGTAAAGAATATAAGATATGTCAATATGTCAGAAGAGACATATGTTTATATTACAGATCTTTCAGGAATCGTCTATAAACAAAAGTTTTCAGATGATGAGACCCTTGTATTTATACAGGAGAATGATACAATTACATTGTATTATGAAGAAAATCCGGATACGGGAATCCGGGAAATAGAAAAATGGGAAGCAGCAAAACCGGAGGAGAAGCAGACCGGACAGACTGCACAGAAGGAAAGTGTGAAAGAACAGTAGCGTTCTATCGAAAGACCGACAGGATAAATTTATGAAAATAACAAAAGAAACATTCATGAAAAATTTTATAAAAATATTTAGCATTGCGTTGTTGACAGTTACCTTTCTGACGGTTGATATTCATGTGACAAGAGGAGCAAACTATTATTTGTCACAGACGGCCCTCACGTTGAGCAAAGGGAGTACAAAAAAACTAAAATTAGTTCATGTGCCGAAAGCAAAAAAGAAAAAGATACAGTGGAGCAGTACAAATAAATTTGCGGCAAAGGTTACAAAAAAAGGGAAAGTCAAAGCAGTCAGTTATGGGACGGCAACCATTAAGGCAGTGTATAAAAAGAAAACGTACACGTGCGCAGTTGTGATTCCGGATACATCAAGAAGTGTTACATTGAACACAGAATCCATTACGCTGCAGGAAAATACATCTTATCAACTGATAGCCAGTGCCACTTTACCGGTAAGCTATTTTTCTACCAATGAATCGATTCTGACGGTAAACGCTCAAGGAGTAATCCGGGCTGTCAATCCGGGAATTGCTTTTGTAGTCGCAAAGAGCAAAACAGGATATAAGAGGTGTACAGTGACAGTAACATCTGCTGATGTGCAGAGACCGTCAGCAGGATGGCAGTTAAACCGGCAGACGGTTGGCGTGAGAAGACTGACAAAAAAGGGGAATACTGTATATGACCATATTGTATGGGCAAAGGGAAAAACAATTTCTTTTGTGGTGTCCGGCCTGAATGTAAATAATATAAAGAAATGCACATGGAGCACATCTGACAAGACCATTCTGACAGACCCAAAATCAAATGGAAATATTTTGCAGGCCACGGCGGAAACGAAAAAAGAAGGCACTGTGACAGTAACGGCAAAAGTGACGGATACAAGAGGCAATGTCAGCACTTATACGAATGAGGTATATGTGTCAAATCCGTCAGTCAATACGAAAAATATTACTTTGCTGGGCCCCGGTGTGGGGAGCAATCGACAACAGTTTATTTCCCTGAGCGGTGTCAGCAGGTACAGCGATATAGAGTGGAGCAATTCTAATGAGGCGATTGCCACACTCAGCCCTTATAGAACAAAAGCGGCGCTGTGGGGAATACAGAATGGCAGCGGAACGATTACAGTAACAGTGGATGGAAAAACGATACAGGTCAACTATACAGTGGTGAATCTGTCTGTCAATGATACGGATAAGTTACTGGCACAGGGAAAGACAAGAAAACTGACAGTGTCAGAAAACGGCAGTGCTGTTCCGGTATATTCCAGCAGAGATACAGGAATTGCTACGGTGGCACAGGATGGCACTGTGCATGGAATAAAAGCCGGTGTGACTTATATTGATATTAAAATTGCAAATATGATGCTCTCTTACAGGATAGAAGTAGCTGCAAAAGGAATGAAGAAAATTATCAAAAGAGCACAATATATTGTAGATAACTGGACGTACAGTCAGGCCCGGAGGATGAAAAAGGGATATTATGACTGTTCCTCTTTAGTATGGAAAGGCTACAAAAAGTACAAAAATTATCATATCCGACTGGGAAGCAAGAGCAGAGCATATCCTGCAGGGGAATTATTTGATTACCTGAGAGGAAAAAAACAGATTGTATATTTTGGATATACGACAATCGAGGATTTAAAACCGGGAGATTTGATATTTTATGGAGATTATGGAAATGCCGTAAAATATAGTACGCCGGGAAGGACATTAGATATTTACCACGTGTCCATGTATGCAGGCTCCGGAAAAGTGGTGGAGAAAGGTGGACAGTCCATCAATTATAACAATACAAATTATATTGTAGGAATAGGAAGGGTCATAGAGTGACGCAATATCAGATTGGAAATATTGTAACTTTGAAAAAAGGACATCCGTGTGGGACCAATCAGTGGGAAGTTATCCGCACGGGAGCAGATTTTAAACTGAAATGTAAAGGCTGCGGAAGAATCGTTATGATTCCGCGAAAAGCTTTTGAAAAAAGTGTAAAAAAAATAATAGAATAAGTAAAAATAAAAATCCCGGGAGCTGGATGTCCGTTTGGGCACAACAGATGTTGCCGGGATTTTGTATATTTGTTTTTTGAGTTAAAAGGTTTTACATGAGAAAATAGTTGACAAAACAAAAATAAGATGTATTATTGTATTAAGTGATTAATACAATAATACAAAAAGGAGGATGGCTCATGGCGTGGAAGCTGAAAAACGACAGACCGATTTATACACAGCTGTTGGAACAAATCGAACAGAAGATTATTTCCGGAGAATATATGCCGGGAAGTGAACTTCCATCGGTAAGAGACCTGGCGGCAGATGCAGCAGTTAATCCCAATACGATGCAGCGTGCCATGGCAGAACTGGAAACCAGAGGTCTTGTGATTACCAATCGCACATCCGGTCGTGTTGTGACGCAGGATAAGGATTTATTATCCCGTATTAGAAGAGACAGGGCTGTGGAACTTACGAGAGATTACACTGCAAAGATGACCCTGCTGAAGTATAGCAGAGAAGATATATTAGAGTTTATCGGGAAAGGAGCAGATAAATGAGCATTTTATTTGAGTGTAAAAATTTAAAGAAAAGGTATGGAAAAAAAGAAGCCCTGAGAGGAATTGATCTTCAAATTGAAAGTGGAAAGATTGTAGGACTTTTGGGACCAAACGGCAGTGGAAAGACGACATTGATTAAGCTGGCAAATGGCCTGCTCACACCAAGCGATGGAGAAATTTTAATTCGCGGAAATAAAATCGGAGTCGAGACAAAGAAAATTGTGTCTTACCTTCCGGAAAAAACATATTTGAATAATTACATGAAAGTAAAAGATATTATAAAATATTTTTTGGATTTTTATTCTGATTTTGATGAAAAAAGAGCTTATGATATGCTGGCAAAGCTGAATATTGATGCAAATGATAAGTTAAAGACAATGTCTAAAGGAACAAAGGAAAAAGTACAGCTGATTCTCGTAATGAGCCGTAATGCAGATGTCTATTTTCTGGATGAGCCAATCGGAGGGGTAGACCCTGCAGCCAGAGACTATATTTTAAATACGATAATTACAAATTATAATCCAAATTCCACAATTATTCTTTCAACCCATTTAATATCAGATATTGAGAAGATATTAGATGATGTGGTTATGATACGTAACGGAGAACTTGTGATGCACAAGACGGTAGATGATATTCGTGAGGAATATGGAAAATCAGTAGATGAAGTATTCAGGGAGGTATTCAGATGTTAGGAAAGTTAATCAAACACGAGTGGAAAGCTACAGCAAGAAATTTTTGCGCCATGTATCTTCTGGTATTTATTATTACAGTCGTATTGAAAGTAATGTTGGAAATTCAGAATCATTTTAAAGTAGATAATTATATTATTACGGCAATTACAGTAATTACGGTGATAGCTTTTGTGCTTGGAATTATAGGGATTATGTTGGGGACATACATATTGATATTAAAAAGATTTTATGACAGTCTGCTGAAAAAAGAGGGATATCTGTCTTTTACGCTTCCAGTAACGACGGGACAGCATATTGCAGGAAAATCAATCGTCAGCTATCTGTGGGTAATGATTTCGGGAGCTTTTATCCTGCTTATGATTTTTATCCTGCTATTAGGTTTTAATGGGATGATTGCGGAAATGAAAACAGGAATAGAACTTCTCATAAAGGTCATCGCAGAAAGACATTTATGGAAATATGCTATTTTATTCCTTGTGGCTTGGGCTATCAGTATGTATGCCCAGATTGCCTGGGGTTATGCCAGCTTCAGCATCGGACAGACATTTGGCAAAAATAAGGTGCTGGGCGCTTTTGTAACTTATATTGCGATTTATTTTATTCTTCAGATTGTGTCTCTGATTGCGGAAGTATTTATTTTTGGAGTTTCTGCCAACGGACTGTCAGACAACTCTATGGCTGTAGGGGCGACAGGCAATGCGTTACTGATTTTTGTTCTTGTGCAGGCGATTGTAGAATCTGTTATATTTGTGGCAATTACGCATTATATGTTAAATAAAAAATTAAATTTGGAGTGATAATCAACATAAAAAAGCCCTTGCATCAGGGGCTTTTTTATGTTAATATAATCTCTCGTGATATATATTTATGGGTAAAGTGCGCCCCGCGTGCTGCCCGGATATAAGTTGATGCAAAAGCATAACATAAAATCCTTGCTTTTTCGTTGAGAAAAGGCCAGAGACCAAAAGGAGGTAGAAAGCATGAACAAATATGAGATGACAGTTGTTGTTAGTGCAAAGCTTGAAGATGAAGAAAGAGCTGCTGGATTGGAGAAAGTAAAAGCATTGATTGAAAAATTCGGTGGAACAATTACAAACATTGACGATGCCGGAAAGAAAAAGTTAGCTTATGAAATTCAGAAAATGTCAGAGGGCTATTATTATTTCATCACTTTTGATACTGATAACACAAATGCTCCAAGTGAGATAGAAAACCAGCTTCGTATTATGGAAAATGTTATCAGATTTATGTGCGTAACAGTAGAAGCATAGTTTGAAACACGAAAGAGGTGTAGTATGAACAAGGTTATTTTAATGGGCCGATTGACCCGTGATCCTGAGGTAAGATATTCTACCACGGGAGATAATCAACTGGCCATTGCCAGATATACATTGGCAGTAGACAGAAGATTTAAAAGAGATGGGGAGCAGTCAGCTGACTTTATCCGATGCGTGGCATTTGGAAGAAGCGGCGAATTTGCAGAAAAATATTTCCATCAGGGAACAAAGATTGTAGCAGAAGGTCGTATTCAGACAGGAAGCTATCAGGATAAAGACGGTAAGACAGTCTATACTACAGAGGTAGTTGTAGAAAATCAGGAGTTTGCTGAGAGCAAAGCAGCATCTGATAATGCAGGATATCAGGCACCACCTGTAGCGGCAGAGCCTACGGCGCCTGTCGGAGATGGATTTATGAATATTCCGGATAGTGTGGATGATTCCGGCTTACCATTTAATTTTTAAGAGTTTGAATAGAAAACGGAGATAAAAACAGGAGGTCATTATGCCATATAATAAAAGTGAAAGACCGGATTCTCCAATGAGAAGAAGAGGCGGTCGCAGAAGAAAAAAAGTTTGTGCATTTTGTGCAAATGAAAATAAGGTAATTGATTATAAGGATGTAGCAACATTAAAGAGATATGTGTCAGAGAGAGGAAAAATTCTTCCTAGAAGAATGACAGGAAACTGTGCAAGACACCAGAGAGCTCTTACCACAGCAATTAAGAGAGCGAGAAACATTGCTTTAATGCCATATACCGTTGAATAATCATTTTGGCAAAAACAGAGAGCAGAAATGCGATTTGTTATAATAAAAAAGAAACCGGATTTTGAAAGGAAAACAAAGTTCGGTTTCTTTTTTATATGGAATAAGTTTAAGATGCAAAAATAGCATCAAATTGCGTCTGGTAATATATTAAATTTTTAATATTGCCAAAAATCAGGTAATTTTTATTCCACCGGATCCTTATTTCCTGTATGGAATACCGATAACGCTTATAAAGTATTGATAGAAAATCTTATCATTTACATATTGGATAAATCTTCCTGGTCAATAATTTTAACGCCATTTTTCTTTAACAATGTGGCAACCCGTTCATTGTCTTCTACGCGGAAAATCATTAACGCGTCATCTGTTCCTCTTGCCAGAAAGGCATAAACATATTCTACGCTGATGTTTTCTGCTGCCAGAATTGACAGAGCTTTGGCCATGGCCCCGGGAGTGTCAGGTATTTTCGCACCAATAACAGGGGTCAGTTTACAAATCCAAAGGTTATCCTTCAAAAGTGTTAAAGTATTATATGGATCGTCTACAATAATACGAATAATTCCATAATCGCTGGAGTCTGCTACTTCCAATGCGCGCATATCAATTTGGTGTTTGGCCAAAAAATTGGTCAGGTCAGCCAGATTACCCGGCTTGTTTTCTATAAAAACAGATATTTGTTGAATGTACATAATCTTACCTCCTTAAATTCAGATTTTGCGATTGTCAATAACCCGGACGGCTTTTCCTTCGGAGCGGGCAATCGACTTAGGCTCTACCAGCTTTACTTTTGCATATATTCCCAGCATACTCTTCAACGCAGATACAATTTCTTTTTCCTTTTTCTCAATAACACTGACCGTGTCGGAGAACATTTCAGGGGTCATTTCTACACGTACTTCCATGGTATCGCTGTTGTTTATCCGGTCAATGATAAGCTGATAGTTGGCGGGCATACCCTGATTAATCAGAACTTCCTCCACCTGGGAAGGAAATACATTGACACCTTTAATGATTAGCATATCATCTGTTCTTCCCATCAGTCTGTGGATACGTGCATGTGTACGGCCACATTTACACTTTTCTCTGGTAATGTATGTAATGTCTTTTGTGCGGTAACGAATCAAAGGAAATGCTTCCTTGGAAATCGTGGTAAATACAAGCTCACCTTTTTCTCCATCCGGCAAAGGCTCTCCGGTTTCCGGATTAATAATTTCTGGAATAAAGTAGTCCTCATTTACGTGCATACCCTCCTGGGCTTCACATTCAAAAGAAACACCCGGCCCGCAAATCTCGGTAAGACCATAAATGTCATAGGCTTTGATTCCCAGCTTTTCTTCAATATCATGACGCATTTCTTCCGACCATGCTTCGGCGCCAAAAATACCTGCCTTTAACTGAATCTGGTCCTGAATTCCTTTTTCATGAATAGATTCTGCCAAATAAGCGGCATAAGATGGGGTACAGCAAAGAATTGTAGAGCCGAGATCGGTCATAAACTGAAGCTGTCGGTCCGTATTGCCGGAAGACATTGGAAGCGTGAGGCAGCCTACTTTATGAGAGCCTCCGTTGAGACCGGGACCTCCTGTAAAAAGACCATAGCCGTAGCAGACATGGCACACATCTTCATTGGTACCGCCGGCAGCGACAATCGCACGGGCGCAGGAATTTTCCCAAATATCAATATCATGATGCGTGTAAAAAGCAACAACTCTTTTTCCTGTAGTACCGGAGGTGGACTGGATGCGGACGCAATCGCTGAGAGGAAGCGCGAGTAAACCATAAGGATAAGCTTCTCTCAAGTCGTCTTTGGTAAGGAACGGCAGCTTATGCAAATCCGCTGTGCTCTGGATATCTTCTGGCTTTACCCCTTTTTTGTCCATCAGATTTTTGTAATAAGGTACATTGTCATAAACATTTTTTACTGTTGCCACAAGACCTTTGTTCTGCCACTCCTGGATTTGTTCCCGAGAGGCAGTTTCGATTTCTTCTTGAAAATATCTTCCCATTGTAATAATTCCTTTCTATCGTTCATTATTGATAATACAATTTTACAATATATGTTATTTGAAAGCAATAAAGCATTTTGCAAATATAAAAGTACGTCAATAAAAAAACAACTGATAAAAACATTTTTCTTTTTATAAAATATGGTATTTACAAAAATCATATGTTATAGTGTTTCTGTGTGCGTAAAAAACGGATAAGTAAAAATATAAAGATTACATAAGTTAAAATAAATTTTATGCGGAGGCAATTATTACATGAATAACAGTTTAAAAGGAGTTCCAGTGGAGGGATTTGCAGAGAAAAGCCGAGAGGCGGCAGTGGAAGGAATTGTTCTGCTCAAGAACAAGGATGAGGTACTTCCCCTGACAGAGAGAGACAGCGTATCAGTGTTCGGACGACCACAGTTAGAATATTATAGAAGTGGTACCGGCTCGGGAGGCGCCGTTAATGTGGAATATGCCACAAATATTTTAGATGGATTTCGTAATAGTAATCTGAAAATAAATGAAAATTTATTGAATGATTATAAGAAATGGCTGAAAGAAAATCCATTTGATAATGGCGGCGGCGGATGGGCCGCAGAGCCATGGTTTCAAAAAGATATGGATATTTCATTGGAATATGCAAAAAAGCAGGCAGCAGTTTCGAACAAGGCATTGTATATTATCGGGCGCACGGCCGGAGAGGATAAAGATAATTTTAACTGGGCCGGAAGTTATCTGCTGACAGAAGAAGAAAAAGAAAATTTAAAAAATATTACAGCGGCATTTGAGAATGTTTGTGTTGTATTGAACGTTTCCAATATTATAGATATGAAGTGGATTAACGATCCCTGCTACCAGGGGCACATAAAAGCCGTGATAATTGTATGGCAGGGAGGAATGGAAGGTGGAAATGCAGTTGTAGACGTTCTTTCCGGAAAAGAGAGTCCGAGCGGAAAACTTCCGGATACTGTGGCAGAGTCAATAGACGATTATCCTTCCACAATCAATTTTGGAAATCCGCTTACCAATCTCTATCAGGAAGATATTTATGTAGGGTACAGATATTTTGAGACTTTTGCACCTGATAAAGTATTGTATGAATTTGGATATGGTCTTTCTTACACGACCTTTGATATTAAGACTTGTTCGGCAACGGTACAGGACGATAAGATATCTCTTGCAGTTAAAGTTATAAATACGGGAGATACTTTTGCGGGCAAGGAAGTCGTTCAGGTTTACTATGAGGCGCCACAGGGAAAATTGGGTCAGCCGGCAAGACAGCTTGCAGCATATCGCAAGACAAGGAAACTTGCACCGGGCGAAAGTGAAATGATGGAACTTGAAATTTCTATGGATTGTCTGGCATCCTATGATGATTCCGGCGTTACAGGACATAAATCCTGTTATGTGCTGGAAGATGGGGATTACAATTTTTATGTGGGAAACAGTGTAAAGAAAAATCAACAGGTGCTTACTTATACCCGGGAAGATACGAAAGTTGTAGAACAGTTATCTGAAATCTGCTGTCCGGATGACGATAATTTGACCATTATGAAGCCGGGAGCAAGAAAAGCAGATGGCACTTATGAAATTATTTATGTTCCGTCTCAGAAACCGACCGTAGACATAGCAGAAAGAATCGAACAGAATCTTCCGGAAACAATGGAGATTACCGGAGATGTAGGCATTACGCTTCAGGATGTCCGGGACAAAAAAAATAAAATAGAAGAATTTGTGGCACAGCTTTCTGTCTCGGAATTGGCGCAGCTTGTAAGAGGCGAAGGAATGAGTAATCCGCGGGTTACACAGGGAACGGCCTCTGCGTTTGGTGGTCTGAGTGATGCTCTGTTTCATTATGGTATTCCGGCTGCGTGCTGTGCAGACGGTCCGAGCGGACTACGTATGGAAGGAAAGGCAACACAGCTGCCAATTGGCACAGCGCTTGCCGCAACCTGGAATACCAGTTTGGTAAGAGAACTTTATACCATGGAAGGACAGGAACTATACAGAAATCAGGTGGACACACTTTTGGGTCCGGGTGTCAATATTCACAGAAATCCGCTCAATGGGCGCAATTTTGAGTATTATTCTGAGGATCCATATCTGTCAGGCACAATGTCTGTAGCATCTACAGGCGGTATTAAAGATGGCGGCGCATGGGGTACCATTAAACATTTTGCTTTAAATGGTCAGGAATCCCACCGTTTTAAAATAGATGCAGTCTGCAGCGAGAGAGCCATCAGGCAAATTTATCTTAAGTCCTTTGAGATGGCAGTAAAGGAAAATACGGTAATGGCGCTGATGACCTCTTACAATCCGATTAATGGACACTGGGCAGCGTCAAATTATGACCTTTGTACCACGGTACTTCGTGGAGAGTGGGGTTACAAAGGATTTGTAATGACTGACTGGTGGGCGAAGATGAATGATGTTGTAGCGGGTGGCGAAGAGTCAAACCGGGACACAAGAGATATGATACGTTCCCAAAATGATGTGTACATGGTTGTCAATAACAATGGCGCCGAGGTTAATTCAAATAATGACAACACAGAAGAATCTGTTTCCAATGGAACATTGACGATAGGAGAACTTCAGCGTGCAGCAATTAATATCTGCAACTTTATTCTTGCAGCACCGGTTATCGAGCGAGAACTGGTCGATACGGATGTGGCAAAACATTACGAATCATTACCACAGGAACAGGCTGCCTATGAAAAATTTTCTCTTGCCAATGATGATAAGGTAATGTTCAACTGTGGAAAAGAAGCTACCTTGGTCGTAGAAGAAGAAGGGGAATATACAATCATTGTAAATATAGCTTTTGACAAAACAAATCTTGCCCAGTCTACGGTTAATGTAAATGCTAATGGGACGACAATGGTTGTTATTCAGACGAATGGAACGGATGGAAACTGGATTACACAGAAACTGTGTAAAGTGAAACTGGATAAAGGAATTTATAATATTCAGCTGGAAGATGTACTGGCAGGAATTAAAGTGAAATATATCCAGTTTAAAAAGATACCTAAAAAAATAAAGAAATAATTCACTTTATAATGAAATGATATGAAAAATGCAAGTCTGTAGTATATATGGACTTGCATTTTTCGACATTATTGTGGTAAACATAGAATATAAATCTTAACGGAGGCAGAACAGAAGAATGCAGATAAACATAGCAGTGTGTGATGATGAACGAAATATTTGTGCACAGGTGGAGTCCATGCTGACAGAGATTCTCTCAGAAATATCGACAGAATATAATATTGATGTGTTTGAAAGCGGAGAGAGTTTGTGTAATGAAATGAAACGCACAGAATATGATTTGATTTTTCTGGATATTGAACTGCCAAACATGAACGGAGTGGATATCGGAAGATATATCAGAGAGGAACTGAAAAATGAGATTGTTCAGATTGCTTATATTTCAGCCAAAGAGGGATATGCAATGGAACTGTTCGAGTACAGACCAATTAATTTTCTGGTCAAACCGCTGGATAAAGAAAAACTGAAAAGAGTGATTCAAAAGTATCTGATAATTTCAGAACAGGATAATCATATGTTTTCTTATAAAAAGAGTCAGGAATTTTATAAAATACCGTTATCGGAGATTTTATATTTTGAGGGTCGGGGCAGAAAAGTGTCTGTGACGGCAAATGGCATGGAAGATGAATTTTATGATTCTATTGAGAATGTTTATCAAAAGGTAAAACAGCATAAATTTTTATTTATACATAAATCCACGATTGTAAATTATAAACATATAAAAAAGATGGGATACGAAGAGGTGACAATGATTGATAATAAAAAGTTTTCCATTAGTCAGTCGAGAAGAAAAGCAATTCGTGCTATGCTGCTTGAGATAAAGAAGGGAGAAAGGTAATGGACCAGGCAATACAATCTATAATCATGCTGCTCACCAACGCATTTGAGCTCTATGTTATTTACCGCTTTATGGTCATATTTTTTGAAGGGCATATGATAAACCCTAAAATGACAATCATTGCTTACACAGTCAGGTATGTTCTGACTGCAGTTGTCATGCTCGCCTTTTCTTATCCGATAACAAATCTCATTGTGGGATTGGGAAGTGTGTTTTTGGTTACACTGTGCTATAAGTCCACAATATCAAAGAGAATTATTGTTACCATTATGATATACATGTGTATTTTTGTGTCAGAAGCGACTGTGGCAGCAATTATCGGGCTGAGTGGTTTTAGTGTATTTGAAAAGACGGAGTATGGAAACGCATTTATTTCTATTATTGTAGAAATTATGTTTTGGCTCAGCACGATTATTTTTGAAAAATTTCAAAATGTAAAAGTCAATATGCCAATTCCCAAATCTTTCATTATTGCAATTATCATCGTTCCGCTCACATCTATTTTTCTGGAAGCTTTAATTTTTCGTCAGGAAAATGTGAATAAAGGAGTGGCTGCCATTTCTCTGGTATTTTTATTGGCATCTAACGCGGTGATGATTTATGTCTATGATTCTTTATCAAAACTGTTTGAGGTGAGAACGCAGGCAGAAATTGTCCGGAGAGAAAAGACTTACTATCATAACCAATCCGAACTGCTTCAAAAGAATTATGAAGAGCTCAGACTGTTTCGGCATGATATAAAAAATAAAATTACTGTAATCCGTCAGATGCTGGAGCAAAATGAGACAGAAAGAATCTATGATTATATTTCCCAGATGACGGAAAGGCTGGATAACACGAGAGTATACAGCCAAAGTGGAAATATTGTGGTAGACAGCATTATTAATTATAAATTAGGAATCGCAGAGGAAAAGGATGTCGAGGTCTCTGCCAATATAGAAATTCCTTCCCAAATAAAAATGGATGACGATGACATTGTCATTATTCTCGGAAATCTGCTGGACAATGCGATAGAGGCGACAGAGCGCCTGAAAAGTCACAGATATATTAATGTACATATGGAATTTAATAAAAATTGTCTGTTTATTGTCGTTAAGAACAGTTATGATAATGTGATAAAAATAGTGAATGGAGCGATTAAAACGAGAAAAGAAGACAGGGCATTACATGGAATTGGAATGAAAAGTATTGAGACGGCAGTGGAGAAATACAGCGGAGCAATAAGTTATGAACATAATCAGACAGAATTTATAGCAAATGTGATGCTGTATGTGTAAAGCATTGGAACATATTAAAAATCAGCACAACGTGTGCTGATTTTTTTATGTGAAAAAACATTCTGCGATTTTTATCACATAATACTTTGTAAAACCTGTGTCAATATGAAACAGAAAACATCAAAAGAACTGTAAATTATTACAAAATCATATATGAATTATTACAAAAAACGGCAGAAAATGTCTTTTTATGATATTTTATCCATGCTGAAAGAAATAATTAGAGGAGGAATTAGCAATGAAAAAAAATAGGGTAGAAAAAATCGTGGCTAATGTGGCGTATGAAACATCTAAGAAAATAGCAAATTCAAGTTGTGCATTTTTCTTTCATCAGCCAGAATTGCCAAAAGAAGTAAAGAAACTTAGGAAATTCTAATGTTTGCATATGTTTCTGAAAAAATAACAAATCATCTGGCACAGACAAATGTAATTTCCCAGTGTGAGCAGGATATATATTTGTTTGGAGTGGAACAGTTCCTAATAACGGTTTTGAACATAGTAACGACATTGGCAATGGGATTTCTGCTGGGGGAAGTATGGCAGAGTCTGCTGCTGGTTTTTACATTTATGATACTGAGATCTTATGCCGGCGGGTATCATGCGTCTACACCAGTTAAATGTTATTTGCTGACATCATCAATTATCGCAATCGCTCTTTCAGTAATAAAATACATATCAGTTAATATTTTTATTTGTTTGGGATTATTGATTATAGCTGGAGTTGTAATTTTATTGTTATCGCCGGTCGAGGCAAAAAATAAGCCCCTGGATAATATTGAATTTGTTATTTACAGAAAAAAAGCAATTTTAATTTGGGCCGTTGAGTTTATATGTGCAATAATATGTATGCTAATTGATTGGAAAGAGTTTTATATGTGTATTATGATAGCGCATGTAACATTAGCGGTTTCTCAAATAACCGTAAGGGGGAAAAGAAAAGTTTAAAACCGATAGGGTATGTATGAGTGCGGAAAAGCGTAACCGGGTCAGTTGATCTGATTACGCTTTTTTTGTATTATGAAGGATACTGCTTTACTTGATTTGAACACTGAAAAATTGTATACTAATACTAATGGAATTCTACATATAAAAATTGAAACAATACATATTACAGGAGGCTGAAATGATAACATTGAGCAAGGGCGGCGCCTACTTGATTCACGGGATAGAAGTAATTGAGGAAGGCAACGCAGAACAGTTAAAGAAAACACTGAAAGATAAATATCTTACAAAAGAAGAAGCCGCAAAAAATACCATGGCGTACAATATTTTAAAGGCGCATAATATATCCGGCAATATGGAAAAGCTTCAGATTAAGTTTGACAAACTTACATCTCATGATATCACGTTTGTAGGAATTATCCAAACGGCAAGAGCATCCGGTCTGGAAAAGTTTCCAATTCCTTATGTTCTTACAAACTGTCACAACAGTCTGTGTGCAGTTGGAGGAACAATCAATGAAGACGATCATATGTTTGGTCTTACCTGTGCAAAAAAATATGGCGGTATTTATGTTCCACCACATCAGGCGGTAATACATCAGTTTGCCCGTGAGATGCTTGCAGGAGGCGGAAAAATGATACTGGGCTCGGATTCCCATACCCGCTATGGAGCATTGGGTACGATGGCGATGGGAGAAGGAGGACCGGAACTTGTAAAGCAGCTGCTGTCCCAGACTTACGATATCAATATGCCGCAGGTTGTGGGCATTTATATGACGGGAGAGCCGGCAAAAGGCGTCGGACCGCAGGACGTTGCACTGGCGATTATCGGAGAAGTTTTTGAAAAAGGCTATGTAAAAAATAAAGTTATGGAATTTGTAGGTCCGGGCATCTCCAACCTGAGCGCTGATTTCAGAATTGGCATAGATGTCATGACCACCGAAACGACATGTCTTTCTTCTATCTGGAGAACAGATGAGAAGATTAAAGAATTTTATGATATTCATGGGCGCACAGAGGAATATTGTGAATTAAATCCAGGCGATGTGACATATTATGATGGGATGGTTTATGTTGATTTATCCAAAATCAAACCAATGATTGCCATGCCATTTCATCCAAGTAATACATACACCATTGATGAGGTAAACAGCAATCTGGAAGATATTCTTCATGACGTGGAAAAGAAAGCGCTCGTATCTTTGGATGGACAGGTAGAGTATAAACTGACAGATAAGATTCGCAATGGAAAATTGTATGTTGAGCAGGGAATTATTGCAGGCTGTGCCGGTGGGGGATTTGAAAATATCTGTGCTGCAGCAGATATTTTAAATGGAAGAAGCATCGGCTCTGATGAGTTTACACTCAGTGTTTATCCGGCGTCTATGCCAGTATACATGGAACTGATTAAAAATGGTTGTGCAGCGCAGATTATGGAAGCGGGAGGCGTAATGAAAACAGCTTTCTGCGGCCCATGTTTTGGCGCGGGCGACACACCGTCTAATAACGCATTTAGTATCAGACATTCTACAAGAAACTTCCCGAACAGAGAGGGAAGCAAACTGCAGAACGGACAGATTTCTTCTGTGGCACTGATGGATGCCCGCTCTATTGCGGCGACAGCTGCCAACAAAGGATATCTGACGCCTGCGACAGATATGGATGTTGAATATAAAGGACGCAATTATCATTTTGATAAAACAATTTATGAAAACAGAGTGTTTGATTCCAAAGGAGTGGCAGATCCTGACACGGAAATCCAGTTTGGACCAAACATTAAGGATTGGCCGGAGATGGTGGCATTGACGGAGCATTTGTTATTAAAGGTTGTATCGGAAATTCACGATCCGGTTACTACGACAGATGAATTAATTCCGTCAGGAGAGACCTCTTCGTATCGTTCCAATCCTCTGGGACTGGCAGAGTTTGCGCTCTCCCGAAAAGATCCGGAGTATGTTGGAAAGGCAAAAGAAGTACAAGAGGCTGAAAAAGCGAGAGAAAAAGGACAGTGCCCGGGAGAGGTCCTTCCGGAAATTGCAGCGGCATGTGGAAAAATAAAAGAGAATCTTCCGCAGTATGATATCAGCAAGACAAATCTGGGAATCGGAAGTACAATTTACGCTGTAAAACCAGGTGACGGCTCAGCAAGAGAGCAGGCGGCTTCCTGTCAGAAAGTTTTGGGCGGATGGGCTAATATTGCACAGGAATATGCAACAAAGAGATACCGTTCCAATCTGATTAACTGGGGAATGCTTCCATTTATTTATGAGCAAGAAGAACTGCCATTCAAAAAAGATGATTATCTGTTTATTCCGGATATTGCGCAGGCAGTCAGAGATAAGGCATCTAAAGTACAGGCATATGTCATAAGAGATGAAGTAAAACCATTTACGTTACAACTTGGAGAAATGACGGATGACGAGAGGGATATTATTCTCAAAGGTTGTCTTATCAATTATAATAGAATCTAAAACAGTAGCTGTCAGAGCAGAGAAACTCTGAAATAATAGAATACGCACGGAGTGAAGCGGGAGGAAACCATATGGGAAAGAAAAGTGTCATAACAAAAGATGACTGTTATTTGTTCGGAAAGGGGATTCATTATGAGATATATAATAAGTTAGGCGCGCATTTAACAGAGATTGATGGCGTAAAAGGGACTTATTTTGCTGTCTGGGCGCCTCATGCAGTCAATGTTGCCGTGATTGGTGATTTTAATGACTGGCTGGGGTATAACCACAATATGAAAATGGAGAATGATTCCGGCATTTGGGAACTTTTTATTCCTGAAGTGGAGGAAGGAGCATTATACCGATATGTAATTTCCACACAGAATGGAGATACATTATACAAGACAGATCCTTATGGCTATTGGTCAGAGTTGAGACCGGGAAATGCGTCCCGTGTGGCAGATATAGATACTTATAAGTGGGGAGATTCCAAGTGGATTCGGCAAAAGGCAGGAGAAAATCATTATGAACAGCCAATGTCCATTTTTGAAGTCCACCCCGGCTCCTGGAAGAAAGAGTTTAAAAATCCTGACGACGAGGATGGATTCTATGATTATAGAAGAATGGCGGATGAATTGGTCCAATATGTGAATGAAATGGGATATACACATGTAGAATTGATGGGAATTCTGGAACATCCGTTTGACGGCTCCTGGGGATATCAGGTAACGGGATATTATGCTCCAACTTCCCGATATGGAGCGCCGAAGGATTTCATGTATCTGGTGGATGCTTTTCACCAGGCAGGGATTGCTGTCATATTGGACTGGGTACCTGCACATTTTCCACGGGATGCCCATGGTCTGGCAATGTTTGACGGAACACCGCTGTATGAATATGCGGATACAAGAATAGGAGAACACCCTGACTGGGGAACGAAGGTATTTGATTATTCCAAAACAGAAGTAAGTAATTTTCTGATTGCAAATGCACTGTTCTGGGTAGAAAAGTATCATGTGGACGGACTTCGTGTAGATGCAGTGGCATCTATGCTTTACCGGGATTATGGAAGAAAAGATGGGGAGTGGCTTCCAAACAAATATGGCGGAAATGAAAATTTTGAAGCAATAGAATTTTTTAAACATTTGAATAGTATTATGCAATACCGCAATCCGAGAGCGTATGTAATTGCGGAAGAATCTACGGCATGGCCAAAAGTAACGGCAGCACCGGAAGATGGAGGATTAGGATTTTCCTACAAATGGAATATGGGGTGGATGCACGATTTTTTGGAATACACAAAGCTTGACCCATATTTTAAGAAAAATAATCATAATAAAATGACATTTGGAATGACATATGCTTTCAGTGAGAACTTTATTCTTGTGTTATCCCATGACGAAGTAGTTCATTTGAAGTGCTCAATGTTGAATAAAATGCCGGGATATCCGTCGGATAAGTTTAAGAATTTAAAGACAGCATATACTTTTATGATAGGGCATCCGGGGCGGAAACTTCTGTTTATGGGACAGGAATTTGCGCAGTTGCAGGAATGGTCAGAAGCAAGAAGTCTGGATTGGTATCTTCTTGAAGAGCCGGAGCATAAGGATATGCAGAATTATGTGAGGGCATTGCTTCATCTGTATAAGGAACATCCGGCGCTATATACGGAAACAAAAGGTTATGGAGCTTTTGAATGGATTAATGCAGACGACTGCGATAGAAGTATTTTCAGTTTTATCAGAAAAACGACAGAGCCGGAATACAAAAATTCTCTGGGATTTGTGTGCAATTTTACACCGATGGAGAGAAGCGATTATGCAGTAGGCGTGCCAAAGCCGGGCACTTATCGCAGAATTCTTACAACGGAAACTGGAGAAACTCAGATTGTAAAATATAAGGCGGTACGAGAAGAATGTGATGGAAGACCATATCGGTTGAACATTCCGTTGAGACCGTTTGAGTCCGTTGTGTTTGAATTTCCAAGAGTACTGAAACGGAAAACAAAAACAAAGAAAAAATAGATTAGAAAAGGGCAGTTTTCAGCTGCCCTTTAAAAACATAAAATTTTATAAATTGAAGGAAAAGGCAGATAAAGAGAGTTTGGAATGAAAAAGAAAGTAATTGTTGTAGTATCAATATTGGTTATTATCGGAGCGGCAGTAGCGGCAGGCTTGTGGTTTAACGAAAAACAAGATGAAAAAAGCACAGCAAAAAAAGAACAGGTTGTCACGGATGCCGTGCCGGATATGAAAGTATTTTATCATCAGGAAAATATAGGAAAAATAAAAGGCTATACAATGAAAATGCGCCATGAAGTGACGAGAGATGTGGTGATACCGGTTTCAACGCAGCGGCGCGTTCCAATACAAATTACTGCGAATGATAATAAAATAAAAAAAATATCTTATCAGGTAAATGAGCCAAAACAGGAAAAACTGATAGATAGTGGAGAGATAACCGGCTGGAAACAGGAGAAAGGAAAGATTTCCCTGAATTATGAGGCGAGCGCGATTATGACGGTGGGAACAGAATATCTGTTTCAACTTACCCTGGAGACGGATAAACATTCGGAAGTATATTATTATGCAAGAATCATGGCAGTGGGGGAGGACTTTATTACAAAGCAGATTGCGTTTGCAAAAGATTTCAGTGATAGAACATTTGTAGAATCAAAGTCTCAGGATTTGGCAAACTATTTGGAGCCTGATTCCAGATATGCTAGTGACAATCTGGGGCAGACGACACTTCGGTCTACGTATGGTATGTTAATTTGGAAAACATTTCATCCGGAAAAAACTGTCAAGACAGAAATATCGACAAAAGATTTTTGCATAAAAGACAGTGGTGAGGCGGGCACCTATACTATGACATATCAGATTAAGGCGACCAATGCCCAGAAAGTAGAAGAATTGTATCATGTTTCCGAAACGATTACAGTGTGGACCTACTCAGGAAAACAGTATGTACTTGCCTATGACAGAGAGGTCAATCAAATCTGGGAGGCAAATGAAAACAATGTGGGAAGCGCTTTTATTGATTTCGGAATTCAAAAGCAGACGGATATTGCTCATGTAGAGAGCGGGAATCAGCAATATATAGCGTATGCCATAAATGGTGATGTATATGTTATGGATTTAACAGAAAAGAGGATAACACCGGCATATCAGAGTACGCAGATAGATTCTGAACAGTTGTACAGGACCCGGACAAAAGTAATTAAAGTAGACAACAAGGGAAATTTAGAATACATGATATATGGGTATAGCCCATCCGAGGAACATGTAGGAAAAAGTGGAATTTCCATTATGGAATATAATTATGAGAAGAACAGCTCTACCGAGAGAGTATTTATTCCGATGAATGTTCCGGCACAGGTACTTGAAAAACAGCTTTCCGAACTGTACTATGTGGGAGATGGGACAGTGTATATCATGATTGATAATACCATATATTATGTAAACTTAAAAACGATGGAGTGGGGAAATCTGGCAGGTCCTATGGAAGAGGGAACTTGTGCAGTCAATGCCTCTGCGACAAAGATTGCTTATAATACGGAAAGAAGCAAAAGAAACAGCAATAGTATAACGATTGTAGATTTGACCAACGGAACAAAAAAGTTAATAAAAGCGGAAAAAGGAATGAAAATTAGTGTGTGTGGATATACCGGAGAGAATCTGGCATATGCTCTGGCAGAGGAGACGCAGCTGAATCATTATTCTTTCTTTCCAATTTCCGAGCTCAAAATTGTAGACGCACAGGAAAAAGAAATTAAGACCTATGCGAAAAATCATATCGTATTGTCAGATGTAAAAATAACAGATACCGTTATAAGTTTTCGGAGATGGAAAAAAGGAAAAGAAATTTCCGGAGATCAGTTGCTGGATAATACAAAAAACAGGGAAGCCGTAGCGACGTCCAGTTATTATAAAGACGACATTAAAATGCAGGAGCTGGCATTGTCTTTTACAAATAATCTGGATTCAAAACTTGAGTTATCTGTAAGACAAAAAGGGGAGGTCCGGTTTGATGCAAAACTGGAAGTGGAGACAAAAATGCCGGAAAACAGAAATCAGCAGTTTTTGGCTTACGGATATGGAAAACTGCAGGGAATATACGGAAATAAAGACGAAGCGATAAAACAGGCGAGAGAAAATTATGGGTTGGTAACCGATGAAAAGGGAGCTAAAATCTGGGTGTTTGAGGAACATTATAAATAATTTTTTCTACAAAGAAAGAGGGTATCCTTAAAAGCCGTTAGACTTTTGGGACACCCTCTTATTTATTGTAGATGATGAGGCACATTAAGTGTTTCATAATCGTACTTGACCAGCCCGGAAGGGGCGTAATTTGCGAAGCAAATTTTTGAAATGGTACACTCTATACTGTTTCAAAAACAGTGGGTAATGATACTGTTATTTTAAATTTTCAGGATTGAGACATTCCAGAGAGGGGAGAACAAATCTTCCGTCCTTGCGAATCAGGACGTCGTCAAAATAAATTTCTCCACCACCGTATTCCGGAGTCTGTATCCATACCAAATCCCAATGAATAGCGGATTTGTTTCCGTTTGGCGCCTCATCATAGCAGTTACCTGGTGTAAAATGAATAGAGCCCTGAATTTTCTCATCAAATAAAATATCTTTCATTGGTTTTGTTACATAAGGATTTACACCAATGGCAAACTCGCCGATATAGCGGGCGCCTTCATCGGTGTCAAAAATTTTATTAATGCGCTCTGTATCATTGGCAGTAGCATCGATAATCTTGCCGTTTTGAAATGTGAGCTGAATATTCTCAAAGGTAAATCCCTGTAGGACGCTTGGCGTATTGTAACGGATGGTGCCATTGACAGAATCCTTTACGGGAGCGGTGTATACTTCTCCGTCCGGAATGTTCATATTGCCTGCGCAGGGAATGGCAGGAATATTTTTAATAGAAAAAGAAATATCCGTACCGGGACCAATCATGCGTACTTTGTCTGTATGATTCATCAAATCTACAAGAGATTCCATTGCCTTTGCCATTTTGGAGTAATCCATTGTACATACATCAAAATAGAAATCTTCAAAAGCTTCAAGACTCATGTTGGAAAGCTGAGCCATGGAGTAATTTGGATAGCGCAATACGACCCATTTTGTTTTTGGGACACGGATATTATGATGTACTGCAGTTTGGTAAATTGTTTCGTATAAGTGCATCTGTTCCTCGGGCACATCGGAAAGCTCTGCGATATTGTCTGTTCCTCTGACAGCGATATAGCAGTCCATTCTGGACATTTCAGATGCGTCAATTTCTGACATCAATTCCATTTGTTTTTGGTTACATTGCAGCAGCATTTCCCGCTGTAATGTGGTATCTGTGTGATGAACAAAAGGGACTCCTCCGGCTGCGTAAGTCTCTTTAACCAGTGCCCGTGCCAGATTTTTTGTAGAGTCTCCAATATAATGAATGTATACATTTTCACCCGGTTGTACCTTGACAGAATAATTGACAAGGTTGTATGCTAATTTTTTTATTCTCTCGTCCATGATTTGCCTCCTAATACTTCATTCTCTATCAATCATTTTGTGCGGACCACAATCATTTTATTCCTAAATTTGGATTTTGTAAAGGCGAGGAGTTATTTGACCGTCAATTCCATTAATGATATACTATAAAAGGTATTTTAATACTGTTTAGGAGGCAAATTATGCGTTTCATACATACAGGAGATATTCACCTGGGAGCCACACCGGAAAGTAAGAGAGCGTGGGCTCTAAACCGCGGAGATGAAATCTGGGGTACTTTTGAGAGACTGATTAAAAAAATAAAAATGGATCCCGTTGATATGTTGATTATAGCAGGAGATTTATTTCACAGACAGCCACTTCTCAGAGAGATAAAAGAGGTGGATTATTTATTTTCCACAATTCCTGACACGAAAGTCATACTGTGTGCGGGAAATCATGATGCCATGAAAAAAGGCTCCTTTTACCGGGATTTCCATTGGAGTGAAAATGTTATTTTTCTGGGAGAACAAAAGATTCAGAGTGTAGAAATTCCAGAATTAAATGCCTGCGTGTATGGTATGAGTTACGACCGGACAGAAATAACAGATTCCGTCTATGACCATATTATTGTGGAACGGCCGGATTTGATTAACATTCTTGTCGCCCACGGCGGTGATGAAAAACATATTCCAATTAACCGCAGAAAAGTAGCAATGTCAGGATTTGATTATGTAGCGCTGGGGCATATTCATAAGCCGGAAATAGATGAAAAATATAACATGGCATATTGTGGGTCGCTGGAGCCGATAGATGCAAATGATATCGGTGAGCGAGGATATATTTATGGAGAAGTAGACAAACAAGGTCTGGACTTGGAGTTTTTTCCATTTGCAAAAAGAATATATCAGGAAATTGATTTTACAGTAACCCCGACGGCGACTAATATGGAACTTAGACACAGATTGGGAGATATGCTGAAAGAACGCGGGGAAGATAATATGTATCGGGTTACTTTTAACGGATACAGAGATCCGGATTTTGATATCAAGGTAAGCGATATAGAGGAAGTCGGGAATATTGTAAGCGTGAAAGATGATACCGTTCCGGATTATGATTTTGAAGAATTATATGAGGACAACAGAGATAATATTCTGGGAATGTTTATCGGAGCGTACGTTCAAAATCCTAAGCTGACACAACAGCAGAGAAAAACTTTATATTATGGAACAAAAGCCCTGATGGATGCGATGGAGGACAGGATATGATTATTAAGGAGTTACACCTGACGAATTTTGGAAAATTTCATCATCAGACAGTTTCTTTGAAACCCGGGCTGAACATTATATATGGCGAAAACGAAGCAGGAAAGACAACCATTCATACGTTTATCCGGGGAATGTTGTTTGGAATTGAAAAGCAGCGTGGAAAGGCAAGCGGAAAAGATACCTATACAAAATATGAGCCTTGGGAGAATGCGGCACATTATCAGGGAATGATGCGCATAGAAAAGGAAGGAATCAATTATCGCATTGAGCGGAATTTTGCCAAAGAGCATAAGGTATTTCGGGTCATCAATGAAGATTCCGGTGTGGAACTGACGGAACAGCAGATAGAAGAATTACTTTCCGGATTGGACGAGGCATGCTACTACAATACTGTCAGCATTAGTCAGATGGGAAGTGTAACAGATAAGGAACTCGAAAATATTCTGCGGAATTATGCAGCGAATCTGGGAACGACCAAATCCATGGAAATAGATATTAAGAGAGCGTTTGCAGATTTGGACGAGCAGAAAAAGAAAATAATTTCAGAGAATAAAATCGGAGAAGAGGAACTGATTATCAAATCCATGGAAAAAGCCAGAGATCAGATGGAAATTCTGGAGGGAGAGCAACATACGATTATCTCTTCTATTGAACAGAAAAAAGAAATAGAACAGAGACTTCTGGACAGAAAGAAAGAGTTATCTGTGCTGGATGCGAAACGGTTAGAAGAACTGGCAAAATATAATGAGAGAAAAGATAATCTGTATCAGGAGATGCTTACGCTGACTTCAGATGTGGACAAATATTCTGAATCACTCAAACAGACACAGGAGCATAAAGAAAGCCTGAAAGAACAACTTTCGCAAAAGGGAATATACGACAATGAGACGATGGGTCTTTTGACAGAGAGAATAATAAACAGAAGTAATATGCCGGTAGTTTTTATTATTCTGATGATGGTCTGTCTGGGCACTTCCATCGGATTTGTAATAGGCGACTTACAAAATATCGCTCTCAGACAGTATTGGATAAAACCGGCGATTTTCCTGGCCGGGGCAGGAGTGTTTTTTATTCTTTCCATTGTAAAGTATATATATAACAGAAAGAGAAAAAGGAAAAAGCTGTCAGCCCTCAAAGAGTTAAAACTGTCCATGGACAAACTGGATGCAGCCAAACATGAGGAAATTTATATAAAACGGCAGTTGGACAGCAGACAGGAAGCGTTAAATCATGTCAAGGAAATGATAAAAGCAGAAGAGGAGAGGCAACTTAGCGAAGAAGATTACAGCGAGGAACTCAGAGCGTTGGATAGCGAGGAGCGGGCAAACAGAGAGGCAATTTCCAAAGCGCAATGGGTTATGGAACAAAAAAAAGAAAAAGAAATTGAGGCGGAAAAACAAATTGAGGAACTCAATGTCAGATTACATAAAATACAGTGTGCAAAAGAAGAGATAGCAGCGATAGAGGAAGCAAAATCCAAAATTGAGGAAATTGCAGCAGAGATTAGAAACAGTTTTGGAAAAAAACTTAACAAAAGGGCTTCTTACTATATGGGACAGATTACAAACGGTAAGTATGACAGTGTGTCGATTGATGAAAATCTCAACATTGCGGTTAACAGTAAAAAAGCTCTGCTTACTTCTCATAAACTGAGCAAAGGAACGTTGGAACAGGTTTATATGTCTTTGCGACTGGCAGCTGCAGATATTATATTTGAAAAAGATAAGAAACCAATTTTGCTGGATGATGCTTTTGTCATGTATGACAATCAGAGAATGGGAAGCACAATGAAATTTATGGCGGAAAATATGAATCAGGTTTTGATTTTCTCCTGCCATACCAGAGAAAAAGTAATGGCAGATAAAATGCAGTTAAAATATCATTTTATAAGATTGTAAGGATAGGAAATAAAAAAATCGGGAATGTGTAAAAACAGTCTCCCGATTTTTTTATATTTATGAGATAAGAATTTGTAAAGTAAAATTTTTATCTGTTTTTGTATGCTTCCACTTTTTTGTTGATTCTTTCTGCCGGGTCAAGCAAATCACTGATGGAGGTATCATGATTCAGGCGGTCAATAAATAATGCGGTGTATTTTGCCACATCGACATTGATATACCATTCTCGCTCTAATAGTTCCGGCGTCTGATAGATGCAGTTGGTTGTCATTACTCTGTAAATTAATCCTTCTTCAAACGCCTTGTCAAATTTTTCCAGACCGTTAGTAAAGAGGCCGAAAGTAGAAGAGACAAATACCCGGTTTGCCTTTCGTTTTTTGAGCTGTTTTGCCACATCCAGCATACTGTCACCGGAAGAAATCATGTCATCAATAATCCATACATCTTTTCCTTCTACGGATTCCCCCAAATATTCGTGTGCCACGATAGGATTCCGCCCATTTACAATCGTGGTGTAATCCCGGCGTTTATAAAACATTCCCATGTTAATTCCCAAAACATTGGCAAAATATACCACTCTGCCCATGGCGCCTTCATCGGGGCTGATAACCATCAGATGGTCTGCATCAATCTGTAAATCATCTACGTTCCGCAAAAGATTTTTAATAAACTGATACGTAGGCATAATGGATTCAAAGCCATTGATTGGAATCGCATTATTCACACGTGGGTCGTGAGCATCAAAGGTTAAAATATTATCTACTCCCATATTGACAAGTTCCTGGAGCATCACAGCACAATCCATAGATTCTCTGGAAGTGCGTCTATGCTGTCGGCTCTCATAAAGAAATGGCATGATGACCGTAATTTTACGTGCTTTACCGCTGGCGGCAGCGATTACTCTCTTGATGTCCGCATAATGATCATCCGGAGACATGTGGTTTTTGTGTCCACAGACAGTGTATTCCACGCTGTAATTTGTGACATCGTCAATGATATACAAGTCGCATCCGCGTACGGTATCTTTTAATGTACACTTTGCTTCCCCTGTACCAAATCGTGGTGTGTGTACATCCAGAAGGTAGGAATCTTTGACATAACCTTTAAAGGTAATAGGGGATTCCTTTGCCTCAATTCTCTCACTTCGCCAGTCTGAGATATAAGCATCTACAGTATTTCCGAACGCTTTGCTCCCGGACAGAGCCACAATGGCAAGCGGTCCAACGGGAATAGATTCAATAAATTTTTTGATAGACATTCGATTTTCCTCCGTGTGAAAAGTGTTAATTGTTAAATTTTTTCTTTATCCTGATATCATCTCCAAAAATTTTGAAAGCTGTATATTCTCCGGCGGCTCTGGAAAAAACCCGCTCAGAATAACTGTTTTTCAATTCGTCAATCGACAGATTGGTGGAGATAATGGTGGATCTGTGGTGAATAAGCCGTTCATTCAAGCAGTCAAACAGTGCAGAATCCGTGAAAGAGTTGGACATTTCGCTGCCCAGATCATCCACAATCAGCAGGTCGCAGGAAAGAAGTTCCTTCATGCTGATTTGTCTGTAAACAGAGCGGTTGCTGCTGCGACGGAACGAGTAATCAGCGAGCAGGTCAAAAAACTGTACAGCAGAAAGATAAATTACGGAATAGGATTTATCAATTAACTCTTTTGCAATACAGTTAATCAGAAAAGTTTTACCGGTGCCCGCTTTTCCGTAAAACAGAAGGTTGTCAGAAGTTTTATCAAAATTATTAATAAAATATCTGCAGTAGTCTACTATTGTTTCAATATTCTCCAGAGCAGATTTGCCCGAAGCTTCATCAATATCATTATCAGAATAATAATCAAAATTAAAAGTATCGAAATTTTCCCGGGACAAAACATCTGTCAGCTCTGAGCGGGAATAAATTGTATTTGCAATTTGTTCGCGCAGACATTGACAGGGAGTTCCATGAATAAAACCGGTATCCCTGCACAAACGACAGGTATAAATATCATCCAGATAATCGGAAGGATATCCGTGGGAGAGCAGAGCAGCTTTTTTCTTTTCTCCGACAATAGCGATGTCCTCCCGCAGGGTATCTTTTGCGGAGGAATCGCCGGAGAGCGCTTTTCTGGCTGCGTCAGCTGCCAGAGAGCTGATTTCTGCATCATATTCCCGGATTTTAGGAATGGCCTCATAAATTTCCTGAATCCGGTCATCTAATTTCATTTTATTTTCTAATCTGCGGTTGTTATAGAAATTTTCTATAATATCCATCTGTTCTCTGGATAGTCCCATATTTTATTTCCCCGTAAAATCTGTTGTTGAATTTTGTTCGGAAAGCAGTCTCTTAATTTTTTTGTCCTGGCTTTCCATAATTTGCTTTTCTAATTTGGAATAGTCATATACCCGTTCCTGAAAAGCTTTGGCGTTTTTGGGACGGGAAACTTTGTGGACAGCTGTTGTTTTGTATGTCTTATCCATTTCCTTAGAGTGGATGCTATCCAGCTTTTCGATATCTTGCAGTGAAGTTACATTTTGTCCTGACCAATTCAGAAGAATTTTATCTGCATATTGAAAACTGGCTGTATGTGTATGTTCCATCGTGCGATGGCACGCCTCTAAAATAATATCGTCTGTAAAGCCCAGTTCATCGGTCCATTTTTTAACGTAAGAAATTTCTTTTTTAACAGGAGCTTTGGAAGTGAGTCCGAAAATTTCATATATCTTCTTAAAAACAGTGTTTCGCATTTTTTGATCTGCTTTTGCTTCCGCCTCTGAAGAAATATTTTTACGTGTATATTCCACGGCCTGTTTCTCTATGTAGGAGAGAGATTTATGACCGGAAGAGATACAGGTTTCCATAATGTATATAATAAAATCCACATCCAGGTTTAAACCGTCAAGCATATATAAAATACTGTTAATGTCTGAGGAGTTTAGTGTTTTTCCCAGATAAGTCTGCGCCAGAAATGTCAGCTGTTTCACTCTATCGTCATTATTGAAGGCAGAAATTTCTTTTGCAGTATATTTTTTTCTGGCAGGTATTACTGCACCGCAGTTTTCCGGAACAGGAGCAGGAGAAGTTTCTCCGGCGGCTGATGCCAGTGTTTCAATATTGGTATGAATCTGTGGTCCTTTTTTTGCAGCTGAATTTTTTAATTTTCTTACAAAATAATGATTTCGGCTGAGGGATTCCAGACGGATACCGCTGATTGTACCTGCAGAGTCAAAAGACAGGGATACAAGATGCTGGTCTGACCAGTAATGCAGTGCTCTAATAACGTCTGTTTCCAACATATGGAACTTGTCCGCAATTTTGGAAATAGATAATTCTTCATTTTCATTGCCGGTATGGACAAGGCGCAGCAAATGAAGGTAAATTTTAATAAATTCACCATTCGCTTTTGGCATATATTCATCAATAAATATATTGGAAACGGAGGTAAAATCCGCAAAATTACCTCTATCGAAAACTAACTTGCTCATATTTTTCCCTATTCTTTTTCTAATTGGCTTATTTTAAGTTTCACAAAATCCGTCTTGAATATTTTCATAATTCTTTGTAAAGACCTGCATGGAAAAGTATAGCATAAATTATTGAAAATGCAACGTCACAAATTGGGTGAAATGCCTATTTTTAAAGGGGTTAAGAGGGATGTTAATAATGTTGATAATGTTAATAGGAAAGTGCTGTAATCTGTCGAAAAATGTCAGACTCCCTTTATTGACAAGGGGTTAAAAGATTTTGAAGAAGAGAAGTTATGTAAACAAAAAATCCACAAAATTTTATTGAAAGTTATCAACAAAATTTTGTGGAATGTTAATAAGTTAATTTCCTAATAAATGCTCGCCTATTTTTACTACGTCTCCGGCTCCCATTGTTATTAACAAATCGCCGGGACAACAATTTTCCAGTAAAAAATTTTCTATCTCACTAAAACTTGGAAAATAGTATGCCGTACCACCCAGTTTTTGAATTTCTTTTTGCAAATCTCGGGAACTGATACCAAATATATTTTTTTCCCGGGCTGCATAGATATCTGCCAGAACGACGGCATCTACATCAGACAAAACCTTTGCAAATTCCGAAAGCAGAGCTTTCGTTCGCGTGTAAGTGTGGGGTTGGAATACAATCCATAATTTTTTGTGAGGATAATGTATGGCGGTATTGATAGTAGCTCTGATTTCATCCGGGTGATGCGCATAGTCATCAATAATGCTAACTTCTCCAATCGTCCCTTTTAATTGAAACCGCCGGTCAGTGCCGCCGTATTGCAGCAGACCTTCGTGAATGGTTTTATCGTCAATTCCCATAAAGTGGGAGGCGGCAATGGCAGCGAGGGAATTGTATATATTATGAATACCTGAAACTTTTAAAATAATGTGAGAGACAAAACAGCCATCCACATACAAATCATATTCTCCTCTGGCCAAGGCGTCAAAAGTAATATTTTTGGCAATGTATCTGCTGTTTGAAGATTCTGATCCTACAGTAATGACGCTGCATTTCAGGCCGTCGGTGAAATCGTTTAAATTTTCAATATCACCGTTGATAATCAAAGCACCGGTTTCCGGAATTAATTCTGCATATTTCCGAAAACTATGGCGGATATCATCAAGGTCTTTAAAAAAGTCCAGATGGTCAGCAGCAACATTTAATATAATACCTATCGTCGGTGCAAATGAGAGAAAACTGTTGGTATACTCGCATGCTTCCGTAATCATTTTATCGGAGTGTCCAATTCTGGTATTTCCCTGAATGGCAGGCATGATTCCTCCGACTAAAATAGTAGGATCCATATCGGCCGACAGCATAATCTGTGATAACATGGAAGTAGTAGTCGTTTTACCGTGGGTACCTGCCACGCCGATGGCTACATTATAATTTTTCATAATCTGTCCCAAAAATTCAGCCCGTGTCAAAAGTGGAATCCCCAATTCTCTTGCGCGTACTAATTCCGGATTATTATCTTTGACTGCTGCGGTGTAAATTAATAAATTTATATCGGAAGTAATATTTTCTGATTTTTGTCCATAATAAATAACGGCTCCCAAAGATTCTAAATGTTCGGTAATTTCGGATGCCTGGGAATCTGAGCCGGTTACCTGAAATCCCCGGGAGAGCATGATTTCCGCCAGTGCACTCATGCTGATACCACCGATTCCGGTAAAATGCAGCTTAGAGGGCACATCAAAATTTAATTGATACATATTTGTATTTGCCTCCTAATGTTCAATCGGAAGAGCCTGTACTTTGATTTCGGTACAGACCAAAAATAAAAATGTAAAAATTTTCACATTTTTCTTCCATCTAAAAACTGTAATTATTATACACTTGTTGCGGTTATTTTTAAAGATTGAAAATAGGAAAAAATATTACACATTTTATGTTAAAAAAATCACAAAATCAAAATGTGCCAAAATATGACAAAATTCTTGTGCAATATGCACAAACTATTGCAAAAAATAATGATATTTAGGGAAAATTTACATAAAAAAATAAATAAAAATACTTTTATTACCAGAAATTTAATGCTATAATTTTAATATTAAATAAGCAGCGAGGTGAGTGACATGGTTAAAAAAGAAATGATTGCAATGTTGCTGGCAGGCGGACAAGGCAGCAGACTTGGCGTGCTTACAGCAAAAGTTGCAAAGCCCGCGGTTGCTTTTGGGGGAAAATATAAAATTATTGATTTTCCATTAAGTAACTGTATTAATTCAGGAGTGGATACCGTAGGCGTACTGACACAGTACCAGCCACTCAGATTAAATGCACATATCGGTATCGGTATTCCATGGGACCTGGATCGGAATATTGGAGGTGTAACAGTTCTCCCCCCATACGAAAAAAGTGAGAACACAGAGTGGTATACAGGTACGGCAAATGCTATATTCCAAAACTTAGATTATATGGAATCTTATAATCCTGATTATGTTCTGATATTGTCAGGAGATCATATTTATAAGATGGATTATGAAGTTATGCTGGATTACCACAAGGCAAATAATGCAGATGTGACGATTGCAGCCATGCCGGTGCCATTGGAAGAGGCAGGACGGTTTGGTGTTGTTGTTGCAGATGACAATCACAAAATTACGGAATTTCAGGAGAAGCCGGAACATCCAAAGAGCAATCTGGCATCTATGGGTATTTATATTTTCAGTTGGCCGGTATTGCGGGATGCCTTGATAAAACTGAAAGACCAGCCTAATTGTGATTTTGGTATGCACGTTATTCCATATATTCATGAAAACGGAAAGAGGATTTTTGCATATGAATATACAGGCTATTGGAAAGATGTAGGAACATTGCTCTCTTACTGGGAAGCAAATATGGAATTAATCGATCTTGTGCCTGAGTTCAACCTTTATGAAGAGTTCTGGAAAATTTATACAAAGAACGATGCGCTTCCTCCACAGTATATGTCAGCGGATTCAAGAGTCGAACGGAGTATTATAGGTGAAGGCTGTGACATTTGTGGACAAGTATATAATTCCGTAATCAGTCCGAATGTAGAGATTGCATCAGATGCGGAAGTGCATGACTCTATCATTATGCAGGGAGCAAAAATTGGAAAGGGCGCTAAAATATATAAAGCGATTATTGCTGAGAACACAGTTGTGGGCGAAGGCTGTACCATTGGTGTAGGAGATTATGCTGACAGCCAGCTGAGCCAGAAAATTTATAATTGTGATTTGGCGGTTATTGGAGAAGGATCGGTAATTCCGGACGGAGTAACGATAGGAAAGAATGTAGCGATTTCCGGAAAAACAGAGTATGAAGATTATTTGGACAATAACCTACCGTCAGGTGGCTATATTATTAAGGCAGGTGAGATTTAATGCGGGCAGTTGGTATAATTTTAGCAGGTGGAAATAACAGTAAAATGAAAGACCTCTCGAAGAAGAGAGCAGTTGGAGCAATGCCTATGGCAGGAAGCTACAGAGCGATTGACTTTGCGCTGAGTAATATGACAAATTCTCATATTCAAAAGGTGGCTGTGCTGACGCAGTACAATGCCTGGTCTTTAAATGAACATCTCAGTTCCTCAAAATGGTGGGACTTTGGAAGAAAGCAGGGCGGACTGTATGTATTTACCCCATCGATTACGTCGGATAATGGATTCTGGTATCGGGGGACGGCAGATGCCATGTCTCAAAATATTGCTTTTTTGAAAAAAAGTCATGAGCCATATGTAGTGATTGCTTCTGCGGATGCCGTTTACAAAATGGATTACAATAAAGTTCTTGAAAAGCACGTAGAGACCGGAGCGGATATTACCATTGTATGTAAACAAATGGAAGAGGGGACAGATCTTTCTTCCTATGGCGTGGTCACAGAAGATTCCGGCGGAAGAGTTACAGAGTTTGAGGAGAAACCAATCGACAGCGCAAGTTCTCTGGTATCTACCGGTATCTATGTAATCAGAAGAAGGCTGCTGATACAGTTTTTGGAGCAGTGTATTGCAGAGGACAGATATGATTTTGTAAATGATGTAATTATAAGAAATAAGACGACAAAGAAGATTTATGTTTATAAGATGGACACATACTGGAAAAACATTGCCAGTGTGAAGAATTACTTTGAAGCAAATATGGATTTCCTGAAACCGGAAGTAAGAGACTTCTTTTTCAAACAATATCCGGACGTGTATTCCAAGGTGGAGGATTTGCCGTCCGCGAAATATAATCCTGGCTCCAATGTAATTAACAGTCTGATTTCCAGTGGATGTATCGTCAATGGAACAATAGAAAATTCTGTTGTATTTAAGCAGGCGTACATTGGAAATAATTGCATTATAAAAAATTCAGTGATTTTAAATGATGTATATGTGGGAGATAATGCGGTAATAGAAAATTGTATTGTCGAGAGCCATAGTACAATCAATCCGGGAGAGCATCTTGGCGGACCGGAAGAAATAAAAATAATTAATGAGAGAAATTTCAGATACAGTTTATAAAAAGAAAAGGAGTTAGATATGAACATAACAGACGTAAGAGTAAGAAAGATGACAAAAGAAGGAAAAATGAAGGCAGTAGTTTCTATTACAATTGATGATGAGTTTGTAGTGCATGACATTAAGGTTGTAGAGGGAGACAAAGGATTGTTTATTGCAATGCCTTCGAGAAAAGCAGCTGATGGAGAGTATAGAGATATTGCTCATCCAATCAACTCAGGTACCCGCAGTTCAATACAGAGCATTGTATTAGATGCTTATGAAAAAGCAATCTTAGAGCCGGAAGAAGCTCCGGCAGCAGAGACAGCAGAAGCAACAGAAGCGGAGTAATTCATTTTCTTTTCGGAGAAATGAGAATAAGCGGATGTCCGGAGATGGCAGAGACAGACAAAGGGGTCTGTTATCTGTCATACCGGACATCTTTTTTATTTGCTGTGCCAAAATCCGTAAAATGGTTTTTATTTATATTTTGAAAAAAATGAAAATTATCAAAAATTTGGGACTGATTTTGCCTGAAATTCAAAAAAAATATTCAGAATGTCAAAAAAAAGAAGGGATTTTTATGTAATGTGCTTAAAAACATTTTTTAGATTGAAACAAACAAAAAAATAATGATAAAATAAAAATGTTTTAAAAGATCGGAGAAAAAACAGGAGGATAATATGAAGAAGTATTACCAAAAAATCTGGGCGATATTTTTGACCCTTGTAATGGTATGTTCTACTGTGACGGTAAGTTACAAAGTTGATGCGGCAGATATCAATTCTGCACCGATGACGACGGAGAGTATTGATGATCCGGTGGAGCCTACAGAAAATGCAGAAGTATATTTTGTCAGTGCAGCGACAGGAAAACTGATTACGCTGGATGGAATCCGTGATAATCCGATTGACTGTAAGCAGTTTTATGACAAGGACAGTGTACCGAAAAACGGTTTGTTTACCATATATTATGCAATCTGGAATGATAGAGAGGTTGTAAATTTTACGAATACTGCTACAGAGACCAGCTGGAAAGCAGATGGCAGCAAAGTATTTCAAATTGCAAAGAGGACCAATCCGAGTGGATGGGAATCGGTCCGCATGCAGGCGGTGGGCGAAGGAAATATAGCCTTTCAGACCAATGCCAATGAAAAATATTTTACGGTACAAGATGACAAGCTGGAGCTGGTAGAATTAAAAGAGAATGAGCAGCTCTCTTCCAACGAAAGATTTATCGCATATACGGATACAAAACCAAAAACGGCGAAAAAAGTGACGCTTTCAAATATTTCAGGGGATGATATTACGGTTTCCTGGGAGGGTGTGAACGAGTGCATATACTGTGGTTATGAGGTACTTTATTCCACGGAAGAAAATGGAACATATCAATCGGCCGGCAGGACAGAAAAAACATCTTTGCAGGTAAACGATTTGGACCTGAATACTACCTATTATTTTAAAGTCCGCACGCTGACCAATTATCAGGGTGGGGTCTATGCAGACAGTAAGATTGCATATGCTACAACCTTAAAAGATCATAAGCCTTCCCGTGTTACCGGAATAGAAGCGAAAGAGACGGATGGGAAAATCGTGCTGGATTGGAAAGAAGCAGCGAATGCAGGCCATTATAAAATCTATCGTGCGGTAAGCCGGTTTGCTGAATATCAGGAAATCGGAGAAACTGATTCCAATACTTTTACGGATCATGTGCCAAATTCATCGTCAAAGTATCAGAATTATCATAAAGTGCAGGCGGTAAACGACTCAAACGAGGGAGAACTCTCTGCGCCTGCTTCCTTGGAAATAAGTATGTTTGGCAATAATATGTACATTTTCAATGAGACAGACAATCAGGACCAGATGGATGCCACGATTGAGAAAATTTTTGACGGGCAGCATTATAATCAGTTTGGAGAAGAACGGTATACATTGGCATATAAGCCGGGAGATTACACCGGTGCATCAGATGTCAATATGGGATATTATACCCAGCTGCTAGGTTTGGGAAAAACACCTTATGACGTAAAAATACGTAATGTGCGCACGCCGGCAGCACTTTCGAAGAATAATGCCACATGTAATTTCTGGGTAGGAATCGAGAACGTTACCATAGCAGACTTGGACAATAATGATGATGTGTATTTTTCATTTCAGTGGGGCGTCTCACAGGCAGCGCCTGCGCGAAGACTCTATGTAGAGAGAAAAGCCTCTTTTGACTGGTATTCCGGCTGGGCCAGCGGAGGTTTTGTGGCAGACTGTTATTTTGAAAAGTCGGCAGGCTCTTATTCCCAGCAGCAGTATTATTATAGAAACTGTTATATTAACGGCGGGGTATATGGTGTGAACTGGAATCAGCTTATTCAGGGCTGCGAGGGAATCAATGGAAATAATTCAAAGGACAATACGGGAAAGCCTTTTTCTAATGCTGTAGCGCTGCTGCAGAACAACGGAGTTACGAACTGGGATCAGAGAGGCTGTACTACGATGATTGACAATACGCCGGTCATTCGGGAAAAACCATTTCTGTATTTTGATGCGGCCGAAGACGAATACAAGGTGTTTGTTCCGGCAATGAGAAAAGATGCAAAAGGTGTGAGCTGGTCCCGTGAAAATATGGGAGAGGGCACATCCATCAGTGTAGATAAATATTTTTATGTGGCAAGACCTGACAGAGATACAGCGGCCACAATTAATAAACAGCTGAGACTTGGAAAAAATATTATTTTTTCACCGGGTGTTTACCATGCAGAGGAAGCAATACATGTTACAAAGGCGAACACAGTCTTGTTGGGACTCGGACAGGCGACCATTATTCCGGATAATGAGGAGGCGGCGATTGTCACAGAGGATGTGGGCGGACTTGCTGTCTGCGGACTGATTTTAGATGCCGGAAATCATTCCAAGACACTGCTGACGGTAGGAAAAGAAGGCTGTAACAGAGATCATTCTGATAATCCTACAGTATTGCAGGATGTAATTTATCGGGTAGGCGGTACAGGACATCTTGGAAGATGCGATAGCTGCCAGGTGATCAACAGCAATCATGTCATCATAGATCACACATGGATTTGGAGAGCAGATCATGGAGATAATACGGGATGGTACAAAAACACATCGGATAACGGACTGATTGTAAACGGAGATGATGTCACATCTTATGGACTTTTTTGTGAGCATTTTCAAAAATACGATATTATATGGCGTGGCGAGAGGGGCAGTACTTATTTTCTTCAAAACGAAAAATGCTATGATCCCCAGAGTCAGGAGAGCTGGATGAGCCATGATGGCGAGAAAAAAGGATATGCGGCATATAAAGTAGCCAATAATGTCAAAGAGCATTACGCAGTAGCATTGGGCGTCTATGATGTATTTATCAATACCAATGGGGCCAGTATATATCTGGACAATGCGATAGAAGTACCGGATTCAGAGAAGGTATTGATTGAAAATGCGTGTATTGTGGAAATTGCAAATGGCGCCGGACCAAAAGTGGGAATTAATCACATTGTGAATGGAACGACAGATGGAATCCGTACCGGTGAGGGAAATAACGGCGGATATGCGCTTCAAAGATTGCTGAATTATCGGAATAATCAATCAATTTCTCTTCCGGACTATTATGTCAATCAAGAAGATACCCATCCGCAGACGGAAGCAGGGATACCACCGACAAATGATGTGCAGGCAGAGAAGGATATTGTCAAAGAAGAAATGAAAAAAGAGGAGGAAATACCTCTCTGGGAGATGACGGAAGAAGATTATGATGAGAAGATAGCAGAGGGAGAAAGAGAAGAAGATAAAAATAATCCTCCGGCGCAGGAGGAACTGCCAACCAATCCCGGAAATGTGGAGAATCCGACAAACACAGAAAATCCGACAACAGGAGAAAATGGAAATGCAGCAGACAGCACGGAGTTTCAAAAAAATCCGGAAAATAAAACCGATAGTAATGAGGCAGGAGACGGAGGAGATTTTTCGAAAACACCGCTGAAGGTGGGAACGAAATTTACAGCAGGAAAGTACTGCTATCGAATTTTAACTGTCAAAGGAAAGAAAGGTACAGTAGTCCTTATTTCCGTAAAGAACAGCAGTAAGAAGAAACTGAAAAAAGCTGTGATAGGGGCGACGGTAACGTACCAGGGGTACAGATTTAAAATAACAAAGATTGGAAAGTCGGCGTTTAAGAAGTGTAAAAAATTAAAAACACTGACTATCGGAAAAAATGTTATAGAAATAGAAAAGAAAGCATTTTATTACAACAGGGCGCTAAAGAAAATTACGGTGAAAGGAAAGAAACTGCAGAAAATTGGAAAAAAAAGCGTTTTACAGAACAAAAAGGAAATTGCAAATTAAGGGAAAGAAAAAAGCGAAAAAGGCAGTTTTAAAGGCGCTAAAATACAAATCATAAAAGAAATCTGAACAAAAAACACCAAGATGATAAGGACCGTATCATTTTGGTGTTTTTTAAAAATTCCTCCGCTTGTCCGGTTGAATAAAATGGGCAATAATAGTATGATAGAGATTAATATTGAAAAATATTGGGTGATAATATGTATGCAGTTATAGGACTGGGAAATCCTGACAAAAAATATAATAAAACAAGACATAATGTAGGTTTTGATGTGATAGACGAACTTGCAGAACAGATGGACGTGGAAGTTAAGACAAAACGGCACAGAGCGCTGTGTGGAATCGGTCATATCGGCGTAGAAAAAGTAGTGCTGGTAAAGCCACAGACCTATATGAATTTGAGCGGGGAGTCTGTGCGGGCTGTAACGGATTTTTATAAATTGAATGTTGAAACAGACATTATCGTAATTGCTGATGATATTAGCCTGCCCACAGGAAAAATCAGAATTCGGGGAAAGGGAAGTGCCGGTGGACACAACGGCCTGAAAAGTATTATCGCCCATGTAGGGACGGACCGGTTTCAGAGAATCAAGGTGGGCGTGGGAGCAAATCAGGGAGATTTGGTAAAGCATGTCCTCGGAAAGTTTCCCAAGGAGGAAAGAGAAGTCGTGGATGAAGCCGTGCGCAACGCAGCATCGGCTGCAGAGGTTATCATACTTTGCGGCATTGACGCCGCAATGAATAAATTTAATTAAAGGATGATGAGCGGATATTGAGGAATATTTTATGATATTCGGTATCGACAAAGATAGATTATGTGGAGTGTGGAATGAACAGTTTTGATTATCCACTGTTACAATTAAATGAATATGAGCAGGTAAAGGACTGCATTTTACACAATAAATCCTGTCAGGTAACAGGGTGTGCAGATTCACAGCTTGCCCATTTTATGAATGGTTTGAGCAATGGCTGTCAGCAGAAAGTCATTGTTACTTTTAGTGCCATAAAAGCAAAAGAATTGTATGAAGATTTAAGAGGATTTACAGAGGATGTCGTTATTTATCCGTCAAAGGATTTTATATTTTTCAGTGCAGATGTTCATGGCAATTATATTTTAAAGCAAAGACTGGAGTTTATACAGAAAGTGGTGGAAGACAAGCCGTTTACTGTAGTACTGACGGCAGATGCTTTTATGGACAAAATTATGCCCCTGGAGCAGATAAAGAATAATTATATTGAGATTCGCGAGGGAAATATCATCGAAATTGATGCGCTGAAAAAGAAACTGTTGAACATGGGATACGAGGCAGTAGAGCAGATAGACAGTCCGGGTCAGTTTGCTGTGAGAGGAAGTATTGTAGATATTTACACGCTGACCGATGATGTTCCTTATCGGATTGATTTTTGGGATGATACCGTAGATTTGATAAAGAGCTTTGAAGTTGAAAGTCAGCGCTCTATCGAAAATTTAGAAAAAATCAAAATATATCCGGCCAGTGAGTATTTTTTTACAGAAGAACAGATTGCGGATGGAATGGAAAAAATCCGCATGGAGGCAGAGGATACAGTAAAAAAACTTCGAGATGAATTTAAGACGGAGGAAGCGCACAGACTGGGGCTTGCCGTAAGAGAGTTTTTAGAACAGGCACAAATAAATCCTTACAGCATGTCAATGGATAGTTATGTAAACTATTTTTGCGAAAATACAGTAAGCCTGCTGGATTATTTTGATCATCCGTTATTTATGATTGATGAGCCAAACCGTGTAGAAGAGCAGCTGCATGCGGTAGACGCTGAATTCCGGGAAAGTATGTCAAATAGACTGGAAAAAGGATATGTGCTTCCTTCTCAGACCAATATTATGTGGGATAAAGAGAGTATTCTTGCCCGGATAAATGAAGGAAATAAGATATTATTTACTACGATTTCCCAGCGCGTCAAAGCTTTTAATACGGATGATTTTGTGGAGGTAAATACACGCAATACCAGTCCTTACAACAGCAAGTTTCAGATGCTGGTGGAGGATTTGAAAAAATATAAAAAGCAGAACTATGCTGTTCTTCTGGTGACCGGGTCGGGGACCAGAGGGCAGAGGCTGGCAGAAGATTTGCGCCAGTTCGAAATCAGTGCGTTTTTTGAAGAGGATACGACAAGAGAGGTAAAACCGGGCGAGGTCATGATTGTGAAGGGAAGACTTCGCAAGGGATTTATGTATCCGATGGTAAAATTTGTGGCCATTTCTGACACGGATATTTTTGGGGAGAGAAAAAAGAGAAAACGCAGGAAACATGGTTATAAAGGTACTAATATTTCCAGTTTTACAGATTTAAATATTGGAGATTATGTAGTGCATGAAAATCATGGTCTCGGAAAATATATGGGGATAGAAAAAGTAGAAGTGGACCATGTTGTAAAGGACTACATTAAAATTGAGTATGCCGGGGGCAGCCATTTATATATTCTTGCCACACAGTTGGACATGATACAAAAATATGCGGACAGTGAAGCAAAGCCGCCAAAACTGAACAGACTGGGCGGTCAGGAGTGGAATAAAACAAAAAAACGGGTCAAAAAGGCTGTGGCAGACATTGCAAGAGAATTGGTGGAATTATATGCCGTCAGACAAAATGGAGAAGGATACCAATTTTCAGAAGATACGCAATGGCAGAAAGAATTTGAAGAACTGTTTCCTTTTGAGGAGACAGAGGATCAGAAGAATGCTATCAATGAAGTGAAAAAGGACATGGAGAGTCCGAAAATCATGGATCGGCTGATTTGCGGTGATGTCGGATTTGGAAAGACGGAAATCGCAATCCGGGCTGCGTTTAAGGCAGTTCAGGATAATAAACAAGTGGCTTATCTGGTGCCGACGACTGTTCTGGCACAGCAGCACTATAAAACATTTAAGCAGCGGTTTAAGGATTTTCCGGTCAGAGTGGAAATGCTTTCCAGATTCCGCACAAAAGCTAATATTGAACAGAATATCAAAGATTTAAAAAAGGGATATGTCGATATCGTTATTGGTACGCATCGGCTTCTTTCCAAAGATGTAAAATATAAAGATTTGGGATTGTTGATTATTGATGAGGAACAGCGTTTTGGTGTAAAGCATAAGGAGAAAATCAAAGAGTTAAAAAATAATGTGGATGTCATTACATTGACTGCCACGCCAATTCCGCGGACGCTCCACATGAGTCTGATAGGAATCCGGGATATGTGTGTTATGGAGGAGCCGCCACAGGACCGGATGCCGATTCAGACATTTGTTATGGAGTACAATGAAGAAATTACAAGAGAAGCGATTCACCGGGAATTATCACGGGGAGGCCAGGTATACTATGTTTATAACAGAGTGGCGGACATTGGTGAAGTGGCGGCAAGAGTTCAGAAACTTGTACCGGATGCCAGTGTGGCATTTGCGCACGGACAGATGCGGGAGCGGGAATTGGAAGACATTATGTATGATTTCGTGAACGGGGACATTGATGTGCTTGTCAGCACTACCATTATTGAAACGGGTCTGGATATTCCCAATGCCAATACCATTATTATACACAATGCCGAGCGGATGGGATTATCCCAGCTGTATCAGCTGAGGGGACGTGTAGGACGAAGCAATCGGATGGCTTACGCATTTTTAATGTATAGCAGAAATAAGATGCTCACAGAAGTTGCTGAAAAACGGTTAGGGGCGATTCGTGATTTTACGGAGTTGGGCTCCGGTGTAAAAATCGCCATGAGAGATTTGGAAATCAGAGGAACAGGAAATCTTCTTGGGGCAGCCCAGAGCGGTCACATGGAAGCCGTGGGGTATGATTTATATTGTAAAATGTTGAATCAGGCAATCGAGGCGTTAAAAGGAAAATCAATTCATGAAGATTTTGAAACAAAAATTGATTTAACCTGTGATGCGTATGTACCGCCATCTTACATTAGAGACGAAGCGTTGAAAATGGATATTTATAAGAGGATTGCAGGAATTGAGACAAAAGAGGAATATGAAGATATGCAGGACGAACTGCTGGACCGGTTTGGAGATATTCCGATGCAGGTGGAGAATTTATTGCAGGTAGCATTACTGAAAGCATCGGCACATTCTGTTTATGTCACGGAAGTTTCCGGAAACAAAGAAAAAATCAAACTGGTAATGTGGAACGAGGCAAAAATAGATGTAGAGCGTATTCCGATTCTGGTAAGAGAATACAAGGGGAGATTAAAATTTGTACCAGGAGATAATCCATATTTTCTTTATACGCCAAAGCCCGGAAATGATACTGTGATTGAAAGAGCAGGAAAGCTGATGGAATCCCTTTCTACATTAAAATAAAATACGATAAAGGATTGTGAGGAAGTGCAGTGAACAGAAAAAAGATAGTTTGTCTGGTATGGGCAATCTGTATTATAAGTTTTGTCACAGGATGTCAGAAGAAAGAAGAAAAACCAAAGCAGACAGTTGCGCAACCGGCTTATGATACGGTGGCAATTCATGCGGGAAAGACAGATGTCTATTTGGATGAGGCAAGATATTATGCGTATACGGCACAGGCAACATATGAGACATATTATTTGTCAGAGGGAAAAGAATTGGACTGGAACAGTCAGATGCTATCCGGGGTAACCATGCAAAAAGGAATAAAAAGTATGGTTTTGGATGATATTTGTTATCGGGAATGTATCTATGCTTTAGCAAAGGAATACAATGTAACGCTCTCAGACAGCGACAAAAGTGAAATTGAAAATTCCGTGGACACTTTTTTCTCCCAGACAAATCAGCGTCTTCTTAAAAAAATAAATATTACAAAAAAACGTCTGATATTTGTGTTTGAAAAAAAGAAAATTGCAGAACGGATAGAAGAGATTATGAAAGCTTCCAATAAAGTCTCTCCGGAGAGCGTGTATGAAAATTGGAAAAAAGGAAATACTGTTACAGCAGAAAAACAATGGAAAATGATAGATTTTAAGGAACCAATATTTACCCTGAAGGATGTTAAAGAGACATTAGGCTCCGATTCATAGCAGGTCATTGGAGGAGAAAATGAGAAGACATATCAGATGTGTAGTAAGTGCGGCAATTTCCGGACTTTTAATCATTTTGACCGCCAACTACACATTAAATATTGGAAAAGAACAGAAAAGAGATTTTAATCCGGTACAGCAGGCGGTCCAGAGTGATGTGGTTGTCGAAGATTTTATTCATGATAATTATGTGATTCATGAAAAAAATCCCTGGACGGATTATGGTATGCACCCCGTCAACTATTCAGAATCAGAAAATGCAGCGTTTCATGGAAAAATCAGCGCAGGTGCGGCAATCTTGGTAAATCTGGATAGCAAAACTGTTTTGTATGGAAAAAATGTTGACAAAAAAATGTATCCGGCAAGTACCACAAAGTTGATGACTGCTCTGACAGCGCTTCAGATTTTGGATGAAGAAGATGTGGTGACGGTAGGGGATGAAGTATCTATGATAGCATCGGATTCCAGCACGGCAGGATTTCGGAAAGGACAGGTAGTGACCGTGGAGGAACTGCTGAACGGACTGCTGATTTCTTCGGGAAATGATGCGGCTTATATTTTGGCAAAAGCCGCCGGATGGGAGATATTTCATAATAATATTGCCTATGAGGGAAGAAAATTCACACCAGAGCAGTGCATACAGAGATTTATACTGGAAATGAATAAAAATGTGAGGGATATGGAACTGGAAAATACCTGTTTTACCACCCCGGATGGATATGATGATGAAAATCAGTATACGACAGCCAGAGATTTGTCCAAGATAGCGATAGAAGCGTATAATAATCGTACCATTCAGAGAATTTGTAAAAAATCTTCTGCCAAATCCCAATCTTTAAATAAAACATGGAAATCTACCAATGAACTGATAAACAAAGACAGTTCCTATTATTATAAATATTGCCAGGGAATGAAAACCGGAAGTACGGGACTGGCAGGAAAATGTCTGGTGTCTGTTGGAAGTAAAGATAATGTAGAATGTATCAGTGTAGTGCTAAACGATAAGACAGATGAACAAAGATGGAACGATGCAAAAAAATTATTATCTTATGGACTGGAATTAAAATAAAATGACAATAAAAAAGAGGATTTCAAAAAGTCGTCAGATTTTTTGAAATCCTCTTTCTTTACCCGGACAAATCAATGGGAAACATTGAAAAAACTGTCCACAGTATTTTTGTCAATCATATGATTATAAACAATATTGTAATACTCTTTAATTTCTTTCAGTTGAAGTGTCTGTTCCCTGGAGTAATAAGTACCGTTTTTATCAATGGCGCCGTTAGAATTAATCACCGGATACTTTTCATAGAGGTCTAACAGGTAATTGTGATAAGGAGTCAACTTTGTTCCGGCAATCTGATTTAAATAAGCGGAAAGATAATTCAGACTTATCTTATCAACTGTTTTTTCTTCAATATCAAAGTTTGCCCAGATAAGAAATGGTGTAATATATTTTCTCTGTGTTTCTTCCAGATTCAGTTCGTTTAAATTTTTATTATATAACTGAGAGGTCAATTCATCTTCCAGTTTTGGCTGATGGTCCCCAAAAAAAAGTAAAATAACTTTTTCTTTATGTTTTTTAAGAGATTCAATCAAGTTTTTTAAAGCCGAATCACTTTTGTTGAGCAGTGTCAGGTATTGTTCTGCTAAAGGATATTTTCCTTTGGAATCCGTCAGATAAACGTTTGTATCGAAATCATCGCCGGAATAATCGTAGCCGCCGTGGTTTTGCATAGTGATATTGAAAATAAATTTCCGATTGCCAGTCATATTTTGATAGGAATCCAAAAGAAGTTTGTTGTCATATAAGTCGGAAGGATACCCACGCATATAGTCGATTTTCTTTTTATCCAAATCCTCAATAAAGGTAAAGTCATTAAATCCCAGATAAGTATATACCGGAATTCGATTCCATCCTGACTTCTGCCATGGATGAATTGCCAGAGAGGAATAATTCTGGTCGCTCAGATTTGAGACAATGCTGGCAGTAGGTTTTTTAATGTAGGAAGAATATACAACCTGTCCCTGCGGATAAAATAACATGGAATCCCCAGTCAGAAATTCGTACTCAGAATTGGCGGTATTTCCTCCATACACGGAAACATAGCAGTTGCCTTTGATGCAGTTCTCTTTCAGAGAATCAAAATATGGTGTAACTTCAATATTTGTATTCAGCTTGCCGAGGACGGATAAATCAGAAAAAGATTCGTTCATCATCACAATGATATTGACATCTTCCTGCGTGTCAGTGCTGTTCTTGGAACGATACTGAGAAGAAAGTTTTTCAATTTCAGCAACAGAATAATCCTCAGACGGCTGAAGATGCGACTCATACAGTGATAATGCAAGGCTGACAATGTATCCGTTTCCGGCAGTTTTGTAATGAATTGGCTCAAATCGAAATACTTTCAGGACTGCCGCATTGAGCATAAAGCATATGAGTAACAGGCAGATAATTGATTTGACAAAATGGAATTTTATTTTTTCTCTGTGTGCCTGCTCTAAAGAAAATAAAATACATATTAACGCAAAAAGTAACAGCAGGAACAGAATATTCCATGCAACCATCAGGTTGTAATGTGAACTGATGCCAAGCGCTGTTCTTATAGAAGAAAAATCAGCAAAAGTTACGGGAGAGCCTCTGTGTCCTAATACAATGCTGTTGATGCAGCAGATAATAAATATAAGCCCCCCGGTAAGATATATGCTGAGTCTGTACCGCTGCGTCAGATAATAGACAAAAAGATAAAATAAAAACAAAATAAGTATATTATAAGGTGTAACTTTTGGATTGGCAGACAAAATATAGGATGTGGTAATCTCAATGACGCACCATGAAAAATAGGCACATAAGAAAAGACCGAAATACTCTTTGTATTTTCTCCTTGGCAACAAGGAGAAAAACAGAAGGCCGAGCGTACTTGAGACAATATATAACGGATATCCTAATCCTCCTATTTCGGCGACTTGTCTGGCAAGAATCCAGAAAATAATATTTGGCAGCAACAATACGAAAAATTTTATCAGAATATTTTTGTAATTTGTTACCAGATAGTTTTTGTAATTGTAGATTTTATCCTTTGATATCATTTTTTCCCTCTCCTAAAAAAATATATTTAACATGGACAACATAAATTAATCAGACATAACGTCGTACATGGGTCGCCGCAGCAGAACATGCCGCTCTGGTCGCCGCCATAAGAATACTGTCTGTCGGTGTACCATTGGCTTCCGCTTTGTAAGACCTGTACGAGCTGTTGGTATTGCAGATTATCGGGCTCCATATTCAATGCCGTCTGGGCATGATCCATGGCAATCATATTATTTCCGGCGCCATTGTTTGCCAGTGCGCTTAGAAAATACCATTGGGCAGTACGATTCTGTATATTACCCAGTACATTCAGAGCCTCCTGAAAGTGACGGCTGTTGATATAGTTGGCAGCTGCAGTATAGTAAGTATCTTCTTCGCCGTAGGAGGAATGGGTGCCTGCACCGCCAAATCCCCCAAAAGGTCCATATCCGCCCTGACCGAAAGGTCCATATCCTTCAAAAGTTCCCTGTCCGCCATTTTTTCTCTCATTCATAATCTGATCATATGCCTGTTGGACCAGTTTGAACATTTCTTCCGCTTTTTCCCTGTTAGGATTATTGACATTAGCGTCAGGGTGATATTTTCGGCTTAATTCCCGATATGCTTTTTTGATTTCGTCTTCTGAGGCATCTCGTGATACCCCCAGCACGCTATATGGATTGCTCATAATTGTTTGTTTCTTTCTATAGATTATAACTCATTTTTAGAAATCTCTTCTCTATGTTTCCGAATCCGGTAGTAAGAGCAAAAAACTCCGGCATAAAGAATATTTCTCAAAATATCTGCATGGCGCAAAATAGGAAGCATTTCAAATTCGCTACAACATTCCGCCATCATCATAGTAAGCCCGGAATGTATTTTATCATCAAATCCGGGGTTTGTGCAAACAGATTTTAAAGGATTGTAGAGGTTTTGCCTGATATCTTTTTCCAAATCGTCATATGCGTCAAGAATATAAATGAATTTTCCTAAAAAAAATCCCATTTTTTGTAGAGATTCTTTCCACATATCATTTTGGGGAGAAAAAACGGTGCGGGTTATGTTTCCAAAGATACCGGCCATAATATCAATATTTGTTTCTCCCTGTTTTTCCAATGTGGTAATCTGTTTTAGAAGAGCACGAATCGAATCGGATTTGTCCTTGTATTCAGGCTTTGATTTCAATAATTTAGAAAAAGCCAGGGAAAGAATTTTTCGCTCGTCCTGCCAGTCATCCAAAGCTTTCCATTTTGCCAGAATAATATTCATATCCGCCACATAATCGGTATATTTTGTCTGTATGATGTTACGTTTTTCGAGAGGATGCAGCATACAACGGTGCTGCGTTTCCTCCATGTCAGCCTCATAAAGAGATGAGAGAAGCAGTGCCAGAAAAGTCATATCATAAGTCAGAGTCAGCTGCCCTTTCAGCCCGTAATTTTCCCGGAGAGAATGACAGAGTCCGCAGTAATATCCCCGATATATTTCAAAATCTTTTATTTTCAACTCCGGTTTGTTTATCGTTACATAACCAAACATAATATCTTTTAACTCTTTCGTATAAATTTTTCATTACACTTAGGGCAGCGGATTTGAATTTTTCCGTGTCCTTTTGGCACGCGAATTCTTTGACCGCAGTTTGGACAGCGGAAAAATCTGTAATATTTTTTTTGCCCGGCAATCGTTTTTTCTGTCTGAAATTTTCTGCGAATACCTCCGGTTAATTTTAAATATTTTTCGTTTTCCGCTGCTCTCTTATAAATATTTCTGGAAAACATTCTAAAGTATACAACAATCAAAAGAAAGAGAATAAGTGTGCTGATGACAGAATCGGCAATATTTCTTGTAAATAAGGAAATAAAACATAAAACAAAAATGCAGATAAACAAAAATCTGGATAATTGGTCCATTCCATATCTTCCATACATAAATTGTGCAAATTTATCTCTCCAGCGCATAGAAACTCCTTTCTATAAAAAACCGTTATTGTTTTAGATTATCCCAGGGAATCAATAAAATCAATGTTAAAATTTATATTTTACATTTTTGACATAAAAGTTTACAAAAAAGACAAAAAAAGTATATCAGTCTTTTTCCAGAAGATTCCGAGCATAAAACTGTAAGATATTTATTGAAAAATATGAAATAATAATATAGAATGGGATAAGATGATAAGAGCATGATAAAAAATTGAGGGGGGGGGTAGATAGAAAAACAGCAATATTTTATTATAAAATAAAATAGAATAAAAGAAAATAATATGTAGTTGTGTTACCAACGATAGAAGAGGTGGATTATGCACATTAAAAAAAGCAGTTGGCTAAAACATATCGACTTTGTGTTTACGGATTTGATTTGCATTAATATATCTTTTGTAATCGCATATGTCTTGAGATTTATACATTCCGGATTGATAAATCCTTATGCTTCTAACGGATACCGGATGATTATCAGCGTCATGATGATAGCACATTTTGTAATTATCTTTTTTTCGGAACATTATTCGGGAATATTGAGACGCGGTTATTTTAAAGAATTTGTAAAAGTGATAATACATAACATGGTGCTTGTTGGTGGAATTTTTACCTATATGTTTATATTACAATTAGGAGAATCATATTCCAGAACAGTTCTTGTGGGATTTTTCTTTATCAATACCATTGTTATGTATCTGGCACATATCATTATGAAAAAAATATATATGCTGCGGGGTGTCAATGAGGCAAACAAACAGAAAATTTTGATTTTGTCGACGCAGGAGTGTATTGAAGATACATTGGATAAGTTTATGACCGGTGTGGATAAGACCTTTCATCTGGTAGGGATTGCATTGATGACAGAAGACCGTGCGATAGAAAGGATAAGAGATATACCGGTTGTAGCATACGGTCGGGAGTTATACGACTATGCCTGCCGCAATGTGGTAGATAGCGTGTTGATTAGTGTGCCGCTTAAAGATATGGAAAATATTAACGCAGTTGCCAACAAACTTTTAGAGATGGGGATTACTGCCCATATCCGTCTGAATCTTTCTATTTCCGGTAAGGTAGATACAGTATTGGGTCGGATTAATTCTCTGAACGTTGTCACTTCCAGTGCGAAGACAATATCCTCTGGTGAGGCATTCTGCAAGAGAACACTGGATATTGTAGCCGGACTGGTAGGATGTCTGATTACTGCAGTGTTGTTTATTTTTGTAGCGCCTGCGATTAAAATTGCGGACCCTGATGGACCGATTTTCTTTGGACAGGAAAGAGCCGGAAGAAATGGAAGAAAATTTAAAATATATAAGTTCCGCTCCATGTATGTAGATGCTGAAGAGAGAAAAAAGGAACTGATGGAAAAAAATAAAATGAACGGCCTGATGTTTAAAATTGACGCCGACCCAAGAATTATCGGTAGTGGTCCGGACGGCACAAAAAAAGGACTGGGGAATTTTTTGCGCGCCACATCGATTGATGAATTTCCAAATTTCTGGAGTATATTAAAGGGCGATATGAGTCTGGTAGGTACCAGACCGCCTACAATTGACGAATATGAAAAATACGAACTGCATCACAAAAGCCGCCTGGCTGCCAAACCGGGACTGACAGGATTGTGGCAAGTCAGCGGAAGAAGTGAAATGACAGATTTTGAAGAGATTGTCAAACTGGACAATGAATATATAAAAAACTGGAGTATCGGACTGGATATAAAAATATTACTCAAGACAGTTGTAGTTGTATTGACCCGAAAAGGCTCCGTGTAGTAAAGACAGCACCGGAATAAATGGAGATGTGCAAAAAAAGTAAAGGCAGAACAGACAATGAATCCGAATTTTACAGATATATCAAAAAAACATATATTTATTGTAGGATGCAAGGGTATTCCTGCATGCTATGGGGGGTTTGAGACATTTGTTGATAAACTGACGGAATATCGAAAATCAGATGAAATACAGTATCATGTGGCCAGACTCTTGGACAAGAACGCGTACAATGCAGATAACAGTGAGTACGAATATAACGGTGCGCATTGTTTTGACATTTGCCAGAGAGTGTCCGGGGCGGCAAGAGCAATTTTTTATGATATTGACGCCATCAATTATAGTTTAGATTATATAAAAAAATATGGAATTAAGGACCCGATTATTTATGTTTTGGCCTGCAGAATCGGACCATTTATTGGTCATTTAAAAAAGAAAATTCACAAAGCAGGCGGAAAACTTTATGTGAATCCGGATGGACATGAATGGAAGAGAGCTAAGTGGAGTCGTTCAGTAAGAAAGTATTGGAAGACTTCAGAGGGTCTGATGGTAAAAAATGCGGATCTTCTTGTATGTGACAGCAGAGGAATAGAGAGTTATATCAGGGAAGAGTATGCGCAGTACGCTCCCCAGACTACTTTTATTGCATATGGGGCAGAGACAAGCAGTTCTACGCTTACTGATACAGATGAAAAAGTGGTAGAATGGTATAACAAATTTCAGATTAAACCAAAACAGTATTATCTGATTGTCGGGCGTTTTGTTCCGGAAAATAATTTTGAGAGAATGATTCGGGAATTTATAAAGTCCCGGACCAAGAAGGATTTGGTCATTATTACGGATTATATGAACAACGCTTTATATGACAAAATTCTGGAAAAGACACATTTTGATCGGGATCCCCGGATTAAATTTGTCGGAACGGTTTATGACCAGCCGCTACTGAAAAAAATCCGGGAAGATGCCTATGGATACCTGCACGGACATTCCGTGGGAGGGACAAATCCCAGTCTGCTGGAGGCTCTGAGCAGAACAAATTTAAATCTGCTTTTTGACGTACCTTTTAACAGAGAGGTAGGGGGACGGGGCGCAAGATATTGGACTCATGAATATGGCGGTCTGGCCCATGTCATAGAACAGGTAGATGCTATGAGCGAGCAGGAAATAAAGGAAATGGGGGATCAGGCAAAAGAGAGAGTGAATAAATATTACAGTTGGGAATATATCAGAGACAGATATGAGGAACTGTTTGCGCAAAGTTTCTTATCGTTGGAAGAGGAGTAAAATGAAAGTTTTACACTACGCGTTAGGATTTCCTCCATACAGAAGCGGTGGTCTGACCAAATTCTGTATGGATTTAATTCTTGCACAAAAAAGTAGAGGATTTGAAATAGCAATGATGTGGCCAGGAAAGTTTAGCCTTACCGGTCATTTTGTGCGTTTAAAGGAAAGTATAGTGACAGTGAAAAACGGGGAGGAAACCATTCCCGTAACAAGTTTTGAGGTGATAAATCCTCTGCCTGTTTCACTGGATGAAGGAATAAAAGAAACCGGAAAATTTATGGAAAAATGCCCCAACCCTCAGGTGTTTCGGGCTTTTTTAGAGACTTGGAAACCGGATGTTATTCATTTACATACACTGATGGGGCTGCACAGAGAATTTTTGCAGGAAGCGAAAGCGTGTGGCATTAAGATTGTTTTTTCCAGTCATGATTATTTTGGAATATGCCCTAAGGTAACCATGTTCCGGAATGGACAGGTATGTAGTGGAAATTGCAGTCTATGTGAGCGTTGTAATGAGAGCGCGCTGTCAATCGGTAAGATTAAAATCCTCCAATCCGGTCTTTACAGAGCACTAAAAGATACAAAGCCCGTACAGGCACTCAGAAAGAAAAACAGACAGAATTTTTTTGAAGAAGCAAGCCGGGAATCTCTATCTCACGAAAGCGGAGGAGCGCAGACAGAAACATACCGGGCGCTTCGGCAGTTTTATATAGAAATGTTTCAGATGGTAGATATCATTCATTATAACAGCACAGTGACAGAATCTGTGTACCGGAAATGGCTTCCCGAAGATATCCGGGGAAAGGTTATCAGCATCTCTCACGGAAATATTAAAGACAACCGCAAAAGAAAGACTTTTACGGGAAAATTAAAAATGTCATTTTTAGCAGCGAATTCTGCGTCGAAAGGATATTTTATTTTAAAACAGGCGATGGATGAACTGTGGGATGAGGGAATCCGGGATTTTGAATTGAATCTGTTCTATCCGGTGGCAGATCCTGGCGAATACATGAAACTGCATAAACGTTTTTCTTATGAGGCGTTAGAGAAAATATTTGATCAGACAGATTTATTGATGGCGCCGAGTGTGTGTTATGAGACGTTTGGATTTACGGTGTTGGAAGCATTGAATTTTGGCGTGCCTGTTATGGTCAGCACGAATGTGGGAGCGAAAGACCTTCTGGAAAACGCAAAATACGGAATGGTGATAGAGCCGACAAAAGATGCAGTGAAACAGGCAGTAAAGTATGTTATAGAAAATAGAGAAATTCTGACAGAGTACAATCGAAGAATTGTGGAGGAGATGAATCTGGACAGAGTGATAAACTTTGTGGAACAGATAGATGCTTTATATGATTAGAAAGTAAGAAAAAGCAAATAAATTTACAAAGGGGAAGCGGTAATCATGAATATTCCCAAAGTAATCCATTACTGTTGGTTTGGCGATAAAGAAATGCCGGAAAAAGAAAAAAGCTGCATTGAGACATGGAAAAAATTTTTCCCGGACCATGAATTGAAATTATGGAATGAGAAAAATTTTGATTACTCCCAATGCAGTTTTGCAAAACAGGCTTACGACATGAAAAAATATGCGTTTGTGAGCGATTATGCCAGAGTCAGACTGCTGTATGAATATGGCGGAATATACATGGATACAGATGTAAAAGTATTAAAGCCTTTTCCGGAAACAACTGCGAAAAAGGGATTTATGGGCTTTGAAAACCAAACGATGGTAGGAACGGCAGTTATGGCGTGCGAGCCGCACAATGAAATCATAAAAGAACTGCTTTCTTATTATGAAAACCATGATTTTATGGAAAAAAACGGCGATATCAGCAATATAGCAAATGTTATTATCCTGACAGATATCTTAAAAGAAAAAGGTCTGATACCGGATGGGCAAAGACAACAGGTGTCAGGATTTGATATTTTTAACAGAGAAGTGTTCTACCCTAAAAAATTAAGTGAAACGCAGTTCAGAGTCACGAAAGATACCTGTGCGATTCATTTATTTTCCTGCAGCTGGCTGTCTGAAAGAGAAAAAAAACGGGGAAACAATAAAATTTGGATTGAAATAGCCCGCCCCGCCCTCAGAAAAATGCGAAAAGCAGGCAGGAGCGTTCTGGGAAAAGAGCGCGTCAGAAAATTAGAGATAAAAATCCGAAACAAACTGAAATAGAAAGAAAATCTACAGTTTGAAACCGGTACTTTGCGTGAGTATGAGGAGATGTTCCTGTAAGCACAAGGAGGCAAACAATGTGGAATGTCATATGTGGCAAAATATTTTCTGAGTGTGTGGAAAAATTCAGAGCAGAAAATATCAGATATTTTGTGCTTAGAAATTATGAATTGCTGCCACAGAGCAATGCGTCAAAGGATGTAGATATAGTAATTGAGCCCGGAAAAATAAAAAGAAGCATTGAAATTGTGCAAGAGGCTTATGCACATGGTAACATGACAAATTTTTATCATGTGGTATTTGAAAAACTCCACTGTCTGCACGGAATGGATTCCGACCATCACAACAGGATTCATATTGATTTGATGGAAGGATATCGGGCGAAAGGATATGAAATATTTTCGTTTGACGAGATGTATGAACACACGACATGGCAGAAAAACTTTTGTGTGATTGATAAATATTTTGAGGGAGTCATGCTTCTGATTTATAAACAGTTTGGATATAAAAGACCAAAACTGAAAGAGGCATATCAGAAAAAAATAAAGGAAACTTATGATTTGTTTCCGGATAAATTGGAAGAACAGATAGCGCAGGTCACTTCTGTGAAACTGTCGAAAGAAATCATGGAAGCTGTCGAAAAAGAAGATTTTGTAACAGTCTTGGCAAAATCAGATGTCTTTACCAGGCAACTGCGGCGATATGTTTTGAAAAAACATCCCCTTGTCACAATCGGAAGAATACTCCATTATTTCTGTCAGAAAATATGGAGAATTATTTTTACATACCGGGCGCACGCCCGCGTTTTTGCGGTAATAGCTCCTGATGGAGCGGGAAAAACGACATTTATAGAAATGCTGACAGAAAAACTGGATTTTTATTATGCCAATCTGCCGCAGGATGAGAGGATTCATTTATATCATTTCAGACCCGGCGTGTTTCCTAATCTGGGAGAATTGGGAGAAAAGGCAAAAGTTATGCAGCAGGATGACAACTGGACCAATCCACACAGAGGAAAACCGGCAAATTTTCTAAGTTCCATGATAAGAATTTCTTACTATACGATGGATTATATTATCGGATGGATGAAATGTGTGCGAAAAGATGTCCAATATGACAGGACCGTTGTGTTTGACCGGTATAGTTACGACCTTATTGTTGACCCGCTCAGAACAAAATTGAACCTGCCAAAGGGTTTCAGAAAATTCTTTGTTTCTCTCACACCACAGCCAAAAGTTGTTTTCGTGCTGGACACGACAGCCGATATAATTTATAAAAGAAAACAGGAGCTGGCGAAAGAAGAGATCAGCAGACAGTTGGAAGAGTATCGCAAACTGGCCTTAAGCCATAGAAGATTTCATATCATCAATGCCGGAAGGACGCCGGATGAGATGTCGGATGAGGCAGTTAAAATATTTTTGAATGAGTATACTAGAAAGGTGGAAAAACATGAATAAAACTAAAATATTTGTATCTGCATTTGCCTGTGAGCCAAACAGAGGCTCGGAGCCGGGAGTGGGATGGCATTGGGTGTTGGAAATGTCAAGAAATTTTGAATTGTGGGTACTGACCAGAGAAGAAAATAAAAAAAGTATAGAACACTGGATGGAAGAACAGAATCATCCATACGATATCCATTTTGTTTATTATGATATGCCGAAGATGCTGCGTTTCTGGCAGAAAAAAGGACGGGGAATTCGGATTTATTATGTGTTGTGGCAGAAACTTTCCAATAAAGTCGTCAGAAAGACAATGAAAACAAACGATATACCTATTTATCATTTACTGACTTATGGGAATTCTCTGTGGTGTGTCAGCAGATATGGAATGAAGCAATTCTTTATCTGGGGACCGACAGGCGGAGTGGATACGATACCGAAAGAGTTTTGCAAATATTATGATAAGCGGTCAAGGCTCATTGAGTTTGTGAGAAGGACAGTAGTAAAAACGCTGCCATTTAATTACGGTTTTCAAAAAAGATGTAAGAATGCGAATCTGATTTTTTGTAAATCTTATAATATGTACTATGCTGTTCCGGAAAAATATAGAGAGAAAGCAATGCTTTTTACGGATGTGGCAGTAGAGATGAAAGATTTCGGAGAACAGAAAAAGGAAAAGACGGATAAGATAAAATATATTGCGGCCGGACGCCTGGATGCCTGGAGAGGTCTTGACCTTCTGATAGAAGCTTTTGATGCTGCCTATCAGAAAAATCAAAATATTACGTTAGAAATTTTGGGCCGGGGAACAGATGAGGCCCGTCTGCATACCTTAATCCGAAGGAAGAAACTGGACCATTGTATCCATATGTGTGGAGAGGTGGCCATGGAAGAATATTTTAAAAAGATGAACGATGCGGATGTCATTGTCAATTCCAATCTGAAAGAAGGAGCGGTAACGGTATCTTTTGATTCTATGGCACTGTCTAAGCCGTTAATATGCGTGGATACGGGGGGATATACCCGGTACTTTCACAATGATTATGCCATAGTTTTGGAGAGACGGGACAGAGAGCAGCTGATAAAAGATTTGACAGAGGCAATTCTGAAAATGACAGACAAAGAACTAGGACAGGAATTTGGCAGAAAAGCGCATGCGGCAGGAGAAAAATACACCTGGAAACACAAGGGAGATGCGATATATACAGAGATAGAAAAAGCATATAAAGGAGATTGTGGACAGGCAGATGAAAAGAGTAGCAGCAATCGTATTGAATTATAATTCCTTTGAGGATAGCGAAAAATGTGTTATGCTTTTAAAGAGACAAAAAGGGGTTGATTTAAAAGTTATAATTGTAGATAATTGTTCTACCGACCAGAGTGAACAGAAACTGACGGCTTTGGGAAAAACGCAAGATGTCACCGTGATAGCAAACAAAGAAAACAGAGGTTATTCGGCGGGAAACAATATTGGATTGAAGCTTGCAGCCGAACAGGGATTTGACTACAGTCTGATTATTAATCCTGATGTAGAGTTGAGAGACGAGACATATGTGCAGCAGGCGCTGGAAAAACTGGAAGAAGATTCCCGGATTGTGGTACTGGGTACTGATGTAAAAAATATGAAAGGACAATGCCAGAATCCTATGAGAGAAATGGGGTACTGGGAAGAAATTTTCTGGCCCCTGTCAACAATCAAAGGAAAGCTGAGAGGTAAGCCATCTTATATCTGCGATAATGCGAAAGAAGGATATTGTGAGATGGTGTCCGGCTGTTGTTTTTTTGTCCGTATGGATTTTATACAAAAAACGGGTTATCTGGATGAAAAATCCTTTATGTATTTTGAGGAGTCCATTCTGGCAGCCAGAGTGGCAAAAGAGGGATATCGGGAATATTTTCTGCCGGAACTGACGGCATATCATATGCACAGAGAGTCTGAAAAAGGAAATCCCAAAAAGAAATGGGACAATTATTATAAAAGCAGAAAATATTTCTTTGAAAAATATAGCAGCCATGGAAAATTGAAACGCAGCATGATATGCGCTAGTATATGGCTTCAAAAAAAGGTAATGGCGGCAAGAGAAGTTAGAAAATACAAGAGTATTTAAAGAGTAAGGAAACAGAGATATGAGTGTACTGGAAGGTTTGACCCCCTCAATAAAATTTGAATTAAAACATGATATTTACTGGCCGATTATTGTGATTACCGTGCTGAGGCTGGGAGGCTTTTCTGATAAAATAGTCTTTTTGGGGATTGTTTTCTGGCTGGTCTTAATGACCTGGCAGGCGCGTAAAATTATTGTTCCCCGTGTCAAAGGTTTGTGGCTGTACACAGGGTCGATTATTCTTTCTATTCTTTTGGGAATGTTATCCTACCAAATCAGAGATGTCGTAAGAGACGTGTATTATGTAGTACCTACAGTCATTGCCATAATTTTTGGATACTATTGTGGAATGATAAAAAGAAAAAATATCCGAAAGACAATATATCTGTCGGGATTTATTATATCTGCCTATGCCTTCTGGAGACTGATTACTGATTTGGGATTGTTAAGCGATTTTGGCGCCCTGAGAGGAGTCATGGGAACAAAACTCTATGAAGTGTGCGCTATTTTTGGAGCGATGTTTATAGAATGTTTTGTTTACAAAAAAGTATTTTTTTCAAAGTGGGCAGACCGCATAATTTTAATGCTGATGATGCTGCAGATTTCACTGTCCCTGGGAAGAAGTGCGATTATTCAGGCGTTGGGAATTATACTGACAGGCATGCTTCTGGCAGGATATTACCGGCAGGATAAAATGAACAGTTTAAAAAAAATCATTCAGATTGTCAGTCTGATTATCGTTGTTTTTGCTGTAGCAAAATTTGTTCTTCCTCAGGAAGCAACAGAAATGTTTGCCGAGAAGTGGGAGAACAACATAGAAGAAATGGACAGCTCCCAGGAATTTGACAGTACAGCTGATGCGATGCACAACTGGAGAGCTTATGAGATACAGTGCGCCAAGGAACAATGGAAAAAAAGCAATATTCTCGTACAGTTAATTGGAGAGGGCTTTGGCACAAGTATTCAATTAAAATATGTTCCTTATAACTGGGAATTCATCAGCGGGGATACGATACCGCTTCTGCACAACGGATGCTATACCATGCTGCCTAAAGGCGGATTACTGGGCGTGGCGGCAATGTTGTGGATTATGATATTTGGCGCGGCTTATATGCTGTTGAAATATGGAAAATCATACCGGGGAATACAAAACGAACTAATTGTGCTCGTAGCCATAGGATTTGGTATGGCGTGTGAGACTTATGTTACGAATGGTATGGTGGCACAGTCCTATAATCTTGCATGGGGACTGCTCGTGGGTATTATAAATTATGATATTGTTCATTATAAAAGCGTGAAATCAGGAGAGGAAAATAAGTGACAGATTACCAAAACTATTTAAAATCAAATCAATATGAATGGGTATTTTTTGATTTTTTTGATACGATTGTTCATAGAAAAGAAAATAAAGATTCTCTGAAAATGATGTGGGCAAAAATACTTTTGGAAAAAGGTATTGCAAATGGAGATATTCGCAATGAAAACCTGAAAGCGTGCCACCTGTATGAAATTCGATGCAGAGCAGAAAAATTGGAATGGGAAAATCTTGAGGAGAAAAAAGAGCCGGAATATTCTGAAGTATGCGGCAAAATGTATAATTTTTTATCGAACAGTCTGACAATCACAGAAGAAGAATTTTGCAGGCTTAGTCTGGAATGTGATGTACAGGCAGAATTATGCGTACAATTTCCGGATGATGACACGATAGAAATGATGAAGGATGCAAAGGCAAACGGAAAAAAGATTGCCATCGTGTCCGATTTTTATCTGCCGAAAGAAGCATTTCAAATCTTTTTGTCGCATCATGGTATTGTAGGACTGGTAGATGAAATTTACATATCCAGTGATTATGGCGTGCGTAAAAGTGATGGAAGTCTGTATGCTGCAGTAAAGAAAATCTTAGGTATTGATACTGCGCTAATGATAGGAGACAACCTTCAATCTGATAAAATAAATGCACAAAATAACGGACTGGAAGCGATTCAAAAAAAATATGAGGAAGTTGAAATTCCTGTAAGAGATGAAAAATATATCAGACAAGAATTGAAAAAGAAGATAAAACAGTGTGATGCGGCAGGCCCCTATGCGGGGTATATTTTAAATGTCTATCTGTTTATTGAAAAACTGTACCTGGAGTGTTTAAAAAACGGGTATAAAAAAGTATATTTTTTGTCCAGAGAGGGGCAGAGGCTCAAAGAACTGTTTGATTTGTATATAAGAGATAAAAGCCACATTCAAACAAATTATTTATGCCTGTCCCGCTATTCCCTGATTAAAGCATCGCAGGAAGAAGAACAGAAAAAAGAATTTCAAAAATATCTTAACGCCTGTGGTATCACTGAAACGGAAGATATTGTTGTCGTAGATATCGGCTGGAAAGGAACAGTGCAGAAATATCTCAGTGAAATCATAGAAAATAAAATTCACGGGTATTATCTGGGAATTCGGGAAGAATCAGAATGTTCCTTTCAAAGCAAAAAAACGGGACTGTTGTATGATGCTTTTCCGCAGAAAAGCCTGACGTATCATTTGTATTGGTTTGGAAGTATCTTTCAGGAACAGCTGCTGGTAGCAGATCATGGAACGGTACTCCGTTATGAAAACGCTACTCCGGTAATTGATGATGATCCGGAAAATGATGTCATTTATCAGCATCTGCTGCCCAAACGACAGAAAGAGAATGTTATTTTTGAAGAGACGATAAAGCTGTTTCAAAATACCTGCTATTATTTAAGTGATTTTGAAATGATGATGGCAAAAAATTATTTAAGAATGACGTTAAATACATCCCGGGCATACCGCTCGGAAAGAAATATTCTAAACGGCATGAATACAACCTTTGACAATGAAGCATTAAGACTTTCGGGAGTCAAAGAAGAGCATTATTCTATGAAGCAGAAAATCAAAAGAATGTTGCGCAGGTACAGAGATGTCTATCGGGAAAATAAAGAGCCGATAGAATATCTGAGAATATTTGCCCTTTATTCCAAACAGTTAAAACTGAATTGGCTGTATCCGGTATTGGCAAAGATTGTATATCGGGCCGAATTAAGATTTCTGAGGAAAAGGAATGGACGTTAATGTATCAGTAATCTGCCCGGTCTATAATGTGGAAAAGTATCTGGAAAAAGCAGTACAGTCCATACAGGGGCAGAAATATCAATCTTATGAAATCATTCTGGTAGATGATGGCTCGACGGACAAATCCGGTCATATGTGTGATGAATATGCGCGTGCATATCATAATATCCGCGTTGTGCACCAGAAAAACCAGGGCCCCGGAACTGCCAGAAATAATGGATTGAAAGAGGCAAAAGGAAAATATATATATTTTATGGATCCGGATGATTATATCGATTCAGCGCTGCTTGCAGAAAACATAAAACTGTTGGAGGAAAACAGCGCTGATTTTGTCATGTTCAATTATATCCGGGAAGTTTACGATGCAGAAGAAAAAATTGTACATACCGAAGAAGGGGTGGTTTCTCTTCAGGGAGTTTGGACAAATGCGCAGATGAAAGAACATTTTCTGAAATATTTTACGGAGAATGTTCCGTCTGCTTATTTTGTATGGAACAAAATATACCGCAAGACATTTCTGACAAAAAACCATATTCTTTTTTCTGAAATTCCTATGGGAGAAGATACCAATTTTAATCTTGATATATATTCTAAAAACTATCAGTCGGTTTATAATCCTAAAATTTATTATCATTATTGCTCCAGAAGTTCTTCCGCTGTCAACCGCTATCATCCGGACAGATTTGAGTATGAACTCCTTCTGGCTGACAGAATCCGGGAATTAATCGGAAAACTGGGAAAGAGCAGCGATAAAAACTATATAGACCTGATGTATTTTTATTATTTCCGGGCACTGGATTTTGAGACGCATAATATTTTAAGAAAGGAATGTATGTTAAATTTCCGACAGAAAAAAGACAGATTAAAGAAAATTCTTGAAAACCAAAGAATCCGGGACAGCCTTTGGAATCTGTCCGTGATAAGGGGTCAGACAAAACCGGGGCGGTTAAAAATTTATCTGCTGCGTAGGCGTATGACAGGAATATGTGTGCTGTTGATGAGCGTACTGTAAGAAAAAGATGGAGAAGAGTGTGATGAAAGAAAAAAAACTAATTGATGAAATTTTTTATCCTTCAGATACAGGGAAAAAACATATTCTATTCCGCCATGCAGACAAAATTTGGATTATGCCTGTAAAAGGAAAAAAGCAGGCTCTGGAAATGTACCAGCCCTCTACAAAGAAGGGAAAGATGTTGAAGAAAGCTGTTTTGTGGTGCGCAGGTATTCCGGTAATTTCTTCGGTATTAGGCATATCTGTGCAGCGGATGGAATTCCACCCTGAAATACATAAATATCTGCAGAAACTGTTGGAGAAAGAGGAGTTTTATATTGCCGCATACCGGGGAGATACCAGCTCAAAACAGAACGATAAGATCACACTGCAGTTGTATCAGACGGACAAAATTATTGCCTATGCAAAACTGGCGAAAGATGCAGATGTGATAAAAACATTTGAACATGAAATTAAAGCATTGGATTTTCTTGCGCAAAAAGAGATACAGGATATTCCAAAAATAATTGGAGAAACCACAGTTGGCAGGATTCGGGTTTTTGTGCAGACGACAAAGAAGAAACTATATCAGAAGTTTCCGTTAAAATTTGAAAGCCGGCATATTGACTGCATTGATCATATTGTAAAAAAGACCAGACAGAAACTGCATTACGAGGATACAGATTTTTATGTTTATATGCAGTACCTGAAGTCGGAAATCGAAACTTTTGATGTGCAGGATGGGAAGGTGCTCAAAGAGGCGATTACCATGATAGAAAAGCGCTTAAACAGCCATTCCTGTGAGTATGCCTTTGCCCATGGAGATTATACGGCAAGTAATATGTATGAACAGAAGGGAAAAATCCAACTGTTTGATTTTGAATACTGTCGCAATTCTATGCCCTGTTATATTGATGTATTTCATTATATGACGCAAATCCTGTTGTCAGGATACAGAAACAGTTTTCATAAAGTTATAAAACTGTATGAGAGCAGAAGAACAATGCTGGAGCAATATATGAACGATACAGATTTTATTTATCTGTGTTATCTGGTTTATATTGTGAGCTTTTACGCGAAAAGGACAGAGACGGATGTCTTGATTATGCAGGAAAGATACCGCCGCCGGATACAACTGATAAAATATTTGATACAGAAACAAAAATAGTATGGGGAAAGGCGAAGAGAGGATGCAGAAGGCAGATTTTTACAGGCTCCTTTTGGAACGGCTGATAGAAAATGTTCAGACAATGTTTGAATTATTGTTGTTTGCGCTCCCCTTGGGAATAATTGTCGGTGCGATAACTTTTTTGCTGATGCGCCGGAAGGAAAAAAAAGCAGGAAAGCAGTATTGCCGGGGAGAAAAAACGGTTACAGTTCTTTTTGTAACGTATATATTTATACTTGCTCAACTCACAATATTTTTCCGTCCTTTTGGTAAGATTGCGGAAATTGAAATAATTCCGTTCCGAAGACTGGGAGGACTTCGATATATTGTTTTATATAGCCTCAGCAATATAATAGCGTTTGTACCGATGGGAATTTTTCTTCCCCAGATAGGCTGGAAGAAGAAAACGCTGTTAGATGTTCTTGTGATGGGATTTTTCTGTAGTGTTCTGATTGAGGCATTTCAACTGATTTTGCAGTGCGGCGTATGTCAGACGGAAGATTTGATTATGAATACGCTAGGTGCAGGAATTGGATATTGGATATATAAAAAAAGAAAAGGAAAGGATAACTGATGAATGACAGCACAAAAATTAAGGGGGGGGGCAGACGCCTTGAAATAGATGTTGCCCGTGGACTTGGTATTATCCTTGTAGTGCTGGGGCATGCTTTTCCGGACGCCTCGGCAGCCGGAGGACAGGAGGCCATGGGAAATATCAGCAGGGTAATATTTAATACGATTTATAGTTTTCATATGCCATTATTTTTCTTTCTGGCGGGATTTGTGGCAGTGAAAATTTTGGATATGAATGACGGACATGAAAAGGGGAAATATATTGCAGGACGTGCTCGCCGTCTGCTTGTGCCATATTTGATGGCAGCATTATTGTATCTGCCGTTAAAGATTATTCTGGCGAGATATGCAAACAACCCCTACGATATAAGAGAATTGTGGAGACTTATCATCGGATGGAATCCAAATTATGCGATGTGGACTTTGTGGACTCTTTTTGCTGCTGCTGTAATAGGGGTTATCGTTGCAACCAAAAAAAATATTGGGATTCTGTCCGTGGCGGGAATATTATGCGGCATAATTTTATATGATATTCCGCTGGGAGAGTCAGGAATTCCTATGCTTTTACAAAACTTCGGATATTATTTTGTGGGATTGTGGGCCTGCATGAATTATGAAACAATGAAAAAGAAACTGTTCCGAAAGAGCGTTGTGGCCGGAGCGGCAGTAGTATTTATTTTGTGCAATATGATATCACAGTATCTGAAGTATTATAACTATAGGGGAGAAACCGTGTTTCTCAGGGGAACAGCGCTCAGTGGAATTTTGCTTGTGCTGTTTTTATCCGTAAGGATGGTTGACAGAAGAGAGGACGGTGTGCTGACAAAAGGATTCCTGTGCTGTGGAAATTATAGCATGGATATTTATATTATCAGTACATTTATTCAGCCGTTGGTCCGGATTATTTTCTGGAGCAAGCTGGGACTGAATTATGGAATTTACACAATTTTCAGCACGGTAATGGGAGTGCTCATTCCGATTTTGTTGTCAAAATATATTATCAGAAAAATACCTGTTTTCAGAAAATTATTTTTAGGAATGAAGTAGTGAAAAGGCAGGAAGAAGAGAACTCTTTTGAGGTTTCTTTTCTTCCTGCCTTTTTCCGTCGTATTTTCTGAATTCTTTCATTGTGAAATATATTGAAAGATGGTATAATAAAAAAGACTGGGGCAGTAGATAAAATAAAATAGGACCCAGTCAATTTTTTGAAGGAGCACAAATGAAGGGAATTATTTTAGCAGGCGGATCAGGCACGCGCCTTTATCCGCTGACAAGAGTAACATCAAAACAATTATTACCAATTTATGACAAGCCGATGGTTTATTATCCGCTATCGGTGTTAATGACAGCAGGAATCAGAGATATTCTGATTATATCTACACCGGAGGACACGCCGAGATTTGAGGAACTGTTAAAGGATGGAAGCCAGTTTGGAATTCATCTGTCTTATGCGGTGCAGGAAAGTCCCGACGGGTTGGCACAGGCGTTTATCATCGGTGCCGATTTCATTGGTAACGACAGTGTGGCAATGATATTGGGAGATAACATTTTTACCGGTCATGGATTGACAAAGAGATTAAAAGCAGCTGCAAATATTGTCAGCGGTGCAAAGGTGTTTGGATATTATGTAGATGACCCGGAACGTTTTGGAATTGTAGAATTTGACCGGGAGGGAAAAGCTATTTCCCTGGAGGAAAAACCGGCCAATCCAAAGAGCAATTACTGCGTCACCGGATTATATTTTTATGACAATAAAGTCGTAGAGTATGCGAAAAATCTGAAACCGTCTGCCAGGGGAGAATTGGAGATTACAGACTTAAATGCGATATACCTCAAAGACGGTGAGCTGGAAGTGGAAGTACTCGGACAGGGATTTACATGGCTGGATACCGGTACCCAGGAAAGTCTGGTGGAAGCGACCAATTTCGTAAAGACGATGGAAGAACATCAGCATAGAAAAATAGGCTGTCTGGAAGAAATTGCATATCTTAACGGATGGATTAGTGAAGAAGAGATTATGGATGCTTATGAGCTGATGAAGAAAAATGAATATGGAAAATATCTGAAAGACATCGTGGATGGAAAATATATTGAGCTGCGCAAAAGCTGAGACGGACGATTGCGTCTGAGACAATCGGAACAGAAAGAGCAACTTGAAAATATTTGCGAAGATAAAGAGGAATAACAGATGTATGATTATTTGATTGTGGGAGCAGGACTTTTTGGCAGCGTTTTTGCCCATGAAGCAAAAAAGCATGGGAAAAAAGTTCTGGTCATTGACAAAAGAGACCATATAGCAGGAAATATTTATACGGAAAATGTAGCGGGAATTAATGTGCACAAGTACGGGGCGCATATTTTCCATACAGATAATAAAGAGGTGTGGGATTATATCCAACAGTTTGCCGAGTTTAACCGTTACACCAATGCACCGCTGGCAAAATATAAAGATGAGCTTTACAATCTTCCGTTTAACATGAACACATTTCATCAGATGTGGGGCGTGACCACTCCGGAGGAAGCGAAGAAAAAAATAGAACAGCAGGTGCAGGAAGCCGGCATCAAAGAGCCTGCCAATCTGGAAGAGCAGGCCATCAGCATGGTGGGAAAAGATATTTATGAGAAACTGATTAACGGTTATACCGGAAAACAGTGGGGCAGACCATGCAGAGAACTTCCAAGTTTTATTATCCGGCGGCTTCCGGTGCGTTTTACTTATGACAATAATTACTTTAACGATAAGTATCAGGGGATTCCAATCGGCGGTTACACGCAGATTGTGGAAAAACTTCTGGAAGGTGTGGAAGTACAGTTGAACGCCGACTTTTTTGCAGACGAATGCAGATATCGCGGCTGCGCAGAAAAAATATTGTTCACGGGAATGATTGATGAATATTTTAACTATCGTTATGGAACGTTGGAATACCGCTCGCTGCGATTTGAGTCAGAACTGCTGGATTGCGAAAACTATCAGGGAAATGCGGTAGTAAATTATACAGAGTATGAGATTCCATACACCCGGATGATAGAGCACAAACATTTTGAATTTGCCTGCCAGGGTGGAAAGGAGGGCTCTGTTCCAAAAACAATAATTACAAAAGAATATCCGGAAACATGGAGCAAGGGGGACGAGCCTTATTACCCGGTAAATGATGAAAAAAATAATGCGCTTTATGCCAAATATAAAGCGTTGGCAGATCAGGAAGAGGGCGTGATATTTGGGGGCCGGCTGGGCATGTACAAATATTTTGACATGCACCATATTGTAGCAGAAGCGCTGAATCTGGCACGGTCAGAGCTGTGTATGAATGCAAATGACAAATAAGATTTGGGCAGATATTTTGTAAGAAGCCCGGATAAATAAAGAGAAAGGAATATAAAAAATGAATATTATTGTAACAGGTGGAGCAGGATTTATAGGAAGTAACTTTGTTTATCTCGAATTGGAAAAACATCCGGAAGATAGAATTATCTGTCTGGACAAGCTGACCTATGCAGGAAATCTCGCGACATTGAAGGAAGCAATGGAATATCCAAACTTTCGGTTTGTAAAAGGAGATATTGCAGACAAAGCGTGTGTGGAAAAATTATTTGAAGAGGAAAAACCGGACATTGTTGTCAATTTTGCAGCAGAGTCTCATGTAGACCGCTCCATAGAAGATCCGGGTATTTTCTTAAAGACAAATATTATCGGCACGCAGGTACTTATGGATGCGTGCAGAAAATATGGAATTCAGAGATACCATCAGGTGTCTACGGATGAGGTATATGGAGATTTACCACTGGATCGACCGGATTTATTCTTTACAGAAGAGACGCCGATTCACACATCATCGCCTTATTCTTCTTCCAAAGCGGGAGCAGACTTATTGGTAATGGCTTATTACAGGACCTATGGACTGCCTGTCACAATTACAAGGTGCAGTAATAATTATGGACCATATCATTTTCCTGAAAAATTAATTCCGTTGATGATTTCACGGGCGCTGGCAAATGAGTCTCTGCCGGTATACGGAAAAGGAGAAAATGTAAGAGACTGGCTCTATGTGAAGGATCATTGTATTGCGATTGATCTTGTTATCCGCAAAGGGCGCGTCGGCGAGGTTTATAATATTGGCGGTCATAATGAGAAAACCAATCTGGAAGTGGTCAAAACGATACTGCAGCAGCTGGGAAAACCGGAAAGTCTGATTACTTTTGTGACAGACCGGCCGGGACATGACATGAGATATGCGATTGACCCGACAAAAATTCACAGCGAGCTGGGATGGCTTCCGGAAACAAAATTTGAGGATGGAATCAGAATGACGATTGACTGGTATTTAAGCCATAAAGAATGGTGGGAAAATATTATCAGTGGAGAATATCAGAATTATTTTGAAAAAATGTATGTAGATAAATCTCGGGCCTAAAGACAACAATGGGTTGACAGGAGAAACAATAGTTACAAAAAAAAGACAAATCAAAGAGAATGGGTGTTTACTATGAAAGTTTTGGTAACAGGAGTCAAGGGCCAGTTAGGCTATGACGTTATGAATGAATTAAAACAGCGGGGACACGAAGCTGTGGGTGTGGATATTGAAGAGATGGACATCACGGAGGAAAACTCGGTGAAAACCGTTCTGGCAGAGACGGCGCCGGATGTGGTAATCCATTGCGCCGCATGGACAGCAGTGGACGCTGCTGAAGAGGAAGAAAATATTCCAAAGGTCATGGCAATTAATGCCTCTGGAACAGAGTATATAGCAAAAATGTGTAAAGAACTTGATTGTAAGATGATTTATATCAGTACGGATTACGTGTTTGACGGTCAGGGAGAAACACCGTGGAAACCTGAAGATAAGAGGGCGCCGCTGAATATATATGGGGAATCCAAATACAAGGGCGAGGTGGCTGTCGAGAGTCTTTTGGAAAAATATTACATTGTGAGGATTGCATGGGTTTTCGGCACCAACGGAAAGAATTTTATTAAGACGATGCTCCATCTTGGAAAAACACATGACAGAATTACTGTTGTGAGCGACCAGATTGGGACGCCTACATATACCTATGATTTGTCCAGATTGCTGGTAGATATGGCAGAGACAGACAAATACGGAATTTATCATGTTACCAATGAAGGCGGATATATCAGCTGGTATGATTTTACTGTTGAAATTATGAAGCATGCAGGCAAAATCAATCAGAAATATCAACAGGTGGAAGTGCTTCCTGTGGGAAGCGACCAATATCCGGCAAAAGCAAAGAGACCATCTAACAGCAGGATGAACAAGAGCAGATTGAAAGAGAATGGTTTTACACCGCTGCCCGAATGGCAGGATGCAGTCAGACGCTATATTGATACGCAGAGAGATTTGATAGAAGACAAAGCGGACTAGAAACAAAATATCAGAGAAAATATAAAATAATTATTACATAGAAAAAGAGAAAATATATATTGCAAAAAAGCAGGAAAAGGAGAAAAGCATGGGACAGATTCAGATAACAAAATGTGATATAGAGGGACTGGTGGTAATAGAGCCTACAGTACATGGAGACAGCAGGGGATATTTTATGGAGACATACAATCAGAATGATATGAAAGAGGCAGGACTCAATATGGTGTTTGTTCAGGACAATCAGTCCATGAGTACGAAGGGCGTTTTGCGGGGACTTCATTACCAGAAACAATATCCCCAGGGAAAACTGGTCAGAGTTATCAGAGGCTGTGTTTTTGATGTGGCAGTAGATTTGCGTACGGATTCAAAGACGTATGGAAAATGGTTTGGCGTAGAACTGTCAGCAGAAAACAAAAAACAGTTTTATATTCCGGAAGGGTTTGCCCATGGCTTTTTGGTATTGTCCGATGAGGCGGAATTCTGTTACAAAGTGACAGATTTTTATCATCCCGGAGATGAAGGAGGGTTAGCATGGAATGATCCGGAAATAGGAATAGAATGGCCGGATGTTCAAGGTACATATGCGGGAAGTGCTTCCCCGGACGGATATACCATGTCAGATGGGACGCCGTTAAGTCTCAGTGAGAAAGACAAGGAAATGAAAGGATTTCATGAGACTTTTCGGTTTTAAACAATCAAAATAAATAGAATGGAAAAACAAAATTAGAAAGGGGACAACCCATGAAGAAGAAAGTTCTCCATATTGCAGAAGCGATGGGAGGAGGAGTTTTTACCTATTTGGTAGAACTTGCCAACGGTATGAGTGATGAGTTTGATGTTACAATAGCATATGGAATCCGGACAGAAACACCGAAAGATATTGCAAAATATTTTGAGAAAGATGTCCATTTAGTTCAGGTACAAAATTTTTGCAGGGGATTAAATCCATTAAAAGATATAAAAGCTTATTGTGAATTGAGAAAAATTGTAAAAAAATTACAGCCGGATATTATCCATATGCACTCATCGAAGGCAGGCGCACTCGGAAGGATTCTGACAGGGACAAAAAGTATTAAAAAATTTTATACGCCTCATGGATACAGCTTTTTAATGCAGGATGTATCGCCGGTGAAAAAAATGATATATAAGGTAATTGAAAAGGAGCTGGGGAAAACAGATTGCCTGACCGTTGCCTGCGGAGAGAGCGAGTGGATACAGTCGCAGACAGTGACGAAAAATTCTACATTTATCAGTAATGGTATTAATATTGAAAAAATGAGAAAAAATATCAGGCGGATGACGCAAGACGATGACGGCCAAAATCGGGACAATCACTTTACTGTATACACTATTGGAAGAATTGATTATCAGAAAAATCCGGAACTGTTTAATGAAATTGCAGAAAAAATGCCTGAAATTAATTTTATTTGGATTGGTGATGGAGAAATGAGGAAATACCTGACCAGTCCGAATATCACAATTACGGGATGGATGGATGTCGCGCAGCTGGTAAAACTGTCAAAAAGTCTTGACGTGTTTATTCTGCCTTCCCGTTGGGAAGGACTTCCGATTTCACTGCTGGAAGCGATGTTTATACAAAAGCCATGTATTGTAAGTAATGTCGTCGGAAACAAAGATGTGATACGTGACGGTTACTCCGGATATATCTGCAGCACGGCGCAAGAGTTTGTCGATACGATTTATCAGATAAAAGAGGGAGTTGACGAGAAAATCATACGGAAAGCGTATAAGGATATTATTGAACACTACAACAGTGGATGGATGTGTGAAAAATATAAGGAACTTTATTGTGAGTAGGTGGAAAGCAATATAGACGAATCAATATGGAAAAAATAAATGTATTAGTGCTAATTACAGTCATGGACAGGGCCGGGGCCGAAACCATGATGATGAATTACCTGAGAAATATTGACCGGGATAAAATACAGATGGATTTTCTGATTAACAGAGAAGAAAAGTCAGATTATGAAGAAGAGATAAAATCTCTCGGAAGCCACATTTATCATATGAGCCCGCTGTATCCCGGCAAATTCATAGGGTATAAAAGAGAATTCAAAAGATTTTTGCAGCAGCATCCCGAGTATAAAATTATCCATTCCAATTTGGAAGAGAGAAGTTATTTTGCTTTAAAGATTGCAAAAAAACTGGGAGTGCCAGTTCGGATTGTTCATGCTCATTCCGTGCCGAGAGAGCACAATCTGAAGATGCTTGTGAGACTTTATTTCCGCAAGAGACTGAGAAAATATTATACACACGCCCTTACCTGCGGGAAAAAGCCGGCAAGATGGCTGTTTGGTACCGATGAGAAGGCAGTTATAATGAAAAATGCGATAGATACCCGACGTTTTCAGTTTGATGCCCGGGAGCGGGAGGAAATGCGAAAACAGTTTGGAATCGCAAAAAAAACGCTGCTTGTGGGAAATATCGGAAGATTTTCCCCGGAAAAAAATCAGGGATTTCTGTTGAATGTTTTTCAGGAAATTCATAAAAAAAACAGCGACAGTATGCTGATATTTATCGGTGGAGGAAAGCCGAAAATTGAGCAGAAAATCAAGAAGGAGCTTGTCGGAAAGGCAAAGCGGCTGGGACTGGAATCAAACATAAAATTTTTAGGAGTCAAAGAGCATATTGAAAAATGGATGCAGATGTTGGACGTTATTGTCATGCCATCCATCAGTGAAGGATTTCCTGTGACGCTGGTAGAAGCACAGGCGGCAGGAGTGCGGTGCGCCGTGTCAGAGGGAGTATCACCGGAGGTAAATATTACCGGAGAACTGCAGTATAATCTCCTTTCCGAGAGCGCTGAAACGTGGGCGAAAAATATTTTATCTCTGTGCGAGACAGAGCCGGACAGAAAAAATATGCACGAAAAAATAATTGAGGCAGGTTTGGACATCAGAGAAAATGCCAGATGGCTTGAAACATTTTATGAGAAAGCACTGGAGGAATCCACAGAGTATTTTGAGAAAAAGCAGAGCAAAAATCAGAGGAATTTTATGAAACTAATAAAACTTTGGTGCCGGATGAAGGCAGTTGCAAAGAAATTTATCTATAAAGTATTGTTTGGTAAAAAATTAAAAATTGGAAAAGGAACTACATGGCGTCATGGATTTCATATTGCGATAGAAGGAAATGGAAAAATAGAGATTGGAAGGAATTGTTTCTTTAATAATTACTGTTCCATTAATTCTTTAGAGCATATTATCGTGGGAGATGGAACTATTTTTGGAGAAAACTGTCATGTATATGACCATAACCATAAGTTCCGTTCCAGTGAGACGGCCATTAAAAATCAAGGCTATACAGTAGCGCAGACAAAAATAGGAAAACATTGCTGGCTTGGTACCGGTGCCATTATATTAAAAGGTGTTACGATTGGTGATAACTGTGTTATTGGCGCCGGGTGTGTGGTAAAGGAAAATTTGCCGGACAATAGTATATTAAATAATAACAATGAAATCACTTCTGTGGAACAAAAACACGGGACAGAGGAAATCAACTGAAAATGATGCAAAAAAAGATGGATACGAAAGATTGGAATTGGAAAAAAGAGATACAGACAATATTTTTTCTAATCGTTACTGCCACTCTATTTCTTCTGATATTTTCTCTTTCCACCTCTGTTTTTTATCGTCATAAATTTATCGGATGGGATTCGGATATATTTCTGGCAATGGGAAAATTCGCACAGAGCGGGCAGATTCCTTACAAAGATTTTTTTGACCACAAGGGACCTGTCATCATAGGCATCCAATGTCTGGGATATATCATAGGCAATGGAAAGCCTGGAGTTTTTGTGATTCAGACTATTTTCCTGTGTTTTTCTCTCGGGGGAATTTACAAGATTTTAAGATTGTTTTATCGAAGAAAAATCAGTTTATGTCTGACTGTGTGCAGCCTGCTGATTTTCAATATATATTTTGACAAAGGAAATCTGACAGAAGAATATTGCCTGCCTTTTTTAACATGGAGCATATATTTTGGAGCCGGATATTTTTTGAGCAAAACAAAAGAACATAAATGGACGTATGCCGTTTTGTACGGCATAACTTTTATGATGGGGGCGATGACCAGACTGACCAATGCCCTTCCTGTGATAATCCTGGTTATGATAATCACTGTAGTTATGGTAAGAGCACAAGTATGGACAAGCATAGTCAAAAATGCGGCAGGTTTTATTGTCGGGATTTTTATCGTGTTGATACCCATACTTGTTTATTTTGTAAAAGTACATGGATTGGAAGAAATGCTCTATGCTACATTTTTTTACAACATAAAGCATGGATTTGAGAGAGCTGTGCTCAGTGCCAGTGAAATCTGCCATATGATTCTTTTGGGCGCTCCTCTGGCGGGAGCAGTGCTGACAGGAGTTGGTGTAATTTTTTCCCGGAGGACAAAAACAGAAACGCAGGAAAAAACAGGACAGTATCTGCTGGGCGTAACAGTTTTGTGCATGGGAATTGCAGCATTGATACTTTTGAAAATCAGCCGTCCCTATGCGCACTATTTTGTAATATGGGTCCCCTTGATTGTATTATCCTTCGGACTTGTGAAAGATTTGTCTTTTCACAGAAAGAAAATATGTATTGTGCTGATTTTATTGTGTTCTCTGGCAGGATTTATAAAGCTGGCAACGACAGGAATGGAAATCATTTCCGTTTATCACGATAAAAACGTACAGACATTTGAGCGGGAAACAGAGGAAATTGTTTCTCAAATACCAAGAGATGACAGAAATCAGGTTATCGTATATAATGCAAAAGTATATGTCTACCTGATTACAGATATTATCCCATGCTATAAAAACTTCACGCTTCAGGATCTGCATACCGGGACAGACAAAAGAGAGCAGGAGGAATTTATCAGAGATTTAAAAAGCATGAGAGCAAAATATATCATTACCGGAGCGGGGAATGGCGCTTACCATGCGTTTATAAAAGAACATTACCGACTGGTAAAAAGAACACAGACATTCAGATTGTTTCAGAGAAAGTAAGGTTAAAAGAGATATGGAGCCGATTCACGTTTTAGTGCTGGACACTGTCATGGACAGAGGTGGAGCCGAAGCCATGATTATGAATTATATGAGAAATATTAATCGAAACAGAATTAAGTTTGATTTTTTAACCAACAGGGAATACAGAGCCGCGTATGAGGATGAGATAGAATCACTGGGTGGTAAAGTGTATCATATGTGTCCGATGTATCCCGGAAAATTTGGTCAATATAAAAAAGAAGTACGGACCTTTTTAAAAGAGCATCCGGAATATAAAATTATTCATTCCAATTTGGAAGAGCGGAGTTACTTTGCTTTGAAAGAAGCAAAAAAACTGGGCGTGCCGGTACGCATTTCACATTCGCACAACAGACCGCTGGGATTTAATCCGAAACTGATTGTCCGGTATTATTTCAGATTTATGCTGAAATATTATAATACGCATATGTTCTCCTGTGGAGTGGAAGCCGGAGACTGGCTCTACGGAAAAAAGAACAGAGATAAAGTCATTATTATGAACAATGCGATAAATGCAGAGCAATACACGTATCAACCTGAAAAATCTGCGGCCATGAAAAAGGCGCTTGGCGTGGAAAATAAAAAAGTTATTGGTCATGTAGGAAGGTTTTTCGCACAGAAAAATCATACCTTTTTAATTGATATTTTTTATGAAATATATAAAAAGAATCCGGACACTGTACTGCTTCTGGTAGGAGGAGGAGAACAGGATGACCGGCTGAAAAATGCGATAAGGCAAAAAGTAGAAAATCTGGGACTGTCAGACTGCGTACAGTTTTTAGGCGTGAGAGAAGATGTCAATGAAATTCTGCAGGCATTTGATTTATTTTTGCTTCCATCTCTGTTTGAAGGTCTTCCGGTGACGATGGTGGAAGCGCAGGCAAGCGGTCTGCCCTGTGTCATCTCTGACAAAGTACCAATTCAATGTGATATTACAGGAAACGTAAAAGTAGTAAAACTGGACGATTCTCCGAAACTATGGGCAGATGAAATCCTTTCTTATTTGAGGACATTTCAAAGGACAGACACATTTCAAAAAATAAAAGAGGCAGGATTTGACATAAAAGAAAATGCTGCGTGGCTCGAACAATTCTATACAGAGGAGTTAAAGAAAGCACAGGGATAAGCCATCCTGAAAAGTAAGAAGAAAGGCAGAGAGAAATGACATCCGGGAAAAAAAGATATATTGCAGTAGATATTTTAAAAATAGTATTTGCATATCTGATTATGATAAACCACATCATTCTTCAGTATGGAATCAGTAATGCAGTGGCAAAACTTATTTCATACGGTATTGCAATGGTCGCAGTGCCATACTTTTTCGCATCATCCGGATACTTTCTTTTTGAGAGTGTCCATCGGAATCTTCCTGAAAAGAAGATGATACTGAAACGGTATATTCAGAAGACTTTTGTGATATACCTGATATGGTCAGCACTTATGCTGCCATTTAAAATACCGGAAATCATGCAGACAGGCCTGCACTTGAAAAATCAGGCAGTTTTCTGGGCAAAATATTTCAGAATTTTTCTGTTTATCGGGGATTACCAGCTCTGGTACTTAATCGGATTAATTTGGGCGGTTATTCTTTTTACCCTATGTTTTAAAAACAACCGCTTAAAGCCCTGCGTGATTGCAATGGGAATATTATATCTGATAAGAATTCTGATAGAATGTTTTCCTCAGATTATAAATTCCAATGTAATATCAGCCAATTTACTGCAAGCTTACATGATTGTTTTTGGAACGACCCGGAATGGAATTTTCGTGGGATTTATTTATCTGATGCTGGGAGTTTTGTTGGCAAAATATAAAGAAAAACTGAAACTGTTCCAGATGGAAACCCCTCCATATATATATATATATAGGCATAGTAGGGATATTTGCCACCGGATACCTTATGCACCTTGCCGGGTTTGATGCGGTGTCTTATATCTTACAGACCATAACAGTCGCACTTCTTTTTGCTGTTTCTCTGGTAAAAAGAAAAACAGTAAAAGATATCCTGCTCAGAGATATCAGTGCATTGGTTTATGTGTCTCATATGTGGATTGTATTATTCTTTGAGAAAGTTTTGAAAACAGACAATTTGCTGCTAGAATGTGCTTTGTGTGCTGCTACTGTCACAGTATTTTCTATTGTTGTCATACGGAGCACAAAGAAAGCCGGCTGGCTGAAAAAAATGTATTAATAAATAATAATAGACATAAGAAACAGGGAGGAACATCTATGAATTTTAAGAACTGGAAAACGATTGCAAAGAACAACAGACATATTATTTATATTACAGTATTGTTTATGTTGATGGATGTTGTAATCAGGGTTGTAGGATATAAGATTAATATAATATCTTTATATCATCCTGCAACCTACATTTTTTCACTGTTATGGATAGGCTTGATGATTGCGCTTCTCTATGCAGTAAAAGGAATATGGAGTAAAGTGATATATTGGGTGTGTTTTGGTTTATTTTACATTCTGTTCCTGACACACTTGATTTACTATGATTTTACACAGCTGTACTTTTCATTCCGCCTGCTGAAAATGAGCGGAGAAGGCAGCGCCTATATTTTGGATACCATACTAAAGACGCCGGCTTATGTGTGGGTTGTGGCAGTTATTGTGCTGGTATTGGCAGTTTTAATATCCAGGACAATTCCAAAGCAGAAAAAAAATCATTTTGTGATACTGATTCCGGCAGTTTTAATATTTCTTGTGATACATACGCTAAACCCAATGCTTCTGGGAAAACCGGAGAAGACGCTGACACATTCCACATTTTACAACAGACACAGTGTATACAATGAGTTTAATGACAGCAATAAGGCGTTAAAAATATCCGGTCTGTATGAATATTCTTTCAGAGATTTCTATGTGACATTTCTTCGGAATAATCACAAAATCAGCACAGAAGAAAAAGAATTTTTAGATAAGATGTATACGAAGGAAGCAAGCCAGGATACAACAAATAAATATACTGGCATATTGAAAGGGAAAAACGTTATCTTTTTACAGTTGGAAGGTCTTGACAGCTGGATACTCACCAAAGAGAATACACCGAATTTATATGCCCTGAAAAGCCAGTCGCTGGACTTTACAGATCATTACTCTGTTTACACCGGGGGGGGTCCACGTTTAATTCAGAATTTTCTGTAAACACAGGATTTACGACACCGATTACATATATGGAAAATGCGTATGCTTTTAGTGGAAACACATTTACGTATTCTATGCCAAGAATGTTCCGGGAATTGGGATATCAGGTAAACGCTTTTCATATGAATAAGGCAGAATATTATTCCCGGGGCGTCAATTATAAGAGCTGGGGATATGACCACTATTTCGGATTGATGGATATTGTAGAGGATTCAGGCTATGAACTGGAGCTGGACCGACAGCTCGTACAGAATGAAACTTTTTATAAGAACATGTTTCCAAAAGAAGGAAATTTTGTAGATTATATTATTACATATTCTCTGCATATGCCTTTTAACACACAGGAAAAGGTAGGAAAACTTTTGGCAGAGATGAAATATAAAGATGGAAAAATTCCGAATCTTTCGGAGGAGGAAGTGGCTTACCTGCAGGCAGGAGAAGCAGACTATATGGTAGGACTTTTGATACAGGCTCTAAAAGATAATGGATTGTATGACAATACGGTGCTTGTCTGCTATGCGGACCACTACTTATTTACAATGGATAAAAATGTTTTATCAAAATATAAAGATATTAACAGTAATATGGTAAATCATACGCCGTTCTTTATCTGGAGCAGCGATATGAAGTATGAACAGATTAAAAAGCCGAACATGCAGATTGATATTCTGCCTACTGTTTTGAATCTGTTTGGAATTCCATATGACAGCAGACATTATATCGGGGCGGATATATTGTCGGATACGCATCCGGGATATATCTTCTTCCAGGATGGCTCATGGTATGACGGAAAACTGTATGTCAAAGACGGAAAAGTAGTAAGTGGAGGAAAGGCAGACGAGAATTACCTGGAGCAGACAGGAAAACTTGCGAGCGATACAATTAGGAAAAATGACCTGTCATTAAAGAGCGATTATTTTTTTCAAAAATAGTAGATACAGATAAATATTTTATGCCGCAAAGTATGGCAGAATGGAGAGTAATATGAAAAAAGTACTGAGAGAAAAAGGATTCCCGGTAGCATTGTTTTTACTGATATCCTTTGTGTTTTTGATTTTGTTTTCCTGGCAGACATCCCCTCTGTATTATTACTGGGAGGGAGATTCTTCTATTTTTGTTCTGCTTGGAACACTGGCAAAGAAAGGATTGGTACCATATCAGGAATTTTTTGATCACAAAGGGCCGTTTATTTATCTGATAGAATATATCGGAGTTATGATAGGACCGGATAAAATAGGAATATTTATCCTTCAGATACTGTTTCTGACTGCCACTCTGTGCGGCGTTTACAAGCTGCTTCGATTGTATACTACAAAAAAGATCAGTCTGGTTGGAAGTATTCTCAGCCTGATGCTTATCAATATGTATTTTGAGGGTGGAAATCTCACAGAAGAATATTGCCTTCCATTTTTGGTTTGGAGCTGCTATTTCCTTTTCAAATATATTAAGACGGAGATGAGAGAGTCCGGAGAACATAAGCCGGGATACGCCTTTTTGTACGGTATTACATTTATGGTGTGTTTCCTGACCCGAGTAACCAATGCAATGCCAATCTGCATTTTAATTTTTGTCGTTTTATGTGCCCTGATATATCAAAAACAGTGGGCATGTCTATTCAAAAATGCAGGGTTTTTCCTGCTGGGAGCCGGCTTGTGTTTTTTACCATTTTTAGTATATTTTATATCAAAAGATGCACTGGGAGATATGCTGTATGGCACAATTATTTATAATGTGCGCTATGCAGCGAACGATATTGGCGGCGGGACACTGTTATCCAGGCTGAATCAGATGAAAATATGGCTGGCACCGATTGCGGGATGGATTGTGATTTCTCTCTTTACCATCAAGTGTTCTAAAAAAACCAATCTGGTAGAGCATCTGACACTGGCGGCAGCGGGAGTGATTGCAATTATATTCCAGCTCAGAAGTATGCCGTATTCCCATTATCTGATGATTTGGATGCCAATGATGATTGCGGCGTTTGCGTTGCTGCTGCAGTATTATTCTTCCGATAAGAAGTTGTGGAAAAGATTGGCGATTTTGGTATTTATTCTCTGCGTTGGGGTAATCGGAGCGAAGAATCTGATGATTGTAAAGGACGCTGATACGATTTCCAAAGATAATACGGCAGAGACCTATAAGAAAGAAGCAGAGAAAATCGCCGCAGCGATTCCACAGGAGGCAAGAGATAAAGTACTCGGATATAATGTAAAACCTTATTTTTATATTGTCACAGATATCCAGCCATGTTTCCGATTTTGTATTCTGCAGGACTGGATGTGTGGACATGACAAAAAGATATATAAAGAGTTTGAAAATGTTCTTTGCTCTTCCAGCATTGACTATTTGATTATGGAAAAGAGCGATATCGGGGAACGGAACGATATTGTTCAGGAAAATTATACGGAAACAGAGCAGACCGAAAATCTGATTTTATATCGTAGAAATCAGTAAACCTCTTCTGTTTTGTATCGGGAAAATGAAAAACATACACAAAATGAATGAAACAATGATGCGGGGAAAGAAAATGGATTTAACCAATCAGAGAATACGACAAAGTAATAGAGACATGGCGTTGATTTTAATGATACCGACCATGATACTGGCGAAACTGATTTATTTGTATGTTTTGCCGGACAAGTATTATTTTGACAGCTGGCGTATGACATCTATGTTAAATGAAGATGGAAAATTTGTAGCATGGGAAGGATATCAGACTACGGTAGATTTTTACAGGAAGATCAACTTCTTTCATTTGACAAACGTCAATCAGTGGAGTCTTATGCTGGGTCCGATTATGACGCTGCTCATAATGTATGTGGTATCCAAAACAAAAGAAATGGAAATGAAAGAGTGTATTTTCCTTCTGATGTCCACAGGGCTTTTGAATATTTATGTTTTTAATATCACAAAAGAACTGATACAGATGTTGTTTTTCCTGCTGATATTAATCATCATAAATCTTTCCATCAATAATACATTTTTGAAAATTGTGGGTTGTGCCGCGGTGTTTTATTGGGAAAGTACTTTCTACCGAACATACTACATTATTATGGCGGTCTTGACCGTGTTTATCTATTTTCTGTTCAACTGGTTAAAAAACAGAAGAGTGATAAGAAAAAAGGAAGTTTTTTTTACGGTTGCGTTATGCTTTGTCGCTGTTTTTCTGTTTTTGTATGCGAGTCAGTTTATTTCTGCGGAGGATTATAATGAAGCGATTTCCGTAAGAGACAGTACAGCAAACGAAATGGCGACGACTGTTATTTCCAATCCGATTCCGGTCAATGGAAATCTGGGAATTTTTATGTTCGACTATGTAATTAACGCAGTTCGTATGATGTTTCCACTGGAATTGATGGTAAAGGATGTCGTGTATACTCCTTTTGTCATTTACCAGTTTTTTATTCTTTACTATTTTATCAAGACGATGGTAAACCTGAAACGTCTGGATTCCAATATGGTGGCAGTCATATCATGTTTTTCGGCATATCTTCTCGGCTCTTTTATCTTTGAGCCAGATTTTGGCTCATGGGTAAGACATGAGTCGGCGACATTTCCGATTCTGCAGATGATGGCGTTTCGGAGTAATTTATACAACAGCTCTATGGCACGACAGTCAAGAGAGGAAATAGAAGTTTATGAAACAAAGAATGTTTAATACCTTTATGCGTATTTTTAAAAACCGGTTTCTTGCAGAACTGTTGAGCCGGGCGGGATATGTGGTTTTGGTCTGCTTTTATATGGTGCGAAAATTGTTTTTGCGAAAGAAGAGCAGTATGACCGCTCAAAAAGCAAGAGAACAGTTAAATCAGACCAGTCCGAAGCCGGACATGGATTGCGAAATATCGAATCAGGAAGCGATAAAAGATTTGTCTATTATTGTCCCTGCCTACAATGCGCAATCCACGATAGAAGACTGTATTCGTTCCGTTCTCTGTCAGAATACAAAATATGACTATGAACTGATTATTGTCAACGACGGATCAACAGATCATACCAAAGCGGTGGTAGAACAAATCAAAGATACGCATATCCGGTTGATTACGCAGGAAAACCGAGGATTTTCCGGTGCGCGGAATCGTGGGATAGACGAATGTATAGGAAAACATATTATGTTTCTGGATTCGGATGACTGTCTGGTAGGAAACTGTATCGAGGACATGATGGACAAGCTGATTTTAGAACAGGCAGATATTGTTCAGGGAAGTTATTATTCTTTCGTGGAAACGCAGGATAACAGGCAGGAAAGCCGGTTAGAATCCCGGATCATTGAATCAGATACCTCAGAAATGGTAAGAAATCCGGGATTTCCATGGGCAAAAATTTATAAAAGGGAACTGTTTTCTCAAATCAGATTTCCTCTGGACGTATGGTTTGAGGATACAATCGTCTGTATGCTTCTTTACCGGCTGTGTAGAAAAATGGTAGTTATGGACGAAATGGTCTATGCTTATCGCATTAATCCGGAGGGAATTACAAAAAAAGCAAGACACAGTAAGAAATGTGTCGATCATTACTGGGTCATGGAGTATGTTTTGCAACAGGCGGAAAAAATAGGATTGCCAAAGGATGATATTCAATATCGTCTGGTAAGTGGACATATGTCTACGCTTCTGTACCGCAGAGTGTCTCTGATGGAGTCGCATATAGTAGAAAGTACTTTTATCCTGGCGTGCGATTTGCTGGATGCAATACGGCCGGAAGGTTATGTGGTACAGGGAGGAATGATAGAGAAAGATATCGAGCGTTCCTTCCGAAGCAGAAATTTCAGACTTTGGAAACTGGCAAGCTTTGTTGTATAATCGCAATCAATACAGCTGCCAGAAGACGATAAATGGAGATAAAAATGGGTAAGATTAAAATATGCTTTTATTCCGGAGATATTACAAGAAGCGGAGGCACGGAGCGTGTCAGCTCAATGATAGCCAACAGACTGTGGCATAATAATCAGTTTGAAATATGTTTTCTCAGTCTCTGGGAGAAGAAGCAAGAGCCTTTTTTCTTTTTGGAGAAAGAAATCAATCGTTTTACGCTGTATGACAGACCGGTCAGTGGAGCGATACATTTGCTGGGATGGATACATCGGACCCGTAAATTTGTGAGAGAACATCAGATTGATATATTGATAGATATTGACGGGATTCTGGATTTATATTCTGTTCCGGCTCTGTGGGGAACAAAAACAAAACTGATTTCCTGGGAGCAGTTTAATTATTATCAGAATCCGGATGGAAATTACCGCAAACTGACTAGAAGAATGGCGGCAAAATGGGCAGATGCGATTGTTGTTCTAACGGAGGAAGACAAAGGATATTACGAGAAAAATCTAAAGATTCGGCATATTATCCGTCATATTTATAATCCGATGATACAGAATGAAGCAACATATAGTTATGATACGGAGAGTAAAATGATAATCAGTGCAGGAAGGCTCACGTATCAGAAAGGATTTGATATTCTGGCAGATGTCGCGGCTGTCGTGTTAAAAAAACATAAAGACTGGACCTGGGTAATTGCAGGAGAGGGAGAAGACCGACCTCTGTTGGAAGAAAAAATCCGGCAGTACGGATTGGAAAAACAGCTGATACTCTGTGGAAATATAGAGCAAATTGAAACGTATTACCAAAGGGCAGCGTTCTATGTGTTGACATCCCGGTTTGAGGGATTTGGGCTGGTGCTGACAGAAGCAAAAGCGTTCCATCTTCCCTGTATCAGTTTCCGATGTCCGGCGGGACCGGCAGAAATTATAGAAGATAATGTCAACGGATATCTGGTGGACTGCTTTGATCAGGAAGACATGGCGCAGAAAATATGTAGGCTGATAGAGGATTCGAAGCTACGGCAGCAGTTTTCCCAAAAAGCGCTGGAGGGAACAGAAAAATTTGAAATTAACGCTGTCGCAGAACAGTGGAAAAAGTTATTTGAGGAACTGATGAATGGAAGAAAAGAAAGTTAGTGTTGTAGTACCTATTTACAATGTAGAAAATTATCTGGACCGGTGCGTTGACACCATTGTCTGTCAGACCTATAAAAATCTTGAAATTATATTGGTGGATGACGGCTCCACAGATAATAGTGGAAAACTGTGTGATGCCTGGAGCGAAAAAGACGAGAGAGTCCGAGTGGTACATAAAAAGAACGGCGGGCTTTCCAGCGCCAGAAATGCAGGGATGGAACATGCTACCGGAGATTGCATTATGTTTGAAGACAGTGATGACTGGCTGGAAAAAGAACTGATTGAAAAATGCGTCAAAAGAATGGACACAGATGAATCCGATTTGGTTATATTTGGTTATCGAAAAGTGGACGAGGAAGAAAATTCTCAGGGAGAGTTTACTTTTGGAAATGAAACATTTTCCAAAGAGGAACTGACGGAGCAGTTATATGACAGAATTTTAGAGATGTCTTTCGGTTATGCGTGGAACAAATTGTACCGGATGGAAGTTCTTGTGCAATCTGGACTAAAAAATGACAGCAGCATTATTGATCGGGAAGATTTGGTGTTCAATATGCAGCTGCTCAAATATTTAAAAAGAATAAGTTATATGGATTATGTGGGATATAATTATCTGCAGAGAAGTACCAGTCTCTTACACAATTCCAATCTGGCAAGACTGAAAAATATCGGTCCTTTCTGTGAAAGAATGTATCATATCGATTTGCAAAATGAAGTCTCACAGAAAAAAGTATACAGCATGAATGTACTGCACTATCTGTCAGACTGCATTATAAAAAATGTTCTCTGGAACAAAGAACTGAACAGAAAACAGAAATATGATTGGATGAAGAAAATTTTGGAGGATTGTCCTTACATAGATAAGATAGAAGACGACCCGAACAATCCAGCACACCTGAAAATGTTATATAAGACAATTATGACGGGAAAGCCAAAATATTTTTACCGATATGTGTGGCTTTCAGATATCAAGAAAAAAATAATGGGAAGATAAAGGATAAAAAATGGAAAAAACATTTACACAGACACACACGAAAATTGCTAAGGGACTGGCAATGATATTGATGCTGTTTGACCATCTGTTCTGGATGGATAATGGAAGTTATATTTCCGTCTGTCCGAAAATATTTGGAGGCGGAATGACACTGGAATGGGCGATTGGCTCCATTGGAAATATCTGCGTGGCAATGTTTTTGATGCTCAGCGGTTATGGAATGTTCTGCACGGTCCAAAAAAAAGAAAAATATTCTCTGCGGGATTCTCTGATAAGAATCCGAAATATATGGGTCCAGTATGCTCTGATTACGATTGTGTTTATAGTGTTGGATCTCTTGTTTGGAAAAATCACATGGGATCCATTGAAAATAGTGCTCAATATATTGGCGCTGGATTACTCTTATAATGCTTACGCATGGTTTATGATTACATATATTGTGATTATGTTTGTGTTTCCATTGTGGTACCGGTTTGCCAGACGTTACGGATGGGTCTGGCAGATTCTTTGTGTCTGCGCAGTTAAAATAGGAATTACGGGAATTTATCAGATAATCAGCAGATATGTTCAAATTCCGAGTATTCCATATAAAGTACTGATTGAGCCTTTTATGTTTTTGCCGGCATTTTTAATTGGATATATTTGTGCAGAATACCATATTTTTGAAATAGTATATGAAAAAATATTTTGCCGGAAAGGACAGAAGGCGTTGCTTTCGGTATTGCTGTTGGGAATTTTCCTTTTTATTTATCAGTTTCAGTTGACTTTGCTGGATGCGGTGACGGCGCCCATCATTTGCTTTTTGGTGTCATATCTGTTTTATCATACTATGGCGGGAAAAGTGCTGGAATTTATCGGCGCTCATTCTACCGGCATGTGGCTGATTCATTATCCGATTATGATTTTACTTTTAAATCGCGTTGTATATTTTCCGAAGATATCTGTTCTGATTCTGATATGGCTGATAATTCTGTTAATACCAATGTGTTATGTATCAGAGTTTATTAATCGGAATGTTTTGAAATGGATGAGGAGGAAAAAATGAAGATAGCAATGATAACACCGGGATATCTGCCGGTGCCTGCGATACGGGGCGGGGCGGTGGAAGTCCTGATAGAAGATTTATTAATAGGAAACGAGACAGACAGAAATTATGATATTGATTTGTATACGGTGCCGGATAAGGAAATAGACGAAAGAGAGTACCGATTTACCAATATCATACAGGTCAATATTCCAAAGACGACGAAGATTATAAATGGCGTGATGAATCAGGTGTATAAAATGCTGCATCGCAAAAAATGGAGAACATCTTATGCCAGAGAAGTCGTCCGCCTGTTAAAAAAGAAATCGTATGATTTGGTGGTGATTCATAACAATCTGATGGCATACAGAGATATTTATGAGAAGACACCAAACAAAAAAAATTTAATTTATATTTTACATAATGACATTAATGAAAAAGATGAAAATCATGTTATTTTGGCAAAACAGATTGGAAAGACGGCAAAAGCTGTTTTTGCTGTCAGTGAATACACAAAAAACCAGTTTTTGCATGTAGCGCAATGCGGTAAAGCAGATGTATTATATAACTGCATTGATATTGACCATTATACGCAAAAAATCGATGCGGAGGATATTGCAAAATCCAGACTAAGGTATGGTATCGCTCCGGAAGATTTTGTTTTTATGTATAGCGGAAGATTTGATATTTACAAAGGAGTGTTGGAACTGATTCGGGCAGTAAAAATGCTGGATGATAAAAATATAAAGCTGATGGTCGTAGGAAAATCATGGTTTGATACCAAAGAGCGCTCGGATGCGTATACACAGCAGTTGTCAGAGGAATCAGACGCAATAAAAGAAAAAGTGATTTTTACAGGATTTGTCAACCCTACAGATATGCCAAAGATGTATCGGATGGCAGACTGTCTGGTAGTACCATCTGTGTGGGAAGAGCCTTTTGGCGTAGTGGCGCTGGAGGGAATGATATCCGGACTTCCTCTCATAGCTACCAATTCCGGAGGTCTGGTGGAAGTGGTAGATGAAGAGTGCGCCTATATTGTAGAGAAAGAAGAACACGTTTCAGAACATCTGGCAGAGGCGATGCAAAAGGTGCTGAAAGATAAGCCACGTGCCCGAAAGATGGGGGAGAATGGATATGCTAAAGTTATGAAGACCAGAGCATTTCACAAAGAAGCATATTATTCTATTTTCTGTGAAAAACTGGGAATTTAGCAAAAATTAACTGTGGAAGAGAAATGAAAACGATAGAAAAAATCAACAGGAACTGACTGCGGGGATGAAACGAAAACAAAAAGACAGGAAAGGAAACATTTATGGAATCTTTGGTAAGTATTATCATTCCGGTTTATAATTCACAGGATTATCTGGAGTCCTGCATTGAATCTGTAATCCATCAATCCTATCAGAACATAGAGGTTATACTGGTCGATGATGGATCGACAGATGCCAGCCCTGATATTTGTAGAAAATATGCGCAGAAAGATAGTCGTATTGTTGTAATACAGACAGAGGGACATGGAGTCAGTGCAGCGCGGAATACGGGAATCCGGGCAGCAAAGGGAGAATGGATTCAGTTTTTGGACAGTGATGATACTTATTGCAATGACACGACGGAAAAGATGGTCGCTGCAGCCGGAGATAATGTACAGCTTGTGGTTGCAGGTTATACAAATGTCTATGAAGAATTCAGTCGTTATATCGGTGTCAGGACAGAAACCCTGGATTGGAAAGGTTATCTCTCATCATATGTAACACAGAGAGAATATGAGGATTTGTCCAATTATCCATGGAATAAACTCTACCGCACAGAACTGATTACACAGAATCATATCTGGTTTGATGAGAGTATTACGGTGGCAGAAGATGCTTTGTTTAACATGCGGTATATGCAGTTTGCCGGGCGTGTGTCTGTGCTGGATATCAATAGCTGTAACCATGTCATACGAGGGGATTCTCTGGTAAACACTCCGATAGATTTTCAAAAATATAAACAGACATTCTTATGGATTTTTAAAGAATTTCAAAGATGCTTTCTTTTAAGAAACGATGACGAACAGACTATAGTCGGCAACAAACTGCTCTATTATTTTCTGATATTTTGTGCGAGAAGCCCAAAAGAAGAACTGAGAGCTCTGCTAAAAGAAATCAACACGGATAAATATAGAAAATATATCCGGTCAGCAGAATGTATCAACTTAAATTACAGAATTTTCAAGACCCTGTATCTTTTACATTTTAACAGTCTATTGTGTCTGTACAGTAAATTAAAAAGAAAATAATGGATTATGCAGGAAAGGCTTGGTGCAATGATGAAGACAAAAAAGAAAAGGCTGGTTTTTTATATAGATTCCATGGATATTGGAGGAACAGAGAAAGCATTACTGGATTTGGTAAACAATTTATCAGAAGAAAAATATGATATTACAGTGATACAGATGGCTCCCGGAGGAAAATATAATAAATTATTAAAAAACACTATACACAAGAAACAAATTCTTTTTATCGGTCCGTATCAGTCCTTCCGCTTTTACTGGTGGGGAAGAAAACTGCTGGAGAAAATACCTTTAAAACTGGCGCACAAGATGTTGATAGGAGATGGTTTTGATGTAGAAATTGCATGCGGATACCGTTATCCTACCAGAATTGTAAGTCAGGCGGCAAAAGCAAAAAAAGTTTCTTGGATTCACATGGACGTGTCGCTGGATAAAAATGAAGTGGCAGAGATGTCCTGCGAAGAAGCGAAAGAGTATTTTAAAGGAATTGATAAATTTGTCTGTGTCTCCAAGGATTGTGAGAGAAAATTCAATGATAAATTTCATTTCGAGGACAGGACAGAAGTCTGTTATAATATTGTTTCCAGTCATGATATTATAGAAAAATCGAAGGAGAAACCACAGATAAGGCTGGATTCCTCTTACTTTAATATGGTAGCTATCGGGCGTCTGACGTGGCAGAAGGGCTTTGATTTGCTGATACAGGATATGGAATGTATTGTCAGAAATCATCCCAATGTGCGGCTGTATATTTTGGGAATTGGAGACGATAAAGAACAGCTGGAACAGCTGATTGCGGAAAAGAATCTGGGAGAATATATCAAGATGCCGGGATATGTAGAAAATCCATATGCAGTCCTGCGGCAAGCAGATTTATATGTCTGTTCTTCCCGGCATGAATCATTCAGTCTGACCACGGCAGAGAGTATTGTGCTGGAAGTTCCGGTCATTTCCACCCGGTGTACCGGACCTGTGGAATTGCTGGACGAGGGAAAATACGGCATCCTTGTCCATCAGGAAGAACTCGCACAGACAATAATAGAACTGCTGGACAATGAGGAAAGATACAATTATTATAAAGAGAAAGTAAAAGAACGAAAAGAATTTTTTAATATTACAAAAAGCATACAGAGATGGGAGGAACTGATTGATGAATTATGATGTCACCAAAATGACAGAGATAGACAGCGCACAGAATAAAAAACTTATGATAGAGGAACTGTTGTATATAGATAAGGTGTGTAAGGAAAATCATTTGAGATATTATCTGGCATATGGAACTCTGCTGGGTGCGGTGCGTCATCAGGGTTTTATTCCATGGGATGATGATGTAGATATACTAATGCCACGTCCTGATTACGAAAAGCTGATATCGCTTATAAATTGTAGGGAGGAACGTTCAAAGTACAAAGTACTTCATGCAGAAAATAACAGACAATACAACTATCCGTTTGCAAAGCTGATAAATACAGATACTTTTCTGATAGAGGAGGCCAATCTTCTCATAGAGGAGATGGGGACCTTTTGTGATATTTTCCCATTGGACGGACTGGGCGATGAGATAGAGACGGCCGAAGCGCATGCGGAAGATATACGGAAAAGAAGCAGAAGAGTCTGGGAATTATATACGGTCAATTTTAAAGAGTTTGGAATCAAAGGAATGATTCTGAAACTGTTGGGCAAGAAAAAACTTTATAAAAACATGATGAAAAAATGTCTGCGGTTTCAATTTGATGATTCTAAGTATGTAGCCAGTCCGACGAGCGGGGAACAGAAAGTTAAAATTTATGAAAAAAAACTGTTTGAGCAGACAAAAGAAATTTCGTTTGAAGGATATACGTTTCGTGCACCGGCAGAGTATGATAAAATTTTGAAACAGTGTTATGGAGATTATATGCAGCTTCCACCGGAGGAAGAGCGTGTCGGTGTACATAAGTTGAAAGTATATCGTAGAAATTAATAGTATGTGAGGAGATTGTGATGGCGACAAGAACAGAAAAGGCAAAAAACAATATCGTCTGGAGTGGATTTTATAAGTGTACAAGCCTTCTTATGCCGTTTATTACCCGTACCGTTGTTATTTATGTGCTGGGTATGCAGTATGTAGGACTGGGAAGTCTGTTTACTTCACTGCTCAGCGTTCTGAGCTTTGCGGAACTGGGAATCGGAGGCGCGCTGGTCTTTAGCATGTATGAGCCGATGGCCAAAAATGACGAAGAAAAAGTTTGCGCATTGTTAAATTTTTATAGAAAATGTTATCTGGTCATCGGAACGATTATTTTTATCGTAGGTCTGATTTTATTACCGTTTCTAAATTATTTTATTGCGGGTGATACGCCGCAAGGAATTAATATTTATATTCTTTTTGCAATTCATCTGGTAAATAACGTACTGGGATATTTTTTGTTCGCTTATAAGTCCTCTTTGCTGACAGCGAGTCAGAGAGTGGATTTGACCAGTAAAATTGGCATGATAACAAATTTTATTGCCAATGTTTTACAGATTGTACTCTTGTTACTTTTCCATAATTACTATATTTTCATATTAGTACTTCCAATGATTACCATTGTTGACAATATATGTACGCATATTATTGCAAAAAAACTGTATCCGCAATATACCTGCCGCGGAAAAATAAGCAGAAAAGAAACAAAAGGAATTCAGGAAAAAGTGGCGGGAATGTTGTGTCAGAAGATCGGAGGAATTGTACTGAGCTCCGTGGACACGATTGTTATTTCCTCATTTTTGGGATTGCGGATTCTGGGAATTTATAACGGATATTATTATATCGTCACGACGCTGTTTGGATTTTTGGGAGTCATTCAACAATCTATTATCCCGGTTGTAGGAAACAGTGTTGTCACGGAAACTGTTGAAAAAAATCATACCGACTTCAGAAAATTTCAGTTTTTGTATACCTGGATTATCAGTTGGTGGTCAGCCTGTCTGGTCTGCATGTATCAGCCATTTATTAAACTTTGGGTAGGCAAAGGCAATATGCTGCCCTTTGTGCTGGTCATTTTGCTGACAATATATTTTTATACTTACAAGATGGGAGATATGACATTTATATACAAAGAAGCGCTCGGATTATGGTGGCAGGGAAAATTTGTACCGTTGATTGCAGCCGTTGTCAATTTATCATTTAATCTGGTCATGGTGCGGTTTATCGGTCTGGCCGGAATTGTGCTTTCAACGGTTATCAGTGTGGTCTTTATTTACAATCCTTATGGCTCCTGGGTATTGTTCCATCATTATTTCAAGTCTATGAGAGGATGGATTGCTTATTTAAAAAGCATGGTGGGATATGCAGCCATTGCAGTAGTTGTAACGATTATCACATGGTATGTCTGTCATTTTATTGAAGGATATGCTCTCACTACATTGATTCTCAGAGGACTGATATGTCTGGTGCTTCCAAACATTCTGCTGTTCCTCATTTATTGGAGAAATAAGAATTTTAAAAATGCTTTTGCATTTGTAAAAAATATGATAAAGAAATCATAAAAAATTTTGATACACATGGATAAAAGCAGGATTTTGTAAAATAAATTGTTTTACAAAATGCCTGACAAATCCGGACAACAGATGGAGGTATTATGAAAATAGGAATGTTAATTATTGCGTGGATTCTTTTTTCCTGGGGGGGGGTAGAATTGAATTTACGATATAAGAAAACCAATCATTATAAAAATCAGGTGTGGCAGATTGCTAAGTTTAAGAATGTTCCAGAGAATATTCAAATGGCGGCTGTGGGCTCCGGACCGGGACTATATGATATATCCTTTGACGGAGCAAAACAGAAAGGATTTAATTTCTGTATGTCTCCCCAGCCGTTTGAGTATGCGTATAAGATATTAAAGAAATATCAGGGAAAAATCGATAAAGGGGCAACGCTTATTATCGTTGTATGTCCGTTATCGTTTGCGAATAATTTGCAGCTTCGCCAGAAAAATTTTTATGATTTATATTACTATTTTTTAAAACCATCGGAGATAAAGAATTATACATTAAGAAGAAAAATAGCTCTGACATTTCCGCTCCTGAGACATCCGAAAAAAGTACTGAAAATTTTCAGGGATGTGCCAGAACAGGGATTTTTAACAGAAGATAATACATTAAATCATGAAGAGATGGCTGAGAGTGTAAAAAATGGAATACAGGGATGGCTTAACTCGTCACAGCTCAAAGATTTAAAAGATGGAAGCCAAGCAGAAAATCATAAGGAAATCTTCAAACAAAAGGGAGCGTTTTTAAAAAATATTCTTGAATTGTGTGAAAGTAATTCATGGAATCCGGTATTTGTTATGCCACCAATGTGTGAGGGAATCAGTGCGCAGATTAGCGATTCTTTTATCACAAAGTTTGTGACGGAACAACTGGAATGGGTAAATTACTTAAAAGCTCCGGTACTGAATTATTTTAGAGACCCGGAGTTTTCACAGGATAAATATTATAGAGAATGTTATTTTATGAACGTAACCGGAAGAAAAAAATTTTCTGAGCAGCTGTTCCATGACATTAATAAGATTCAGAAAACCTGAGTCGGTAAAATGCGAAAGGAAAAACAGAGACGAATATGAAAATAGAAAGAACAAAAAACGCGACAAGAAATATTATATTTGGCGTGATTTTAAAAATATATCAGATTGCCGGTCCGTTTCTGCTTCGAACAGTTTTTATCTACTATCTCGGCATGGAGTATCTGGGACTGAACAGTCTCTTTGGTTCGATTCTGCAAGTATTAAATCTGGCAGAACTGGGTGTGGGAAGCGCTCTTGTTTTTAGTATGTACAAGCCGATTGCGGAAAACGATACGGAAAAAATATGCGCGCTGATGAATTTGTACAAACGCTATTACAGAATTATCGGGGGCGTTATTTTGGCAGCCGGTCTTGTGCTGCTTCCATTTATCCCGTATCTGGTATCCGGGGATGTTCCAAAGGACATCAATATTTACACCATTTATCTGCTGAATCTGGCAGCTACCGTAGCTTCTTACTGGATGTTTGCTTTCCGCAACTGCCTGTTGACAGCTTATCAGCGGACCGATGTTGCAAGTAAAATTTATCTGCTGACGTCCACGATACAGTATATTATACAGGCACTGCTGTTAGTTTTCTTTCGAAACTACTATGTGTATCTCATTGTGACAATCGCCACACAGATTGGCTCGAATGTGCTGATGGCATGGACGACGCGAAAGATGTTTCCAGAGTATTCGGCCAGAGGACATTTGGAAAAACGAGAAATTAAGAATATCAATCAGAGGGTAAGAGATTTGTTTACTGCCAAGCTGGGAGGAACGATTGTAAACTCGGCAGACTCTGTTGTTATCTCCGCATTTCTCGGGCTTTCACTTCTTGGAATCTACAACAACTATTATTATATTATGTCCTCTGTTTTGGGATTCATTGCAATTATTTTTTCGTCCTGCAGTGCGGGAATCGGAAATGCTATTGTTGTGGATTCGCTGGATAAAAACTATAAGGATTTCCGATTGATGACCTTTATTGTAGGATGGCTTATGGCTGTGGCCTCGGCTTGTATGATGTGTCTTTATCAGCCGTTTATGCGCTTCTGGGTAGGAGAGGAAAACATGCTTGATACATTTACGGTGGTGCTGTTCTGTGTGTACTTTTTTGTCCATGAAATGTCATTGGTGTGGGCAACCTACAAGGATGCTGCCGGAATATGGCATGAGGACCGCTTCCGTCCATTTATCGGGTCACTTGTCAACCTGGCGTTGAATATATTTTTTGTAAAAGTAGTAGGGATTGGAATTTATGGAATTCTGTTATCTACAATTTTGAGTTATATTCTGATTTCCATGCCATGGTTAATTGTGAATTTATCCAGAGTATTTTTTAAGAGAAGCTTAAAAAAATATATTTGGGAGGTCCTTGTATTAATGTTTGCTATTGCACTGGGAAGCGGCGTTTCTTATGCAGTATGCAGTTTTGTACCTTTCACGGGAATCGGGGAACTGGCGCTAAAATTATTGATAAGTGTTGTGTTTTCCAATATAATTATGGTGTTGCTGTATTATAGAACAGAACTGTTTGGCAATGCAGTACAACTGATAAGACGTATTATAAAACGTTGAGGAGGAAAATATGTATACAGTAAAACTGAGAAACGGAGTAGAAATGCCTGTGTTAGGCTATGGCTCCGGCATTGTAAAAAAATTCAAATATATAAATTCTTCAAAAAAGATAGAACTGAAATACTATATCCGAAATTTTCTGAAAGATAAAAAACAGTGGAAAGCAGATTCCAGTCTGCCAAAAATTATAAAATCATACAACCATCCTCTGCCATTTCTTCTGGATACTTCCATTTCCTATGCGGGAAGCGAGGAAGTGATTGGAAAAAGTATCCGAAAAATGGATAGGGATAATATATTTATTACAACAAAGGTAGGAAACAAGGAACAGTATGGACATGCAGTAAAAGAAGCTTTTGAGCAGAGCAGAAAAAAACTGGGTGTTGATACGATTGATCTGTATTTAATGCACTGGCCCGTGAAGGGAGAGTACATTGATACCTGGAAAAGAATGGAAGAGATTTTTTTAAGGGGGGGGTACGAGCGATTGGCGTATGCAACTGTAACATACACCATTTAGAAGAACTGAAAAAGCATGCAGAAGTGATGCCGATGGTAAATCAATTCGAGTGTCACCCTCTGTTCACGCAGAATGAACTTCGTGATTATTGTAAAGAAAATGGAATACAGGTAATGGCGTACACGCCGACCGGAAGAATGGATGAGCGTCTGTCCAAGACAGTGATACCAAAACTTGCTGAGAAATATGGAAAGAGCATGGCGCAGATTATTATCCGCTGGCATATCCAGCTGGGGAATATTCCGATTGTAAACACCACGTCAAAAAAACATTTTGACGAGAATTATGATGTGTTTGACTTTCAGCTGCTTCCTGAGGAAGTGGAAGCGATAACGGCAGCGAATATCAATAGCCGGTTGCGATATGACCCGGATAACTGTGATTTCAGACAGCTGTAAAGATTCATTTTATTGATAATCAATGATAACGAAGGAGAACAGAGATGAAGAAATCAATCTATAAGATAGAAAAAGAGAATTGTACCGGATGTAAAATGTGTGCGGATATATGTCCCTTTGGGGCAATTTCATTTGAGGAAGATCATGAGGGATTTTGGTATCCGAAAGTAGATGAGGAAAAATGCACAGACTGTGGAGCCTGCGCTGCCAGATGCCCCTCTATGAATCGGGAGCAGATTAAACAACAGCGTGAGCCGCTTGTGTATGCTGCATGGAGCAAAGACGAAGAAACCCGCATTAGCAGTACTTCCGGAGGAATTTTTTATGAAATAGGCCGTTGGTTTATAACCCATGAGGGGGGGGTGGCGGCGTGCAGGTACACGTCAGATTATAAGGCGGCAGAGCATGTTTATGTAGAAGATTTAGAAGGTTTAGAGCAGGTAAAAGGCTCAAAATATTTTCAGAGCGATACGGCTGGCATTTACAAAAAAGTAAAAGAAAAACTGGATGCCGGAAAAAAAGTACTTTTCTGTGGCGCACCATGTCATATGGCAGCAATGCAGATGTATCTGAACAAAGAATATGACAATTTGTATTATCTGGATTTTATCTGTAGAAGCATCAATTCTCCACTTGCATTTCGGGAATATCTGAAAGAGCTGGAACAGGAGTACGGTGCAAAAGTATCAGAAGTTCAGTTGAAAAATAAAAAATACGGATGGCAGAGCCTTGCCAGCAGAGTCCGTTTTGAAAACGGGGAAGAAAGCATTAAAGACAGAAATTCTGACTGGTGGATTAGGGGATTTATCTATAACGATTTATATACCAGAGAATCCTGTTATCATTGTAAATATAAAGTACTGCCCCGCGTGGCAGCAGATATGTCCATTGGAGATTTTTGGGGAATCAAAGACCAGACCGAAAAGGACATGTTTGAGGGAATTTCTGTAGTTTTGGTCAATTCGGAAAAGGGGAGCAGACTGCTGGAGGAAATCAGACCAAATCTGGAAATCCGGGAAAGCAGTATGGAAGAGGCCCTTCCGGGAAATCCGGCGCTGTTAAACAATCCTGTCCGGACCAAAAGGCAGGACAAGTTTTTCCGTCAGATAAAAAAACATCCGTTCAGTAAAAGTGTGAGCGTCAGCACGCACGTCACGCTGGCGTCCCGGATAAAATCAAAATTGAAAAAAATTCTGCACTATAGCAGGGTCATGATTTTTAATCCATATGGAATTGACCGGAGAAAATTTTTTTACTGGAATTATATTGCAAAAAATGTTATCCGCTCCGGAAGTGCAAAATTGATACCTTACCATAATGCGGTCATCAATATAGATAAGACTGCAAAACTTTACTTAAAGGGACAAAATTTAGAAATAGGAATTAACAAACTGAAAAACTCAAAAAGTGAGACGCACCTCAGAATGGAAGAAAATTCTGTATGGCACTGCAATAACGGCTGTGGATTATTTTATAATACGGTATTGGAATTGAAAAACGGGGCACAGTTTGATAGCGGATATTTCACTGCAAACGGCGGAAGCGTTATAATTATACAAGAAAAGATGACATTTGGGGAAGATGTGATGCTGGGAAGAAATATTATTGTGTATGACAGTGATTTCCATCACACATTGAATGAGCAGGGAAGAAGAAATAACTGCACGAAAGCAGTTGTCATAGAAGATCATGTGTGGCTGACCAATAATATAACAGTGACAAAGGGCGTTACCATAGGAAAAGGCTCTCTGATTACCACACAGACGCAAATTAGAAAAGATGTACCGCCACATTCTGTTGTAGCAGGCGGCGCATCAGGGAAAATTATCAGCGACACGGTGCGCTGGGAAAGATAATAGGAAGAGCAGGAAAAAGAAACTTTCCTTTCCAATTTGTGTTTTGGAAAATTTGCAGGCTCTTCCAATGAAAGCATTAGGAGGCAGAGATGAATACAGTGATGCAGTTTGACAAGACACATTGTAACGGATGTAAGATGTGCAAGGACATCTGTCCGGTAGGAGCCATCCGATTTGAAAAGGATGAGGAAGGATTCTGGTACCCACAGGTAGATGAAAGCCGGTGCATTGATTGCGGATTGTGCGCCAAAACATGTCCGCATAATAATGGATGTATCCGATATAAGGAAATTCCGAAAGTATATGCGGCATGGAGCAACGATACCGAATCCAGACTGGAGTGTACTTCCGGAGGAATTTCTTATGAGTTGGGAAGAAAAATTATTTCCGAAGGAGGATATGTCGTCGGGTGTCGGTATTGTGATAATTACCGCGGCGCAGAGCATGCGATAGCGCACACACTCGAAGAGTTGAGACCTTTGATGCAGTCCAAATATCTGCAGTCGGATACCGAAGGGATTTACGCAAAAGTAAAAAAATTGTTGGATGATGGGGAAAAAGTAATGTTTGTGGGAACACCATGCCACAACGCAGCGCTGACCAATTTCCTGAAAAAAGAATATGATAATCTGGTGCAGGTGGAATTTATTTGCAGGGGAATCAGTTCTCCAAAAGCACATTCCAGATATATTGATTATCTCGAAGAAAAATATCAGTCCGGACTTACTTATTACCGCTCAAAAGATAAGAGAGAGACATGGAATAATTTTGGAGCGGCTGCACGGTTTGAGAACGGGCAGGAATATTTTATGAACAGGGGGCTTGATCCAAAAACATTAAGCTATCATTATGACCTGTCAGTGCGCACTGCTTGTGCGACCTGCGTATGCAAAAATGAGAAACGGGTCGCAGATATTACTCTGGCAGATTTCTGGGGAATTGAAGCGTCACCAAAAAATCCAAATTTAGAACAGGGAACTTCCGCTGTCTTAATTAATTCAAAAAAAGGAGAAGAATTATTTTATTCTTTGAAAGACGCCATCGGATACTATGAGAAAGATATTGAAAGTGTTTACAGGAATAATCCGGCATTATATCACAACATCTCAATGTCAAAATACAGAACGAAATTTTGGTCTAAGATAGATAAAAAACGTTATGACAAGCTGGTAGAAAAATATATAAAAAAGATAAGAGGAAGCTGGCTTAGACAAAAACTCAGAGGACTCAAGCGACGTATTTTAAAAGTCGTAAGATAATCAGATACAAGACAAGAAGGGAAAAATAATTTATGATACAGATAATTATTGCCTTATTATATATCATGCTGACCATTTTAATTGGCGTATATACAAAGAAAAAAACAAAATCATCAAAAATATTTGACGGAATTGGCCTTGGAACATTAATGTGCGTGGTCGCAGGCGCAGGAGAATGGCTGGGAGGAACTTCTACGACGGGAGTATCAGAGTATGGATATGAATATGGTATTTCCGGAGCGTGGTACACACTTGCAAATAGTATCGGAATTTGTTTCCTGGCCATATTTTTTGCAAAACTGTACAGAAGTCTGGAAACGCCGACTGTTCCCGGAATTGTAGGAAAATACATAGGTCAGAAATCAAGAATTATTTCCAGCGCTCTGCAGATTTTCTGCATGGTTGCCGTGGGTACTTCCCAGATGATTGCGATAGGAACGCTGGGAGAAACATTATTTCATATTAATTTTGTCATATCCATTTTGTTGATGGGAGCAGGAATCCTTTTGTACACTGTATTTGGTGGAATGATTGCTGTGGGGTATACCAACATTATGCACATGGTTGTAATGTATGGAGGTATTATTCTAGCGGTTATCCTCTGCCTGAGTGGCATTGACGGAGGATTTGCTACGTTAAAGAGCACGCTTCCGGATTCTTATTTTTCCATGACCGGAATCGGCATGCCGAAAGTGAGTTCATGGATGATTGCTTCTCTGCTCGGAGCCTGTGTGGCGCAGGCGGGACTGCAGCCGATTTTAGGCTCGAAAGATACAAAGACGGCAGTGAAGTCTTCTTATATTATTGCACTGGTGGTGGGACCGTTCGGATTTCTCTCTGCGCTTTTGGGAATGATTGCCAAAGTACAGTTTCCGGATTTGGCAAATGCCAAACTGGCGCTCCCAACACTGCTGATGACGTTAAATCCGATTTCAGGAGGATTGGTTATGGCGTCCATTATGGCGGCGGTACTGTCTACAGCATCGCCTATTTTCCTGTCATGTGGAACATTATTTACAAGAGATATTTATCTGGAGACAAGATTGGGGAAAGAAAAAAAGAGTGATGACAGGCATATTTTAAAAATATCCCGTCTTGTGACGTTTTGTGCGGGAGCATTGTGCGTGCTGCTGGCACTGTGTTATTATAATTCCCAAAGAGCGCTGGATATTGTATATTTTGCGTACAGCGTAAGGGGCAGCCTGTTTATTATTTTACTGCTGGGAATTTACTGGAAAAAGATTTCCCAGGCAGCGGCAAATATAGCAATGATATTAACCGGACTGGTGGGAATTGTCTGGATTGTCTATAAGGGCGTCGTAGGACAATATCCGATTCATCCGGATTTCAGCGAGACATATGCGGCAGTGATAACGGCGTTTGTGGTAACGGTAGTAGGAAGTCTTATCATGAATCGCAAAAAAAGAAAAATATGTGAAAGGGAGAATCATTCATGAGAAAGACAATTATTGAACATGTTCATGACCATGCGGTCAGCACGCCGGAGAAGGTAGCTGTGGTTGTACCGGGAAAAGAAACAACTTACAAAGAACTGTTTCATCTGGCATGTGGATACGCCGCCTATCTGAAAAAAGAAGGATTGAAAAAAGGAGATGTGGTGGTGGCCAAATCCAGTCAGACGCTGGAGTATGTAGTCATATATCTGGGTGTACACCTAGCAGGGGGGGTGATAACTTCTCTGGAAAAAAGTGTATCGGCAGACATTGTGGCTTCTGTAGCCCGGACTGTGTGCGCTAAATTTATTATCAGCGACGAGGGGTCTGTTACAGAACAATACCTGGCTGTTTTTATAGACAGCACAAAAGTATTGGAACATGCTATGATGTATTCTCTGGATGAAATCAAATTTCCATCCGAGGATGATTCTGCAGACATTCTTTTTACTACAGGGACTACCGGAGCTTCGAAGGGAGTAGAACTGACACATAAGGCGCTGGTCGCCACGGCAGAAAATCTGATATACGGATGTGAATATAAAAAAGATACGGTGCTGATAGTGCCGGGACCTTTAAACCATGCAAATCCAATTAGAAAGCTGTTTACGACACTGGTCAATGGAAGCACCATATATATTCTGAATGGAATGTCCAATGTGAAAGCATTTTTTACTGCGCTGGATTATCCGTGTGAGAAAATATCCTGTTGTCTTCCACCGGCAGCTGTGCGGACAATCTTTCAGCTGACCAAAGATAAGCTGGGGGATTATGCAGATAAGATTGACTTTATCGAATCCGCCACCTCGCCGCTTCCGGAGCCAGACAAAATCAAATTGTGCCAGCTTCTGCCGAAAACCAGATTATATAACAATTACGGCTCCTCGGAATCAGCGTCTGTCTGTATGTATGATTACAATGCGCATCCGGGTCTGGTGGGTTGTATCGGAAAGGCAATGCCGAATTCTAAGATTATTATCGTAGATGACGACAAAAATGTCATCAATTCTTCTAAAAACCATATGGGTCTGCTTGCCTGCATCGGAGATGTGAATATGAAATGCTATATCAATGAGCCTGAGCTGACACGTGAGGTGCTGCAGAATGGCATTGTCTATACGAATGACATCGGATATATAGATTCGGAAGGGTTTGTCTATATTTCCGGACGAAAAGGCGATGTAATCAATGTAGGAGGATTAAAAGTCGCTCCGACAGAAATTGAAGCCGTAGCGCTGGCGTGTGAGGGAGTAGAAGACTGTATCTGTATTCCGGTAGAGCATCCGGTTACGGGACAGGCCCTGAAACTTTTGGTGGTCATGGATTCCCAGATACCTTTTGATCCGAGAAATATTGCAAGATTTCTGGAGAACAGACTGGAGCATTTTAAAGTTCCTCAGCAGATAGAACAAGTGGATAAGATAGCACGTACTTACAATGGAAAGCTGGACCGAAAAGCATATCTGTAAGTTGCAAAAGGATAAAATAGAAAAGAAAAGGAATAGAATATGAAGGAAAGTCATAAGAGAGAGAACGAAAAAACAGTCAGTGTAGTCGTTCCGGTATATAAGAAAAATTATTTGAATCGCTGTATTGAAAGTCTGGTAAAACAGACATACAAAAATCTGCAGATTATATTGGTGGACGATGGCTCTATTGATGGAAGCCGGGACGTCTTAAATTTATGGGGGGGGTAGACCGCAGAATTGTCATTCTCTCAAAAGAGAACGGGGGTGTTGCCTCTGCCCGTAATGTGGGAATTGAATATGCGTTAAAGAATAATCCGGATGGCTATCTGACGTTTTTGGATGATGATGATTTTATGATAGAAGATGGAATTGAGACGTTGTACCGGATGGTGCAGCAGGATGGCGTAGAGATTGCATGGGGACAATGCCGCCTTGTGAGTGGAGATACCGGAGAGCCGCTGGAGAAGGAACAGTCTGTCGGAAAACCTCACGAGGAAATTGTAACGTCTTATGACATTCTGATGGATGAGAGTCAGAGAATTACGTATAGCCTTGTGTGGGGAAAAATATATAAGACTTCAGCATGGAAAGAGATTCGTCTGCCGGAAAACTGCAGGGCATATGATGATGGTGCTACAACGTTTAAACTTTTATATAGCGCCGGGCACATTGCAGTGACAGACAAAGAGATATTAAACTATTGTCTGTCCCCACAGGGAATTACCAGAAATCAGGTAGATGAATCCAGATGCCGGGAGGCTTTGTTTACCGGTACAGAGAAACTGAAATTTTATCAGGAAAAGAAAGAAAAAGAACTATACCGGATGGCAGTGGTCGGATATCTGAATGATATTTTAGATAATATGGTATATAGCATCCGGTTTGAAAAAAATCAGAAAGAATTTTATCAGGAGATGAAAAAATTATATCGGAAAAATGTTTTCAAAGGAGTGCGGGCAAAAATTTCCACGAAAGACAAAATCCGGTATTTGATATATTTTGTGTGTCCGAAAATCACAGTCTTAAAAAATAAAAAGAATGTGTAGCGGAAATTACGAAAGGAGTGCAAATGAAAAAAAATATAATACTTTATTCCCATGCGGGAAGCGAAAATCATGGATGCGAAGCATTGGTAAGGAGTACAGAAAAACTGCTCCATAAAGATAATAGGGGGGGTATATATCTGATGTCAGCAGATGTTGAGGCAGACAAAAGATATGGATTAGACCAGGTGGTGGATGGTCTTTACAGTATTGATAAATATAAGAAAACCACACTGGAATACCTGAAATATGCTATCAAGTACCGGTTGAGCAAAAAAGAGCCAAACTCATATAGCTGCTGTTTGTGGCAGGTAAAACCTTATCAGAAAGATGGAATCGTATTTTCTATCGGCGGAGATAATTACTGTTATATCCTGGCGGATAATATGGCGTGGCTGTTGGATGAGATAGAAGCAGGACATCAGTATTTCTACAAAAGAGGAATCAAATCTGTTCTTTGGGGCTGCTCTATTGAGGAAGATGTTCTTCAAGTGGAGAGAGTCCGCGAGGATTTAAAGAAATATGATTTAATTACGGTCCGGGAAACGATGACCAGAGACAATCTGATAAAATATGGAATTAAAGATAATATTGTGATGACCTGTGATTCGGCATTTCATCTGGATACAGTGAAACTGCCTCTTCCGGATAATTTTATCGAGGGAAATACAGTCGGAATTAATGTCAGCCCAATGGTTATTGAAAATGAAAAGAAAAAGGGAATCGTATTTCAGAGTTATGTGCGTCTGATTGAGTATATTCTGAAGGAGACGGATATGAATGTGGCGTTGATTCCACATGTCATATGGGAGCCAAATGACGACAGGGAAGTCCTGGATGTTTTATATAAAATGTATCAGGATAACCCACGTGTTTTAAAGATAGAAGATTGTAACTGTGAAGAACTGAAAGGCTACATTGCCAGATGCCGCTTTTTTGTGGGTGCCAGAACACATGCGTCCATTGCCGCATATTCTTCCTGTGTACCGACCCTTGTGTCCGGATATTCCGTAAAATCCAGGGGAATTGCCAAAGACTTGTTTGGCACTTATGAAAATTATGTAGTTCCTGTCAGTGAAATGAAGCGTGAGGAAGAAATGGTGGAAGCTTTCTGCTGGATTATGGAGCACGAGGAACAAATCAAAGAAACACTGAAAAAGGTATTGCCGGAATATAAGAACAAAATTTTTGAAGCAGTGGATGCTGTCTGGAAATTATAGAGATACGGAGGAAGCATGAGGAGGCAAACATGAAAGATTTGATATCAGTCGTAGTCCCGGTACATAAAAAGAAATATTTGGACCGATGTATCAAAAGTCTGGTAAATCAGACTTATAAGAATCTACAGATTATATTGGTAAACGACGGCTCGACAGACGGAAGCTTGGACGTCTTAAATTCATGGGGGGGGGTAGACCGAAGAATTGTTATTTTGTCTCAGGAAAACAAGGGCGCTGCGGCTGCCAGAAACAATGGAATCGAATACGCGCTAAAACATAATCCGGATGGCTATCTCGCATTTTTGGATGATGATGACTTTATGGCAGAAGATGGAATCGAGACCCTTTATAAATTATTGAAGGACAATAACGTCGCAATATCATGGGGACATTTTTATGTCATGTTTCCCGACAGAGAGGAACTGGAGAATGACTATCAGAGTACAGAAAGCTGTGTGTTAGATGCGCATGATATTTTGATGCAGCAAAGCCGGAGAAGTTCTTATAATACATTGTGGGGAAAACTATTCCGGATAGACATATGGAAAGACACACGGCTTCCGGAAGATATTCAGGTATACGAGGATGTATTTGTTATGTTCCGATTGATTTATAACGCCGGAAAAATTGCCATGACAAAAAAACAGGTCGTGTATTATTTTCTGTCAGAGCAGTCTCTGACGAGAAGCAAGGTAGAAGAGAAACGCTGCAGAGACGCAATACGTGTACAGGAGGAAGCACTGAAATTTTATCAGGAAAAGAAAGAAAAAAAGCTGTACCGCATCGCTGTAGCGAAATATTTGGATGATATTCTGGATAATATGGTGTACAGTACAGGGTTTGATAATGCACAGCGGGATTTTTTCAAAGAGATGAAGCATTTGTACCGAAAGAATATTTTGGGAGCTATGCTTGCCAAAATTCCTGTTAAATTGAAATTAAAATATATTTTATATTTTTGTATTCCCCGTCTGGTTGTTTCCAGACATGAAAGCGGAATACAGCGATAGATTTTGGAGAGGAAAACAATTAGAATGTTTAGAAAAAAGAAGTTTTCTGACAACATAATTGGAAATAAAAAATGAAAGACAAAAAAAAGAAAAAGGTTGCTTTTTATATTGATACTTTTAACAGAGGCGGAACGGAAAAAGCAACGCTGAATTTATTGAATCAACTGAATATGGAAAAGTATGATATTACATTGATTCGCTTTTTCCCGGAGGGTGAATATAACCGGTATTTAAAGCCTGGAATCAAAAATAAGGCAAGATACCCTCTTGCATTGTTGTTCCGATGGAATAAAAAAATGGAGCACAGGGTACAGTGGTGGGGAAGAAATTTCTTTGACCGGATACCGGGAAACTTAGCACATAAGCTGCTGATTGGAAATCGATATGACATAGAAGTCGCCTGTGGTTTTTACTTTCCAACCAAACTGATTTCTCATGCAAAAAAAGCAAAAAAAATATCATGGGTGCATATGGATTACACAATCGATAAATCGACGATTGGCAATTTTTCCAAAGAGGAAGGACAGGCATTTTTCGGAGGAATGGACAAAATTGTATGTGTATCTCATGAATGTGAAGATAAGTTTAATTTGAAATTTGATTTACCGGACAAGACGACAACCCGATACAATATTGTAAACAGTGATGAGATTATAGAGCTGGCAGAAAAAGAGAACATTCAATATGACAGTGATGTTCCTGTGGCCGTGGCGATGGGACGGCTGACCTGGCAGAAAGGATTTGACCGGCTATTGTCTGTCCACAAAGAACTGATTGAAAAAGGAATCCGGCATAAGCTCTTGATTATCGGGGAGGGAGAAGAATATGATAATCTGTCCCGTCAGATTCAGAGGGATCATCTGGAAGATACGGCAGAGCTGCTGGGATACAGAGAAAATCCTTATCCCTATATCAAAGCAGCAGATTTATTTATATGCTCTTCCCGTCATGAATCTTTTAGCTTTGTTGTGGCAGAAAGTATTGTGCTGGGGACACCGGTAATCAGCACAGAGTGTACCGGTCCCAAAGAACTATTGGAAAATGGAACATATGGAATGATTGTAGAAAACAGTGACATCGGTCTTGCTGTCGGACTGGAAAAAATGTTGACAGATAAGAATCTGCGCGAAGATATGAGAAAAAAGGCATGTGAGAGAAAAGAATTTTTCAGCGCAAAAAATCTGACAGAGGCGTGGGAAGATGTGCTGGATTATCTCTAAATCATAAAAGACCGTACAGAATTGAATGGTGGATAATCTCTAAAAAAGAACAGCAGATAGGGGAAAAGTTATGGACAAAATAAGTGTAATTATTCCGGTATATAATAGTGAAATACATCTGAGACGATGTATCGACTCTATTTTAAATCAGACCTATAAAAATCTTGAACTGATATTGGTGGATGATGGCTCTACTGACGACAGTGAGCAGATATGTGAAACATATGCTGGTGCAGACAGCCGGGTACTTTATTTCAACGCCAAAAATCATCCGGGGGGGGTATCGGCCGCAAGGAATCTTGGCGTAAAAAAGGCCACCGGTACATACCTGACATTTGTAGATAGTGACGACTGGATAGAGCCTGATGCGTATGCGCATATGATACAGAAAATAGAACAGCATCATGCAGATTTTTGTCTCTGTGGATACCTGAGAGAAAATCAGAAAGAAAAAAAGATAACGAACGTGAAAAATGTGGAAGAAGAGCAGGTGCGTGGAAGAGATTATTTTCTGGACAGAATATATTTGAAATTTGATATTGTTTTTAACTTATGGAATATGGTAGTAAAACGGGAAAAAGTCAGCACCCTTATGATGGCGGAAGATATTTATCTTTCGGAAGATAATCTTTATGTTTTGGAACTGCTGATGCAGACGGAAAAAGGAGTGCTGTCCCCAAAATGTTTTTACCACTATGTACAGTATGATGACAGTTTATCTCATCAGAGAAAATTCAGTAAAAAGACGTTTTCCCAGGCGATGGCGGTGGAACGGCAGGCGCAGATATTAAAAGAGTATGACAAAAATATCTGGCGTCAATACAGACATATGTTATTAAAAACATATATGGATATTGTATGTAAAATAGTAATGTACGAAAAGTGTGAGGAAGAAACAGTTTATCGCAGAAAGATTAAGAAAAAAATTTTTAAGGAATTATTTACCGGAGGGCTGTTTGCAAAAAACAGTAATAAAACATTGATTGTCCACAGCTTTCTGGTAATGATAAATTTTTCGTGTTTTTCCGGGATTTACCGAAGCAGACACAAAGATGAAATTGCATAACAGCATGGAAGGAGACATCAGGTCGGAAAAGACCGATGCAGAGAAGCCTTGTCTACTGAGACAGAAACAATAGATTTTTCAATCAATTACCTTACATTTCAAAGGAGAAAATTATGAAAGATGTAATATCGGTTATTATTCCTATATTTAATATGGAAAAATATTTAAGTAAATGTCTGGACAGTATTTTAAATCAGACATACACCAATTTGGAAATTCTTTTGGTGAATGACGGGTCAACGGATAATTCACCTGCAATCTGTAAAAAGTATGCGGACAAGGATTCAAGAATTAAAATAATCAATAAAGAAAATGGAGGAAGTTCGTCTGCACGAAATAAAGGACTGGATTGCAGCACAGGCGCTTATATTATGTTTATGGACAGTGATGATTATGTTCATCCGGATTTCGTACAGAAATGCTATACAGCGGCAATCAGAGATGACGCCGATCTTGTGGTGTGTAACTATGTGTGTGTAAACGAAAAGGGAGAGACAACGGAGTATAGTCACCGACTCGATAATCAAAAAGAACAGGTTATCGGCGAAAAAGAATACTGGGAAGAATATTATGCAAGCAATCAAAACGGATATTATATCGTTCCATGGAATCGGCTGGTAAAAAAAGAAATATATGAAAATTTGCGGTATATCGGAACAATTTATGAAGATGAGAGAATATGTCATGAAATTATTGCCCGTTGTAAACGAATCAGCTGTCTGGAAGACAGGTTATATTACTATCTGCAAAGAGAGGGCAGCATTGTGCATCAGAAGTGTACAGAGAAAGATTTTAACATTATTGATGCGATGCTCGCAAGAAGTATCCATTTTAAAGATGCAGGATTTCAAAATCTGGCAGATCAGGCTTTTGCGTTAATTGTGGGGAGAATGATTGGAATTACAAAAGAGCTTGATATGAAAAAAGAAGAAAATAAAGTGCGGTATAAGGAATTAAAAAAAGAGTATAATAAAGCTTTCGTAAAAATTATCCGGGGGGGGGTGTTCCTTCAAGCTCTTTCTGAATAGTTTTACATTTGTTCTTGGAAAACCAGTATATGAGATAACACATTCCTACCGCTCAATCGTTCAATTTATAAAAAGAACAAAATAAATCGTTTTATCTGTGTAAAAAAGATCGGTCTGTCCGGTCTTTTTTTCTTGCCTTTCTCTTTGTTTCGTAGTAGTATAAAGATTATTAAGTTCACGAAATCATAAAAAGGAAATTATATGAACACAGAAGAATTAGAGATATTGGAACATATCTATAGGAAAGGATATCACTCGCAGAGGGAGATATCAAAATGCACGGGATATTCCTTGGGAAAAGTAAATCAAAGTCTTAGAAAATTGCGGGAAGAAGGATATCTTACCAACGATATACGCTTTACGAATCACTGCAAACGCCTGATGGAGCACAACAGGTCGGACAATGCGATTATTCTTGCGGCAGGGTTTGGGATGCGTATGACGCCTCTGAATCAGGAAGTGCCAAAAGGTCTGTTGGAAGTACGGGGCGAGATTCTGATCGAACGCATTATCGAGCAGTTAGTCCGGGCGGGAATTCACAAAATTACCGTTGTCGTGGGATTTTTGAAAGAAAGCTATGAGTATCTGATAGATAAGTATGGTGTTGATTTGGCAGTGAATATGGAATATGTGTCCAAAAATAATCTGCACTCGCTTTCCTGTGTGAGAGAACAGATAGAAAATACATATATTATTCCGTGCGATATATATTGTGCAGAAAATCCGTTTTCCAGTCAGGAATTTTATTCCTGGTATATGGTGACAGATGAAAAGAAAATCAGCAGCGATGTTAAGCTGAACAAAAAAAGAGAATTGATTCGTATCAAAAAAGAAGAATGCGGGAATGACATGCTGGGAATTTCTTATATCAATCAGAAGGATAGTATGTGGATTCGGGAAAAATTGCAGGAGTATAGTCAAAATCCCGCCTATGATGATCTTTTCTGGGAGGAAACGCTGTATCGAAATGGAAAAATGATTGTCGGGGCAAGGAAAGTTTCAGCCCGGGATTTTTTTGAAATCAATACGCTGGAACAACTGCGGGAAGCAGACGAATCGTCTGTAAGTTTAAAGTCAGATGTACTTACCTTGATTGCAGATGTATTCCATGCAGAAGAACAGGATATCCGGAATATAAAAATATTAAAGAAGGGAATGACCAACCGGTCGTTTCAGTTTGAGTTCAATCATTCCAAATATATTATGAGGATTCCGGGTCCGGGAACGGAAAAACTGATTGACCGAAAAAAGGAGTACGAAGTCTATCAGGCAATCAAAGATACAGGAATCTGTGATGATGTTTATTATATTAATCCTGAAAACGGATATAAAATTACCGGATATCTGGACAACGCAAAAGTATGCGATGACCATGACTGGACTATGGTTGAAAAGTGTATGAGCGTGCTGAGGGAGTTTCATAACAAAAATTTGAAAGTACATCATACATTTGATTTGTACGAACACATTGAGATGTATGAAAAATTTTGGGAGGGAAATTCCTGTTTTGGGGATTACGAGGAAACAAAGAAGTCGGTTTTGGCATTGAAACCTTTTGTGGAGAAACAGGAAAAGAAATGGACGCTTACCCATATTGATGCCAACGCAGACAATTTTCTTATCTGGAAAAATGAAAACGACAGAGAAGAGATTAAGCTGATTGACTGGGAGTACGCAGGGATGCAGGATGCACATCTGGATGTGGCTATGTTTGCCATATATTCCATGTATCAACGGGAGGAAGTAGACCGGCTGATTGATTGCTATTTTGAAGGAGAGTGTCCTGCGGATACCAGATTAAAAATATATTCATACATTGCGCTGGGAGGTCTGCTGTGGAGCAACTGGTGCGAATATAAGAGACAACAAGGACAGGAATTTGGCGAGTATTCTATCAGACAATACCGATATGCAAAAGAATACAGCAGAATGGTACAAAAAGAACTAAAAAAGCGGGAGGTTTGCAAAAGTGAAACTGAGAAAAAGAATTGATTTTGTTACGACGTTGATTCCATTGGCAGGAATTGTAGCGTTGTGTATCCTTTTTATGTTGCTTCCGGGGCAGTCTACGGCAGTGCTGGCGGCAGTCAGGGGATTTTTGGGGGATACAATGGGATTTTATTACATTGTGATTGGAGTCGCCTCTCTGCTCATCTCTTTATACATGGCGTTTTCCCGGTATGGAACAATCAAACTGGGAAATATTGAAAAACCGGAGTACAGTAATTTTAAATGGGGGACAATGATTTTCACTTCTACGATGGCGGCAGACATTTTATTTTACTCCTGCTGTGAGTGGGCGCTATATGCCGGTGAGCCTTACATTGGGCAAATGGGAGGAATCCAGAAGTGGGCGTCTACTTATCCGATATTTCACTGGGGACCAATTGCATGGAGTTTTTATATTATACTTGCTGTGGCATTTGGATTCATGCTTCATGTGAGGGGAAGAGGAAAACAAAAGTTTTCAGAGGCATGCAGACCAATTCTGGGGAAGAAAACAGATGGAATTTTAGGGAAAGTGATTGATTTGGTTGCTGTCTTTGCCCTGCTGGCAGGAACGGCCACTACCTTTTCTCTTGCCACGCCGCTGCTGTCAGGGGCATTGGGAAAGATTTTCGGATTTTCACCGACAATTACGACTTCTATCATCATACTGATTATTATTGCCGTAGTGTACACCATAACGGTATTGTCAGGCATGACAGGAATTTCCAGACTGGCAGAGTTTTGCGCCTATTTGTTTTTTGCACTGTTAATTTATGTTTTGTTTGCAGGAGGAGAAACCCGATATATTATTGAGACGGGAATCAGCAGTATCGGCAATATGCTGCAGAATTTTATCGGGATGTCTACCTGGACAGACCCGCTGCGAGAGAACAGTTTTCCGCAGAACTGGACAATTTTTTATTGGGCATATTGGATGGTATGGTGTGTAGCAACTCCGTTTTTTATTGGAAAAATCAGTAAAGGAAGGACCATCAAAAACACAGTGCTGGGTGGTTATGGCTGGGGAATTGCCGGCACGTTTTTGTCTTTTATTATTTTGGGAAATTATGGTCTGGCGCAGCAGATGAAACATGGCGTGGACACTGTAGGCTATATTGCTGCAGATGGAAATATTTCAGAGGCCATTATTAAAATTTTTGATACCCTGCCTCTGCCGGTGCTGGGACTGATATTGCTGTGTATCACGATGATTGCTTTTTATTCTACCACTTTTGACGCTTTGACAATGGTAATATCCAGTTATTCTTACCGGGAATTAAAAGTGAATGAAGAGCCGGATAAAAAGATAAGGACTTTTTGGGCCATTTTATTTATACTATTTCCGATTGCCTTGATTTTCTCTGAAAATTCTTTAAACAGTCTGCAGAGTGTTTCTATTATTGCCGCATTTCCGATAGGAATTATCATTATGCTGATTGTCGCCAGCTTTTTTAAGGACGCCCGCGATTATTTAAAAGATAAAAAATAGCAAAATATTTTTTTCATAAAGCGGATAAGGAACGGCTCATCTGTATTTACAGATGAGTTTTGTTTTGTTAAAATATATCTTAGTGTTTACATAGGAAAGGGTTGATAAAGGGTTTGAAACTGGAAAGAACAAAAAATGCAGGAAAGAGCATGGCATTGGAGTTTTTAAAAAATGTGTACTCTGTTGTGGTACCGTTTATTTTAAGAACTGCAATGATTTATTGTCTGGGAATAGAATATACAGGTCTTGGAGGACTTTTTGTTTCAATTTTAAATGTATTGAATCTGGCGGAGCTGGGAGCCGGCGCGGCGATGGTATTTAGTATGTACAAGCCGATTGCAGAAGATGATACAGACAAAATCTGTGCGCTGATGCGTTTGTACAAGATTTACTATCGCGTTATCGGCGGGGTCATACTGACAGCGGGACTGATTATTACACCGTTTATCGGGCATTTGATATCCGGAGAATATCCGTCGGATATTAATATTTACATTCTCTTTCTCATGAATCTTGCAAACACGGTGTTGACTTACTGGCTGTTTGCCTACAAGACTTCTCTGTTTCAGGCACATCAGACAATGTATGTGACATCAAAAGTAGAGATAGAATTGAGTGTTGTATTCAGCCTGCTGCAGTTGTTGTCGCTGCTCTTTTTTGCCAATTATTATATTTATCTTGCTTTAAACCTGATTCGTCAGGTATTCATAAATATTTATATTTCTTATAAAGCAGGAAAAATGTATCCGGCATATAAACCGGTCGGTAAGATTCCTTCGGAGGAAGAAAAGGTTATCCGCAGCAGAATTAAAGATTTATTTACTTCGAGAGTGGGAGGCACCATTACAAACTCGGCTGATAATATTGTAATATCAGCATTTCTCGGATTGACATTATTGGCACAGTATCAGAATTATTTTTATATTTTCAGTTCTGTTCTGGCATTGGCAGGCGTCGTCTTTAATGCGACGAGGGCCGGTATTGGCAACAGTCTGATTTGCGACAGCCGGGAGAAGAATCTGAACGATTTGTCCCATTTTACTTTTATTATCATATGGGTGGAGACATTTTGTGTTTCCTGTCTGCTCGGATTGTATCAGCCGTTTATTATGCTCTGGACCGGAGCGTCCAATATGCTGCCGTTTTATGTTGTAATATGCCTGAGTATCCGGTTTATTGTGCGGTATTTTAATTATCTGCTTTTAACGTATAAAGATGCTGCGGGAGCATGGCATCAGGACCGCTTTCGTCCGTTAATTGCCGGCGTGGCAAATCTTGTCATGAATCTTGCAATGGTACATTTCTGGGGCTTATTAGGAATTTTGATTGCGAGTATTATCAGTGAAACATTTATTGAGATTCCATGGCTTTTGCGAAATCTTTTTTCCACGGTATTTCAGTGTTCTGCCCGTAAATACATTTTTCTGACAGTCAAATATTTTCTGATTACCGGGACAGTTATTCTGCTCAGTGCAATTTTTACCAATTTACTTCCAGTCAATGGCATTGGATTTTTTATCCTGAGAGGAATGATTGCGGTTGCAGTACCGGTCCTGGCACTGATTATGCTTTACAGAAAGAGTCCGGAGATGGAATTTTGTGTTGATTTATTAAAAAGAATGTTGAACAAAAAATAAATGGTAGATTATGAAACAATCAAATGTTTCGTAATCGTACTTAACCGGCTCTTAGAAGCGTGTTTTGCGAAGCAAAGTTTTGAAATGGGGAAAGAGGAGAAAATTTAGCAAACGAAAATATTGTACAGTGGAGAAGCAGGAAAATGAGCAGCAGAAATGTGGAAATCGATGTGTTAAAGGGAATTGGAATCTTCTCGGTCGTCTTGGGCCACGCGTTGGTGCAGGATGATTTTCCGGGAGTGTATACCGGCATGGCGCATCATTTCGTCTACACATATCACATGATGCTGTTTGTTTTTTTGTCGGGATATTTATTTCGGAAAACGACAATATCCATGTATGTATATAAGAAGTTGAAAAGTCTGTACCTGCCGGCAGCAGTGGTAGTGGCAGTCAGCCTGTGTCTTTATCCGTTATGGATTTGGCTGGGCGTACTGGAAAAGAAAGACGTATTTTCTGATATGGCATCGATGGTGGTGCGAACGTTGCTGCTTGCACCAAACGGTATTTTTACAGGCGCCTTGTGGTTTGTTGCATTTCTGTTTGGGACCGGACTTCTGTCTCTTGTACTGATTAAAATATTTGGAAATCATAAAAAACTATTGTGTATTATAGTAGTTCTGATAGGAATTTTGGGCATGTGCACCATAACGGGGCTAGAGATAAACCATGTGATTTTTATAAAATTGGTAGATATTTATTCTCTAACCAGAATTTTGGTGGCTGTTCCTGTGTTCTTCTTGGGGATTGCTGCCCGCGAAAAAGGATTGTTGCAGCGGATAAATTCCTGGATATGGATTCCACTGGCAGCTGTAATACTCATAATAAATCAATGGAGCGGGCAGGTAATTGATATTGCCGCCTTTCAGGTGTATGGTAAATATGGATTTTATCCGATGACAATCTTGGGACTGATATTTGCCATAAGTCTTGGAAAAGCCCTGTGTCACTGTAAGGCGCTGACCAATTTATTTTCCTTTTTTGGAAAATGCAGTTTCTGGATTATGGGATTTCATAATATGGTTTTCAAGTTGGTCGACGGCATTGCAGGAAAGACAAACCTTGTAAATACAGGTGCGGGGGGGGTACTGAGACTGTATCCGTTTTCCTTTCCACAGCTTCGTATCGTCTATGTTGTGCTGGGAATGGGAATTCCTGTTGCCGCTGTATGGCTGGGAAAAATAACAGAACAATGGATAAAAAGCTATCGTCACAGACGAAAATCTGCCAAACAAAAATATGAGATACAAAAGAAATCGTAATACAATGGAGGAGTCAGAAAATGCACCAGAGAAATATGGAAATTGACGTGTTAAAAGGAATTGGAATCCTTTCGGTTGTTTTAGGCCACGTATGGGTGCAGGATGATTTTCCGGGGATATATACCAATATGGCACACAATTTTGTATATACATATCACATGATGTTATTTATTTTTGTGGCGGGATATCTGTTCCGAAAAGCCCCAATATATATATATATATATATATAAGAAAATCAGGAGTTTGTACCTGCCGGCAGCAGTGGTGGTGGCAGTCAGTATGTGCCTCTATCCGGCGTGGGTATGGCTGGGCGTAATAGAGAGAAAAAATATTGTTTCTTATATGGCGCCAATGGTAATGCGGACATTACTATTTGCGCCAAGTGGAATTTTTACAGGGCCGTTGTGGTTTGTTCCCTTTTTGTTTGGGACCGGACTTCTCTCCCTGATTTTAATGAAGATATTTGGAAACCATAAAAGAATATTCTGTTTTATTATAATTCTTACAGGCATATTAGGTATCTGGGCCATGACAGGACTGAAGATAAATTATGCGCTTGTTGTAAAACTGGTAGATATTTATTCTCTGACCAGAATTTTAGTGGCTGTTCCTGTGTTCTTTTTGGGGATTGCTGTTCGCGAGAGAGGATTGTTGCAGCGGATAAATTCCTGGATATGGATTCCGCTGGCAGGGATAATTTTTATTATAAATCAATGGAGCGGGCAGGAAATTGATGTCGCCAGTTTTAAACTGTATGGCGGGTATGGATTTTACCCTATGACTTTGCTGGGACTGCTGTTTGCCATCAGTCTGGGGAAAACGATTTGCCATTGTAAGCCGCTGACAGAGTTGTTTTCTATGCTTGGCAGATGCAGTTTCTGGATTATGGGATTTCATATGTTGATTATTAAATTTATTGATGGCATCGCAGGAAAAACCGGTCTTGTAGACACAGGAGGAGAAGTATTGAAACTGTATCCGTTTTCCTTTCCACAGCTTCGTATCGTTTATGTTGTGCTGGGAGTGGGAATTCCTGTTGCCGTTGTATGGTTGAAAAAAATAGCAGGAAAAATGAATGAAAGAAAGGGTTTATAAAAATGACTAGAAAAAGAGATATTTCAATCTCGCTTATTCGTGTGGCAGCGATGTTTATGATTATATCGGATCATATTCTCTGTAAGCTGGCATTTCCGATGCAGTCATTAGTGGTGCAGACAGCCAATTCGGGAGTATTTATCTTTTTATTTATCTCCGGTTACTTGTATGGAAAAAAGGAGATAGAGAACTGGGGCAGATGGTTTTACAGCAGAATGATACGAATCTGTATCCCGATGTGGATTTTTATGGCAGTGGATTTTGCCGTAGAAGCGATTGTGTGTCACCAGTTTAGTCTTCGGTATGTGTTTATCTATCTGTTTAATCTACAGGGCATTTTAGGCGTCAACGCAGGCGGAGTCAATTTATGGTTTTTGACACTGATTATGATTTGTTACATAATTACACCAATGCTGCAATGGATAAAAAATAAAAATCCGGGCAGAATGATTGGTATTATCATTATATTGTCTGCGATTGCGCTGGATATCATTCTGGCTTATACTACGAAAATAGGAATGGTGGCAAATCACAGCATCAGCTGGTGTATGATAGCCGTTGCAATGTATGTAACCGGATATTTTGCAGGAGATAGCATACTTTCCAAAAATATGGGATGCAAACGTATAGGGATTGTCACGATACTGGCGGCGGTGGCTACTTTCATTGTGTTGATATCCAATAAAAAACTGGACGGACAAATCTTGTATGATAAAGTGATTGCTTTTTATGGAATGGTGTTCGTTGATTTATGGATTTGTACGGTTTTATATTATTTTGGGATACATATCAGAGAAGGAATTATCCGCAAAGTGATTGAGCATTTTGATAAAATATCCTATGAGTTTTATCTTGTTCATGGAATCATCATTTTGCTGATAACCCGTCCGCTGATAGAAAGCGCGGGAGCTTTTGTGTATATTTTTTATACGGTAATAATCAGTTATCTGGCAGCGTGGGTGCTGCATGGGATATGTATGCTGATATATAAAAAGATTTGATAACAGTTTTGAAATTTATCCGGCGCGTCTGTATTTACAGACGCGTTTTGTTTTGATAAAATATACTTGTATTAGAATGTCTGTTATGAAAGGAGTATGTTGATATATAGATAATAATATATCACAATGAGATATATGAGAATTTTTAAATATGCAGTGATTGTCCTATTTTCAATTTTATTTGTTGTCTATACTTGGAATTGGTATCAGGATAAGACCAATGAGGATAATTCCGGTCCAATCATTCAATTGGGTTCCAAGCAGATTGACGTATCGGTAAAGAGTGAGGACAGTGAACTGATCAAGGATGTAATAGCGACAGATGAAAAAGATGGCGACATTACGAGTAAGATTGTAGTGGAGTCTATCTCAAAATTTATTGATAAGAAAGAACATATTTGTAACATAACTTATGCTGTGGCAGATTCGGACAACCATGTAGTGAAAGCTACCCGCAGAATTCATTTTACCGATTACAGATCTCCAAGGTTTGTTTTACGGCAGCCTTTAAGCTTTAATACAGGCTCGGATATCGGAGTAGAAGAGGTAATAGGAGCGGAAGATGTATATGACGGAGATATCAGCAGCAAAGTAAAAATATTATCACGGACGGTCTCTACAAACGTTTCCGGGGATAATACCGTTACGGCACAGGTAACCAACAGCCTGGGAGATACTGTAAAACTTAAAGCGATGGTAAATATCAGTCAGGAAAATAATCTAAGCCCTAAGATTCATTTAAAGGAGAACATTATTTATCTCAAAAAGGGAGATAAATTTAATGCGTCAGATTATGTTGCTTCTGCGGAAGATAATAATGGAAAGAAAATTTCGACAGGAGATGTGAAAGTTACGGGCTCATCAGTCAGCACAAAGAAAGCAGGATGCTATTTTGTGGAATATACGGTTACAGATGGAGATGACAACAAAGGAACTGCTTATCTGACAGTCGTAGTGGAGGAGTAGTTATGAAAAAAAGATTCAGTTTACGAAATATAGATTTATATGGTTTATGGAAAGATTTGATTCGGAGCTGGTGGCTTATTGTGATTGTGGCGGCAATCGGGGTAATGGTAACGCACACCTATATTAAAGCGAGTTTTGTGCCAAGTTATACAAGTTCCGCGATTTATATAGTAACGCCAAAACAGAGTACCGGTTATGTATATACGAATACCAGATTTGCGGACAGCGTGATTACAGTATTTCAGAATCTGATGAATTCAGATATTATGAAAAACAGAGTAAAAGAAGATCTCCATGTCAATGAACTCAATGCGGTAATGACCGCCCAGTTGATAGAAGAGACAAATCTGATGAAAATTACGGTTACTACAAATGATCCGATACTCTCTTTTGAAGCGATTGGAGCAATTATGAATAATTACTCTGAATTATCACAATATCTGACCGATGATGCGGTATTTGATGTACTGGAGGCACCGGAAGTCAGTTATTCTCCGGACAATCTTTTGACGCCGCGAAAGAAATCCATAAAAGTAGGATTAATCTGCGGTGGCATTATGCTGTTATTGCTGGCTGCTATGAGCATTTTGAGAAAGACAATCAAGACAGAGGCAGCAGTAGAGGAGCGACTTGATACAATTCTGCTGGGAACGGTGGGACATGAGCAGAAAAACCGTACAGTAAAGGCGAGAATTGCACAGAGCGTAAAGGTTTTACTGATTACCAGTCCGATTATATCTTCCCGTTTCATTGAAGCGATTAACAATATCCGCATAAAGATAGAATATGAACATGAGCGCAGACCGGAAAAAAATGTTATTTTGGTTTCTTCTGTCTGTGAAAATGAGGGAAAGTCTACTTTGTCAGTGAATGTAGCGCTCTCTCTGGCCAAAGAAGGGAAAAAAGTTATACTGATTGATGCAGATATGAGAAAACCTGCAATATATAAAATGCTGGATATTCCAAAAACAGATGTGGTAGATATGATTAAACTGCTGCAGGGTGATTGTGGACTGGATGAGGTTATGTATCAGAATAAGAATATTGGAATTGATTTGATTATGTCCACGAAAGGCCATTCCAGTACGTATGAGTTGGTAAAATCCGGGGCTATGCGGGATTTGATTCACAAGTGTAGAAAACTTGCAGATTATGTAATAGTGGATACGCCGCCAATGTCAATGGTATCTGATACAGAAGCATTGCTGGACCGCGTAGACTATTCCATGCTTGTGATCCGCCAGGACTTCTCTTATGAGAAAGATATTATCAACTGCATTAATATGATGAATGACGCAAATTCCAAGTTCCTTGGATGCGTATTGAATGATTATAAAGTATTGCGAATCAATGCGAAAAGTAAATTTTCGGATTTAAGTCAGGAAAGGGCGGTGGAAGTATATGACAACGAATAATTACAGCACCGCAGGTGTAGAAGAAAAGGCGCCAAAAGACTTAGCGGAAATAATAAACAGTTTTCTGAAGGGGTTGAGAAAACTTTGGTTTGTTGCCCTGATAGCTACAATTTGTTTTGGATTTTTAGGATATGTTCAATACAAGAAAAACTATGTTCCGGTCTATGAATCGAAAGCTACATTTTCAATTACTGCGCCGGAGTATGGTAGTGAGGATCGCTCATATACCAACAACAGTCAGCTGGCTTCCATATTGAGTCTGAGTTTTAATTATCTGATTAATAACGAAGTGTTTTATGAGATTATTAAAGAGGATTTGAATATTGATTATATACCGAGTGTCATAACGATTTCAGCAGTAGAATCTACGAATATTTTAAGTATTACGGTTTCGGGCGCTGATCCTAAAATGAATCTGAAAGTATTGCAGTCGGTTATGAACAATTATGGTGGAGTAGCGGAATTTGTTATCGGGGATACTGAACTGAGCGTGCTGGAGGAGCCAACGCTGTCTGATGTTCCGACGAATCCATATGCGCCTTTTGGAAACATTATGAAGTTTGCGATGGTTGGACTTTTGGTTGGAATTTTACCAAGTATCGTCTACGCATTTTTAATTAGAACTATCAGAAATAAGGAAGATGTAGAAAAACAACTGAGCGTGACGTTTCTTGGCTCTCTGCCGGGTGTCATGCTGAGTGGAAAGCATAAAAAACTGGAAAATTGTTCTATTTTAGATAAGGAAGTAGGTTTCCGTTATCTGGAAGCAATGCGCTCTGTCAATTCTAAGTGCGAAAAAGAGTTGGAAAAGAACAATTATAAAGTAATTCTTGTAACCAGTACGTTGGATGGAGAAGGAAAGAGTACTGTGGCAATGAATCTGGCCTACTCTCTTTCCAAAAGCCAGAAGAGAGTTATGCTTGTAGATGGAAATATCAGAAAACCAGCTCTGAGAAAGATGATTCATCCGGATATGCCGGATTATAAGATGGAAGATTTTCTCAATAAAAAAATTAAAAGCAGTCAGGCAATCGTCAATCTTGAGGGGACGAGAGTATTGCTGCTGGCGCCAAATATTCCATCCAAAAATTCCGTGGAATGTCTAAATTCCAAAGCGATGAATGATATTATAGAAGAAGGAAAAGAAGTCGTAGATTATATCATTATTGACTCTCCACAGTGCGATATTTCGGATACTGCAGTGCTTGCAAAGTATAGTGATGGCGTAATTTATGTTGTAAAAGAAGATTATGTGAGAGTAGATAAAATTATCGACACACTGCAGGAGTTTTCTTATACAAGAACACCAATTATCGGATGTATTCTCAACAGTACGGAAGGGAAGCTGAATCTGGCTTACGGCTATGGAAAACATTATGGATATGGCTATCACAAAGGCTACGGAAGTAAGTATTACGGACGTTATGGGTACGGAAAGAAGGGCTACGGTTATGGCTACGGTGGTTATGGTGGTTATGGAGCTTATGGCGCTTACGGTACTTATGGAGAAGTATCTGAAAAGGAATTCCGTAATAAAGGAAGAAGTGTTTCCAAGAGAATTTCTTTAGAGACGACAGAAGAGCAAAAGAGGGCGTTAGAGGAAGAAAAAAGACTGGAACTGCAGGAACTGGAAGAGAAAGAAAAAGCAGAACAGCAGAACGCAGAGAAAGAAAAGCCGGTCAGAAATAAAGAGAGTAAAGCCAAGACAGCAAAAAAAAGTAAGTAAAATAATAAAGAAGGGTGTTCCAAAAAAATACAACTTTTGAAACGGTAAAGGACAACCATTTCAAAACTTTGCCTTGCAAAGCACGCTCCTAACGGAGCTGGTTAAGTACGGTTATGAAACACTTGATGTGTTTCATAATCTGTATTTTAAGGAATACCCTTAAACTGTATAAAAAAGAGACCTGAGTAGAGGGTCTCTGATTTTTGAGGAATTCATATGAAGACAAAGAAAAAAGGGAAAAAGTACATTTATATTTTATTTGGAATATATATGATGGCTCTTATATTGGTAATTGTATTAAAATTCCCTACAAAATTGGGAATCCAATCTATAAAAATGTGGCTGAGTGGTGGAGAAATCATACGGCTGAATCCTCAGCTAAAGCCAATGAAAACGATAATTACATATATTCATTATACACAGGCCTGGTATGACTGGTTTTTTAAAAATCTGATGTGTAATATTATTATGTTTCTCCCCTATGGAATCTTGGTACCTTTGATGGATTCAGAAAAAAAACGCGGGATGCTTTTTGTTGTTTTATCCGGCGCCCTGTTATCCCTGTTTATTGAAATTCTGCAGTGGGTGACAGCTTTTGGACATTTTGATGTGGATGATATTATTCTGAATACTTTGGGAATAGCGATTGGATATGGGATATATCGAGTAGTTTCTGCTATCCTTTTAAGCAGAAAATTAAGCAGAAAAAAATGATTATCCAAAAACTTTTTATAGTCCACAGCGTCTGAAAAGCTCTTTTGCCTCGTCTATTTGCTGTTCTGTGATACCGGAGATATTATGAAATCCCCGACGGACTGAATTTTTTCCTCTCCGGAGTCTTTGAACGTTTAATTTTATCCAATAGAATGGCAATAGAAAGCGGTGTTCTTCCAGCGGCTTTCCATAATAGTTTATCATTGTATGAATATCGGGAAATAATTTCTTATGGAGAGAGATTTTTGTGTCTCCACGCATAACTGCGGCATTAATGTTCAACTGTGAGCGTGTGCCAAATGCACCGCTGGTAAATATATATTTTTCCAGCAACTGTATTGTGCGCAGGTCCTTCTGCTTAGGACAGACACCGTCAAACCAGTACTGTACCAGTAGTTGAAGATTGCGGTGAAAATCAAAAAGCCCCAGTTTTGTCAATTCTGCCGTTACGAATGATTCATCCAAATCGGTGTATTTATTTAACATCATATATATATCCAAAACATGTGTCAGGCCGATTCCACCATTGACAAAGTGCTTTGCCATATGAATGATATGGTAAATATAAAAATCTTCTTTGCACATTTGATTTTTTTCTAAATCACAGCGTTCCCAGATATGTTCCAAATAGTCGTACCACAAGGTATAGCCTTTGTCGATTAAGTGGGGCTGCATTTCTATTTTTACTTCATTGACCGGATTGAAATATGCAGTATCTTTTGCATCTTTATGCAAAATCCGATAACCCAGCTGAAAAAAGATTTCATCCAGTACATCAAATCCAACATTGCGGAATAAAATATCAATGTCGCTCATTCTTCTCATAGCAGTATCAGGATAAAGATATTTGGAGACGCTGCCCTTGAGAAAAATGTAGTCAATATTATTTTTTTTCAGATAAGGTTTCAGGCGTTCCAATTCAAAAACTCTGTTGGCATCCAAAACAAGATTTTTTTTGTATTCCAGTACGTAGCTGTCAAAATATCCGATATCGGACTGCTGCTCTTTTGGGAGTTTGCACATGCCAAAATAGAGTGTGGACATAATTTTATGGCGCTTTGCCAGAGTATAAAAAAATTTCCAATCCAGGCTGGAATCCGGAGCGGACGGAACAGATTCTGTCACAGCACTCTTGAGCAATTCAATAATATAATTAATTTCTTTTAAATGACGCATAAAATTCCTTTCTGCCGTATAAATATCATAAGAGTGAAGCCGAAAAATAATGGGATAAAACAAATATCAATGAAAAAGGGGCATACTGAAATCATTCAATATGCCCTCATGTCATCTGTTAATCTTCTACAATAGGAATTCCCCGATGCTCTACAGAAGTGGAAAAAACAATTTGTGTTTTGGTACTTCCAAAAGTCTGAAGCTCTCCAATAAAATGGTCCAGCTCCTCGGTACTCTTAAACATTACTTCCACAAGCATGGCATAGTCACCGGTAACACAGTTACATTCTACGACATTGTTACAGCTTTTTATGTAAGGGTAGAATTCTTTTTTCTGATCGGGATTTACTTCGAGATTGATAAACGCCTTGATATGATATCCCAGTTCTGCCGGATTGACTTTTGCCGTATATCCGGTAATAATTCCACTCTCTTCCAGCCGTTCAATTCTTGCGGATACGGCGGGAGAAGATAAAAATACTTTACTCGCAATTGTTTTCAGGGGAATGCGGGCATTTTCATGAAGTAGTTTAATAATCTGTTCATCAATATGGTCCAATTCATGTCTCATAGCAGTACTCCTTTCTATTATATTTTTCAGTCAGTATATGAAATATATCGGATTGGTAATCATTGCGCTATAAATTAATTTTATAAAGCAACAAGTAGTAAAAATCCAGTTCAATTATATCATATGCTTTAAAAAATATACAATAGAAATCTGAAAATGGCAGTATAAATCATATTTCAAAGAAAATGGGAAATGCTTGAAACCCTATAAAAAATTTTTGTACAACATAAGATGACAATAAATCATTAAAAAAACAGAATAAATTCACGTTATACGAAAAAAGTATTGAAAAATACTTCCTGTTTGTTATAATTTTAACAAACAGGAAGTATGTGACAGAATGGAACAAAATGAAAAAAGGAAGAAAGAGGTTTAGTTATGGAAAGTCTGATTTATTTGGCGCCCCTGGCCGGTCTGATTGCACTGATATTTGCATTGATAAAAACGGTAAATATCGGCAGACAGGATGAGGGCACGGAAAAAATGAAAGAAATATCCGGGGCAATTTCAGAAGGAGCAAGAGCATTTTTGTTTGCAGAATATAAAATTCTGATTATTTTTGTTGTGATATTGTTTCTTGTACTGGGATTTGGCATCGACTGGATTACGGCACTCTGCTTTATCGCAGGTGCAGTGTTATCCACATTGGCAGGATATGTGGGAATGAACGTAGCGACAAAAGCAAATGTCCGGACAGCCAATGCAGCAAAAGAAAAAGGAATGAATAAAGCATTGTCCATTGCTTTTTCCGGAGGAGCTGTCATGGGACTCTGTGTTGTAGGATTTGGAATTCTGGGACTGAGTGTTATTCTTATTATTGTAATGCACACAATGGGATTTACCAATGAATCCGTCAGCGTTCTTACCGGTTTTAGTCTGGGTGCTTCTTCGATTGCACTTTTTGCCAGAGTAGGCGGAGGAATTTACACAAAAGCTGCAGATGTGGGAGCCGATTTGGTAGGAAAGGTAGAAGCGGGAATTCCAGAGGATGACCCTAGAAATCCTGCTGTTATTGCGGATAATGTAGGAGATAATGTAGGTGATGTGGCAGGTATGGGAGCCGATTTATTCGAGAGTTATGTCGGAGCGATTGTGTCTGTTATAACCTTGGCAGTGGCATCCATTGTTACCAATAGAGAAAATTTTGGCATGGAGCATGTTATATTTCCAATCGTAGTTGCGGCGGTTGGAGTACTGGCATCTGTTGTTGCCACATTTTTCGTGCGGGGAAAGGAAAATTCAGATCCGCAGAAGGCTCTAAATCTCGGAGAATATGGAGCGACCGGAATTGTAATTATTGTATCTGCAATTTTAAGTTATACATTTTTTGGAAACTTCTTTGCATTTTTCGCTATTCTATCGGGTTTGATTGTGGGAACAGCGATTGGAAAAATAACGGAAATCTATACTTCAGAAAAATATCAAAGTGTAAAAGAGATTGCGGATAGTTCGCAAACAGGGTCTGCGACAAATATTATCAGCGGTCTCTCTGTAGGTATGAAATCTACGGCGCTTCCAATTTTGTTTATTGCAGCCGGTGTTTTGGCTTCCTACGCATTTTTCGGATTGTATGGAATTTCTTTGGCAGCAGTAGGTATGCTTTCTACGACCGGTATGACAATTTCTGTCGATGCGTATGGTCCGATTGCAGACAACGCAGGAGGAATTGCAGAAATGTCAGGATTGGATGAACAGGTCCGGGAGATTACAGATAAACTGGATGCAGTAGGAAATACAACAGCTGCAATCGGAAAAGGTTTTGCGATTGGCTCTGCAGCTTTGACAGCGTTGTCTTTGTTTGTATCTTACGCAGAAGTGGCGGGATTAAAAAGTATTAATATTTTATCTCCGGCAGTTGTAGCGGGAGTGCTGATTGGTGGAATGCTTCCATTTATGTTTTCTGCGCTTACCATGAGTTCTGTAGGCAAGGCGGCGAATAAAATGATAGAAGAAGTAAGACGTCAGTTTCGGTCAGATAAAGGAATTCTTGAGGGAACATCCAAGCCGGATTATAAGTCCTGCGTGGGAATTTCTACACACGCTGCGCTGAGGGAAATGATTATTCCCGGCGTCATGGCAGTGGTTACTCCATTACTGATTGGTTATCTGCTGGGAGCACCGGCTCTTGGAGGTATGCTTTGCGGCGCACTGGTATCCGGTGTTATGCTGGCGATTTTTATGGCAAATTCCGGCGGCGCATGGGATAATGCTAAGAAATATATTGAAGGCGGTTTTGCCGGTGGAAAAGGAAGTGAGGCACATAAAGCGGCGGTCGTCGGAGACACTGTAGGGGATCCGTTTAAAGATACATCAGGACCATCGATTAATATTTTAATTAAGTTGATGACAATCGTATCACTGGTATTTGCGATGACATTTCCGGTGCAGGGATATCTGACAGTTTTGTATAATATGTTAATGAAATAAACAGTTAAGAAATACGGAGCCTGTAAATTTGAGATAATTTCAAATTTACAGGCTCTTGTTTATTGGGCAGAAAATGCTATGCACGGATTGCAGAAATATGAATCTGTGGATTCGCATTTTAATTTTTAATGACTGTAAAGTTATAATCAATCTGAAGCCAGTTGCTGCGGAATAACTGCATAATCTGCCAGTAAGAAATGCCTCTGAGATTATATTCGTAGACCAAATTGATTTTTGCCTGAATACTTCTAGGATCCTCAAACCATACTTCATGCTCTATATTATTTTCCGTATAGTTAAAATGTGGTGACTGTGCTGTCTCATCATAATAAATTTGTGCATTTTTTGCGATTGCAAGTTGTACTGCTTCAATATTTCCAATTGTCTTGGCTCTGGTCACACCTCTCTCATAAGGGAGCGGCCAATCATATCCGTAATTTGGAATTCCCATATTTATTTTGTCCGGTGAAATTTCTGTGACAGCATAATTTAACACTTCACGCACTTTGTTTAAAGGAGCGACAGCCATGGGTGGTCCATAAGTATATCCCCACTCATATGTCATGACCAAAACACTGTTTGCTGCGTTTCCCAAAGCGGGGTAATTTTTTCCTTCATACAAAAGTCCCTGCTGTTGTGCGCTTGTTTTGGGCGCTAGGTCTACAGAAACAGAATATCCGAGAGCGTTCATTGTCTGAGTTACATTAGAGACAAAAGATACAAATGCTTCCCGGTCCTGCGCTTTAATATATTCAAAATCAATATCAATCCCTAAAAATCCCTTTTCTTCCATAACAATGGTTAAATTATTAATTAAAGTCTGAACTGCTTCAGGATTATTAATAACTGCTGAAATCAACTCGTTGCTGAACTGACCGGAAGCGTCAAGCGGCGTCAATGTCAAAATAGGAGCGGCATCAAACCGATACGCAGAAGAAATCATAAAATTATCATCCAGAAAAGGATAAATCAATTCTCCTTCTCTGGTAAAACCATAAGAAAAGACTGCCAGCTCTGACATGGACGGCAGGCTTTGATCCAGGACATACTGACTGATAAAGGGATATGCGAACCCTCTTATCACAGCTTCCCGTTTGTCCGTTCTGGTACCACCTTCATCAATAAGCAATGCCTGACCAATAGCCAGACGATATGGATAAACCAGCTGGTTATTATAAATAATAGAATTTGCACTAACGCCGTATCCGGCAGCAATGGCATCCACATTATCTCCGGGCTGAACTACATATATCTGCATAGAAATCCAATCAGTATTTTTTATTAATGTATGCAAAAAAATAAAAAATAAGAAGTATTCTTACAACCCGGGATGTTAAAGAGCGTTTTGTATTATTTTGATTTAACACTTTTTTGTTTCATAATGCTGAATTTTGAATACATATATAGTAAACACATGCAAATGAATTATGGAAAATCATATGAAAAAAGCAACAAAAAAGAAGATAAAAGCAATCGTGGTAAGAGCAATCAGAACAGTTGCCCAGACAGCTGTTGCCACGATAGGAACAGCAACGCTGATGAGTGAAATTCAATGGAGTGTAGTTATATCAACTTCACTGGTAGCCGGGCTGCTGTCTATACTGATGTCTATTTCCGGGTTACCGGAATGTCAGGATGGCAACTGTAAGGGGGTAATGTAAAATGCAGACAATTAATGTGCACGCAGGACATAATCCGGATGGAAAAACAGGAAGTGGTGCTGTTGGAATCATTAAGGAGTCCACACAGGCCCGTAAGGTAAAAAAACAGGTCATTAAATATTTAAGACGCATTGGATTCCGTGTGTATGACTGTACAGTAAATGATGGAAAAAACCAAAAAGATATTTTGGAAAAAATTGTTCGCAAGTGCAATATGCACAGAGCGGATTTGGATGTGTCCATACATTTTAATCTGGGAAGAAACGACAGCAAAGGAGACGGGAAAACAGGTGGTGTGGAAGTGCTTGTTTATAGTGAAAAACTGGGGCCGATGTCATCAGCCCAAAAAGTATGCGCATCCGTTGCAGAATTGGGATTTAATAACAGAGGCGTAAAATACAGACCGGATTTGATGTTTTTAAATGCAACGATTGCTCCGGCGATGCTGATTGAGTGTTGTTTTGTAGATGATGCAGATGATGTAAAAATATATCATTATAAAAAAATGGGGCAGGCCATTGCAGAGGGAATTACCAACAGCTTTTGCCCATATCAGGTCAGAACAACAAAAAAAGGTGTGATACAAAGAAATAAACCTTCAAAAAAATATAAAAATATGGGAAGATTAAAGAAAAATGCCAAATGTATTTTTGACCGGGTTAAAATTGTGGATGGAACAGTGTATGGTCATAGAAAAAAAAGAAAAACATGGGTAAAACTGAAATATACCAAACCCGTCAGCTGACATATAAGATATTTATCATAATGAAGCCTCTTGTTATGGGGGCTTCTTTTTGTTAAAATAAAGTTTGTGATAAAAATGACAGATATTTTGTTACAGTGAAGTGAGGAGGTACTGTGTGCTTTTTTCATTAGAAGAAATAATTTTATTGTTTTTTATTTATAGTTTTCTCGGCTGGTGTGTTGAAGTGGCATTTGTGGCAATCACACTGAAAGAGGTTTCCAACAGGGGATTTTTGAATGGTCCGGTCTGCCCGATTTATGGAGTGGGTATGTTGGGCGTATTGTTTGCGCTTACTCCGCTAAAAAACAACCTGATTCTTTTGTTTTTGGGAGGAATCATTATCTGTTCTGCAGTGGAATTATGCGGCGGATGGATTTTGGATAAAATATTTCACATGAGATGGTGGGATTATTCCGACAAACCTTTTAATATTGGAGGATATGTCTGCCTGGAGTTTAGCCTGATGTGGGGTGTGGCTGTAGTTTTTGCAGTGAAGATTGTACATACGCCGATTATAGCAGCTATTCACAGAATACCGCTTGTACTGGAAAGAATCTGGATTGTTGTATTTATAATTATCTTTGCTACAGATATGATTGTCACAATCAAAAACCTTGCCGGAATCAGAAAAAATCTGGGACAGTTGGATAAATTGGCGGAAGAACTACAGAATATTGGCAATCAGTTAAAGGATGTAGTAGGAAATTCAGCTCTGACGGTAGCGGAAAAGGCAGGAGAACAGAAAGAAATTTTTGATGAAAAAGCGGCTCCCGGAATAGAAGAACTGGAGCGCAGAAGAGAAATTCTGATAGAAAACATTCAGGCGGCCAGCCATCGGATATGGACTTCTCTTCCTACTTTAAACCGGCATGGAAAAAGTATTAAGATTAAAGAATATATTGAGTTATTAAGAGATAAACAGAAAGCAGGTGTTCAAATGAATTTCAAGGGAAAAAATTTTTTAAAACTGTTAGATTTCACACCGGAAGAAATCAATACGCTGTTGGATTTCTCAGCAGAACTGAAAGCGAAGAAAAAGGCAGAAAAAATGGTAGATGTACTGCGGGGAAAGAATATTGCAGTTATTTTTGAAAAGACAAGTACACGGACACGGTGTTCGTTTGAAGTGGCTGCCCACGATTTGGGAATGGGCGTTACCTATTTAGATCCGTCCGGCTCACAGATTGGAAAAAAAGAGAGTATTGCGGATACTGCCAGAGTGCTTGGACGGATGTTTGACGGAATTGAATATAGAGGATTTGAGCAGAATATTGTGGAACAACTCGCGAAATATGCGGGAGTGCCTGTGTGGAATGGATTGACCAATGAGTCGCATCCGACACAAATTCTTGCGGATTTTCTGACATTGCGGGAAAAATTTGGGACTCTGAAAGGACTGAAATTTGTATATATGGGAGATGCCCGTTATAATATGGGAAATTCATTGATGGTAGGATGTGCAAAAATGGGAATCAATTTTGTTGCATGTGCTCCAAAGAAGTATTTTCCGGACCCGAAACTGATAGAAATCTGCAAAGAAATCGGACAAAAAACAGGCGCTGCAATTACATTTGAGGAAGATCCGATGGTGGCAACCAAAGGAGCCAATGTTATTTATACGGATGTGTGGGTATCTATGGGAGAGCCTGATGAAGTTTGGGAAGAACGTATCAGAGATTTGCTCCCATATCGTGTTACGATGGAAATGATACATAACGGAGCGGATAATATAGTGTTTATGCACTGTCTTCCAGCCTTTCATGATTTGAATACAAAGATAGGAAAGGAAATTTATCAGAAGTTTGGACTGACAGAAATGGAAGTGACAGATGAAGTATTTGAATCGGAATATTCCGTAGTGTTTGATGAAGCAGAAAATCGGATGCACACAATTAAGGCTGTTATGGCGGCTACACTCGGTGCAAAGTTGTAAATGACAAAGGGCGAAAAAAGATGCTTTCACATTACCGTCGATTCAGCATTGTTTGGAATGGTAATGGATATATTCCTACAAAACAGGATGAAAAAAATAGAAGTTAATATGCAAATAAAATAAAAAATGTTAAAATAAATAGAAAGAAATTACGAAAGAGGTAAGATTATGTTAAAAGAGTTTAAGGAGTTTGCCCTAAAAGGCAATATGATTGATCTGGCAGTAGGTGTGATTGTCGGTGGAGCGTTTAATGCACTGGTAACTTCACTGGTAGACAATGTGATTATGCCGCTTATCAGTGTAATTGTTGGCAGAATTGATTTTAACAACTGGTTTTTGGCGCTGGATGGAAAGCATTATGCCACCCTCGCAGAGGCGCAGAAAGCCGGAGCGGCGACATTGAATTATGGAACATTTATTTCCGGACTGATTAATTTTATTATCATGGCATTTGTTGTTTTTCTGTTTGTAAAAGCGATAAATACCTTGAGAAAGAAAAATGAAGTGGTTGTGGAGGAAGCACCAACGACAAAAATCTGCCCATACTGCAAATCTGAGATTTCGGTAGATGCAAAGAGATGTCCGCATTGTACAAGTCAGCTTGACGAAGTAGTTTAATCTGAAAATAAGGACGATAAAAACAGGATTGTGAGGACTTCATAATCCTGTTTTTAAATTTTTTTCTTTTTCATTATTTCGAAAAAGTCTATGTGCATAAAAATTCTTTATTTTCCACATAATAACTTCATGTCCAATTACAAAATCATGTGAAGAAGAAGGACAAAGGAATAAAATATAAAAATTAGAAATGGAGGAAATAAAGGGAAATGAAAGCAACAGGGATAGTGCGGCGCATAGATGATCTGGGACGCGTTGTTGTACCCAAGGAAATAAGACGGACGCTTAGAATCAGAGAAGGTGACCCAATGGAAATTTTTACAAATCATGACGGGGAAATCATTCTGAAAAAATATTCGCCAATCGGTGAAATGGATGGATTTGCAAAACAGTATGCGGAGGCGCTGGCTCAGATATCAGGATATAAAGTATTAATTAGTGACAGAGACCAGATTATAGCTGTGGCAGGCGGCGCCAAAAAAGAAATGATTGGAAAAAATATCAGCACGGATATGGAGTCCCTGCTGTCAGAAAGAGATACGCTTACCACGGCAGGAGGATTATCAAAAAGTATCCCGGTTATTGAAGGGGAGGAAGCGCCAAATGTAGGTCAGGTCATTTATCCGATTATATGCGAGGGAGATATTATTGGAAGCGTAATTATACTGGCAAAGGATGAAAATCAGGAAATCAGTATAACAGAACAAAAACTGGCCGGAGTAGCAGCAATTTTTCTGGGAAGTCAGATGGAGGCTTAATATATTTTCAAAAAATCAGAAAAATACATGGAAAATATAGTGGTATCCTCAATAGTGCTAAAGGCCCTGAAAAATGCCTTGAAAAAACGGTTTTACCTTGACAAAATGTCCCAAAAGGAGTATAAACGTAGGTAGATACGTGAGGAAAAGTATCGGATTAAAAATCAAGGAGGAAGTACAATGAATAAGACAGAGTTTGTAGCAGCTATTGCTGAAGAAGCTGGAATTTCAAAAACTGATGCAGCGAAAGCTGTTAAGGCCTTTACTGACGTCGTTGTAGCAGAGATGAAAAAAGGTGAAAAAATCCAGTTGGTAGGATTTGGTACATTTGAAGCAACAAAGAGGCCTGCTCGTCAGGGAATTAATCCAGCAACAAAGGAAAAGATTACAATCGCAGCAGCAAATGTTCCTAAGTTTAAGGCTGGGGCAGCATTAAAGAATGCTCTTAACTAATCCATAGTTAAATATAAAAGGACTGTTACAGAGGTAACGGTCCTTTTTCAGTTGAAAGGTTTGACGTAAAATGAGAATTGATAAGTTTTTAAAAGTTTCCAGAATTATTAAAAGAAGAACAGTGGCGAATGAAGCATGTAATGCGGGCAGAGTTTTGGTCAATGGAAAAACGGTAAAGGCATCTTATGACGTTAAAGTAGATGATATTGTAGAAATTCAGTTTGGGCAGAGAACAGTAAAGGTGCAGGTTACCAATCTGAACGAGACTGTAAAAAAAGAAGAGGCTTCCGGCATGTACCGTGATATTTAAAATCCTTGTAATACCTTAAAGGTATCAGCATATATTATTTATATAATGTATTATCCGGTGTAGAAATGGAACAAAATAATATTTCAAAATCACAAAAACTGACGCTTGATAATAGAAAAAAAATGGCGCTTACGGGAATTAAAGATGTGGTGGCATTTGATGTAAATCAGGTGCTGTTAGAGTCCGTTATGGGAATGATATTAATTAAGGGAGAAGATTTAAAAGTTACCAGACTCAGCATTGAGAAGGGCGAGGTTGATATTGACGGTAAGATAGACGGTATTACATATTCAGAAGTTAAATCATATCATGAAAAAGGAAAATCATTTCTTAAAAGGATGTTTCGATAATGAGTCCACAGATATCGGAGGAAACATTACTTTTATTAATGAGTATTTACAGTGGATTAATTCTCGTGTTGTGTTATGATGTGATTCGCATTTTTCGGAGAATTTTTTATGCAGGACTGCTTCGGGTCATTGTGGAGGATGTAATATACTGGACTGTAGCAGCTATTTTTATGTTTAATATATTTTTAAAGTATAATTATGGAAGACCTCGATTTTTTGTTGTGGGGGTTACGCTGGTCACAATGATATTATTCGAGCTGCTTCTCGGAAAAAGGATTATAGATCCTCTGGCGGTATTTTTGAGGAAACTAATTATATTTTTGTTAAAACCGTTGAAAAAGGAAGAAGAATTTATTAAACTGAAATTAAAGAAATTATCAGGTAAAATAAATCACTTAAAAAAGAAGGAAAGAAAAAATGACAGGTCAGAGAAGAAACGCATCTCCACAAAGAAGCAGGAGAACGCGAACAGGCACAGCGACAAGGCGTTTAAGCGCCGCAAGAAAAAGGCGCATACAGAATAAAAGAATGATTCTCGCAATTTCTTTTGTCGTAATTCTGTTTTGTATTGTAATGGGTGCGCAGATGATAAAAAAATACAGTACGCTGAGAGACCTTCAGGAACAGGAGAGCAAGCTGGCAAAACAATATCAAAGCGAACTTGAACTTTCCAAAGAACTCAAAGATCAGGAGGCATATATCAAAACGGATGATTACATAGAAGAGATGGCACGAAAACTGGGCTTGCTTTATCCGGATGAAGTGATTTTTAAACCAGAAAATTAAAACAAAACAAAATTCATAGGAAAGACGGAAAACCTTTGAGATAAATTTATTTTCAAAGGTTTTTTATTTTTGCAGAAAATTGCATCGTAATTCTTAAAAATAAAAAATTTTTTGAAAAGATTGCAGTTAAAATAAAAATGTACTGGAATCATTTTTTCTATATCATAAATATCTTTTATCAGCTTCGTACAGTGTTCATGTCGAAAATTCTAATAATTATCAATACATGTTTTGACAAAATATTTAGGACGTCCTATGTATACTACTTGTCGTAATAATATCAGTTGAAGGAGGACGTTATGAAACAGAAGATACTAAAACCTATTTTACTACTAATGATTGCTGTCATAGTCTGTATGATTCCTATGCTGGGATATTATCCGGCAGCAGAGGGCTGGTATGCGGCGCTGTGTTCTGTCAATATTTTGTCCGGAATTGCCTGGCCGGTTATGACCGTGACCATTTTTAATTATGGAGGACTGCTGGCAGCAATGAAATATGGGACCATGATGGCGACGACAGGTCTTTGCGTGGGACAGTATAGAAGAATGTCAACCCACTATAGTCCGTTTATAGCCTCTTTTATTACGGTAATTGTGGCTGCCGCATTGGAAGGTTTTGACTGGGTCATGAACGGCATGGTGCAGAGAGAATTGTATGGTCTTATTCCTGTAATAATGTTAATCTGGTCTACCAGCGTTATCTTTACATATGCGGTACAGAGATTCATGTGTCATATTCCGCGGGAACGTCAATATGTCAATGCGTATGAGAGACAGCAGATTTTGAAAAATGACGGCATGTTAAAGATTTCAACCGCATATAAAAATCTGGCGTCAGAAATTCAGCGGATGTCTGCTATGGAATTTAGTTCAGAACTGTCGGTGGAGGGGGCAATCGAGGAAGAAATTAATGAAAGTCTGTGTAAAGGCTGTGAGAATGGACAGATACAGTATCTTGAGCGGGCGAAACTGAATTATCTGTGGTACAATAAAATGCTGGAGACAAGAGAGGCAATGGCAATCCAACTCAATGAAATGGCGGATTTAATGGAATCTTACACAAAACCTACTTATACGAATAAAAAAGTATTGCTGGGAGCGGAAGATTATATCCGACACAAACTGCGGGAAAGAAAAATACTGGCGAGAAAAATTATTGTCAATGAAAATACGAAAGGAAAAATCGAAGTCAGAGTATCTGCTAAGAGAAAAAAGAAAAATGAAACAAGCAGCCGCTTATTGGCAAGTGTTATATCAGACGCCGTAGGGAGAAAAATGAGAGTAATCAATGGAAGTGATATGGATTTGTCAGATGAATACCGCGAATTTAATCTTCTGGAGGAAGTCAACTTCATGACAATCAGCGGGTCGGCACGCAGGACAAGAGAAGATGAAAACATTTCCGGAGATAATTTTACTTTTATGGAAATGAGTACGGGACAGACGTTTATGAGTATCTGTGATGGAATGGGATCTGGAAAAAGAGCCCAGAAGTACAGTGAAATGATTATTGAGCTGCTGGAGCGTCTGCTGGAAAGTGGATTCAGTGAGGGAACAGCACTAAAACTGATTAATTCTATTCTTCTGACCGGAAATCAATGGCAGGAGCCGGCGGCGGTAGATATGGCTCTGATAGACCAATATTCCGGAATCTGTCAGTTTTTAAAGCTGGGAGCGGCATGCACTTATATCAAAAGAGGAAACTGGGTGGAATGTATCAGGTCCACATCGCTCCCTATGGGAGTTTTGGAAGAAATCGACATGGAGACGATTACAAAAAAACTATATGATGGAGATTTTGTCATTATGATTTCAGATGGAATTATTGATTCGCTGCAGTGTCAGGACAAAGAAGATGCCATGGGAAGAATTATTATGGAAATCAATACTTCCAATCCAAGAGAAATGGCAATGGAAATTCTGAGCAGGGCTCTGGAAATCGCCCAGGGAATTCCAAAAGATGACATGACGGTAATATGTACGGGAATCTGGGATAAAATATAGTAATCCGACATAAGACAAAACAAAATGAGACATAGTTTGACAGAAAAACTGCCATAAAGTATATTAGTATTTATGATAAATAAAATTTTAAATTATATTCGGCAAAACAATTTAATAGAGGATGGTGACAGCGTCATTTTGGGGGTTTCCGGTGGCGCTGATTCCATTTGCCTTTTACATGTTTTACAGGAACTTCAAAGTATGTTTCATTTAAAACTCACGGCGGTGCATGTCAATCACCATATTCGGGGAGAAGAGGCAGAGCGGGATGCAAAGTTTGTAGAACAGGTGTGTGCAAAAGCAGGTGTAGATTTTCGGCGGGAAGATTTGAATGTGAGACAACTGGTAAAAGAAAGTGGAAAATCAGAAGAAGAGGCAGGCAGAGACGGACGCTACGAGGTGTTTTTTTCGATTGCCAGAGAAATCGGCGCGGATAAAATTGCAACTGCGCACAATCTGAATGACAACAGCGAAACGCTGCTGTTTCATTTGTTTCGCGGCACCGGATTGAAAGGACTGTTGGGAATTCCGGCAAAAAGAGGTATGATTGTGAGGCCGTTACTCTGTTGTACCAGAGATGAGATAGAGGATTATCTGAAAGAGAAAGGGGTAGAATACCGGATGGATTCTACGAACCTTGACACAAAATACAGCAGAAATAAAATACGGTTAGAGTTAATTCCTTATCTGAAAGAAAATATTAATGCAAAAGTTGAATATAATATTGTAAATGCGGCAAAAAATCTAAGTGCAGTCAATGATTTTGTAGAAGAAGAAATACAAAAAGCATTTTGCCAATATGTGGAACAAGATACCATTCGCGAAGAGGGATTTTCCATTTCTCCGGTTTTGCTGGAAGGAATGATTCGAAGCCTTATAAAACAACAGGGTGGAAGCTTGAAGGATGTGACGAAAACACATATTATGTCTGTGAAAGCGTTAAAAGATATGCAGGTGTCCAGACAAATAAGCCTTCCCCATGGATTAATCGGACAGAGGACTTATCATGGAATACGAATCAGAAAGCAGGAACAGGAAAATATTTTAGATCTTCCGGAGCAGGTACTTATTGTAAATGATGAAATGATTCCGAATGTACACATACAGATGCAACACGAGCCGGAAAATTTTGAGAAAAAAAACATAAAAGACTTAGTATATACGAAATGGATTGATTATGATAAAATAAATAAGTTGGTGCTGCGAAGAAGAAAAAAAGGAGATTTTATTGTTATAGATGACAGAGGCAGCAGAAAAAAACTAAAAGACTATTTTATTGACCGGAAAATTCCGCAGGAAGAAAGAGACAGAATACTTTTACTGGCAGATGGAAGTCATGTTGTTTGGATTATAGGATATCGCTTGAGCGCTTATTATAAAATTACAGAAAAAACAAAACATGTGATTCAAATTCATTACAAAGAAAATTAATTACAAAAGAAAAGGAGAAGATATGCTGCACAGAATCACGGAATATATCAGCGAAGAAAAAATTGACCAGAGGATTCGGGAATTGGCGGAGCAGATTAGCAGAGATTATGCCAAAAAAGAAGTGAGGTTGATTTGTATTTTAAAGGGAAGCATTTTTTATACCTGTGAACTGGCAAAGAGACTGACGATACCGGTTACAATGGATTTTATGAGTGTTTCCAGTTATGGCGCAGGAATGCGCAGCTCCGGAAAAATCACAATCAAAAAAGATTTGGATGAGAGTATCAGAGGATTGGATGTGTTAGTGGTAGAAGATATTATTGATTCGGGAAACACGCTCCATGAACTGATACCTATGCTTTGGGAGAGGGGACCGGCCAGTATTAAGGTTACGACTCTCCTGGATAAACCAAGCAGAAGGGAATCTCAGATAGATGTAGATTATGTGGGGTTTGAAATTGAAGATAAGTATATTGTCGGGTATGGACTGGATTATGACCAAAGTTATAGAGACCTGCCGTACATCGGCATAATTGAATTATAAATAATAAAAGAACTTTAAGGAGGCAGATTTGAACAGCATAAAAAGAAACAGATTTTCCAGAATATATTTTTTTGCAGTCATTCTCATTTTGTTTATGATTTTGTATTATACAAGTACGAATTATCAGGGGAGTGAGTACAAATATAATGATTTTTTAGAAGATTTGAATGGTGGAAAAATAGCGCAGCTTATCATTTCCCAGAATAAGGAGATTCCAACGGGAAAACTGATAATAAAACGGAAAGATAATGAGCGTAGAATTGTTTATGTACCGGATGTCAACAAAGTAATAGAAGATGTCAACGAAGCAAATAAAACAGAGGGAATCAATATAGAGCCGAATATTTCGGATGTAAAAAGAGACAGTCTGTTTTTGACCACAATCGTTCCGATGCTTTTGCTCGGGGTAATGGTTATCGTTGTACTTATGATTATGAACGCTAACGCCGGCGGCGGTGGCGGAAAAATGGCGAACTTTGGAAAAAGCCGGGCAAAGATGGTAGTGGAAGTCATCAATATGGACTACTCTAAAGTAGCAGGCCTGAAAGAAGAAAAAGAGGAACTCGAGGAAATTGTAGATTTTCTGAAAAATCCGAAAAAATATATACAACTGGGAGCAAGGATTCCAAAAGGAGTACTTTTGGAGGGACCTCCGGGTACCGGAAAAACACTGCTGGCAAAAGCGACAGCAGGAGAAGCAGGAGTGCCGTTTTTTACAATTTCCGGCTCCGATTTTGTGGAAATGTTTGTCGGAGTAGGCGCTTCCAGAGTAAGAGATTTGTTTGGAGAGGCTAAGAAAAATTCCCCATGTATTATCTTTATTGATGAAATTGACGCTGTGGCCAGACGAAGAGGAACAGGAATGGGAGGTGGTCATGATGAAAGGGAGCAGACTCTGAATCAAATGCTTGTGGAAATGGATGGCTTCGGCATAAATGAAGGAATTATCGTTATGGCAGCGACAAACAGAGTAGATATTCTGGATCCTGCAATTCTGCGGCCGGGAAGATTTGACAGAAAAGTAATGGTAGGAAGACCGGACGTCAAAGGACGAAAAGAAATTTTAGAAGTCCATGCGAAAAATAAACCGCTGGGAGATGATGTAGATTTACAGCAGATTGCCCAGATTACGGCAGGATTTACAGGAGCTGATTTGGAGAATCTCTTAAATGAGGCTTCCATACTGGCTGCAAAGGCGGGAAAGGCATATTTGACGCAGGAAGAAATCAATAAAGCCATGATAAAAGTGGGGATTGGAAAAGAAAAGAGGAGTAAAATTATTTCAGAAAAAGAAAAGAAAATCACTGCCTATCACGAGTCCGGACATGCGATTTTATTCCACGTATTGCCGGATGTAGGACCGGTCCACACCGTTTCTGTCATTCCGACAGGAGCAGGAGCTGCGGGATATACGATGCCTCTGCCTTCCAAAGACGAGATGTTCCTGACGAAAGGAAAAATGCTTCAGGATATTATGGTAGGTCTGGGAGGACGTATTGCGGAAGAGTTAATTTTTGATGATATTACGACAGGCGCTTCCCAGGATATCAAGCAGGTTACCGCGGCAGCGAAGGCAATGGTAACCCGGTATGGATTTTCCCAAAGGCTTGGATTGATTAATTATGATGATGATTCGGATGATGTGTTTATCGGAAGAGACTTGGCACATTCCAAGGGTTATGGCGAAAATACCGCCACTGCGATTGATGAAGAAATTAGAGCGATTATAGATGATTGTTATCAAAAGGCAAAAGCGATTATAGAAAGTCACATGGAACAGCTTCACGCCAGTGCAAAATTACTGATGGAAAAAGAAAAGATTGGTCAGGAAGAGTTTGAAGCACTGTTTGATTAGAGCGTACAGCCTGATAAATGAATATAATAGAAACAAGAAAATGTGATACGTTTGTTTCTGTTCGTGAAAGAATACAAGCATAAAGGAATGGAAAAAATGAGTGAGCAAAAGGATTTTTTGTTTCATGACGGAACAGGTCAGTTTTGTAAATATCAGAAAGATACAGACACATATACTTTTGTTTTGAGAACTGTTTCTGGTACAGTAACCAATGCTTATCTCTGCGTAAACGGAATAGAGATGGAGATGCGGTGCGCACGCACAAAAGGAAACTTTGAATATTTTGAGATAAACCTGATGCTGGAAAATCAGATGATACGGTATCATTTCAGAGTTACAGATGGGCATACGCAGCACTATTATAATATGTTTGGAATCCATGATTATTGTTCAGAAGAATGGGAGTTTGAACTGACTCCGGGATTTCGCACCCCTGATTGGGCAAAAGGCGCCGTCATGTATCAGATTATGGTGGACAGATTCTGTAATGGAGATATGTCCAATGATGTGGTAGACGGAGAGTATGTTTATATTGGAAAAAGCGTGAACGCTGTCAAGGATTGGAATGAGCCGCCTGCAGTAGACGGAACAAGGCAGTTTTATGGAGGAGATTTACAGGGAGTAATCAACAAGCTGGATTATCTTCAGAAATTGGGCGTGGAAGTAATTTATTTTAATCCTATTTTCTGCTCGCCATCCAATCACAAATATGATACACAGGACTATGATTATATCGACCCTCATTTTGGGAAAATTGTAGTAGATGGTGGCGCAGCGGCAGGTGAAGATGCTACAGATAATGCACAGGCAGAAAAATACAAAATCAGAACGGCAAATATCAAAAATCTGGAGGCAGGAAATCAACTATTTGCAGAATTGGTAGAAAAAGCCCACGCGCGGGGAATCCGGATAATCTTAGATGGCGTATTTAATCATTGCGGATCTTTTCACAAGTGGCTGGACAGAGAAAAAATTTACAGCCGGAATGAAGAATATGCTCCGGGTGCTTATGAGACAGAGGAAAGTCCGTATCGGAACTATTTTAAATTTTCGGAAAATGACTGGCCAAACAATGGCACATATGAGGGCTGGTGGGGATTTGATACACTGCCGAAATTAAATTATGAAGACAGTGAAGAACTCTGCCAGTATATTATAGATATCGGGAAAAAATGGGTATCCCCTCCTTATAATGCAGACGGATGGAGGCTTGATGTGGCAGCAGACTTATCGCACAGTCAGGAATTCAACCATGAATTTTGGAAAAAATTCAGGACGGCTGTCAAGACGGCCAATCCCGAGGCAATTATATTGGCAGAACATTACGGAGATGCTCATAGCTGGTTATGCGGTGATCAGTGGGATACCGTTATGAATTATGATGGATTTATGGACCCGGTTACATGGTTTTTGACGGGCGTCGATAAACATTCTGACAATTCCAATCCAAATATGCGGGGAGATGCAGGAGTATTTCAACGTACATTACAATATCAGATATCCAGACTCCAGAATCAATCTCTGTTGGTAGCGATGAATGAACTTTCCAATCATGACCATTCCAGATTTTTGACAAGAACAAATAAGATGGTAGGAAGGGTTGGAACTGCAGGCACAGAAGCAGCCGGTGAAAATATTGATAAGGCAATATTTAAGCAGGGTGTAATTATGCAGATGACCTTGCCGGGAGCCCCTACGTTATATTATGGAGATGAGGCGGGAGTATGCGGGTGGACAGACCCGGATAACCGCAGAACATATCCTTGGGGACGAGAAGATTTTGAACTGTTAGAGTTTTACAGAGAGGCTATCAGTATCCACAGACAAAACCAGACGCTGAAAACAGGCTCCTATCAGCCATTAGCGGAGGAATATAACTTTTTAAGTTACGGTCGTTTTGACGAAGATGGAGCGGTCGTTGTGGCAATAAATACTTCCAATCAGGATATGGAAGTAACAATACCGGTATGGCTGCTGGGAACAGAGAATGGCCAGAAATATGAACGGCTGATAGAGACCACAAGAGAACTTTATAATTGTGGCAGAATTCAGACGGAGCAATATGAGGGACAGATTCAGATTACAGTAAAAGGTGACAGCGCTGTAGTCTATCGGAAAATGTAACTTTTCCTATTTTGCATTAGATTTTTACGGAAATAAAATTTTAAATTGAGATAAAAAAATAAAACTCTGAAAACATATTGTTTTCAGAGTTTTATTTTTTTTATTTGTTATTTAGAATATTTTCTTCTGCTTGTCACTGCAACACCACCAGAAGCAAGTAATGTAACGAGAAGAATTCCGGCAGGAACACCAGTCTTAGGAGATGTTGTGTTTGAATCAGTATCTCCTTTTCCAGCATTTGACTCTGTTTCCGGCATATCACTAATAGGAGCTACATCTGTAAATTTGGCATCAATATCAATGTCTCCGTTTGGAATAATTGTAATAGTACCATCTTTCAGACTTCCGCTTACGATTGTATAATCACCTTTAATAATCCATTTGGAAAATTTCTTTCCCTTATCAGGTGTCACTTTCAATGTAACTTCTTTTCCGACTTGTACAGCTCCGTCAGAAACAGAAATCGATCCGCCGGGAACTTTAATACCGGAAGCTCCTTTTTTACCTACAGTGTTACCTTCTACTGTAACATTAAATACAGATGGTGCAGTTGGACTGTTTTCTGCCATTACAGGAACTGCAGAAAATGTAAGTAAAGCCACAAGCATAACTGCTAATATTTTCTTTCTCATAATGAATGTACCTCCAACATACAATCTAATATAGTAATCATACTATTAATTTAAGAAAAAGTAAATACATATTCTTATAAATTTTGTGTAAAAAAAACAAAAAAGTTCAGATAAATTTTTTATTCGTTTGTCTGTTTATTATAAAATACTTTTAGAATAGCTTCATATAAGCTGGTTTCATCCGGATAAAACTCAGCATAATTTTCCCCTTTTTTGATAGAGCCTTTTATTGTGACAAAATCAAAATCTTTAGAAGAGTATACGGTAGGGAGAATTTCCGAAACAATATAAATCAGTTTATTGGTTGTTATATTGCTATACATATATTGATTGGCAATATTTGTTAAATCTCCGATGATTGTAAAATCCTTCTTTGCCATAGGAATTAATTTTGATATATAGTGGTTAATATATTGTTTTTGTCGGCTCAATCTATTTTCGTTTGACTTCAGTTTGGAAGTATCTCTGTATTTGACATATGTCCAGGCGTCATCCCCCATCAGAGTGATGTAATTTCCCTTTATGATGGAAGAGGTATCTGTGCGGATATCTTCCAGAGCCCGCAGCCGTACACCGCCAATTTCATCATTCAGTGGGATAATAGAATCCCAATTCAATGAAATGTAATTGTGAAATGGAATATTATAAAAAATTCTTGAAAGGGAAGCGAGTGTATTTTCACAACTCGTTTCTTTTCCGTTTCCATAGGCGTATGCCAGACAGAGCTGCATTTTTTCCAATTCCATTTCCGCACCTGAAACAGAGTATAGGCGCACGTCCGTCATCGTCTCTCTCGAGACCGGAATCAAACAACATTTGTCAGTGCGTGTATCGTAGGTAAAAATATATATCGCATCCGCCTGTCCGGCTTTCCCCGCCACATCGGCGCCAAGCTCAGACTGATCCACTCCCATAAATACAATGGAAATCAAATCCTCGTTGTAAATATATTTTTCTCCCTTATAGTAAACAACCTGTCCGTTTTCTTCAGACTCTGCATTGTCGATGGTCTGAATCGAGGCATTTTTATTTGCTCCCAACAATTCTTTTCTGCCTAAATATCTGGTAATTTGGTAAGCGGTAAATAGGGCAATCACAGCAATCAGGAAAAAAATCAGAAGTCCGATAAAGAATTTTTTCAGACGGAAATGTTTTGATTTCGGCTTGCCGGAATGTTTTCTTTTGTGATGCTTTTTTTTGCGATATTTGATTTTTCCGGAAGCAGATACTGATTTAATATGTTTGTGTTCTTCCTGATGGTGATATCTTTCCAACACAATAACATCCTCTGATGAAGCGTCTTCTTTCTCGGAGGAAGGTGAAAGGGAAACAGTGTTTTCCTCTGTCTGTATTTCTTTATTTGGTAAGTCTGTCATCTGTCAATACCCCCTGTACTAAATAACGCTGGGAATCACTTGACGTGCAGGTACTCAGCGTAAGAATTTTATCGTTTACAGTAACAGAAACATCCTGTCTTACATTGCAAATAATGGAATGTGGATTTGTAATAGAGTCAATATATTTTTTTAAATCTTTCTTTTTTGAAAAATCAAAAGTATTTAATATATGTCTGTCATCGTAAATATATGCTGATACAATCGTATAAGTATAAATATGTCCGGGACAGTAGATATAAACGGTATCATGCTTGTCAAAGAAAGATTTGTTTTTAAACTGATGCAGTGCGGCAAACATGGAGCCGTTTTTCATATTGTGTCCATAAAGTACAGTAACCGGGTCTGAAAAATCCAGCGCATTTTTTTTCTGACTGAAAATCATTCCGGCAAATTTATAATTTCCGTTGATATCATGATTCAGATAGAATAAATCATCTTTGTCTGCGGAAGATTGAGCGACAGCGTAATCAATTTCGGTGCCGGGTATCTGAATCCACGCATAGACATCTTTATTTTTCTTTTTTAACTTCTTAAAATTAATCGGATTTTCAGGAAGAACTATCTCTGACTGCATTTCGACCGATGTATTGTTTTTATATTCTGACACATCCTGATGCTGAGGTAAATACATTTTAATAAGTAATAAAGCGCAGAGAAAGAAGATAATACAGGAAATAATAAATATAATTTTATAAATGAAGTTATTTTTCGTTGTTTTCATGGATGGATTCCTTTAATTATAATAAAATTATAATTCAGATAATTTCTATAGTTATAACTCATTATATAGAGAAAAAGATAGTGTGTCAAATTGAGAAGAACATATTTGCCCCAGGTAAATATAGACAATTTTTATAAATTTTGTAGAAAGATAGAAAACAATTTACAAACGCATTATTTTTGCTAAAATATAACATAGTAAAAATAATTTAAATGCCAGACTTAAAGAATAAATTCTTTAAGGAGATGCAGAAAGGAGAAGACATGAAAAAATATATAGCAGTCATTTTGACGGTGGCAGTTATCGTTTCAGCAATGTATGAAAATCCTACTGTAGCAGATCAGGTTTCTGTGAAAGATGTTTATGGGGAATGTTATGGAGACCAGTTGAGTGATAATACAACAGATATATCACGATTTTTTTACGACCAAATGATACAGAATTATATTTATCAGGAAGATGATATAGGCAATGAAGAAAATAAATGGACCGGGCTGGCAAAACCTTTGGAAAATAAAGGGATTTTCACACCGCAGAATCAGAATTTTACCTTGAAAAAACTTTTTAACAGTAAAGAAGACTTTAATGCAAACCAAGAGACATGGAGAGATACGGAAATCAAAGTCCTCAAGGACTGCATCAGAGATGCTTTTGACGCTTTTGTCAAGGATTATCCACAAGTATATTGGTTGGACAGTATGGAGAGCAAGATAAGTCTGAACATGAGTTCTAAGACGGTTGCAGATGGAATTGAAGGCACGATTGTCATTCAGGTTACCATGACGCCGGTGGAGTATGAAACCGGAATGTCTCAATATATTTCAGAATTTGATGCTGCTGTATGTCAAGCAAAAGAGGATATTATCCAAAAATACAATATTACAGCAGAAACCAAAGAAGAGAATATTGTGAAAGCGATTCACGATTATATTACGTCTCAAGTAGATTATAACCATCAGGCGGCGAGCAGCATGGAAGAGGAGCAACAAAAATACAATTATGCGCATACATCGGTTTCCGTGTTTTTAAAAGGAAAGAAATGGAATAACCTGATTATGTGTGAAGGATATGCAAAAGCATTTAAGATTTTATGTGATGCGTTTCAGATGGATTCTGCACTTCTGATTGGGGAATCTATCAATCCACAGCAGGAGAAAGAAGCACATATGTGGAATGCCGTAAAAGTAGAAGGAAAATGGTATGCGGTAGATGTATCATGGGATGATCAGGGAGACAATATCTATTACGTTTACCTTTTGGCGGGAAAAAAGAGCAAAGGATATTATGATTTGTATGAGCGGGATCATGTAACGACAGACCAGTTTTCCAGTTATGAAGGCTCAAAATCTTTTATCCTGCCCCAAATATCTGAAATCGGATTTTGGCAGGAGCCCGAGCATATGACAAGTCAGAAGACTACGGAAGATCCGACAGAAAATATTACAGGTGGGACGAATCCATCCGATACAAATCCATCTGATACGAATCAGGATAATAATCCGTATGAACAGGAAGAAAATCCCGGCCAGAATGGAAATCATTCCGGACCTTCCATTGATATAAAAGATGAAGATGGAAACTCTTATGTGTGGAAGCTGACGGGAGTTAAAAATGTGGTGTACACCGGAAAGAAAGTCCGTCAGAATCTGAAACTATCTTGTGATGGAAAAATATTAAAGGAGGGAACAGATTATCTGGTATCTTATCAGAATAATCTGAATGTAGGAAAGGCAAGATTTACGATTACTCCAATCGGAAAATATCAGAATACAAAACCTTCCAGTTTTTCTTATACATTTAATATTGTCAAAGCATCCATAAAGAAAGCCTCTGTAGGAAAAATAAAAGCACAGAAGCTGAAGAGGGGAAAAGCGGCCAAACCTTCCATAAAATTAAAGTTCCATGGAAAAAAATTGAAAAAAGGGAAAGATTATAAAATCTCTTATAAAAATAATAAGAAAAAAGGAACAGCAAAAATAATTCTCAAAGGAAAGGGAAACTTTAAAGGAAAGAGAACAGTTAAGTTCAAGATTAAGTAATGTTTTGTATCCGGGACAATCTACCGCATAGGGTTTGTCCCGGATTTGTTATTTCATCAAAGAATAGAGTGTCCGAATAAAATATGAATAAAAAAATAAGAGAAGTAGGATACTTCTCTTATTTTTATGATAATGATAAAATTATTTAGCATTTAAAAATTTTTTTCTGGATACCAATACTACACCAGCACTAGTAATCATTGCTACAAAATATAATGTAAAGTCATAACCTGTCTGAGGTGATGTGCCGGAAGTATTGCCACCGTTTCCTTCGCCGTCACCATTACCGCCTTCGCCATCTCCCGGTACAGGACTTTCCTGTTCAGGACGAGTATTTACGTTAGGACTCTTTGCGGCAAAGCAAGTAGTAGAAAATACAAAAGTAAGTGTTAAAATAGCAAATAAAACGAATAATTTCTTTTTCATAATCTTGTAAACCTCCATTTCAAAAAATAGATACCTCAGATAATTATACAATAATAACGTGAAAAAGCAACAGTTTTTTATAAAATTGTTTCATTCTTTTATTTTATCTGCGTATAATAAATACTTAATATGGTTTCAAAAAATTTATCTTTTTTTAAATGAAACTGTGCGGATTCATCTCCCGCTACCATTTTATAAGCGCCTTCTGTGGTAACTAAATCCAGTCCGGAAAAATCTAATGCCATAGTGGACGCAAGATAAGTCAGGTCGGAAATATTGATATTGGTAACCGTATATCTGGAAGAATCCTGATACAACTGAAAAGGAATTCTCAAATCTTTTCTGATAGCAGGTACAATCTGGTTGGCAAAAGATGTAATATATAGTCTTTGACATGCCATTCTTCGCAGGTTGTCGTCTACCAGACGGGTATCTCTGTGACGGACAAAAGATTCTGCCAGGTCGCCTTTGATGGTAATCTGTTGTCCTTTTACGAATTCTGCAAAAGTATATTCCGGCGTCAGAGTAACGCCGCCAATATCGTCGTTTAATATTTTAATGGCCGATAAATCAATGGCATAATAAGCATGAATCGGAATATTATAAATCAACCGGGATACCGCGGTCACCTGATTTTCAGCACTTAACGTTTTTCCGTCTCCGTAAGCGTATGCCAGACAGAGCTGTGTTGAGGTCGTATCGTAATACTTGCCGGTATTATCATATCTGCTGACATCTGTCATAGTGTCACGATTGAGACAAAGGATTCTGATTTTCCCATTGGAAGTATCATAGGTAAAAAGGTAAAGGGCATCCGCCTGTCCGGCCGACCCGGTCACAACATTTTCTCGCAGTTCTGTATTATCGATACCCATAAACAAAAGGCTTGCAATATTTTCATTAAAGCGATAAACATGACCGTTGTAATATACAGTACGACCGTTATCTTCGTAGTCAATTCCATCCGGAATACTAATATTCATATTTTTGTAATTTAACAGATTCAGTTTTCCCAGATACCGCATGATAAAGAAAGAAGATATCAGACCTGCAATCAGGCAGAAAAAAGCAATCAGGAGCCCAATAAGAAATTTTTTCTTTTTGCTCCATTTTTTCTTTTTTGAGACATTCTGTTGGGAAGAACTGCTTTTCGAGTGATGATGGTGGTGGGAACGATGCCGTTTATAATTTTTTTCTATCGTGTCCCAGTCCACATCAAAACCGGAAGAATCTTCCCGGTCAAAAATAACTTTTTGAGATGAGGAATGTACCTCTTTTCCTGTTTGAGAAACAGTAGAATTTTGTGAATCTTTAGTTTGTCTGCTCATTTTTAATTAAAACCCCCTGAACTAAGTATCGCGTATTTTGGGCACCGCTGGTACAAGTACTTAAAGTTAAAATTTTACTCTGCAAATTTAGTTTTACTTTTCTTGTGTTTTTGGCCAGTGATTCAGGATTTAAAGTATATTTCTGATAAGATTTTAAAACCTTTTTATCTTTAAAATCAAAAGAGTTTAAAATGTGTCTGTCATCATACACGTATGCTGCATAAATTCGGAATGTCAGTTTCTGACCCGGCATATAAATATATATATTTTTATTTTTTTTAAAAAAATTTGGATTTTCAAAATTGTGCAGTGTTTTAAACATTGTGCCGTTATTCATGTTGTGTCCGTATAAAACAGTAACAGGATCCGAATAATCTTTTGCGTTTTGTTTTTCACTGTAAATGGAGCCGGCAAATTCATATTTCTGTTTAATATTGTGATTCAGATAAAAACTGTCATCTTTTCCTTTGGATGCCTGTACTACGGGGTAGTCTACTTTTGTATTCGGAATATAAATCCAGGAATAGATATCGGAGTTATCTTTTTTTAATTTTTTCCAATTAATATTATGATTCTCTGCCAAACCGGAATCGACAGGAGATGTGGTTGTGTTTTCCATGTAGGATTCCGTATTTGGACCTTTGCTTATATAATAGGAAATACATTTCCAAGCTAATAGAATAAATGCAATGAGGGCAATGATAAGTATTAGTCCCCAAAATATTTTTTTCTTTTTCATCAATCAATCTTTCCTTACAATGTTCCTATCAAAATTATTGTAATTATCAATAGTAATTACCCATAGTATATTATGTCTGTGAGATGATGTCAAAGCGAAAAAAATGCAAAAGGACATGAAAGCGAAAAATTGTTTGCACTTTATGTGCAGATGTGTTATAAATGTATATTGTTGAAACATATGGGCAGATTCCCGAGAGGCCAAAGGGGACAGACTGTAAATCTGCTGGCACTGCCTTCGGAGGTTCGAATCCTCCTCTGCCCATTTTTTAACACGCCGGCGTGGCGGAACTGGCAGACGCGCAGGACTTAAAATCCTGTTGTGGCAACACAGTACCGGTTCGATTCCGGTCGCCGGCACTAACAGTGCATTTTATTTTATAAACAGCAGATACGAATCAATCATTACTGATTGATTTTTTTTATTTTATTAGGAAATTGCAAAGCAATTTTCTAATAAAATAAAAATGCTCCGCAAGAATCGCAGAGGCGCGGGAAGGTAGTTATTCTTACGAATCTGCGCCTCGCGTGAAGTGTCGCTTGCGACACTTTGCTCTTCTATCAGAAATGGTTTGACAGCTTTCTTTGTTTGACAGGCAAAATGATATCCGATAAAATAAATTTGGGAAACAGATGGAGTTGGGGAATAAAAGTTGCCCATACCAGACAATATAAAATTACAATTTTTGGAAAGAATAAAAATGAGGGAGAAAAAATGAAAATTGGATTTGGATGTGATCATGCTGCGATTGATTTAAAAAATGAAATGATTGATTATATGGTCCAAAAAGGCTATGAATGCATTGATTACGGGACAAATTATGATGAGACGGGAGAAATTATAAAATGTGATTATCCGGACAAGGGAAGACAGGTAGGAGAAGCTGTGGTCTCAGGAGAAGTAGATTACGGGGTTATCATATGCGGTACGGGAATTGGGATTTCCATGGCGGCAAATAAAGTACCGGGAGTCAGGGCTGCCGTATGCAGCGAGCCTTATTCTGCCCGACTGACCAAACAGCATAACAATGCCAATATCATTGCTTTCGGAGCCAGAGTCGTGGGCAGTGAATTGGCAAAAATGATTCTGGATGAATTTTTTAACGCTGAGTTTGAAGGCGGAAGACATCAGAGAAGAGTGGATATGATTTCTGACATTGAGAAAAAATATAATAAATAAATCAAAGAAACAAATCATAAAAAAGCATAAGAGAAAATCAAAAAATTCAGAAATAAAAGATAAAAAAGGGAAATATGAAATATTATGGTAGAAATAAAAGATGTTAAAATCAGAAAGGATTTGCGGATTTTTGCCGGCTTTAATGAAAAAATGTACAGAGATGTACCGCAGGCCATGCCAGATCTGATTTCTGATGAAATGGCAAATTTTACGCCAAAGAAAAATCCGGCATTTGAATATGCACAGTCCAGACAGTTTTTAGCTTATAAAGACGGAAAGTGTGTGGGAAGAATCGGAGCCATCATCAGCGATAAAGCAAATCAGAAATGGAATCGGAAAAGAATCCGTTTTACAAGAGTGGACTTTATTGATGACTACGAGGTGTCTGAGGCCCTGTTTCGTGCAGTGGAAAATTGGGGAAGAGAGAAAAAAATGCAGGAAATTCACGGACCGATGGGATTTTGTGATTTGGATCAGGAGGGGATGCTCATAGAGGGGTTTGAATATCCCGGAATGTTTATTACAATTCATAATGCACCTTATTATAAAAAACATCTGGAAAAATTGGGATATGAAAAATGTGTTGACTGGGTGGAAAACAGAATTACAGTGCCAAAAGAAGTGCCAAAGATGATGAAGCAGATGGCGGAGAGGGTGCTGAGGGAAAATCATCTGTATGTTGCCCGGGCAAAAAACAGAATACAGCTGAAAAAATATATTCCGCAGATTTTTCAAGTGATAAATGACACGGCAAAGCATTTGTATGGAGAGGTAGATTTGTCGGACGCTCAGATAAAAAAATATGTAAAGCAGTTTATTCTCATGGTAAATGTGAAATATGTCATTATGATTATGAATGAAGACGAAGAGATGGCAGCGTTTGGTCTGACTGTTCCGACGCTTGGGCCGGCATCCAAAAAATCTCATGGCAGGCTGTTCCCTCTTGGATGGGTAAGAATGTTATATGCTCCATTTGCAAAGCCGGACACTCTGGAGTTGTTTCTTATCGGCGTGATAGACCGGTATAAAAATAAAGGTCTTCCGGCAGTTCTGATTACAGAGAGCATGAAGGCAGCGATTGCTGATAAAATTCAATATGCAGAGACCGGTCCCATGCTGGAAACCAATATGGCAATACGTTCCCTCTGGAAACGCTTTGATGTGATACAGCACAGGAGAAGAAGGTGCTGGATAAAAAAACTGTAGCCAGCGAATCTCTACCATATGTGCAGAGAAATGTGGAACAGTAAAAATCCGCTGCAAAAACAGTTTATAAATAAGTTTATGAAGGAGAGTTGACAGAACTCTCTTTTATTTATATAATTACTTTAATGCTTTAAAGCGTAACGGTTTAAAGTGAAAAAAATAAAAAACGGAGGATTTTTTATGGACTCAAAAGTAATTTTATGTTCTGTCATGTTGGTTGTTTTTTTCGCCATTATGATTTATGTAGGCTTTTATACAAGAAAACATGCGACAGACGTAAATGGATTTGTTTTAGGAGGTCGTTCTGTAGGGCCATGGCTGACCGCCTTTGCCTTTGGAACATCTTATTTTTCGGCAGTTATTTTTGTCGGATATGCAGGACAGTTCGGCTGGAATTTTGGTATGGCTGCCACCTGGGCAGGATTGGGAAATGCCTTTATCGGCTCGCTGCTTGCCTGGAATATTCTGGGAAGAAGAACAAGAGTTATGACACAGCATCTGGATGCAAAAACGATGCCGGACTTTTTCGGAAAGAGATTTCATTCTGTTCCGTTAAAAGTAGCAGCATCCGTTATTGTGTTTATTTTTCTGATTCCTTATACTGCTTCCCTGTACAACGGTCTCTCCAGCCTGTTCGGACTTGTTTTTGATATTCCTTACTGGGTTGTAATTATCATTATGGCTGTGCTCACAGGTATTTATGTCATTGTCGGAGGCTACATGGCCACTGCCATCAATGATTTTATTCAGGGAATTATAATGCTTTTTGGAATCTGTGCAGTCATTGGCGCTGTTTTGGTAAATAATGGAGGGTTACTTTCCGCAACAAAAGAACTTGCCAAAGTAACAGGAGACGCAGGATGGCAGGGAGCCTATACGGCATTTTTAGGACCGGACCCATTGGCATTATTGTTTGTTGTTATGCTGACTTCTCTTGGAACATGGGGACTGCCTCAGATGGTAGGAAAATTTTATGCAATAAAAAGTGAGAAAGATATTCATAAAGGAACAATTATCTCAACAGTGTTTGCGATTGTGGTAGCCGGAGGTTGTTACTTCTTAGGCGGATTTGGAAGATTATATGCTGATAAAGTTATAATGAATCCTGCGACAGGCACACCATTGTTTGATACGGTTGTGCCGGCAATGCTTGCTACACTTCCTGCAATTATCATTGCCGTCGTTATCGTTCTTGTGCTTTCAGCCTCTATGTCTACACTTTCATCTTTGGTACTTACTTCCAGTTCTACTTTTACGCTGGATGTCATTGGACCAATGTCCAAAAAGAAAATGACGGAAAACAGACAGGTTTCCATTATGAGAATATTTATTCTTTTCTTCATTCTGGTATCCGCTGTTATTGCTGTGTTTAAAGATGCTCATCCTGAGGTAACTTTTATTGCACAGATGATGGGAGTTTCCTGGGGCGCTCTGGCGGGAGCATTTCTTGCACCATTCCTGTACGGTTTATACTGGAAAGGCGTGACGAAGGCTGCTACAGTTGTATGCTTTATCTGGGGCTGCGGAATTGCCATTGTTCAGCTGATTGTTACACTCGGTGGAATTGATGTGACCGGATGGGGACCAGTTCTCGGATACATATTTAAGTCCTCAATCAATTCGGGTGTTATTGCCATGGTAGGCGGACTTGTTATTGTTCCGATTATCAGTCTGATTACAAAGAAGCAGGATGCAAAAGAAATAGAGGAACTGTTCCAATGTTATGAAGAAAAAGTAGAAGTTCCTGCAAAATCAAGATTAAAAGATTAATATAGAAAAAATATAAAGAATAAAATCAATAAGAAAAAGGATTTTTGCAACAATTCTTTCACTGAAAATTCCAAAGTTGTGATAAATTGCCGTGCAGAAATCCTTTTTATGTTATATATCGATTTTGTTCCAAAAATGGTAAATAAGAGTAGTTGGTGTCTTTTGTTGACTTATAAACCGGCATAAATTATAATAAATTTTAAAGTTTTAAAATACTGATATTATAGAAAAATTATGTGCAAAAAGAAAAATCTGAATGGACAAAAAAGCAGAGTTTTTTGAAAGGAATATTCGAGAGAGGCAGGGATAAAAATTGAGTCAAAAAGTAATTATGCTGGGGAATGAAGCGATTGCCCGTGGAGCCTATGAGGCAGGAGTAAAAGTTACATCAGCTTATCCGGGAACACCCAGCACGGAAGTGAGCGAAAATATTGTAAAATATAAAGAAGTTTATGCAGAGTGGGCGCCGAATGAAAAGGTGGCTGCGGAAGTGGCAATCGGTGCTTCTATGGCGGGAGTACGTTCTATGACAATGATGAAGATGGTCGGATTGAATGTGGCAGCAGACCCTCTCTATTCCGGCGCTTATATCGGAGTGAACGGCGGAATGGTCGTTGTCGTCGCAGATGACCCGGGAATCTACAGCTCTCAGAATGAGCAGGATACCAGAATGGTAGGCCGCGCAGCAATGATACCTGTGATTGAGCCGTCTGACAGTGAAGAGGCAAGAGTATTTACGAAGAGAGCCTACGAGTTATCTGAAAAATATGATACCCCGATTATTTTAAGAACAACAACAAGACTTGCCCATTCTCAGGGACTGGTCAATCTTGAGGAAAGAGTTGAGCCTGAGGACCGGACTTATGAGAGAAATATTGCAAAAAATGTCATGATGCCGGCAAATGCTATAAAACGTCATGTGTTTGTGGAAGAACGCTTACGGAAAATGGCAGAAGACGCCGACGGGATGGACATTAATAAAGTAGAATATAATAATACAGAAATTGGAATTATCACAAGTGGAATTCCATATCAGTATGTGAAAGAAGTGCTTCCGGATGCTTCCGTGTTAAAACTCGGACTAGTCAATCCGCTGGCAAAAGGATTAATTCGGGAATTTGCTTCAAAAGTTGACCGGCTTATTATTGTGGAAGAACTGGAGCCGGTAATTGAGGAGCAGGTAAAAGCAATGGGAATTCCGTGTGAGGGAAAAGAATTATTTACCGTCCAGGGAGAATATAGTGCAAATATGCTGCGGGAAGCATTGCTGGGAGAAAAGGTCAAGATTGATGCTCCGGAACAGATACCGGCAAGACCACCGATTCTCTGTCCGGGCTGTCCGCACAGAAGTACATATTCTGTATTGAAAAAACTGCGAATTCATGCAGCAGGAGATATCGGCTGCTATACACTGGGAGCTGTAAATCCATTGGGCGTAGTGGATACGACATTGTGCATGGGATCCAGCATTTCTACGCTGCACGGCATGGAGAAAGCAAAAGGAAAAGATTATATTAAAAACTGGGTTGCCGTTATCGGTGATTCTACCTTTTTACATACCGGTGTCAATTCTCTGATGAATATGGTTTATAATAAAGCTTCCGGCACAGTAATTATTTTGGACAATTCCACAACGGGAATGACCGGACATCAGGACCATCCTGCCACCGGAAAAACATTGTCCGGAGAAGAGACCAATATAATAAAGCTGGATGAATTGTGTTATGCAATGGGAGTAAAACATGTGGAAGTCGTAGACGCTTTTGATACGAAAAGACTGGAACAGGTAATCCGCACAGAAGTGGCAAGAGACGAGGTTTCCGTCATTATTTCCCAGTCTCCATGTGCTCTGTTGAAATCTTTCGTGCCAAAAGGAAAATGTTATACAATTCCTGAAAAATGTGTGAAATGCGGACAATGCCTGGTGTCGGGCTGTCCGGCAATGTCAAAAAATACAGACGGCACAATAAATATTGATTCCACGATGTGCAATGGATGTGGTCTGTGTATGCAAAACTGTAAGTTTGACGCGATTGGATTAAAGAAGAGAGGAGAATAATCATGGCAGAGACAAAAAATATTATGATTGTAGGCGTAGGCGGTCAGGGTACTCTTCTTACCAGCAGAATTTTGGGAGGCATTACTGTTGCAGCAGGATATGATGTAAAACTTTCTGAAGTGCACGGTATGGCGCAGCGTGGAGGAAGTGTTGTAACATATGTGCGCTATGGAAAAAAAGTGGCGGAGCCTATTGTCGAGGAAGGGCAGGCGGATGTTTTGATTGCCTTTGAACGTCTGGAAGCGCTCCGGTATGCACATTTTTTGAAAAAGGACGGAGTCATTATTGTCAACGACCAGAGAATAGACCCTATGCCTGTCGTGACGGGAGCGGCAGAATATCCGAAGGATATTTTGAAAACACTAAAAGAGAAGTACCGCGTTATTGCCGTAGATGCGCAGGCGGAAGCGCTTGCCATGGGAAACTCCAGAGTGTTTAATGTGATTATTCTTGGCGTCGCAGCCAGAAGTATGGATTTTCCAAAAGAGCAGTGGATTGAGGTAATTAAAGATACTGTTCCACCAAAAACGGTGGAGATTAATATAGCAGCGTTTGAGAGAGGTTATGAATTGTCAGCATAAAACTGAGAAGAGAGCAATAAAAATGTGAGACTGCAGATTGCTTTTGTGTACATAAATTCTTGGTAAGGAGACAGACAGATGATTATTGATATTCATACCCATACTTTTCCGGATAAAATTGCAGCAGGAGCAATTCGCTCCATGGAGGGAGATATTTTAAGGTCCCAGGGTCTGGAGGTGCATGCCCCGGGGAAAGGAACGTTTGATGATTTATCAAACAGCAGTATTATCAATGGAGTGGATTTGACGGTGGTGGCACCTGTTGCCACAAAGCCGGCGCAGGCAGAAAAAATTAACAGACTTTCCGTAGATATCAATGAAAGATGTGGTGAGACACATGTATTTTATTTTGGGGCCATTCATCCGGACTGTCAAAATTATAAGCAGATTATTGATGATATTGTGTCCATGGATTTGCGCGCGATAAAGCTTCATCCGGATTATCAGTCCACATTTTTTGATGATGAAAAATATGTTCGGATTATAGATTATGCGGCAGAAAAAGGACTTGGAATTTTGGTACATGCGGGAGAAGATATTGGTCTGCCGGAAGTAATACACTGTTCGCCGGACAGAATTCTTCGGGTATTGAAACACGTCCAGCCGGAAAAACTGATTCTTGCACATATGGGAGGCTGGAGAATGTGGGATGAGGTAGAAGAAAAACTGGTAGGTCTTCCTGTATATTTTGATACGGCAGTCGTGTTAAAGAAAGATGTGCCGCATCTGGATTCGCAGCAGTTTGCAAGAATTGTGAGAAATCATGGAGTTGAAAAAATCCTTTTTGGGACGGACAGCCCGTGGTATGACCAGGGACAAGCTCTGGAAGATTTTCGAAATGTCATGCTGACTGAGGAAGAAAACAGAAAGATATTAGGTGAAAATGCAAATAGATTATTTAAATTTATGTAAACTAGGAGAAAGAAAATGCCGATTACAGAAATATTAGAGAAAAATGCAAGGGAATTCCCCGAAGATGTTGCACTTGTGGAGATTAATCCTGAGATTAAAGAAAAAAGAAGAGTGACATGGAGAGAGTACGAACTGATACAGCCGGATATTCGCCAGCAGTACCGGAGAGAAATCACATGGCATGTATTTAATGAAAAAGCGAACAGAGTGGCAAATCTTCTTTTGAGCAGGGGAATTCAAAAAGGTGATAAGGTAGCAATTCTGTTGATGAACTGTCTGGAGTGGCTGCCTATTTATTTTGGAATATTAAAGACGGGAGCATTGGCGGTGCCTATGAATTTCCGTTTTGATGCGGAGGAAATTAAATATTGTCTGGAGCTTTCTGAGACAGATGTTTTGATTTTCGGGTCCGAATTTATTGGACGTATTGAAGAAATTGTGGATGAGATCGATGAAAAAAGAATTTTATTCTATGTGGGCGGTGACTGCCCTACGTTTGCAGAGGATTATGATAAATTGGTCTCCAACTGCTCTTCTCTGTCTCCACAAATTCCATTGACAGACCAGGATGATGCGGCAATTTATTTTTCATCGGGAACAACGGGATTCCCAAAAGCTATCTTACATAATCATGAAAGTCTGATGCATGCGGCAATCGTGGAGCAGAAGCATCACGGTCAGACAAAAGATGATGTATTTTTATGTATTCCACCACTCTATCATACCGGGGCGAAGATGCACTGGTTTGGAAGTTTTCTTACCGGAGGAAAGGCAGTACTTCTAAAGGGCGTCACGCCGAAGACGATTATGGAGACAGTGTCCAAAGAACGATGCAGTATTGTATGGCTTCTGGTCCCTTGGGCGCAGGATATTCTTCTGGCGCTTGATCGAGGAGAACTGAAATTAGAAGATTATGAATTAAAGCAGTGGAGGCTGATGCACATTGGCGCGCAGCCGGTGCCTCAGAGTCTGATTAAACGCTGGAAAGAATATTTTCCAAATCATCAGTATGATACGAACTATGGGCTGAGCGAGTCGATTGGTCCGGGCTGTGTGCATTTGGGTGTTGAAAATATACATAAAGTGGGAGCAATCGGTGTTCCCGGTTATGGCTGGGAGGCAAAGATTGTGGATACTGATGGAAATGAAGTAAAGCAGGGAAGTGTTGGAGAACTGATTGTAAAAGGTCCCGGAGTTATGACCTGCTATTACAATGATGAGAAAGCAACTTCAGAGACACTGAAAGACGGATGGCTCTACACAGGAGACATGGCCGAGGCAGATGAAGATGGATTTATTTATCTGGTAGACAGAAAGAAAGATGTCATCATCAGCGGAGGCGAAAATATTTATCCGGTGCAGATTGAAAATTTCCTGAGTAAATATCCGAAAATTAAAGATGTAGCTGTCATTGGATTGGCAGATGAGCGCCTGGGTGAAATTTCAGCTGCCATTATTGAGTTGAATCCGGAGGTAGAATGTAGCGAAGAGGAAATTAATAATTTCTGCAAAGAACTTCCAAGATACAAGCGACCAAAAAAAATAATTTTTGCGAAAGTACCAAGAAATGCTACCGGTAAAATCGAGAAGCCAAAACTTCGTGAAATTTATCATAGTAAAAATCTGGTAGACGCCCAAAACCGGGGATAGGAGTAATGCAATCCAAGAGATTATTAAAATAGGGAAAATTAAATTTATAAGGAGAGACCATGGAATATTTTACTTTATCAAATGGAATGAAAATCCCTGCCATCGGGTATGGGTGCGGATCCGTTAAAAGAATATCGGACAGCGGCATTGTATGGATTTTATATAAAGCGCTGAAAGAGAAAGTGAAAAAAACGATAGATCCGGAATTTAGAGAGAATAACCGTTATTGGGTATTGCACGACTGGAAAAAAGAACGGGAAGTGCCAAAAATCATCGAGGGGGGGTTACAGGACGAAGTAAGGCTGTTTGATACGGCAAGAGCGTATTCGTACAGCGAAAGAGTATTGGGAAATGTAATTCAAAAGAGCCATGTTGCCCGGGAGGATTTGTTTATTATCACAAAGCTCACAAATTATGCGCAGAGAACGCATACGGTAAAAGAGAGTTTTGAAGAATCCTTGAAGGAATTAAATCTGGATTATGTAGATTTATATCTGATGCACTGGCCTCAGACAGAAACTTATCTGGAAAGCTGGAAAATAATGGAAGAAATATGCCGGTCGGGAAAAGCGAAAGCGATTGGCGTATGTAACTGCCATCCACATCATCTGGAGGAAATCATGAAGATTGCTGAAATTCCTCCGGTAGTCAATGAGATAGAATGTCATCCTTATTTACAGCAGAAAGAAGTACGTAAATACTGTAAGGAAAAGGGAATACAGGTTATTGCCCACACGCCTACCGGAAGGATAAAGTTTTCGGAGCTGAAAGCAAACCCGGAGATTGACGCAATCTGTCAAAAGTACTCTATTAGTATTGCGCAGTTAATTATGCGCTGGCATTATCAGTTGGGAAATATACCTATTCCCAACACAACCAATAAAAAACATCTGAAAAATAACATGGATATCTGGGGATTTTCTCTGGATGACGAGGAGATGGCTTCTATAGAAAAATTGGATTGTGGAAAACGCATGTGGCCGGATCCGGACCATTGTGATTTCAGCCAGTGGTAATTTGAACAGTGCAAAATCGAAAGGAAAAAAGAACAGAATGAAATTAATAAGAAAAATAATAAATAGGTTAAGTTACCTGCATCAGATTGACAAACATAAATATATTTATTATAACTTTTTGTGCAAACGTATCATAAAGGGAAAAGGCTGCAAAATCGTACCATACAAGGGTACCAGAATTCAAATTGCAAAGACAGCAAGAATTGTAATGCACAGCGGAACATTGCATTTGAACAGTAACAAAATTAAAGGCTCAAAAGCAGAGTGTCTTGTTCTGCTCAGAGAAAATGCAGTCTGGGAAATTAACGGAGTCGTTAGTTTGTATTATGGCGCCGGCGTTCAGGTCCACAATGATGCGAAGCTTGTGATGCAGAGTGCATATATGAATACAGGAAGCCTGATTATCTGTGGGTATAAAATCACAGCGGGACAGGAGTTATCCATGGCAAGAATGGCATTTATTCTGGATGATGACCATCATCCGATTTATAATGCAGAAAATGTAAGAATCAATGAGCCAAAAGAAATTGTTATTGGCGATAATGTATGGCTGGGAATGAAGAGTACTGTGTTAAAAGGTGCAGAAATCGGCAATCAATGTGTAATTGGAGCAAACTGCCTCGTGGCATCTAACATACCGGATCATATGATGGTGGGAACAGCACCTGCCAGACCGGCGATGAAAGATATTCACTGGGAAAGATAATCCAGAAAATATATAATAAAACGAGAAGGGAGTAAGTTGTGGATATTGAAAAGAGATTAGACGAAATTTTGAGAGAGACATTACTGCTGGATGATGATGTGGTAATTACCGGTGATATGGCTCCGGGAAAAACAGATAACTGGAATTCCTTGCAGAACATGGAACTGATTTCAAGAATCGAAGAGGAGTTTCAGATAGAATTTGAATTTGATGAACTGATGGAATTTGATAACTGGGCAAAGATAAAACAGGTTGTTCTGGAAAAAAAAGGAGTTTAAGATAAAATGCAGATTTTGATTGTTTTGGCATATTTAATCCTGACAATTGTTATTGGATTATATTCAAAAAAGAAGATAAAGTCATCAAAAACGTTTGATGGTGTAGGCTTGGGGACTTTGATGTGTGTATGCGTGGGCGCCGGAGAGTGGATTGGCGGTACGGCGACAACAGGAATATCAGAATATGGGTATGAATATGGCATCTCGGGGGCATGGTATACGATTGCAAATGGTATCGGGATGTTTTTTCTTGCATTATTTTTTGCCAAGTTATATCGGAGTATGAAAACCCCAACAGTCACGGGAATTTTAGGAAAATATATTGGAAACAGGGCAAGAATCGTGGCAAGCGTATTGTCTATTTTTCTGACGATTGTATTGGGCAGTATTCCGATTATAGCAATCGGAACAATTGGTGAGACTCTGTTTCACATCAATGCGGCAGTTTCTATTCTGATTATGGGCGCCGGCGTACTTCTCTATACTGTTTTTGGTGGAATGATGGCTGTCGGATATACCAATATCATGCACATGGTTGTTTTATACAGCGGGATTATTCTGGCTGTAATTTTATGTCTTGGAGGAATTGATGGAGGTTTTAGTACATTAAAGGACACGCTTCCGGCCTCTTATTTTTCCCTGACAGGAATCGGTATGCCGAAAATCAGCTCATGGGTTGTTGCTTCCCTGTTGGGAGCTTGTGTGTCCCAGGCAGGTCTTCAGCCAATTCTGGCATCCAAAGACATCAAGACAGCGGTGCGTTCTTCTTATATCATTGCAATCATCGTAGGAGTTTTTGGTTTTATGACAGCAATTCTGGGAATGATAGCGAAAGTACAGTTCCCGGGACTGGCAGACGCAAAACTGGCTCTGCCTACACTTATGATGTCATTAAATCCGATTTCCGGAGGACTGGTTATGGCAGCAATCATCGCGGCAGTGTTATCTACCGCTTCCCCGATTTTTCTGGCATGTGGTACCCTGTTTACCAGAGATATTTATCTGGAGACAAAATTGGGAAGAGACAGAAAGGACGATGATGCACATGTGCTGAAAGTGTCGAGATATGTTACCCTGATTGCAGGAATTACAAGTATTGTTCTGGCATTAATTTATTACAGACAAAAAGCATTGGATATTGCATATTTTGCATATAGTATCAGAGCGAGCCTGTTTGTTGTGTTACTGCTTGGAATTTATTGGAGAAAGACATCTCAAAAAGCTGCAAATATTGCAATGCTTTCTACCGGTCTGGTAGGGCTGTTTTGGATTATATATAAAAATGTTGTAGGACAATATCCAATTCACCCAAATTTCAGCGAGACATATGCCGCAATTTTAACTTCGCTGATTGTCACAGTAGTGGGAAGTATTATTGCATATAAAAGAAAAAATAAATAGAAAGTGAAAAGAGATAGATTATGGGAAAAATAATTGAAGAATATGTACAGGAATATGCAAAAGAAACACCGGATAAAATTGCAGTTATTGTGAACGGAGAACAGATTTCCTATGGGAGACTATTTGAACTGGCATGCGGATATGCCGCATATCTGAAGCAGAAAGGAATAAAAAAAGGAGATGTGGTTGTAGCAAAATCCAGCCAGTCATTAGAATATATTTTAATCTACTTAGGAGTACATCTTGCCGGAGGAATTATTGCCGGTCTGGAGAAGAGTATTCCAAATGAGGGAATTATTTCTGCCGTCAATGCGATTGGCGGAGCAAAAGCAATCATCAGTGATGATGCGAGTATTCTGGAAAAATATGACACCATTTTCCTGGATAATCAAAAAGTACTGGAACATGCACAGATGTATCATCTGGATGAAATTCAGTTTCCGGCAGAAGATGACTCGGCGGACATTCTTTACACTACGGGCACGACAGGAGCCTCTAAAGGGGTGGAGATTTCCCATAAAGCGCTGATTGCTTCTGCTGAGAACACCATTTATGGATGTAAGTACAAAAAGGATACGGTTGTCATCGTACCGGGACCGTTAAATCATGCAAGCGCTGTCAGAAAGTTATTTACGACGTTTGTCAATGGAAGCACAATATATGTGCTGGATGGAATGACAAATCTGAAAGAATTTTTTAAGGCATTGGATTATCCATGTGAGAAAATTTCATGCTGTCTTCCACCTTCGGCAATTAGAACAATATTTCAGCTGACAAAAAATAAGATTGGGGAATATGCAGATAAGATTGACTTTATCGAATCAGCGACTTCACCATTGCCGGAGCCGGATAAAATCAGACTGTGTCAGCTGTTACCAAAATCAAGATTATATAATCTTTATGGCTCTTCGGAATCCGGGACTATCTGTATGTATGACTATAATGCAAATCCGGGACTGATTGGCTGTATTGGAAAGGCGATGCCAAATGCGGAAGTAATCGTCGTGGATGATGACAGAAACATTATTCACTCTTCCAAGGACCATATGGGCCTTTTGGCATGCAGGGGGGGTGTAAACATGAAACGGTATATCAATGAACCGGAGCTGACGGACGAAGTCCTGCAGGATGGCATTGTATATACCAATGATATCGGATACATTGATGAGAGTGGATTTATTTATGTATCAGGAAGAAAAGGCGATGTAATCAATGTGGGAGGGCTGAAAGTAGCGCCGACAGAGATTGAAGAGACCGTATTAGGAATGGAAGAAATAGAGGACTGCATTTGTATTCCAATGGAGCATCCTGTGACAGGTCAGGCAATTAAATTGCTGGTTGTTGTAAGTGATGAGACAGAATATAATCCGAAAAAAATACTCAAGTTTCTGGAAGAACGACTTGAAAATTATAAAGTACCACAGCAGATAGAAAGAGTGGACAAGGTTGCCCGCACATATAATGGAAAGCTGAATCGAAAGGCATATACTGCTGGCAATAAAAAATAAAAATGGAGTATTAAAATGAAAATCGGGTTAGTGACAATTACAAGAGGGGAAAACTATGGAAACCGACTTCAGAATTATGCAATGCAGACTGCTCTGACACAGATGGGACATTCCGTGGAGACCATTACAAGAAAAAATTACTGGCTCAGAGGCAAAACCAGATGGAAGCTTGCAATGAAAAAATATCTGAGAATAAAATATAGCAGAAACGCCAGAAGGACGGAATCTTTTCGGAAATTTAACAACCGGTATCTGAACATCAGCCGGAGTATTATCAAGTCTGATGCAGTCGACAAAAAAATCAGTAAAAAATATGATGCGTTTATCTGTGGGAGTGACCAAATCTGGAATCCTAATTTTGAGACGAATTCTGACAGCTTTTTTCTGTCCTTTGTGGAAGGAAAAAAGAAGATTGCCGTAGCTGCGAGTTTTGGTATCGACAGAATTGAAAAAGAAGAAGACAGAGTGCGGATTCACCATTTATTAGAAGATTTGGACGCCGTCTCTGTCCGGGAAGATTCGGCAAGGACAATCGTTGAAGAGTTATCTTCTAAAAAAGCAGAGGTGGTAATTGATCCGACATTAATGTTGACAGCTGCGCAGTGGCAGGAAATAGAAAAAAAACCGGATGCTTTGGGAGATAAAAAATATGTGCTCTGTTATCTGCTCGGAGAATATGACAAAAATATCCCCGAAGATATTAGACAATATGCCATAGACAATGGGATGAATATTGTATTTTTGGAAAATGATTGGAACAGGCTAAAAGTGACGGCAGATTGGGAATTTACAGCCAATCCGTCTGAATTTGTCTGGTTAATTCGAAACAGCGAAAAGGTCATTACAGATTCTTTCCATGCCGTGGCATTTTCTCTGATTTTTGGAAAGAAATTTTTGGTTGTTCCAAGAACAGGCCAGGGTGGAGACATGAGTTCCCGGTTTGCAAATCTGGCAAAAATTTTTGATATAGACAATTATGTAGCACAGGGGAAGGAATATGAAAAAAATGCAGAATTGGATTACAGTCAGATTCCTGCTATTTTGAAAAAAGAAAGGGATAAATTTACAGATTTTGTCCATAAAGCTTTGACACAATGAGAAGGACAGCTAATATTTTATAAAGGTAAATAAGATGGCGACAAGAACACAAAATGCAAAAGGAAATATTATATGGGGAGTTTTCAATAACTGCGTAATTATTTTAATGCCCTTTATATCCCGGACGGTTATGATATACACTATGGGAATGCAGTATGTAGGATTGGGAAGTCTGTTTACCTCTCTGCTGGGCGTGTTGAGTTTTGCGGAACTGGGAATTGGCGGTGCGCTGGTTTTTAGTATGTATGAGCCCATTGCAAAAGGGGATGACAGCAAAGTCTGTGCATTATTGAATTTTTACAGAAAATGTTATCTGGGAATAGGCATGATTATTTTAATTGTCGGACTGATGATTATGCCGTTTTTAAATTATTTTATCGAGGGAGAAATTCCGGATAATATTAATATTTATGTTCTGTTTTCCGTATATCTGTTAAATAATGTTATCGGGTATTTCTTTTTTGCTTACAGATACTCTCTTTTTCTGGCAAACCAGAGAGTGGATTTAAAAAGTAAAATTGATGTTTCCGTAAACTTTTTCATGTATGTGATACAGATTGCGATTTTAATTCTATTTCGCAACTACTATATCTATGTGATTGTGATACCTGTCTGTACTTTGACCAACAATATCCTCGGGGCAGTTATTACGAGAAAGATGTATCCACAGTATGTGTGCAGGGGTAAAATTCCGAAAGAAGAAAAAAGAAGTATCAGAGAAAAAGTCAGCGGAATGGTGTTCCAGAAAATAGGAGGAATTATATTGACTTCGGTGGATACGATTGTTATTTCTGCATTTCTGGGGCTGAGAGTTCTTGGGATTTATAATGTGTATTATTATATCATTACTGCACTTTTTGGATTTCTCACAGTGATACAGCAATCCATTATCCCGGTCGTGGGAAACAGTATTGTCACAGAATCGAAAGAAAAAAATTTTACGGATTTCAAAAAATTTTCGTTTATGTACATATGGCTGATTAGCTGGTGGGGGGTATGTCTCGTCTGCTTATACCAGCCGTTTGTAAGATTGTGGGTGGGAGAGGAAAACATGCTTCCTTTCGGACTTGTCATTCTTCTGGCAGTTTATTTTTACACATACAAAATGGCGGATTTGGTTTATATATACAAAGAAGCAATCGGTCTGTGGTGGCAGGGGAAACTGGTGCCTGTGATTTCTTCTGTGTGTAATCTGATTTTAAATTTGATTCTTGTAAATTTTATTGGATTGGCAGGAATTGTAATTTCAACGATTGTCAGTATTGTACTTGTATCTGTTCCTTATGGCTCCTGGATATTATTCAAGTATTATTTTCAATCAAGAAAAGATTGGATGAGATATTTGAGGAGATTATTGTTATATGCCGCAGTTACTACCGGTATCGGCATAGTTACCTGGGAAATATGTCATCTTATCGGCGGAATGGGCTGGATTGCTTTTATTATGAAAGTAATATGCTGCCTCATCATTCCAAATGTATTATTGTTTGTTGTGTATTGTAAGAGCAGAGATTTCAAAAATGCTTTTTCATTTATACTGGGATTGCTGCCTGAAAAGATAAAGACAAAATTTATTTCATAGGCAGCAACGCGAGGAGGATAAAATGAAAATATTGATATTAATGATTTTACTTGCTTTATTTATCATGGTGTTCATGATATTAAATCATTTATATAAGAAGACGAATCATTATAAAAATTGTATCTGGCAGGTAGATAAGTTTAAAGATGTTCCGGACAATATTGAGATTGCGGCAGTCGGCTCAGGTCCCGGTCTGCATGACATTTCTTTTGAGGGATTAAACAAAAAAGGATTCAACTTTTGCATGGCGCCGTTGTCCTATGAGTATTCTTATAAGATATTAAAGCAATATCAGAGCAAAATAAAACCGTCCGCATTGATAATGATTATTGTGACCAGTCCATTATCTTTTGCAAAAAATCTGAATTATCGTAGAAAAGATTATTATGATGTGTTTTATCATTTTCTAAAACCGGAAAACATTACAAATTATTCAAGATTCCGGAAGTTTCTTACAGTGTTTCCGATTTTAAAGAATCCAAAAAATGTATTTAAAATATGGAGAGATACCGGTCTTTGGGGACAACAAAAATTATATTCTCATGAAACGCTCACCAAAGAGCAAATGGAAAATAGTATCAATCGGGCCATGCAAGGCTGGCTTGCCCAGACAACATTGAGTAATCTGACAGATGAAAAGCAGTCTGCATATCAGGAAGAAGAATTTGAAAAAAGACGGACCCACCTGGAAAATATTTTAAAATTATGTGATGAAAACGCATGGCGTCCTGTATTTGTGATTCCACCGATGTGTGAGGAAATTAATCAACAGGTCAGTGAAAGTTTTGAACAGAGATTTGTTATGGATCAGTTGAAAAAGATAAACACAAATCAGATTCCGATTCTGAATTATTTTAGAGATGCAGAATTTTCTAAAGATAAATATTATCAGGAATGTTATTTTATGAATGTTGAGGGAAAGAGAAAATTTTCTAAGAAATTATTTCAGGACATGGAGCAATATTATAAGATGGAAAACGATATCAATGAAAAAATATGTGAGCATACAATAGAATTGTCAAATGGCGTTAGGATGCCGAATATAGCCTATGGGACCGGAGTTATCAGAAGATATTACAGGAATAAGAAATTGTTTTTGAAAGACAGTTACCTTCATGTGAAGAGCAGTATAAAAAACCGCAGAATCGAGAAAAAGCTGCTGATGGACTGGGGGGGGGTAAACGTAATGCGAAAGGCTTACCAGGCCGGCTTTTGCTCGTTTGATACGGGACGTCTCTATGGACATTCGGAGCTGATGATTGGAAAACTGATGAAAAAAGTTCCGAGAAATCAGTATTTTGTGACAACGAAAATTATCTGGCCGGAGTTGAAAAGAAAGTGGGGCGCTCCTACCGTTGAGGGAAGTTTGAATATTTCCCTGAAATATCTGCAGACCGATTATGTGGATTTATATTTAGTCCATATGCCAAATGGAAACTGGATAGAAATCTATCAACAGATGGAAAAATTGTACGAGAAAGGATTGACAAGAGCCATTGGTGTCTGCAATGTCACAGTGGAACAGCTGGAGGAATTGAGGAGTCAGTGTTCCATCACCCCGCATGTCGTACAGGCAGAAATCCAACCTTTGAATTCTAAGAGGGAGTTGAGAGAATACTGCAAAAAAAATAATATTGTGCTGGAAGCGCACACGCCGACCGGAAGGGTTAGCGGAGAAATCAGAGAAAATGAAGTGCTGAAAAACCTGGCGCAGAAACATAAGAAGACCATTGCTCAAATTATCTTGCGATGGCATTTTCAAAACGGGGTTATACCGGTAGTATTCACGACCTCACAAGAACATATGAAGGAAAATCTTGACATTTATGATTTTGAACTGAGCCACGAAGAAATGGAAAGTATTGAGAGTCTCAATGAGGATTATGTGATGCTTCCAATACCGAAAGATGATGTGAATGATAAAAATTATTTTTATAATTTATAAAGAATATTTGTCGTTTTGGATTATGATATATAAAAAATATTTTATTTATCTTCTAAATTCCAATTGGATAAGCATAAAAAAAGAGTTCGTTTGAACTCTTTTTTTATATTTTTATTGACAGATACTCCGGAAACATATATATTTGTCATTGGTTAGGAATACTAAACTTTTTATTTAGTTTTAAAAAACTTCAAAAATAAAAACGGGGAGCAATTTGAATATAAAAAATTGCACCTTTCAGAAGAAAACGTTTGGAGAGGAAAGGCAGTATTTATGAATATTGGAAGTAAAATAAAAGCATTGAGGATTGCGAACGGTCTGACTCAGGAGGAACTGGCCGACCGTTCAGAGTTGTCGAAGGGATTTATTTCCCAAGTGGAAAATAATCTTACTTCCCCTTCGATTGCCACGCTCATCGATGTTTTACAATGTCTGGGTACTGATTTAAAAAATTTTTTCGGGGATGATGAGGATAATCAGATTGTATTTTCCAAAGAAGATTATTTTGAGAAGGAAGACAATCAGCTCGAAAATGTGGTGGAATGGATTATTCCCAATGCCCAGAAAAATCTGATGGAGCCGATTCTTCTCACATTGAGACCCGGTGGCTCGACATACCCTGACAACCCGCACGAAGGAGAGGAATTTGGCTATGTACTCTCAGGGGCTGTCGATGTCATTGTGGGAAACCGTTCCTTTCATGCAGAAAAGGGAGAGTCTTTTTATTATGAGGCAAAGTATAAACATTATCTGGAATCAAAAAAGGGGGCGCAGATAATATGGGTAAGCTGTCCCCCAAGCTTTTAATAGAACAGTCAATGGAGGAACATCATGGGAAATAAAATTATTGAGTTGAGAAATCTGTCTAAAAATTTTGGGGAGCATCAGGTATTAAAAGGAATTGATTTAAATATTTATGAAAATGAATTTCTCACGCTTCTGGGTCCCAGTGGCTGTGGAAAAACGACAATACTGCGTATTATTGGCGGGTTTGAAGAGCCAAGTCACGGACAGGTGCTGTTTCACGGAAACGATATTGCCAAACTACCTCCTTATAAGAGAGAGGTAAACACTGTTTTTCAAAAATATGCCCTTTTTCCTTTTTTAAATGTATTTGACAATGTAGCGTTTGGGTTAAATTTGAAAAAAACGGATAAAAAAATTGTAGAAGAAAAAGTGAAAAATATGTTGAATCTGGTGGGGTTAAAAGGATTTGAAAAGCGTGATGTAACCAGTCTATCCGGCGGGCAGCAGCAACGTGTCGCCATCGCCAGAGCGCTGGTAAACGAGCCGAAAGTACTTTTGCTGGATGAGCCGCTGGGCGCGTTGGATGCAAAACTTCGCAAAGATATGCAGGCGGAATTGAAAAAGATACAGAAAGAAGTAGGGATTACTTTTGTGTTTGTGACTCACGACCAGGAAGAAGCCCTGTCCATGTCAGATACAATAGTAGTTATGAATGACGGTATTATACAGCAAATCGGGACACCTATGGATATTTATAATGAGCCGCAGAACAGGTTTGTCGCAAATTTTATTGGAGAATCAAATATTATTGAAGGAAACATGATTCAGGACTGTCTTGTGTCTTTTGATGATGTAAAATGGGAGTGTGTGGATAAAGGTTTTAAGGAAAACGAAGATATTGAAGTCGTTTTGAGACCGGAAGATATACATATCGTTGCGCCGGAAGATGGAAAGATAGAAGGAAAAATTGTTTCTAAAGTATTTATGGGAGTTCATTATGAATACCTTGCAGAGGCAAAATATAGAAACTATAAAGTACATACTACGGAAGATATTGATATTGGAAAAAAAGTGGGACTGACGATTGACCCATATGATATTCAGGTAATGCACAAGATGGATAACTAGGAGGAATTATGAAACATTATAAAGGATTGACGACGCCCTACATAATATGGTCATTTCTGCTGATTGCACTTCCGCTTGTTTTGATTGTGCTTTATTCTGTGACCACAGGGGATAATTCGCTGATTACAATACATTTTACATTACATAATTTTAAAAGGATATTGGATCCGGTATATCTGAATGTATTTTTAAAGTCTCTTCAGATGGGGCTTCTGACAACCGGCATCTGTTTGTTCCTGGCATATCCGATGGCTTATTTTATTTCAAAATTCAGTGAAGGAGTACAGGATATACTGATCTTATTGGTGACAATACCGATGTGGATTAACACGTTGCTGCGGACTTATGCCTGGATTAGTTTATTGTCAGATAATGGCATTATCAACGCGCTGTTGAAATTCCTTGGCCTGAATCCGGTCAACATGATGTACACAAATTTCTCGGTCATTATGGGACTGGTTTGCGATTTGCTTCCATTTATGGTAATCCCTATCCACACATCACTGGTCAAAATGGATTATTCGCTGGTTGAAGCGGCAAAAGATTTGGGCGCAGGCAGAGTGAAAACATTTACAAAAGTCATTTTTAAATTGTCACTTCCCGGAGTAATCAGCGGAATAACTATGGTATTTCTGCTGAGTATTTCCACATTTGTCATTCCTGTACTTTTGGGAGGACATCAGTTTGTGCTGATTGGAAATCTGATAGAGAATCAGTTCATATCTGTGGGAGATTGGAATTTTGGAAGCGCCATTTCTGTCTTGCTGGCGATTGTCATTCTGGCAATGATGGGAATTATGAAAAAAATAGACGCAGAGGATGCCGGAGGTGAAAAATGAAAAAAAGAATCTCCATAGGGCCAAAACTGTACATAGCGCTCTGCTTTATATTTTTCTATCTTCCGATTTTTGTGACAATGTTTTTCTCGTTCAATTCTTCAAAGTCTCTGACACATTTTACGGGATTTTCACTGAAATGGTATCGAAGACTGCTGACGGATTCCAATATTATATCCGCAGTGTATGTGTCTGTCAGTATTGCATTGATTGCTACGATTATTTCTACCATACTCGGAACGATGACAGCGATAGGACTGTCAAAAAGCAGAAAAGTAATAAAAGAATGGCTGTTGAACATTAATAATATGCCGATTATGAATCCGGAGATTGTCACGGCAATCGGTATGATGTTGTTTTTCACTTCCATCAGAATGGAGCGGGGATATATTACGATGTTGCTGGCGCATATTGCCTTTTGTACTCCGTATGTAATTGTCAGTGTATATCCTAAGGTAAGAAGCATGGACCATAATCTTGCAGATGTGGCAATGGATTTGGGAGCAACACCGTTTCAGGCATTGGTAAAGGTAATACTTCCGATGCTGAAGCCGGGAATTTATGCGGGAACACTGTTGGCTTTTACGATGTCCATTGATGATTTTGTTATTTCTTATTTTGTGACAGGTAATGGCGTGTCAAATATTTCTATTATTGTTTACAATATGACAAAGCGGACCAATCCAACCATTAATGCGCTCTCCACCCTGTTGATTCTTGTGGTTGTGTTTATTTTGGTTATTGTCAATGTCATTCCTGTTGTCACAAAACACAGGAAAAAGAAAAAGGTAGAGCTTGCCGGAACAAAAAAAGGAATCTTCCGCAAGGCAATGGCGACGGCTGGAATTGTAATTTCGTTGGGTATTGCTTTCTTCTGCATCATTCGATTTTCCGAGATGAACAATAAACCGGTACTTCGCGTTTTCAATTCCGGAGAATATATGGACGCTTCGCTCGTAAATGAATTTGAGGAAAAATATCATTGTAAAATCGTGTATGAAACCTATGATTCCAATGAATCGATGTATACAAAATTACAAAGCGGTGCAAAATATGATATTGTTGTTCCGTCGGATTATATGATAGAACGTCTTATCCGGGAAGAATACCTGCAGCCGATAGATTGGAGCCTCATAAAAAATAAAGATAAAATTATTCCGAAACTGCTCGGAGGAAATTATGATCCACAGGACCGGTATACAGTGCCTTATTATTGGGGGACAGTAGGAATCGTATATGATAAAACGGTTGTGGACCAAAAAGATTTACAGGAAGGCTGGGATTTACTGCGAAATAAAAAATATAGTGGAAATATCTATATGTATGATTCAGAGAGAGATGCGTTTATGGTGGCATTAAAGGCCCTGGGTTATTCCATGAATACAACCGATAAAGGGAAACTGAACGAAGCATATCAGTGGCTCGTGGAACAGAGGGAGCTTATGAATCCGGTCTATGTGGGAGATGATGTTATGGATAATATGATTTCCGGGAATAAAGCGATGGCAGTCGTTTATTCCGGTGATGGAGCATATATTATCAATGAGAATGAAAATATGGACTTCTTTGTTCCAGAGCAGGGAAGCAATGTATGGACCGATGGAATGGTAATAACCAAAGATTGCCAGAATATAAAACTGGCGCATCAGTTTATAGATTATTTTCTAAACAGAGAAGTAGCAATTATCAATACAGAATATATCGGATATGACAGCGCAGTGAAATCTGTTTATGAATATTTTCAGAATGTGGAATATAAAGGAAATCCGGGATGTGCACCGGATACATCCAATGAGAAAAATGAAGAATTTAAAGACCAGAATGCTGATATCAAAGCATATACTTCTAATCTCTGGACAAAAATAAAATCACATCAATAATATTTATGATATTATTTTTAAACGGACAGATTTTGTCTGTCCGTTTTCGGTTTTAAAAGTTTCGGGTTTGGAGTATACTATTGGAAGTAAGGAGATGAGATTGGATGGAAAAAAGTTTTTGGCGGGAGTATTTTTCAATTCCTAACTTAATGGGATATTTCAGGATTTTTCTGGTAGCAGTATATATGGTGCTTTTTTATCGTTCGCTCAATGGCGCACCATACTGGCCGGTCATCGCGACGATTGTTATTTCCGGGCTGACCGATTTTTTTGATGGGAAGATTGCCAGAAAATTTAATATGGTAACAGAATGGGGAAAAGTACTTGACCCCATTGCGGATAAAATCACGCTCGGAGCCATTATACTGAGTCTGTCTTTTAAATATACGATTGTAATTGCAATGGTAGCTTTTTATGTGGTGAAAGAAGGCTTTATGGGAATCGTGGGACTTTATTCCATCAAAAAAGGACATAAAGTAGAAGGCGCTATGTGGTATGGAAAAGTATGTACCTTCAGCAGTTATGTCATTTTAATTGCATTGCTGTTATTTCCCGATATGCCAGAAAAATGGGTTGATATTTTGATTTTGTTGAATATGGCCATTATGTTCTGTACACTGATGTGTTATGTAGTTTATTATGGAAAAATTCTGAAAACAGGAACAGAGACGGAGAGAGATGAAAAAGCATCTTGACAAAAAAAGACTGGTAATATAGAATAATCAGGCAGCACAATAAACGTACATGAATTCATCATGGACCGGTTTGTGTACATGCCCAGTTAGCTCAGTTGGTAGAGCAGAGGACTGAAAATCCTCGTGTCTCTGGTTCGATTCCGGAACTGGGCATTGAAAAATATCAACATATGCGGGTGTAGTTCAGTGGTAGAACACCAGCCTTCCAAGCTGGATATGTGGGTTCGATTCCCATCACCCGCTTTTTTTATATTCAAAACGCACTTTCCCCTTTTTGTAATATATGGTTATCAACCATTCCACAGAGAGAGGTAGAGTTTTCTTAATTCTTTTTCTGGTATACATGGACATATTCTATTTCAAACAAAAAAGGTAAATCAGCGTCATTGACCGGCCCGCCCAGACCACCGCCGACTGCAGTGTTAATAATCAGATAAAAAGGTTTGTCAAAAGGCCAGGAATCATATCCCTGTTCTACCGAATCGTCCAAGCGGTGATACTTGCAGTAACTTACGCCATCTACAAAATATTCAAAATAGTCCGGCGTCCATTCCATAGAGTAGTTGTGAAATTCTTTTAGAAAATTCTTTTCAAAGGACACTACTTTTGTGTAGGGAACGGTGTCGTTTCTTCTGTGATTGTGCCGGGCAGAATGAAGACTGAACAGCAAATCATCCGGTCTTCTGCCAATATGCTCGACCAAATCAATCTCCCCGCAATTTGGCCAGCGTTCTTTTTCCGGAAGCGGTGGAAAGATTTTCCAGTGTTCATCGGTAAAATTTTGAAAGTCTGGTTTTCCATCTGTACGCACGGGAATTCCGTCCGGGATTGGACGTGGTTTTCTGGAAGGCATCATCCAGATTGCAGGCCATGAGCCCAAACCTCCCGGAAATTTTGCCCGGATATCAAAATATCCATATTGCCAGCAGGCTTTCTGATTTGTATTAATTTTGGCAGATGTATATTCGCGTTCGCCATCTTTTTCTTTGAGAGAGCGAATGACAAGTTTTCCGTCTTTTACATAAATATTGGAGGGCCTGTCGGTATATGCCTGCAGTTCCCGGTTGGGCCATTGGAAATTTCCCACTTCATAAGACCATTTTTTCGGGTCAGGCATCCCTTCATAATCAAAATCATCGCTCCATACCAGATGATAATTTTTCAGATTCATAAGTAATATCTCCCAATCCTATTATACTGATTTGAATTGTAGCATATCTCTGTGTGATTTCAAGAAAATTTACTGGAAAAATAGCGTAATGTTTTGACAATTTTTCTTATTTGCTCTATTGTGTAAATAGTTATGCGGGAGGACAAAATGAAATTTTTATTCGTTGCGATAAATTCAAAATATATTCATTCTAATCTGGCAGTTTACAATTTGAGAGCTTATGCACAAAAATATGGAAAAAACAGACATCAGATTGAAATCGCAGAATACACAATCAATCAATATGCTGATGAGATATTGCGCGATATTTATGAAAGAGGTGCAGACGCGATTGGATTTTCCTGCTATATATGGAATATTTCGCTGGTCAAAGAACTTGCCGCAGACTATAAAAAAATCAGTCCCAAGACAGAAATATGGGTGGGAGGACCGGAGGTGTCCTATTCCATAGAAACTTTTCTGACAGAAAATAAAAGTATAGATTATGTAATGTTTGGAGAGGGAGAAAAGGTATTTCAAAATATAATGGACGCCTATGAGTGTGTTCCCATAGACGAAACTGCGTTAAAAGCGTTGAGAGGAATAGCATACCGCAAAGAAAAAGTCATCGTAAATTCTCCCGAATCATTCGTTGATTTATCTGATATTCCCTTTATATACAACGGTTTGGAAAAATTTGAAAACCGGATCATCTATTATGAGTCGAGCAGAGGATGTCCGTTTTCCTGCAGTTACTGTCTCTCGTGTGTTGATAAGACATTGAGATTTCGAGATTTAGAGATGGTAAAAAAGGAATTGGAATTTTTTATGGAACACAGGGTCAAGCAGGTAAAATTTGTAGACCGAACATTCAACTGTGACCCGCGCCGTGCCCTTGCAATATGGAAATTTATCCAAAAAAATGATAATGGAATTACAAATTTTCATTTTGAAATCGCAGCAGATTTAATGACGGACGAGCAGGTGGAATTTCTTGGTACAATGCGTCCGGGACTGATACAGTTTGAAATTGGTGTGCAGTCGACAAATAAAAAAACACTGGAAGCAATTCACCGGAAAACAGATATTGCGAAAATTGCAAAGGTCACGCAGAAAATCAGAAACAATCACAATATTCATCAGCATCTTGACCTGATAGCGGGGCTTCCCTATGAAAATTATGAATCGTTTGCAAATTCTTTTCATGAAGTGTATGCGATGAAACCTGATCAGCTTCAATTAGGATTTTTAAAAATTCTTCATGGCTCAGACATGGAAGCGTGCGCAAAAGAATACGGCATTATTTATTCCGAAAGGGCCCCTTATGAAGTGCTCGCCACGCCATGGCTGTCTTATCAGTCTATTATCAATTTAAAACGTGTTGAAGAAGTTTTAGAAGTATACTACAACAGTGGACAGTTTGCCCATACTATGAAATATTTGGAACGATATTTTTCTTCGGCGTTTGAAATGTATGAACAGCTGGGAACATTTTATCAAAAAAAACATCCGAAAGGGGAAAAACATTCGCGCATAACGCGGTATGATATTTTGTTGGAATTTTTTCAAACGGTAAAAAACAGAGAGAAAAGTTGCAATAGCGGGGAGACGGCTGGCATACCGGCTTTCACGGCGACATCCAACGTCGATAAAGCGTTCAGAGAACGATTGACATATGATTTTTATCTGCGAGAAAATGCCAAGGCAAGACCGGATTTTGCATTAGATATTACATCTTATAAAAAAAGAGTGCAAAAGTTTTACCGTTCCTGCCATGTGAGAGAACTGTTGCCTGATTATGAAGCGTATGATTCCAGGCAGATTGAGAAAATGACACACATCGAAATATTTGGAATAGGCTCCGGGAAGGAGACATATATTTTATTTGATTACAGAAATAGAAGCGCATTAGACCACCAGGCAGAAACGATAGAGATAACCGATAGGATAAGGGAAGAAAAATGATAAAAGATTACGTATGTGTAGACATAGAGACTTCAGGAATTCATTCTAAATGGGACAGAATTATTGAAATTGGAGCGGTAAAAGTAAGAGAGGGAAAGGTGGTTGACACATTTTCCAGCCTGATTGATCCGGGGGTAGAAGTATCGCCGTTTATCACGGACCTTACGGGAATCAGCAACGATATGCTGTCAGGACAAGCTGAAATTTCTGAGGTTTTGCCGGCATTTGTGCGCTTTGCGGGAAAGGATTATCTGCTGGGACACAATATTATGTTTGACTATAGATTTTTAAAGCAAAATGCAATGAATTTAAATATGGAATTTGACAGAAGCGGAATGGATACTTTAAAAATTGCAAGAAAGGTATTGCCTCATTTGGAGAGCAGAGCATTGGACTACCTGTGTCAATATTATGGTATTGAAGATAAAAATCACCACAGAGCCCTCAATGACGCCGGGGCCACTTCCCGGCTTTATCTTACATTGATGGAACAATATGGAGCCCAGATGCCCGAATTGTTTGAGCCGAGTCCGTTTCGCTATAGCGTAAAGAAACTTCAGCCGATTACAGAGAAACAGAAAAAATATCTATCCGCACTAATGAAATATCACAACATACCGGCAGATTTTGATATAGAAAAGCTGACGAAAAGTGAAGCATCAAAAAAAATAGACAAAATTCTCAGCGAAAATGGAAGAATTTTTGACTAGGAGATTTTTCTTAGATATGATATACTTTGTTAGAGTATTATGGAAAAGTGTACCACTTATCATATAGAAAATATAAAATGCAAGGAAATATTTAAAGGAGAATATCAATGAATTTTTTTTATAGCAAAAAAAATCAGAGGATTATTGCGGGAGTGATTGCGCTCGTTTTAGTTGCAGCGCTGATTGTTACAACCGTGTTAAGTATTTAGAATGATAAATTTTGGGAATCAATTTTACTTGGGAGGCAGAAAAATGAAAAGGATAAAGAGAGCAGGAATTGCAGTGATATCTGTTATCTTACTGACAGGTGCCGTGCGTGTACTTGCTGCTTCTGAAGATGTACAGGACAAAATCAAAGACGGAATTGTGATTGGTCAAATTGATGTGAGTGGAATGACCTATGATGAAGCGAAGGACGAAGTAAACAAATACGTCAATAAAAAAACTGCGACAAAAGTTATGCTGCAGGTCAATAAAGATGTAGTAGAGACCAGTCTGAAAGAACTGGGATACCGCTGGTCCAACAAGGACATAGTAAAGGAAGCGGTCACGTTGGGAAAATGCGGCAGTGTAATCAAACGCTATAAAGATGCGCTGGATATTAAAAATAAAGGAAAGAAGTATGAGATTGAACTGGCTTTTGACCCAAATGTTTTAGAAAAAAGGTTAAAGAAAATCTGCCAGCCTTATAATGTAAAAGCCAAAAATGCTTCGCTGAAAGCGACAGGGCATGGATTTAAAATTATTCCCGAAGAAGAGGGATGCACTGTAAATTATGAGAAATCTTCGCAGGATATCCTGGAATATATCAATGATAAATGGGATGGCACATCTGATATTACCATGCTGGCGACAACAGAAATTACCAGAGCAAAATATACGACAAAGGACTGCGAAAAAGTTTCTAATGAGCCCATGGGAAGTTTTACAACGAATTTCACAACAGGGTCTGCGTATTACAATAGAAATATGAATATCAAAAACGGTGTGGAAAAGATTGATGGAAATATATTGTATCCGGGCGAGAGCTTTTCCTGTAATGAACATCTGGTCCCATGGACCGAAGACAACGGATGGTATCCGGCGGGAACTTATGTTGACGGCGGTGTGCAGGACAGTCTGGGTGGAGGAATCTGTCAGGTGTCTACAACGCTGTATAATGCTCTGTTGCGGGCGGAAATAAAGATTACAAAAAGATTTTCCCATTCCATGGCGGTATCTTATGTAGATTTGGCAGCAGATGCGGCATTGGCAGGGGATTATAAAGATTTGGTTTTTGAAAATAATACAGATGCTCCGATTTATGTGCAGGGAATCTATAGAGAAGGGTCTTTATCGTTTCATATTTATGGACATGATACAAGAGACAGTGGTCATTCCGTAAAATATGAAAGTGAGCTGGTCAGCACGACGCCGATTAAAACGGTGACGAAAAAAGATTCAAGCAAGCCGGTCGGCTATACAGAGACGCAGCCGGGACATGTGGGATATGTGGCAAAACTGTGGAAGATTACTTATGAAAATGGAAAGCAGGTCAAAAAAGAGCTGCTGCACACCAGTACATATGCCATGTCTCCGACGACGATTATTAAAGGAAGCGCAAAAACGCCGAATAAAAAGGATCCGGAAAAAACAACCCAGAAACCGGAGGAAAACACTACAGAAAAAGTGACAAAAAAACAGGCAGAAAAAAATACGAAAGCGGCGGAAAAAGAAACAAAAGCAAAAAATAAAAAAGACGAAGAATAATCACAGAAACAGAAGAAAAAGATTATATTCATAAGGTGGTTTATGATGCAGATAGGAAAAGTTTCTGAAATTACTTACAATCGTTCTGTTTTAAAAAAGATAACCCATCCGGTAGAAGGCGTTCTTCCCGGAGCAGAAACTACCACGGTTATGTTGGAAGAGGTTACGGCGGTAATGTCTTCTAACTGCATCTTAAAGTGGTTTGAAGGGTGCGAAGATTATTTTTTACAAAAAAACATCAATGCACTTTACGAAAAGGCGGCAATTCCGCGGTATGTGCAGTTGGAAATTAATATTCCGGAACAATTTGATGAGAGAAATCTGGGCAAAATAATCAGAAAATTGAATGACAGTGTGACCAATAGAAATCTTTCGCTCTGTCAATGCAGAGTTTACCAGGGACAGGTAACACATCCTGTGGCACACATTACAGTGATGGGTGAGACAAAGTATCATTTTTCGCGGAAAAATATAGTTCCGGATATGGACGTGGTCATGGCAGGAAGTATTGCAATCGGAGGCACTGCGGTTTTATCCGACTTATATAAGGAAAAACTGTCCGAAAAGTATGCTTCAGATTTTGTTTTAAACTGTATAGAATTAAAACGGTTTCTTGACATTTCAGAGATTGTCCGAATTGTCATGGAAGAAAATAAGCCGGCGGCAATTTACAGTATTTCTGATGGCGGCGTGTTTGGCGCGGCCTGGGAACTGGCTTCGTTTGCCGGAATGGGGATTGAACTTCATATTTCCAAAATACCGGTGTGGCAGGAGACGATAGAGATAGCAGAACTGTTTGATTACAATCCATATCAGATGGACGGAACAGGAGCCGTGCTGTTTGTGACAGAAAACGGAGAGTCTCTGGTCCAAAATCTGGAAGAACACGGCATTTATGCCGACGTGATTGGCACGATGAAAGAAGGAAAAGACCGGGTAGCGCTCAAAGGTTTGGAAAAAAGATATTTAGAGCCTCCAAGGGGCAATGAATTATATAGATTTATTTAAAGGAGATTCCATATGAGAGAAGAAATTTTACGTTTACTGGAAAAGAACAGCAGAATTGATCTTCATGAAATAGCGGTCCTGCTGGGAATGGAAGAGGCGGAAGTTGCCAATGAGATTGCCCAGATGGAAAAGGAAAATATTATCTGCGGATATTATACGTTAATAGACTGGAGCAAGACCAGCGAGGAGAGAGTAACGGCCCTGATTGAGGTGAGAGTAACACCGCAGAGAGGCACTGGATTTGATGAAATGGCGGAGAGAATTTATAAATATGACGAGGTCAAGGCTGTTTATCTTATGTCAGGTGGTTTTGATTTCACTGTAATTTTGGAAGAACAGTCGATGAAAGAAATTGCACAGTTTGTCTCCAGTAAGCTGTCTACGCTGGAGCCTATTTTGAATACAGCGACTCATTTTGTCCTGAAAAAATATAAGGATTATGGAAGAGTGCTGGAAGATAAAGAAAAAGATGAAAGGATATTGGTTACACCATAATGAGAGACCCATTATCGAATGTTTCTAAGAATATGAAACCTTCAGGAATCAGAAAATTCTTTGATATTGTCAGTGAAATGAAAGATGCTATTTCACTGGGCGTCGGAGAGCCGGATTTTGATACTCCTTGGAATGTAAGAGAAGAAGGGATATATAGTCTTGAGAAGGGACGTACATTTTATACATCCAATGCGGGACTAAAAGAGTTAAAGGAAGAAATCTGTAAATATCTGAAAAGAAGACTGAATCTTGATTATGATTATAATACAGAAGTGATGGTTACCGTAGGAGGAAGTGAGGCAATCGACCTTGCTATCCGCGCCATGATTAATCCTGGAGAGGAAGTGCTGATTCCCCAGCCGAGTTATGTATCGTATGTACCATGCGTGGAATTGGCTTATGGCGTTCCGGTCATTATCAATTTAAAAGAAGAGAATGAATTTCGTCTTACCAAGGAAGAACTGTTAGAGAACATTACGGATAAAACAAAGATTTTAATTCTTCCGTTTCCGAATAATCCTACAGGAGCGATTATGGAACAAAAGAATCTGGAGGAAATCGCCCAGGTATGTATAGAGAAGGATATTTTTGTTATTTCAGATGAGATTTATTCTGAACTTACATATGGAAGAGAACACGTATCGATTGCATGTCTGCCGGGAATGAGAGAACGAACGGTACTGATAAACGGATTTTCCAAAGCGTATGCTATGACGGGATGGAGACTCGGATACGCCGCTGCGCCCGCACTGATTATGGAGCAGATGATAAAAATTCATCAGTTTGCGATTATGTGTGCGCCTACTACGAGTCAATACGCGGCCGTGGAGGCACTCCGCAACTGCGATAATGATGTAAGGCGCATGCGTGAATCCTATAACCAGAGGAGAAACTATCTGCTGCATGAGTTCCGGGATATGAATCTGGAATGTTTTGAGCCTTTTGGAGCATTTTATGTTTTTCCAAGCATTAAAAAGTTTGGTATGACTTCTGAAGAATTTGCAGAGAGACTTCTGATGGAGGAAAAAGTAGCAGTAGTGCCGGGAACGGCATTTGGTGAATGTGGAGAGGGATTTCTGAGAATTTCTTATGCCTATTCTTTAGAAAATCTTAAAATTGCTCTGGCAAGAGTGCGGAATTTTGTAGAACGGTTAGATAAGGAAAAGTAAATGAATATTGTATTGTTAGAGCCGGAGATTCCACAGAATACAGGAAATATCGGAAGGACCTGCTATGCTACAGGGACCAGACTGCATCTGATAGAGCCAATGGGATTTCGAATCAATGAAAAATCTTTAAAAAGGGCAGGGATGGATTACTGGAAAGAACTGGACGTGGTCGTGTATGACAGTTACAGGGAATTTTTAGAAAAAAACCGGGGAGTTAAAATATGGCTTGCCACCACGAAAGCACCGAAAAAATATACCGATGCAAAATTTTCTCCGGATGATTATATTATGTTTGGGAAAGAGAGCGCCGGAATTCCGGAAAAGATTCTGGTACAAAATAAAGAAGACTGTATCAGAATCCCGATGAATGAAAATATCCGCTCTCTCAATCTCGCCAATTCCGTGGCAGTTATTTTATATGAGGCACTTCGCCAAAATAATTTCGCAGGAATGGAAGAAGCCGGAGAACTGCATCATTTAAAATGGAAGTAAGAACACACTGTTCTTACTTCCATTTTATTTTAACAAAGTTACAGTGCGTTTTTCTATTTTGATAAGACCTTCTTCCCGCATTTTTCCCAACTCCCGGCTCATGGCACTTCGGTCTACGGAAAGATAATCTGCCATGTTGCTCCAGGTAAAGGGGATTGGAAACGTATTGTTTTGAGATTTGGCAGACAATATTTCAAAATATGTTAAAATCCGGTCTCGGATGGAACGCTGGCTTAAAACTTCTAAATGCTCGCAAATACTCTGCGTCTTATCCTGGACCATGAGAAGAATGTTATTTACCAGCTGGCTGTGATGGGAACATGCTTTGTTGCAGCGCTTGATGACATGTTCATAATCAATATATCTGACCTTACAGTCCGTCGTCGCTTCTACCGTGATATTTTCTCTGGAAGCATGAAAGTAAAAGAGTTGTCCGAAAATATCGCCTTCATTTAAGACTTCTAAAATGGTACGTGAGCCATTGGGAAGGCAGTGGACTACACAGGCGCTCCCGCTTTCCAAAATGCCGATGCCTCGATCTTCATCGCTGTAAAAGCATATGATTTCTCCGGCATAGTATTTCTTGATATGAGAATTAAAACAATTCATCATGGAGCGCTGGTCTGAATCTGAGATATTAAAAAACAAACGATTTTTTTCTGATATCATAAAATACCTCCTGAAAAAAATAAAAAATTTATTTTATTATAACAAAATAAAGAATATGTTGCAAATGCAACAGAAACAGAATAAGAATAATATATAATGAAAATGAACTCTTTGTATTTTATTTTTTCTTATCATTGCAAAACAAATGATAAAGTGTTATATTATTCACAGTTAGTAAAATAGCATTTTATGTGTGGAAGTGCGTCTTTTTGACAGAGGTATTCATTGAGCGTAACTGCATAAACTAACTAATAATTATGGAGGTACTTTTTATGGATGCTGTGACATGTATTAAAACCAGAAGAAGTGTCAGAAAATTTAAAGATAACCCGGTATCAAAGGAAGTTATTGAAGATTTGGTGCTGACGGCTTCCTATGCACCTTCTTGGAAAAACACACAGACTACCCGCTATATTGCGATTACGGATTCTGCATTAAAGAGCCGTATTGCGCAGGAGTGCTGTGGAGAGCATAATCAGGGAATCATTAATGGCGCTCCGGTCCTTGTTGCAACTACGATTGTAGATAAGCGTTCAGGTTTTGAGCGGGATGGAAGTTACTCTACAGTTCGGGGAGACAACTGGCAGGCTTTTGACAATGGGATTGCGGTACAGACTTTCTGCCTTGCAGCAAACGAAAAGGGACTGGGAACAGTTATCATGGGATTGTTTGACATTGATAAGGCGGCAGATATTCTGGAAGTTCCGCAGGGACAGTTGTTAATGTCGCTGATAGCTGTAGGTTATCCGGATGAAGAGCCTGCAGTGCCAAAAAAGAAAACAGTAGAAGATTTGCTGACATTTTGTGAATAAGTTACGTGAGTAATGAGCGGGAATATCCCGCATTGCTTTATAGAATTTTAAGCTTTACATTTATTTTTAGGAGGAAAAACAAAGATGAGAGAAGAATGGACAGGATTTAATGGTGGCGCTTGGGAAAAAGAAGTCAACGTCAGAGATTTTATCCAGAAAAACTACACACCATATGATGGTGATGCAAGCTTTTTAGCTGGACCTACGCAGGCTACAAAGGATTTGTGGGAACAGGTTCTTGACCTTCAGAAGAAGGAGAGAGAAGCCGGTGGTGTCCTTGACATGGATACAAAAGTAGTTACAGGAATTACAGCACATGGTGCAGGTTACCTTGATAAAGAGAAAGAGAAAATCGTAGGATTCCAGACAGATAAACCATTTAAGAGAGCTCTTCACGTAAATGGTGGTATCCGTATGGCAATTCAGGCATGTTCAGACAATGGTTATGAGGTAGACCCTGAAGTTGTTGATTTTTATACAAATTATAGAAAGACACACAACGCAGGTGTATTTGATGTTTATACTCCAGAGATGAGAGCCTGCAGATCAAGCCATGTTATCACAGGTCTTCCAGATGCTTACGGACGTGGACGTATTATCGGTGATTACAGAAGAGTAGCTTTGTATGGTGTTGAGAGACTGATTGAAGATAAAGAAGCACAGAAAGCTGCTACACCTACTGTTATGACAGCGGAAGTAATTCGTGACAGAGAAGAATATTCTGAGCAGATTAGAGCATTAAAGCAACTGATTGAATTAGGAAAGATTTACGGATTTGATATTTCGCAACCTGCAAAGAATGTACAGGAAGCAATCCAGTGGACATATCTTGCATACCTTGCAGTTGTTAAAGATCAGAACGGTGCAGCAATGTCACTGGGACGTACATCTACATTTATTGATATTTATGCTGAGAGAGACTTGGCAAACGGAACATTTACAGAAGAGGAAATTCAGGAATTTATCGATCATTTCATTATGAAGTTAAGATGTGTTAAGTTCTCAAGAACACCTGACTACAATGATATTTTCTCAGGCGACCCTGTATGGGTAACAGAATCTATCGGTGGTGTAGGAATTGATGGACGTCACATGGTTACAAAGAATTCCTTCAGATATCTTCATACATTGGAAAACTTAGGTGCAGCGCCTGAGCCAAACCTTACAGTTCTCTGGTCTACAAGACTTCCTGAGGCATTCAAGAGATATTGTGCTAAACTTTCTATCGAATACTCATCCATGCAGTATGAGAATGACGACCTTATGAGAGTAACACACGGTGATGATTATGCGATTGCATGTTGTGTATCTTCCATGAGAGTGGGTAAGGAAATGCAGTTCTTTGGTGCGAGAGCAAACCTTGCAAAATGTCTGCTCTACGCAATCAACGGTGGTGTTGATGAAAAGACAAAGAAACAGGTTGGACCAAAGTACAGACCATTTGAGGGAGAATATCTTGATTATGACCAGGTAATGGCATTATTTGAAGATATGATGAAATGGCTTGCAGGTGTATACGTAAATGCTTTGAATATTATTCACTACATGCACGATAAATACTGCTATGAAGCAATTCAGATGGCACTTCATGATGCACATGTTAAGAGATGGTTTGCTACCGGTGTGGCAGGTCTTTCCATCGTTGCAGATTCCTTCTCAGCTATGAAGTATGCTAAGGTTAAGGTCATCAGAGATGAAGATGGTCTTGCAGTAGATTATGAGATTGAAGGAGACTTCCCTAAATACGGTAACGATGATGACAGAGTTGACCAGATTGCAGTAGACATTGTTAATAAATTTATGGGATACCTGAGACAGCATCATACTTACAGAGACAGTATTCCAACACAGTCTATCCTTACAATTACTTCTAATGTAGTTTATGGTAGAGCAACAGGTAACACACCTGACGGAAGAAGAGCCGGAGAGCCATTTGCACCGGGAGCTAATCCACTTCATGGTAGAGATAAGAACGGCGCTGTAGCATCTCTTGCTTCTGTAGCTAAGATTCCATTTATGAATGCACAGGATGGTATTTCCAATACATTTACAATCATTCCTGACGCATTAGGAAAAGATGACAAGGTAATTGCCGGAGATATTGATATCCCAGGATTTAAGCCTGCAGAATAATAAAAAGCACAACAGGAACATAAAACAGTTTCTGGAAATGCTTCAAGGTAAATAAAATTTTGAAATAAGGAACTATTCAGAATGGCAACAGGTATGATTCATTCCATTGAAAGCTGTGGAACAGTAGACGGACCAGGAGTACGATTTGTCGTATTTTTTAAAGGATGTCCGATGAGATGTTTATATTGTCACAATCCCGACACCTGGGAAATGACAGGTGGAGAAGAAATGACAGTAGAGCAGCTGATGGCAGAATATGAAAAGAAAAGACCTTTTTATGAAACAGGAGGAATTACTGCTACAGGCGGTGAGCCTATGGTACAGTTGGAATTTCTTACAGAACTTTTTGAGGAGTCGAAGAAAAGGAAGATTCATACCTGTCTGGATACATCCGGCACGATGTTTCAGCCGGATAATCCGGAATACCTGAAAAAGGTAGACCGGTTACTGGAAGTAACAGATTTGGTCATGTTGGACATCAAACATATTAATCCGGAAGAACATTGGAAATTATGTAAGCGTCCGAACGAAAATATTCTGGCATTTGCCAAATATCTGGATAAAAAAAATATTGAAATATGGATTCGACATGTATGTGTTCCCAATATTACAATAAATAAAAAGTATCTGTATCAGCTGGGAGAATTTATCGGAACATTGAAAAATCTCAAAGCGATTGATGTTCTTCCTTACCATGATATGGGAAAGGTAAAATATGAACAGCTGGGAATAGAATATCCGATTCCCGATATAAAGCCTGCGACAAAGGAAATGGCGATTGCCTGTCGCAAGGTGATTTTGAAGGGAGTAAAAGATATTCGGGAAAAAATAAGTTAATTAAACATGATTTTCATAAAAACGAAAATCAAATTCATAAATAATAAGGAGGAGAATAAGATGGCAGCTAGCGAGAAACAGGTTGATAATTTAGTAGCATTGTTAGATGGATATGCAGCAGAGGGTGGACATCATCTGAATGTTAATGTATTACAGAAAGATACATTATTGGATGCACAGGCACATCCTGAAAAATATCCACAGCTTACAGTTCGTGTCTCCGGATATGCGGTAAACTTTATTAAACTGACAAAGGAACAGCAGGATGATGTAATTCACAGAACATTCCATGCAAGCACAGGTCTGTAAGATAAAAAGTTCATTATAAAAAAGTCAGCGGACATATGTTTTATTTTGACATATGTGATGCTGACTTTTTTAGTTTTTTCTATTGGCAAAAAAGAAAATACGTTTATAATTAGAAGATAAGAGTGTAAAGAAAGAAATGAGGCGACGTAATGTACCAGATAGTTTCAAAATTATTGATTTATGGAGACATGCCAAAAGATTCCATTTTAATGGAGTTAAGCGGAATTATTCGGGAGTTCAAAGAAGATAATTATAAAAAGGATGAGATTATTACAAGAATTTATCATCAGATGAAAAGATTATTAGAGGTGGCGACACAATATGGATTTGACACCAATTTGTGGCACAATTATCTGACTTATCTTCTGATAACGAATGAAAACCCATTCAGCCTTACCTGTGAAAAAACAGGAGCCAGCGACGGCAGCGTAAATTATTTTGCAAAAAATGATTTTAAGCAGTTTCGGGCGCTGTTTCATTATGATTTTACTCCGATGGAGAAGGCATTGGGGATAGATTGTTTTGAAAAACTGGAGCATTACAGGGCAATCCGAAAACCCGAGCTGATGTACAACAAAAACGTAAGTGAAAAAGTACAGGCATTAAGCCTAAAACTGAATTCGGCGAAAGATGAAAATGAGTTTTTTGATTATGTGACGGGATTTTATAAAGCATACGGTGTCGGAATGTTTGGGCTGAACAAAGCGTTCCGGATTGGGGAACGTGACGGACAGCTGACTTTTCACGCGATTAACAACATGGACAAGGTTGTACTGGATGATCTGGTAGGTTATGAAATTCAGAAAAAGAAGCTGATAGATAATACAGAAGCATTTGTTCAGGGAAGAAAAGCAAACAACTGCCTTTTATTTGGCGATAGCGGCACCGGAAAATCTACCAGTATTAAAGCAATCGTAAATCAATATTATGATCAGGGACTGAGAATGATAGAAATTTATAAGCATCAGTTTAAAAACCTGTCAAATGTTATTGCTGCGATTAAAAACAGAAATTATAAATTTATTATTTATATGGATGATTTGTCTTTTGAGGAATTTGAGATTGAATATAAGTTTTTGAAGGCTGTAATCGAAGGCGGCGTGGAAACGAAGCCGGAAAATATATTAATTTATGCGACCTCGAACAGGCGGCACTTAATCAAGGAAACATGGAGTGACAGGAATGATATTAAGGTGGACAACGGAATTCATAAGTCGGATACGCTGGAGGAAAAACTTTCTTTAGTACATCGGTTTGGTGTCACAATTAATTATTCTAAGCCGACACAGAAAGAATATTTTGAGATTGCTGTTACACTGTGCAGACGCCTTGGCGTAAAATTATCCGAGGAGGAGATAAAAGCAGAAGCAAATAAGTGGGAGTTGAGCCATGGAGGCATTTCCGGACGGACCGCTCAGCAGTTTGCAAATTATCTATCCGGACAGCAGGTAGGAGATTAATTTTATGGTAAATACTTATAAATTTGCAGATATTCCGGTGGAAGTAAAGACGAGAGGCATGTATTTTGGAGAGTGCTGTGAGGACTATCTGTGTGAGGAGGAGCCAAAAGTTCATATATTGGCTACGGATGAGGATTTGGAATATGAGCGCGCCCAATCAGAGGAAAACATTCCATTTTCAAAATCTTATCTTGAATTTATTGCACTGTATCGGCAGTTCTGTGAAAAGGTGTTAGATTATGGCGTAGTGTTATGCCATGGAAGTGTGATAGAATATCAGGGAAATGCGTACATGTTTACTGCGCCCAGCGGGACAGGAAAATCAACGCACGCCAGATTGTGGCGGGAATGTTTTGGGGACGAAGTCGTGATGATTAATGATGATAAGCCACTTTTGAAATTTGAGGAAGACGGAATATATGCTTACGGAACGCCATGGGATGGAAAGCATCATTTGTCTACCAACAAAAGAGCAAAACTGGTGGGAATCTGTTTTTTGCATCAGTCTCCGACGAACGAGATTCAAAAGATTGGTGCTGACCGGGCAGTTCCTTTATTAATGAATCAAATTTACAGACCGCGTAGTGCAGAAAAACTTTTAAAGACAATGGAGTATGCGGACAAATTGATTGCTATGGTCCCTATGTATGAGATGGGATGCACCATTTCCAAAGAAGCTGTGAAAATTGCGTATAAAGCGATGAAATTATGTGAATGAAAGGGGAAAGACAAATGGTTGTAAAAGAAGGTTTTGTGTTGAGAAATATGGGAGGGCAGCCGGTGGTAGTCTCTGTTGGCTCTGCCAGCAAGGTTTTCAATGGAATGATTAAATTAAATGAAAGCGGAGAGTATCTCTGGAACATTTTGCAAAACGGTGCGGAAAAAGAAGATCTGGTACAGGCACTTTTAAAAAAATATGAAGTTTCTAAAGAGGTGGCAGAACAGGATGTAGATGCCTTTCTTCGGACTTTAAGCGGACCGGGAATCATAGAATAAGTATAATTTTTCTTCTGATATGGAAAAATAATATAGCGACAGGATGATTTTATGGAAAAGATGACAATAGAACAGGCGATAGAACAAAATGGGTATCATCTGGCAACAATCGTAGGGGACAGCATGATGCCGTTGTTGAGAAACCGTCGGGATATGGTAAAAGTAGTAGCTGCAAAAAATAAATTAAAAAAGTATGATTTGCCTTTATACAGAAGACCGGGTGGAGAATATGTGCTGCATCGGATTGTGAAGGTCAAGAAGAATTACTACGTTATATGTGGAGATAATCGTTTTTCCAGAGAAAAAGTTCCCTTGGAATGGATTGTGGGTGTGGCAGAGTCTGTCTTTAGAGATGAGCAGGAAGTGCCGGTGACATCTCCGGAATATCTTCGCTACGTCAAAAAAGTGTGCAGAACTTTCTGGCCACGGAGAATAAAGAATAAAATAACAAAAATACAAAAAAAGAAAACTTCCCGCAATTAAAAAATGCTTGCAATATAAAATGCTGTATGATAAAATACTTTCTGTTGCTAGACAATGGCCCATCGCCAAATGGTAAGGCACTGGACTCTGACTCCAGCATTTCAAGGTTCGAATCCTTGTGGGCCAGTTAAAAATCCACTTCATATGAAGTGGATTTTTTTATACTATTATTTATTCATCTATTTTATTTGGAAAAAGATGGGATATATCCAAATAATCCGGAATTCCCCGCTGGAATTTTACGACCGGCTCTCCGAGAATTAAAGGATATACATAGTCAATAAATTTTTGCGTTACATCATTACCTCTCTCATTAATCCACTCTCTTGGAACATGTTTGATAAGACCGGCAACATTTTTCACGTCTGTATATCCCATATCAACGCTGTAAGGGTCATTTCCTTTTCTGATGGCAGTAACCATAACGCCGGAATTGTTTTCTAAAGCAATTTGTACTGCATGACGCCCCAGACGGAATGCCTCCCCGATGTCTGTCACGGAAGACATATGCGCCGCACTTCGTTGTAATATATTAATTTCTATAGAACGGACTTTTACCTGAATATTCTGTTTGATAATATATTCCAGACATTTTCCCGTGCCGCTCAACTGGCTGTGTCCGAAAGTATCTTCTACTGCAGAGGTGGCACTGATATAATTTCCTTTATCGTCCTTAATTCCTTCAGATACTGCAATGACGACATTGTTATATCTGTCCATTGCAACTTTTACATCTTCGATAAACTGTTTTTCATTGAAAGGAACTTCAGGAAGATATATCAGGTGTGGGGCAAAATTATATTTGTTTCTGGCAAGTGCGGAAGCTCCGGTCAGCCAGCCTGCATCACGCCCCATAATTTCCACAATCGTAACACTGTTAATCGGATATATAGAAGTATCGTGTCCAATTTCCAATAAGGCAGATGCAATATATTTTGCCGCAGAGCCATATCCGGGGGTATGGTCTGTCACACAGAGATCATTATCAATTGTCTTTGGGATACCTATAATCTTGATGTTTTTTCCTAAGGCTTTTGCGTAGGTATTCAGTTTGTCCACCGTATCCATGGAATCATTGCCACCAATATAGAAAAAAGAATCAATGTGATAAGATTCAAATTTATTAAAGATATAGGCATAAGGGGAATCGTCTTCTTTGTAATCCGGAAGCTGATATCTGCATGAGCCTAAATACATGGAAGGTGATTTTTTTAATAATTCAATAAACATGGGAATTTTTTCTACTTTTTCGGACAAATCCATAAGGCGTCCGTTTAAAAGCCCCTGAACTCCATTTAAAGAGCCATATATGGTATCAAATTGTCTGCTGTCAATGGCGCCCTGAATAACCCCTGCCAGACTGGAATTAATGGCAACGGTAGGACCTCCTGACTGAGCAACTAAACAATTTCGCATTTCTTTTTCCTCCAAATATTTTATTACTCTACAAGTATACCCCACATTTTGACAAAAACCAATCATAATATTCGGGATTCTTAAATTTACAGACAAAGGAAGGAATATTTTGAACCATCAGAAAATAGTGGCATACATTAATAATGTAGAACGAATAGGAAAAGGAAATATTTGATGAGTTGCAATATGAACAATAATATGAACTGTAACATGAATCGCAACATGGGTAGAAACAACAATTACAATATGAACAGAAATACAGGGAATATGGGATTTGCACCAAACAGAAGAATGGGGGCATCCTGTCAGATGAATCGGAATGGAAATACTGCAAATGGCCCGATGAACAGAAATGGAGGCTATCAGATGAATAGAAACAATGCGGTTTCCAATTATCAGGGAAATCGTGGAAATGGCTCCTGCAACTGTTCTGTCAGTGACTCCACTGATGGATGTGATATTGGAACACAGCCGGTAGATCAGATGACCCCAGCAATGAGTTATGTTCCATGGCAGAAGTGGCAGGACATTTATTGTTTTGAAGAGGCACTGGAACGCGGAACAATTTTTGGAGAGTTAGACAAACCATTTCTTGGGAGGCCAATAAAATGATGAATCAGATGGATAGAGAGAAATTAATGAAAATGATTTCGCAAGCCAGCTTTGCGATGGATGACACAAGGTTATTCCTGGATACGCATCCCAATTGCCAGGAGGCTATCGAATATTATAACAAGGCAAAAAAGGCGCGGGAGGCTGCGAAGGAGGAGTATACTAGAAAGTATGGTCCGCTGTCTTACTATCAGATAGATGTTGAAAACCACTGGACATGGAATGAAGGACCAATGCCTTGGGAAGGAGGAAACTGCTAATGTATGTGTATGAAAAGAGATTACAGTATCCTGTAAATATTAAAATTAGAAATCCAAAGATGGCGCAGTTTATCATAAGCCAATATGGAGGACCGGATGGAGAAGCTTCTGCGGCATTGCGCTATATGTCACAGAAATATGCAATGAAAAATCAAAGAGTGGCAGGATTGCTCAATGATATAGCAACAGAAGAAATGTCTCACTTGGAAATTGTGGGAACAATTGTTTCCCAGCTGGTTAAAGATTTGCCTTGTGATGATGTGGACATTGCCGGATTTGAAAAATATTATGTGGATCATACGTTAGGTGTATGGCCTCAGGCTGCCGGCGGATTTCCATTCACTTCTACAGAATTTCAGTCTTCCGGTGATCCAATTGCAGATTTGACCGAGGATCTGGCGGCAGAACAGAAGGCACGGAAAACTTATGATAATATTTTAACTTTAGTAAAAGATGGCGAAGTATGTGACCCGATTAAATTCCTGAGACAAAGAGAAATTGTTCATTTCCAGAGATTTGGAGAAGCTCTCCGTCTCATTACAGAAGACTTGAACAAAAAGAATTATTACGCATACAATCCAAGCGGATGCAAATGTAATAAGTAGTGAAACAATAAAAGAGAGGACTGTCGTATTGGATAACCAGTGCGACAGCCCTTTTCAATGCAGTTATAAATTCTTGTCAATTTACCTATCTACATTTTTGGAATCTAATAAATTTAATTTTGCATATCGAATCACATCATTTTTATATTGTTCAGGAAGTTTATCAAAATAATATAAAAGAGATTCTGATTGAGCATTTAAAACCATTTCTTTGAAATATTTTGGGTTATCAGTTCTATCCAACAAATAATCAGCAGTCACGTTAAAAAAATCACATAATTTAATAAGCGTTTCAAAATCAGGCTCTCTTTTATCAAGTTCATAATTTGATAATACTTTACTACTGCAGCCTATCTTTTCAGAAACTTCCTGCTGTGATAATTCTAAACTTTCCCGTAAACTTCTAATTTTTGTTCCAAAAGTGCTCAAATGACAATCCTCCTTTTATTTACCCAAATTATAATATATCGGTAGTTAAAATAGTTATATTTCTATGATAAGTTTATTTAATATATTAACTATAGAATAAAACGCAGATATAATAAAGTATTCGATGATTTTGAGATTGTAAAAGAGTTAAAAAAAGTGTTAATATATTAAGTACCAAGGAAAACAGGAAGGAAGGGTAAAAAACAAAAATGAAAAAAATATTAAAAAGAGGAGCTGTGTTGATTATTGCAGGAGTATTGTGCATGGGTACAGGGCCGGCACGAGTAAGCGCCGCAAAGACAACGACTCCTTATAAGATGGTGTGGAGTGATGAGTTTAACGGGACATCGTTAAACAGAAACAACTGGACCTATGATATTGGTAATGGCGGAGCAAATATAGGCTGGGGAAATAATGAATTGGAATATTATACGGACCGGGAAGATAATGTAAAGGTAGAAAATGGTAATCTGGTCATTACTGCCAGAGCAGATAACTATCAGGGGGAAGGTATGGCAAGACCTGTAAAGTATACTTCCGGTAGAATTAAGTCCAGCGGGCTCCAGTCTTTTCAATATGGAAGGATGGAAGCGAGAATGAAAGTTCCCGATTCCATGGGAATGTGGCCGGCATTCTGGATGCTTGGGTACAATGATAAAGGATGGCCATACTGCGGAGAAATAGATATTCTGGAAACGTGGAATAACCTGCAGTTTGCCCAGGGTACAATACACTGGGTCAACGAGGTGGAAAAACCAAACAAGGACAGTTATGATGCTTCGGCTATCAGAGATTTTGCAGATAAGACACAATGGCATACATATGGGCTGATATGGACACCGGAGGAGATGCAGTGGACAATGGATGGAAAGGTGTACAAAACATTCAGCCTGAAAGAAAATCATAAATCAGAATTAAAGAAGCAGTTTTACTTTATTATCAATCTGGCAGTCGGTGGAAATCTGGCTTATTTTCCTCCAAACGATGATTTTGTATCAGATGCAGTAACTGTCGATTATGTAAGAGTATATCAGAGAGAAAGTGACAGAGGCTCATACAGCGGAAGCTGGTCGGCAGAGGAAAAGGCACAGGTACCAAAATATACAATCCGGTTTAAAAACGGCTCAAAAGTAATATCTTCACAGACATTGTTGGAAGGTGAGACAGCTCAGATTCCGACAGTAAAGAAAAAGGGATACAAGTTTCTTGGATGGTATCATGGCAAGACGAAAATAACGCAAAATTCCAGAATCTATTCCAATGAGACTGTTAAAGCAAAATGGAAAAAGATAAAAATAAAACAGGCCAAAATTGTTTCGACAAAACAAAAATATAAAAAATATGCTACCGTGAGATATAAGATTAAAGGAAAAGTGGATGGTTATCAGATTAAGGTAGGTAAAAAAACCGACACTTCAACTTCTAAAATAATAACGTTTGGAAAGTTTAAGTCCGGCAGAACTTATACAGTAAAGGTAAGAGGATATTGCATTGACTCCCGCGGAAAAAAGATATATGGAAAGTGGAGCGCTAAGAAAAAAATCACCATAAAATGATAATATTTTTACAAAAACAGGAAAATTTGTTTTCATTATTACAAAAATGGGTTATACTATACTATGTTAGCAGAAAAAATTTGGAGGTATATTATGTTAGTATCAGCGAAAGAAATGTTAGAGAAAGCAAAAGCAGAACATTATGCTGTTGGACAGTTTAATATTAACAATCTCGAATGGACAAAGTCTATTCTTTTAACAGCAGAAGAACTGAAGAGCCCTGTTATTTTAGGGGTATCTGAGGGCGCAGGAAAGTATATGGCCGGCTATAAGACCGTAGTAGGCATGGTAAATGGAATGATGGAAGGACTTGGAATCACGGTACCTGTTGCGCTTCATTTGGATCACGGCTCCTATGAAGGATGCTTACAGTGTGTGGAAGCAGGATTTTCATCTATTATGTTTGACGGCTCTCATTATCCGATTGAGGAAAATATCGAAAAGACAAAAGAACTGGTAAAAATAGCCAATGACCATGGAATGTCTATTGAGGCAGAAGTAGGCTCCATCGGAGGAGAAGAAGACGGTGTGATTGGAAGAGGAGAATGTGCAGATCCTGACGAGTGTAAGGCAATTGCAGATTTAGGTGTTACAATGCTGGCAGCAGGTATTGGAAACATTCACGGAAAATATCCTGATAACTGGGAAGGCCTGAGTTTTGACACATTGGCAGCAGTCAATGAAAAAGTGGGAGATATGCCATTAGTTCTTCACGGCGGTACAGGAATTCCGGAAGACATGATTAAAAAGGCAATTTCACTGGGAGTTTCTAAGATTAATGTGAATACGGAATGTCAATTATCATTTGCGGATGCTACGAGAAAATACATTGAAGCAGGAAAAGATTTAGAAGGAAAGGGATTTGATCCTAGAAAACTGCTTGCTCCGGGAGCAGATGCAATTAAAGCTACCGTAAAAGAAAAGATGGAACTTTTCGGCTCTGTAGGAAAAGCGTAAACATTTTCGGATAAATTCTGATGAAATAAATTAAAAAAAGTTATAAAATTTTGAGAAGAGTTTGATTTGAAATTAAATTTAAATAAAGAAAGCAGGTTTTCATTGACATTCTCAAGCCGGACATCAAGATAACGGCAGGAGGTTGAGTTATAAATTGAAAATCTGCTTTTTTTACCGGATTCTGTATATTGCTTTCTTAACGATAAAACAGTAAAATAAATTTGTGTATTATAAAGAATAAGCAGGTAAAATGCGGGGAAAGGAAATAAAATGTTTCAAGTTGAGAAACAGGATTCCAAAAAAATAAATAAGAAAAGAAAATTTGTACTGTCAGATAGAGCATATTTGGTTGTGAGAGTTTTTGCGCTTCTTATAGCAGCTGGAGTGTTAATTTATGCCTCTTATTCTCTGATGGGATCTTATCTTGATTACAAAGAAGATGAGATGAAGTATGCCCAGATTAATAATATGTTTGTGCAGAATACAGCCCAAAATGAGAAAAAAGATTCGCAGAAAGAACAGAATATGAATTACTCCCAGTCATTGACTACGTGGGTTTGGGATTATAAAGCAATGCTTCAATATAACGATGAGGCAAAAGGATATATTAAATTAAATGGAACAAGAATACAATATCCGATTGTAGAGCATGATGATAATAAATTTTATCTGACACGGGGCTCTGATAAAATTTCTAACGGAGCCGGAGCTGTTTTTTTGGATTACAGGTCGGCAGGACTGGAAGGCGATATGTGCATCCTTTACGGACATAACATGCTGGACGGGTCGATGTTTGCGGAAATTATGGATTACCGAAAGCCGGAATTTTGCAAAAAGCATACCACATTTGATGTGTATGTAGGATATAAGCACTATATTTATTATGTGTTTTCTACGTTTTCTGCAAAGAGTACGGATAAAAACATATATAAATTCGGTTTTGAAAATCAGGAAGATTTTCGCAAATGGATTTCCAGAGTGGCAGCAAAGAGCAGTTATAAGTTTCCATGCCGAACGCCAGATACTTCAGACAAATTTATTTTGTGCTCTACCTGTGTAGATGACTACGGTAACAGACAGCTGGTTTGTATGTACAGAGGAGAAGAAGTAGTAGATTAAGAAAAAAATAGCATAAAACTTAATTTTATTAAGAAAACTATTAAAAAAATAAGATAAATACTTGTATGCTATTGATTTTTATTAAGAAATAGTGTAAATTATAGTGCGAATGAGGAAACTCTTCACCGCTAAAAGAGGTTAAGGACAAGGACGTTCTTCCAAAAAATATTTGGAAAAGTGTCCTTTTTTTATGGAATTCATATATTTTTTTATGAAGTCATTAGCGGGAAATATGTTAGGAAAAGAAAGGAACAGAGTTATGGGAGTAAATATTGAGAAAGTTTTTGGCGAATATGTATTTGACGATTCTGTTATGAAGGTCCGTTTGCCAAAGAGTGATTATGAGAAAGTTAAAACACTGATGCACGAGGGTGGTGAAATCACGGAAGAACTGGCAGATGTTGTGGCACAGGCGATGAAGGAATGGGCATTGGAAAAAGGAGCCACACATTTTACTCATGTATTTCAGCCATATGTTATTACAGTGGGAGCAGAAAAACATGATTCTTTTGTTTCTGTACCACAGGACGGAAAAATTGAAAATACATTTACAGGAAAAGATTTGCTGATGGGAGAGCCGGACGCTTCTTCTTTTCCATCCGGTGGACTTAGAGCTACATGCAGTGCCAGAGGATATACGGCATGGGATATTACATCACCTGTATATATTAAAGAAAATACACTTTATATTCCAACAGCATTTTGTTCTTACACAGGAGAATCTCTTGATACAAAGACTCCACTGCTTAAAGCAATGCACGCAGTAAGTAAACAGGGTGTGAGACTGATGCGTCTATTCGGTGATGAGACAACACGAAGAATTTATTCTTATGTAGGACCGGAACAGGAGTATTTCCTGATAGATAGAGAAAAATATTTGAAGAGACCGGACCTTATTTATTCCGGACGTACACTTTTTGGTGCAGTACCACCAAAAGGGCAGGAAATGGATGACCAGTACTTTAGTTCCATTAATCCAAGAGTAAAAGCTTTTATGGATGATTTGAATGTAAAATTATGGAAATTAGGTATCACAGTAAAAACACAGCATTGTGAAGTTGCTCCGGGACAGTATGAAGTGGCTCCTATTTTCTCTGTATCCAACGTGGCATTAGACAATAATCTTCTGGTAATGGATTTATTAAAGAAGACGGCACAGGAACATGGACTTGTATGTCTTTTGCATGAAAAGCCATTTGATGGAATTAACGGCTCCGGAAAACATAATAACTGGTCTCTGACAACAGATGACGGAATTAATCTGTTCAAACCGGGAAAAGAGCCGGAAAACAATAAATTATTCCAGTTAGTACTTGCCTGCACTATGGCAGCAGTTGACCGACATGCCGTTCTGCTGAGACTGGCAGCTTCTAATACAGGTAACGATCACAGACTGGGAGCAAATGAGGCACCACCGGCAATTATTTCTATGTATCTGGGAGATCAGATTGGAGATATCGTAGATCAGATTATAAAAAATGGAAAAGCAACAACAAGTCTTTCCTCCGGTATTCTTGATTTTGGAATTAAGAAACTGCCAAAATTGGAGAAGGATCCTACCGACAGAAACAGAACATCTCCATTTGCATTTACAGGTAACAGATTTGAATTTAGAATGGTTGCTTCTTCCAACACAATCGGAGAGACCAATATTGTACTTAACTCTATGATGGCAGAGGCTTTCTGTGAAGCATGTGATGCGTTAGAAGGCGCTGATGATTTTGATAAAGCGGTAGAAGAGTATACTGCAAAACTGATGAGAGAGCATGCAAGAATTGTGTTTAATGGAAATGGTTATTCAGAGGAATGGCCGGTTGAAGCAGAGAAGAGAGGCCTTCCAAACTGTCACTCTATCGTTGATGCAATTCCTACATTGTTGGACGAATCTACTGTAAAAATGTATGAAAAATTCAATATTCTTTCCAAAGCTGAATTGGAGGCAAGAAAAGAAATCCTCTTTGAACAGTATGCAGGCGTTCGGAATATTGAAGCATTGACTATGGTAGATATGGCAAATAAGATGATTATTCCTGCAGTTGTAAAATATACGAAAAAACTTGCAGATACAGTTATTGCTGTAAAAGAGGCAGGCGTGGACGCAACCGTCCAGACCGAAATTCTTTCCGATGTTTCCTCCAAGTTGAGCGAGATTAAGACAGCGGTAAAAAATCTGGAAGAAATCACAGACACAGCTTCGGCGATTGAAGATTCCCAGACTATGGCACAGGAATATAAAAATAATGTTATGGCAGCAATGGCTGAACTCAGAAAGCCGACAGACGAACTTGAGGTAATTATGCCAAAGGATGTATGGCCAATGCCAACATATGGAGATTTGATTTTTGAACTGTAAAAATTGAAAAAAGCTGTTTCGTTTAGATTTGTGTTTTTACGAAAAGCGCAGGATTGTCTGATGAAAGAGTTAGAAAGAATGTAAAATATCATTGAGTGCCCCACATTTTTTGTGGGGCATTTATTTGTGGAGGAAAGCAGTGAAAACACTGCCTTTACATTTCTATGAAATGAAATTTACAGTTGCATAAAATGTTTACATTGGCTAAAATGTATGTTGTACAAAATATGATATAAAATGAATTTTATGACAAATGAAAAGGTAAGTATTTGTTAGATTGGAGAATCAATGAAAATCATATTGGAAATACTTTTTTTGTTCGTAGGGTTTGTGCTGCTAATCAAAGGTGCGGATTACTTTGTAGACGGAAGTTCTACCGTGGCAAAAAAATTAAAAGTACCTTCCGTAGTAGTGGGATTGACAATCGTCGCTATCGGCACATCTCTTCCGGAACTGGCGGTCAGCGCACTCGCCTCCGCACAAAATTCCAATGAAATAGCGCTGAGTAATGTAATAGGCTCAAATATATTTAATCTATTGGTAGTTTTGGGCGTTACATCTCTGTTTATTGCAATTCCGGTCAAAAAATCTATTTTGACGAGAGAGATGCCATTTCTTGTGGTTATAACAATTATGACTGCGGTGATTGCAGGAGATAGTTTCTGGTTTGGAAAAAATTTTGCGAAAGTCAATATTTTTCAATTTTCCAATGGAAATAATAGAATAGGAGAGGTCAACCGCTTTGACGGCATTATTTTAGTGGTACTGTTTGTAATCTTTCTCTGTTGGACGGTAAGCTATGCTCTTTTGGAACGGAATAAAGCGGAGAATACGGAAGCAATAAAATTAATGTCCAATGGAAAATGTGCACTTTATATTCTGGGCGGAATTGCAGCGATTGTGATGGGAGGACAGCTGGTTGTAGAATGTGCCAAAGGTCTTGCCATGGCGGCCGGAATGAGTGAAACTCTTGTGGGACTTACAGTTGTCGCACTGGGTACATCGCTTCCGGAGCTGGTTACATCCGCAGTGGCAGGAAAAAAAGGAGAAGCAGATATTGCAGTCGGAAATGTAGTCGGGTCTAATATTGCGAATATTTTACTGGTATTGGGAATGTCTGCAATAATATCTCCGGTATCCATCAATGCAATGTCACTGGTAGATACGTTTATTTCCCTGGCGGCTACAGCATTTGTATTTCTTGTGGCGGTTACAAGCAAAAGAATTGAAAGAAAAGAAGGAATTTGTCTGATATTGATTTATATGCTGTTTATGGGATATATTATATGCAGGCAGATTTATGGATAGACAATATGCAAAAAGGATGCAGACTGCATCCTTTCCGCAAATATATCCTAATAATAAAAAAGGGAGGGAATCGGATTTCTCCGATTCAAAAAAATTATGAAAAAACAATAAACAAAAGTGTGATGCTTCTGTTTATGTTTTTAATCATAATTTTAAAACGTGAAAAAAGAGTGATTTTCATGTAAAAGAATTATGAACAAGCTGTAAAAAGAAAAAGGAGAAAAGAGATGGCAGAGAAAAGACCAATAGTGACGATTGAAATGAGCGATGGCGATGTTATGAAAGCAGAATTGTATCCGGAAATTGCGCCCAATACAGTAAATAATTTCATAAGTCTGATTCAAAAGGGTTATTATGATGGGGTTATTTTTCATCGTGTTATTAACGGATTTATGATTCAGGGAGGAGATCCGGAAGGTACAGGTACCGGAGGTCCGGGATATTCTATTAAAGGAGAATTTTCAGGAAATGGTTTTCAAAATGATTTAAAACATACGCCGGGTGTTCTTTCGATGGCCCGCACGATGATTCCTGATTCAGCAGGCTCCCAGTTTTTTATTATGCACCAGACTTCTCCACATCTTGATGGAGAATATGCCGCATTTGGCAAAATCATTGAAGGAATGGAGACTGTAAACAAAATAGCACAGACAGCTACGGACTACATGGACAGACCGCTCGAGCCTCAGATAATGAAAAAGGTAACTGTGGAAACTTTTGGAGAAAATTATCCAGAGCCGGAAAAATGTTAAGGAGGGAATAGAAATATGGCAAAGATAACAAAGGATATGATTATTGGAGATATTTTACAGGTAAATATGGGTTGTATTCCAATTCTTCTAAATGAGGGGATGCACTGTATCGGATGTCCTGCTTCTCAGGGAGAAACGTTGGAGGAAGCATGTATGGTACATGGGATCGACGCAGATGAACTGGCAAAGAAATTAAATGATTTTGTAGAGAGTGTAGAACAGTAGGATAATACAGATTAGATAAGTTATCGAATAAAAAGAGATAAAAAAAGAGGGCTGCTCATTTACCATGGGCAACCCCTTTTTTATGGAAATTATTTTTATAAAGAAACATCTCCGATAATACCATCAATTACATAGTAAGCTTTCATATCTTCAGGCTTGATGTAAATAGAAACAGAATTCATTGTCTTCTTTCCGTTCTTTGCTGTGTAATCAGCTTTTACAGCTTTCTCAACTGCAACAGTGTCAAACTCCATTCCTGCAAACTGAACATATACATTGTTTTCTTTCTTAGCAGCAGCTTTTTTCGCAGCAGGTTTCTTCGCTGTAGTTTTTGTTTCAGTCTTTTTCGCAGCAGTTTTCTTTGTAGCAGCTTTTGTCTCAGTTTTCTTAGCAGCTGTAGTCTTAGCAGCGGCTTTCTTAGCAGTTGTAGTTTTTGTTTCAACTTTCTTAGGCTCAGCCTTTTTCTCTACAGGTTTTGCTTCAGCCTTTACAACTGGTTTAACGTCAGCAGCTTTCTCTACTACAGGTTTTGCTTCTGCTTTTTTTACGGTAGCCTTAGCAGCGGTTGTTTTAGCGGCTGCAACAGGTGTCTTAGTAGTTGCCATAATTTTAATCCTCCTTAAATTTAGGTAGGTCGATGAATTCGGTCTAATATAGTTCGTGTTTATCATTATCAACCAAATATTTACTTTTTACGTTGTAATAATACAACTACAAATTAAAATATGCAAGAATGTTAAAAAAGTTTATGAAAAATCTACAAAACACAGTTTATTATAAGAAAAAAATAGAAGTTTTATACTTATAAATAATTAAAACGTTTCAACATTATTGTGAAAAATAACGAATGAAGACAAAAAAACAAAATAAAATATGTTAAATTGTTTATAAAAATATGAAAAATTCATTTGACATTGTGTCGAATTTTTGCTAAAATTCACACGCATATAGTATGTTTACAGGTATGTTGATAAGAGATACAAAAAAGATAAAAGAATATCAGTAGAGAAATAAAAGTCAGGGAATGATATGAACAAAGCAGAGAAAAGAAAGCTGAAAATGAGCTTATATAAACATGGAAATATGATTCTGTATATTGCTATTTTTGCAATGGCATCAGCGATTACAATTTTTGCCGCAATAGGAAGAGATAACGGAACGGAATTTATTGATGAGTCCCGGATAGCATATACAGAAGAGACCATAGCAGTTACAAATAAAAATACTCAGAAAGTCGCAGCCAACAGTACGGAAGGGTTTACAGAAGAACTGACGACTCAGGTGGCTACGACAGAAGAACAGACAACAGAGCCGGAAGTTTCCACAGCCGATACTTCCAGAGTTAAGATTGCAGTGGAAACATTGAATGTCCGGGCTGAAGCCTCTCAGGAAGCGCAGATTCTTGGAATGGCTGATGAGGGAGATACATTTGAAGTGATATCCCGCAATGGCGAGTGGATAGAAATTGACTTTAATGGGAACAATGGATTTATCAAAGCAGAATTTACAGCTGCAGTAGAATAAATTTTTTTGATAGCGATATGATATAAAAGAAATCCATAGGAATGGGTTTCTTTTTTTTATCATAAATGATAAAATGAAGTCATTATAATTTGAGTGAGGATAAGGATATGGATTATATTGTATGGCTTATTGTTTTTGTGGTTTTTGCTGCGGTAGAACTGTCAACCATGGGTTTGACATGTATCTGGTTTTCTGTCGGGGCACTGGCGGCCTGCATAGCATCCCTTATTACAGATAATTGGATTATTCAGATGATTGTTTTTATTGTCGTGACGATTTTGGTACTGATTTTCCTGAGACCAATCGCGATAAAATATATTAATAATAAAGCCGAAAAAACCAATGTTGATTCCATAATCGGAAAGACCGGAAAAGTGATTACGGAGATTGATAATATTAATGCAGCCGGAATGATTTCTTTAAATGGAGTAGAATGGACTGCAAGAAGTGTGGACAATAATAATATAGAAAAAGGTGCTCTGGTAGAAGTTGTTTCGGTAGAGGGCGTAAAAGTTATTGTAAAAAAAATATAATAAAAAGATATAATAAAAATTAATAAAGCAGGAGGAAGATATATGTTATTTTTTATTATTGTTTTGGTTTTAGCTATTATAGTTATTTCCACATGTGTGAAAATTGTGCCTCAGGCATATTCGTTTGTTATTGAGAGGCTGGGAGTGTACAAACAGACATGGTCTGTAGGACTCCATTTTAAAATTCCATTTCTTGACAGAGTGGCAAGAAGAGTCAATTTAAAAGAGCAGGTGGCAGATTTTGAGCCACAGCCTGTGATTACAAGAGATAATGTAACCATGCAGATTGATACAATTATTTTTTATCAGATTACAGACCCTAAGTTATATGCGTATGGTGTGGAGAATCCTATTGTTGCAATTAAAAATCTGACGGCTACTACGCTGAGAAATATTGTAGGAGATTTGGAACTGGATGAGACACTTACATCCAGAGAGACAATCAATGCAAGAATGCGTACCGAGTTGGATGTTGCCACAGATCCTTGGGGAATCAAAGTAAACCGTGTAGAATTAAAGAATATTATTCCGCCAAGAGATATTCAGGAAGCAATGGAGAAGCAGATGAGAGCAGAGCGTGAAAAACGTGAGCAGATTCTGAGAGCCGAAGGAGAAAAGAAATCAGCAGTGCTGATTGCGGAAGGTAACAAAGAAGCAGCAATTTTGAATGCAGAGGCGGATAAAGCAGCAGCAGTCCTTGCGGCAGATGCAGAAAAGCAGAAACGTATCCTGGAAGCAGAAGGTGAGGCAGAAGCAATCTTAAAAGTACAGCAGGCTACGGCAGATGGTATTAAAGCAATTAAAGAAGCCGGAGCAGATGAAGCTGTTCTTACATTGAAGAGTCTGGAAACGTTTGCGGCAGCAGCAGATGGTCAGGCAACAAAAATTATTATCCCTTCTGAGATACAGGGCATTGCAGGCTCGGTAAAAGCACTGGCAGAGATTATAAAAGACAAATAAAAGTCTGCCAGAAGGCCGGTTGAAAAATTTCAACCGATTCGATTGCGCCTGACGGGGTGTCAGACTTTCGATGGAAGCATTAGGAGGCAGTTATGTTTGACGAAAAAATGGTGCTGTGCGGAGCAAATTCCTATGAGAAAAAGTACTATTTAAATGAACAGTTTTCCAATCTTCCGGAGCAGATCAAAAAGGAACTTCAAATCATGTGTGTATTGTTTACGGAAGAGGTGGGAGGAATTCTTGTTCTGGAATATGATAAAATCGGAGAACTGCATCTGATTACTGAGGCAGAGGAAGGAGATCTGCTTTATGATGATATTGGAAGCGGATTGAAAATCAGACAGATTCAGATAGAGAAGAGAGAACTGTTAGAATCATTGGAAATGTACTATAAGACATTTGTATTGGGAGAAGAAGCATAATGTTACTTACAGTAGACGTTGGAAATACAAATATTACGCTTGGGTTGTTTGATGGGGAGAAAGTGTTTGCTACGTTTCGGATTACGACGCAGATGGCAAGGACCTCTGATGAATATGGCTCTTTGATAGCAGAAATGATTGCCCGAAAAGGAATTGATATTGAAAATATCAAAGATGTCATTATATCATCTGTCGTGCCGAAGGTAATGTATTCCTTAAATAACGGCATTGTCAAATATTTTGGTATTTCGCCAATCGTGGTGGGCGTAGGTACGAAAACCGGAATTAAAATCAACCGGACAGATCCGAGAGAAGTAGGCTCTGACAGGATTGTAGATGCAGTGGCTGCCTATGAAATGTATGGAGGCCCCTGCATTGTAGTGGATTTTGGAACAGCGACTACCTATGACCTGATAGGTCCGAAGGGAACATTTGAAGCAGGCGTAACGTCTCCGGGAATCAAAATTTCGGCAAAAGCTTTGTGGAATGATACGGCAAAGCTTCCCGAAGTGGAAATTAAAAAACCGGATTCTATTTTGGGGAAAGATACGATTTCCAGTATGCAGGCAGGCATTGTATACGGTTATATCGGACAGACAGAATATATTATAGATAGGATAAAGAAGGAAAGCGGATTTGACCATTTAAAAGTAATTGCCACAGGAGGCATGGGACGTATCATATATGAAAATACAGACAGAATTGACATATATGACAATGAACTTACCCTGCAGGGAATGCGCATTATTTATGAAAAAAATAAAAATAAGCTTTCCAATAAATGATGGTCTATTATGAAAATAGGAAGTATAGAAATTGAAAATAATATAGCATTAGGACCAATGGCAGGCGTAACAGACCTGCCATTTCGTCTGCTGTGTAAGGAACAGGGATGTGGACTGCTCTATACGGAAATGGTAAGCGCCAAGGCAATTTTGTATAAAAATAAAAATACGAATATACTATTAGAGGTAAACGAGTCGGAGCATCCTGTCGCAGTTCAGTTGTTTGGCTCTGACCCGGATATTATGGCGGAAATAGGAACGCAGGTAGCAGAAGGACCGTGCGATTTTATTGATGTGAATATGGGATGTCCTGTGCCAAAAATTGTAAATAACCACGAAGGGTCTTATCTGATGACTCAGCCAAAGCTAGTAGAAGAGATTTTGACCCGGATGGTAAAACAGATAAAAAAACCTGTGACAATTAAGATCCGGAAAGGCTTTCAAAAAAATGATGTGCAGGCTGTAGAAATTGCCAGAATTGCTGAATATTGCGGAGTGGCAGCTATTACGGTCCATGGAAGGACAAGAGAGCAGTATTACAGCGGAAAGGCGGACTGGGATATTATTAGGGCGGTAAAAAAAGCGGTCAATATTCCGGTGATTGGAAATGGCGATGTTTTCAGCGCCCAGGATGCAAAACAGATGAAAGAGTATACCGGTTGTGACGGCATTATGATAGGAAGGGCGGCCAGAGGAAATCCGTGGATTTTTTCTCAGGTAAACGCTTATTTGAAAGATGGTACGATAATCAAAAAACCATCTGCAGAAGAGATAAAGAAGATGATTTTGAAACACGCGCAAATGCTCATTGCATATAAAGGAGAATATACAGGCGTGAGAGAAATGAGAAAGCATATCGCATGGTACACACAGGGACTTCCCCATTCTGCAGAACTGAGACGCAGATGTAATGAGATTGTGAGTTGGGAGTCGCTGGAATGCTTAATTCAGGAAAAACTGTAGCGGTATAACAGGTTGACAATGGATAGTCACCTTGCTATTATAAAGTGTAAAACTTTGAACGAAGTATTTGATTGGAGGAAGGAATCATGGCAGATAACGCAAAGAAAAATATTCTTACTTATGCAGGTCTTCAGGAATTGGAGTCTGAATTAGAGGATTTAAGAGTCAATAAAAGAAAAGAAGTTGCTCAGAAAATTAAGGAAGCAAGAGAACAAGGTGATTTGTCAGAAAATGCAGAGTATGATGCCGCAAAAGATGAACAGCGGGACATTGAAGCAAGAATAGAAGAAATCGAAAAGATTCTGAAAAACGTAGAAGTCGTTGCAGAGGATGATGTAGACGATAAAAAAATCAACATTGGATGCCATATTAAAATTTATGATTTTGATTTTAATGAGGAGATTGAACTCAGCATTGTGGGATCGACCCAGACGGACAGTCTTCAGGGAAAAATTTCTAACGAATCACCACTGGGAAGAGCGTTGATTGGACATAAAATAGATGATGTAGTAACAGTGGAAATGGGAGATTCTGTTTCCAAATATAAAGTTTTGGATATTAAGAAGAGAAAATAAATTTCTGATAAATCCTCAAAATACTGATATAAAATGATTTTTTATCCAATGAATTAAGAATAAAGGAGTTGCTATAATGGCAGAACAGAATAATAACAAGAATAATCAACAGCAGGTAGATGTAAAGCAGCTTTTAAAGGTGCGACGTGAAAAACTTGCTGACCTGCAGGAGAGGGAAAAAGACCCATTCCGTATTACAAAATATGATGTGACGTATCATAGCATGGAAATTAAAAATAACTTTGAAGAGATGGAAGGCAGAGAGGTATCTGTTGCCGGACGTATTATGTTGAAAAGAGTTATGGGAAAAGCTTCTTTTTGCAATGTGCAGGATCTGGAAGGAAATATACAGGCGTATGTTGCCAGGGATAATGTAGGCGAAGAGGATTATAAAGATTTTAAGAAATTTGATATCGGAGATATTATTGGTATTACAGGAGAAGTTTTTAAAACAAAGACCGGTGAGATTTCTATTCATGCTACGAAAGTGACCCTGTTGACAAAGAGCCTACAGATTTTACCGGAAAAACATCATGGTCTTACCAATACAGACATGAGATATCGGCAGAGATATTTGGATTTGATTATGAATCAGGATGCAAAGGATACCTTTGTAAAACGTTCAAAAATTATCAGTGAAATCAGAAAATATCTCGACGCACAGGGATTTATGGAAGTGGAAACTCCTATGCTCGTACAAAATGCGGGTGGTGCAGCGGCGCGTCCTTTTGAGACTCATTTTAATGCACTGGATGAAGATGTGAAATTGAGAATTTCATTGGAACTTTATCTAAAGAGACTGATTGTGGGAGGCTTGGAAAAAGTCTATGAAATCGGTAGAGTATTCCGTAACGAAGGTCTTGATACGAGACATAATCCGGAATTTACGTTAATGGAACTTTATCAGGCTTATACAGATTACAATGGAATGATGGATTTGACGGAAAATCTGTACAGACATCTTGCCGAACAAGTCTGTGGAAGTGCCAAAATTACATATAATGGTATTGAAATGGATTTGAGCAAACCTTTTGAGAGAATGACTATGGTCGATGCTGTTAAAAAATATGCAAACATCGACTGGAAGGAAGTAAAAGATCTGGAGCAGGCAAGAGCGCTTGCAAAAGAACATCATATTGTATTTGAGGAACGTCATAAGAAGGGCGATATCCTGAATTTGTTCTTTGAAGAATATGTGGAGGAGCATCTGATACAGCCGACATTTATCATGGATCATCCAATTGAAATCTCACCTTTAACGAAGAAAAAACCGGATAATCCGGAATACGTAGAACGGTTTGAGTTTTTCATGAATGGATGGGAAATGGCAAATGCTTATTCTGAATTAAATGACCCAATAGACCAGAGAGAGCGGTTTCTTGCGCAGGAAGAACTTCTGGCAGCAGGAGATAATGAAGCAAACACTACAGATGAGGATTTCTTATATGCGTTAGAAATTGGTATGCCGCCGACCGGGGGAATCGGATTTGGAATTGACAGAATGGTAATGCTGCTGACAGATTCCCAGGCGATTCGGGATGTATTGCTGTTCCCGACGATGCGAAGCACAACCTAAAAAATCCAGTATTTATGCGGGTTTGAAGGGTATGGGGTGGTCATT
>CANRIV010000004.1 GCA_947630805.1 uncultured Lachnospiraceae bacterium
GGATTGGTTGCTGTTCAATTATCAATGTTCTTCTGCTGCCTTCCCTTTTTGCGACAGCCATATTAATATAGCATATCGGGTACTCTCTGTCAACTATTTTTTTATCTTTTTTTGATAAATTTTCAAATTGTTTTTCAAGTTTCCCGAAAAAATTCCACCCACATTTCGTAGGTGGAATTTAATATTATCATTGTTACTTTATAATGTCAATAATATTTTTGTAAAAATTGTATCGTCGGATTATGTATCCGGGATTTCTGCAACCTCTGGGAGCACCGCCATTCTAAATTAAGAACGAACTGTTTTTAGGAAGTCACTCATCTCTTGTTTTTTGACAAAAATTAAGAACTCTAATCTCAATACGCTTGTATTAAAATCAAAGTTCTCATGCGAACGGAGAAGGAGGGATTTGAACCCTCGCGCCGCTATTAACGACCTACTCCCTTTCCAGGGGAGCCCCTTCAGCCACTTGGGTACTTCTCCAAGTAGTTGAACATAAATTATTATGTTATCAATTGCAGAAAAAATATCTTCTACAAGCGGAGAAGGTGGGATTCGAACCCACGGTGGGATTAACCACACCGGTTTTCAAGACCGGCACCATAAACCACTCGGACACCTCTCCGTGACACGATTTTTCCGTAACGTGCTTGACTATATTATCATTAATTTTTTTTAGTGTCAACAGGTAAATCAAACTTTTACCTCTTATTCTCCAGGAGTGTTTCTGCCAATTTGATATCTTCCGGCGTAGTGATTTTAATATTACAATAATCACCATTCACAAACCTTACTTTATGATCTGTATACTGCTCTACCACCATTGCATCATCCGTGATGGAAGGTCCCGTAGCAGTACGAATATTTTTATATGCTGTTTTTAGGATATTATATTGAAACGCCTGCGGGGTTTGGGTTATCCACACCTTTCTACGGTCCGGAGTTGCTTCTATTATATTATCTGTTCCGACAATCTTTACGGTATCCTTTATTGGCATCCCCGCCACGCACGCTCCATTTTCTCTTGCACCTTGAATACATCTCTCTATTATTTCTTCTGTGACAAGCGGTCTGGCTCCATCATGAATCAGTACAATATCTCCGTTCACTTTTTTCAGCCCATTGGCTACAGATTCATATCGCTCAGCTCCGCCGGCAACAATATCTGTGACCTTTGTAAAACCGTATCGCTTTACAATCTCTTTTTTACAATATGTAATATCTTCTTTTCCAGTAACAAGAATAATCTGATTTACCGGACTTTCTTCAAACGCAAAAAGGGAATACCATATCATCGGTTTCCCTTTCAGTTCCATAAACTGTTTTTTGGTACTGCTGTTCATACGGCTTCCCTTTCCTGCCGCCAGTATGATTGCTGTGACTCCATTCATTCTATCACCCATCTTACATCCTTTATCCGCTACCGTTCACCCAATTTCAAATTTGGAACGGCATTTAAATCCCATCCATGTCTCACACCGTTTTTATATTCGTAATAAGCTGCTGAGCCTATCATAACTGCATTATCTGTACAAAGTTCCGGTGAGGGATAATAAAATTCTATCTCCCGTTTTTTACATTCTTCTTTAAAAGCTCTTCGGATAGCACTGTTGGAAGCCACTCCTCCTGCTATCGCAAGTTTGCAGATTCCTGTTTCCTCTAAAGCCAGCATTGCTCTCTCAAGTAGAATATCAACCACAGAATTTTGAAAGGAGGCCGCAATATCTTCCGGCTTTACTTCTTCGCCTTTCATCTTAGACAGATTGAGCTGATTCAGCACAGCAGATTTCAGTCCGCTGAAACTAAAATCATAAACGCTGTCCGATATTTTTGCCCGGGGAAATAGATAGGCATTTGGATTTCCTTTTTTTGCAATCTTATCTATTTTAGGTCCTCCGGGATATCCCAGTCCAATCGCTCTTGCCACTTTATCAAAAGCCTCGCCGGCAGCATCATCTCTTGTTTTTCCAAGAATTCTATAAACACCATAGTCTTCAACTACCACCAGATGGGTATGTCCTCCGGAAACTACAAGGCACACAAAAGGTGGCTTTAGATTTTTATTTTCTACATAATTTGCACAGATATGACCCTCTATATGATGGACGCCTATTAGCGGAATTTTTTTTGCAAAACTGATTGCCTTGGCCTCAGAGACTCCTACCAGCAGAGCCCCTACCAGTCCCGGTCCGTATGTGACGCCGATTCCATCTATGTCGTCTAATGTGCATGAAGCATCTTTCAACGCTTTTTCTATTACATAGTTGATATTTTCAATATGTTTTCTGGAAGCGATTTCAGGTACAACGCCTCCATAAAGTGTATGCAAATCTATCTGAGAAGCTATCACATTGGATAGTGCCTCTCTTCCATTTCTGACGACTGCTGCTGCTGTCTCGTCACAAGAACTTTCTATTGCTAAAATTTTAATATCTTTCACGTTTTCTACCTCTGTCTAATCCTGAAAACATAAATCAACAGACATTCCATCTTTTCCTGCCTTTGCATTTGGAAAAATTTCTGTCACTGTACTCATATACATTTCCGGCTTTATCAGAGATGGGCTGTAATGTGTCAGCCACATTTCTTTTGGTCGGGCATTATAGGCAATATTTGCTGCTTCTTGAAATGTCATATGTTTATATTCCCGGGCCTTTGCCTCTTTATCCGGCTCTCCGTACATTCCCTCACAAATAAATAAGTCAGCTCCTGTTGCAGCTTCCACAATAGAATCCACCGGTCTGGTATCTGTAGTATAAGTTACTTTAAGGCCTTTTCTTGCTTTTCCCATTACCATATCCGGTGTATAGACCATCCCACCATCAGTCACAGTTTCACCTCTTTGAAGCAAACTCCATTTCCGGACAGGAATGTTTAATTCTTTCGCTTTCTCTGCATTAAATTTACCACTTCGATCTATTTCCAGGGAATATCCATAACAGGTCACGTTATGTTTTACCCGAAATGCAAGAATCCGATATTCATCAAATTGGATTTTCTGCTTGTTCTCTGTCAATTCAATAAATTGAATTTCAAACGGAAGTTCTGGCGCAATCGTACGCAATGCAGTTACAACTTTTTCCAATCCTCTGGGGCCAATCATCGTGAGCGGTTTCGTTCTCTCAGCATTTCCCATCGTCAAAAGAAGACCCGGTAATCCACTGATGTGATCCGCATGATAGTGCGTAATACAAATTACATCAATGGGTTTAAAACTCCATCCTTTTTGTTTTATCGCTACCTGCGTCCCCTCACCGCAATCTATTAAAATATTACTTCCATTATATCTGCACATTAAAGATGTTAACCATCTTCTTGGAAGCGGCATCATACCGCCTGTGCCCAGCAAACAAACATCCAGCATCTCATTTCTCCAATTTTTACGCTTATTCTTAAAACATAGTAGCATAAATAATTTTCTATATCAATTCTGTATATTCTTTCTCCTCCACCGGATACTTGAACTTTTTTATAATTTCATCATAACATTTTTCACATAAATCAAAGGAATGTTTTTTCCCATCTTTATCAGAAAAATAACCCCAGGTAAAATCAACAGTCAATACGCCTTCCTGAATCATCTCATTTTGTACCTTTATTTCTTTTCCACAATTATTGCAGTATAATTGTTTTAATTGTTTTTCCCGATATACTCTCATACTTTCCTCCTCATGTAAAATTACATTCATACAGATTCATTTTATTATTTTTTTTATCAAAAAAATAGTGGAAAGTAATTCCGCCTATAGATTATGTTTCCACATAATCAGAGCATTTTCCGTAGGTTTTTCATAAAAATTTTTTCGTATTCCAGCCTCTGCAAATCCAAGCGTTTCATACAGACAAATGGCCGGCACATTTGTTTCTCTCACTTCCAGTGTGACATCCGTAATTCCCCGCTCTTTTGCTTCTTCTAGTAAAAAAGTAATAAGCCTGCTTGCAATATGCTTTCTCCGATATTTTTTCCCCACAGCAACATTCGTAATATTTCCTTCTTTCCAGGATAAGTACATTCCGCTGTAGGCGGCAATGATATCCCCTTCCTGTGCCACTACATATAATGTATTTTCATTGGAAAGAGAATCATAAAAAGATTTTTCGGACCAGGGGATAGAAAATATTTCCTTTTCCATTTCGGCTACCTGAGCAATATCTTCTTTTTTCATTATTCTAAGGTTAATCATTTTTACCTTCCAGTTTTTTCTTTAATTCCCACTCTGCCTGTGATAATCTCAAATATTCCGGCTTGTGTTCTTCCGGTTTCTCAATCATTCCTTTTTTCAAATATACTTCTGCCAGAGAAGCAAGACTCGATGCTTTCTGTCTGTTCATGGATGGCGGAGCATAATGATGTTCCGTGGCCATAGTTTCTTCAATAATAGAACGATACGACTCTATTCCGTCTCCCAAAAACATAACCGGCATTCCTATCTTATCCAGCTCATAAATTAAATCCCGTATCATCATAATACATTGAGGTTTAATACTTTCCATTTCTGTGCCCTTAAAACGATAAACACCTGTATATACTTGCTCTCTTCTGGCGTCCATAATGGGACATACGATATAATTTGAAGAAAACAGATTGTAAGCGAGAGCATCCATGGTAGGCACATGGATAATCGGCTTATTCAATGCCAGACCAAACCCTTTTGCTGTGGCGCTTCCGATTCTCAGTCCTGTATAGGAGCCGGGCCCTCCGGCAACGGCAATGGCATCAATCGTTTCTAAATCCAACTCTATCATTTTACAGATTGTGTCAATCATAGGCAGCAGAGTCTGGGAATGTGTCTTTTTATGATGAACGGTATATTCTACATTTAAGATTTCATCTGTGACAACAGCTACTGTAGCTACCATAGATGAACTGTCAATCGCTAATATTCTCATGCTTCCTCCACTATGACCCGTCTGTAATCGAGTCCTTTTTCTAATTCTTTTTCAATGGTTACCAATATTCTGTCTGAAGGAATCATTTCCTCAATTAAATTTGACCACTCAATCAGACAAACTCCTTCTCCAAAAAAATAGTCTTCATATCCGATTTCATATAATTCCTCTGGTTCGCCTATTCTGTAAACATCAAAATGATACAGTGGGATTCTTCCCTCCTCATATACCTGAATCATGGTAAAGGTCGGACTGTTGACCGGCTCTTCTATTCCCAGTCCTTTTGCAAATCCCTGGGTAAACACTGTTTTACCTACACCCAAATCTCCATTCAGGCAAATAATCTGTCCCGGCAGTGCTTTCTGTCCCATTTTTTCTCCCAGCGCAAACGTCTCTTTTGGAGACATCGTTTCGTAAACCATCTTTCCTCCATATTTTTTATTTTCTGTCAATCAAACAAAGCCTTCGCTTGCGAACTCCCCACAAGGCCCGGTTTCATAAGAATAACTACCTTTCCGCGCCTCTGCGATTCTCGCGGAGCATTTTTATTTCATAGAAATTGCTCTGCAATTCCTTTGAAATAAAAAAGGAATATTGTCCATCCATGTAAGTATAAACAATATTCCTCTTTTTTTCAAATACTTCTATTTTGGAATTTTCAGGCTTTTGAGATATTTTATTCAAAAAGTAATTGTAAAATTTTTACATTATTCCTTTTTGTTTCCAATACTTTTTATAAATGTACTGATTCGCTTGTATACAAGGAATGTAATGGCACTGTCAATCACACCTTTTATCAGATTAAATGGGGTAACACACAGCAGGACAAATGTCAGTTTACTGTTTATCAGAGAATGAATCTTTGCTCCTTCCCGTATAATATCGTCAAGTGGCATTTTAAATGCCTCGACATAAAAAGGAATCATGACAAAGTAATTTAAAATTACACCCATGATGGCCATCATTCCCGTTCCTGCCAGAACACCAATAACAGCTCCTTTTTTTGATTTCTTCTTTTTATATATAATACTTGCGGGAAGAACATAACAGCATCCAACACAAAAATTTGCAAAATCTCCTACATACATGGTAGATGTTCCACGCAGCATTATCTTAATCAATATTTTAACAGCTTCCATAATTACGCCGGCTACCGGTCCCATAATAAAAGAGCCTATCAGCACAGGAATTTCACTTAAATCAATTTTATAAAAGTATGGTGCGATAAACAATAGCGGAAATTCCATTACCATCAAAACGCCACCCAGTGCCGAAAATATGGCCATTAACACAATGTTTTTTGTCGTAAATAATTTTTGTTTCATATTAATCTCCTTTTCTTTTTAGGAAATTCTTCAATTTTTTTATGAAAATTACAAAGCAGTTTTCATAAAAAATAAAAGCCCTGAAAATCAGGGCCATAAAATCATCTAACATAGCAACTAAAAATATCTTTCGATATTTACTTGAACAGACAACATCATTTTCTCAAAACCTGTTCCAAAATAGGACATTCTGTTATATATCCTGCCATGTTATCTCATCTTCTCTCATCCAGACTATACTGTCGGTTTTGGAATTGCACCAAATCCTGACTTGGACAAACGCCAAGTCCTGCACGTTCATGCTCGCGGACTTTTACCGCCGATCGGGAATTTCACCCTGCCCCGAAGAATTTTCCATATTTTATTTTTACAGAAATTATTTCTGTATTCTCTTGTATAATAATACTATGTCAAAAACTTGTCAACGTTTCCTATTTATTTATCGTTTTACTTCGATAAACGCATTATAAATTGCTCTCATTGCCACTTCAAAATCTTCTTCTGCAACACCGATAATAATATTCAACTCAGAAGATCCCTGATCAATCATCTTAATATTTACTCTGGCATCTGCAAGCGCCGTAAATAAGATGGCCGCGGTACCTCTTGCACTCTTCATTCCACGTCCAACGACTGCGATTAATGCCAGATCACTTTCGATATATAACTGGTCCGGATGTACTCTGGAACGAATTTCATCTAAAATGGTAGTCTCTTTCCCTGTCAGCGCATCCGTCTGGATAACAACGCTCATTGTATCTACACCGGATGGCATATGTTCAAAACTTACATGACTCTTTTCCAGGGCCCGAAGCACATTTCTTCCAAAGCCAACCTCGCTGTTCATCTTATCTTTTTCAATATTAATAACTGACATTCCTTTTTTTCCTGCAATTCCCGTGATAATATGGTCACAAGGCTCTGCGGTCTCAGAAACAATCATTGTTCCCCGGTCTTTCGGACAGTTTGTATTTTTAATATTTACCGGAATACCTGCAGCTCTCACAGGAAAAATCGAATCTTCATGCAGTACAGTGGCTCCCATATAAGCGAGCTCTCTCAACTCCGCATAAGTAATCGTCTTAATTGGTTCAGGATTTGGAATAATTCTTGGATCGCAGATTAAAAATCCACTGACATCGGTCCAATTTTCATATATTTTTGCTTTTGCTGCCCTCGCTACTATCGAGCCGGTAATATCAGACCCTCCTCTGGAAAACGTTCTGATTGTTCCGTTTGGCATAGAGCCGTAAAATCCCGGAATGACAACATATTCTACGGACGCCAGCTTTGGAGCTAATTTTTCTTCTGTCTTATTCCAATCAAAATTACCCGTTTCATCAAAAAATATATATTTCGCTGCATCAATAAAATCAAAGCCCAAAAATTTTGCCAGCACTTTACTATTCAAATACTCTCCCCGGCTGGCAGCATAGTCTCTTCCTGCCATGTGGGAAAAAGCGGCTTTCATTGTTTCAAAATCCTTATCCAATGAAAAATCTTCTATATTTAACTCTGCAATAATCTCATGATATCGGTCCTTAATTGCCTGAAATTGTTCCTCAAATTCTTCTCCATTTGTCGCAAGCTCATAACACTGGTAAAGCATATCTGTAACTTTAATATCTTCTACGTATCTTTTTCCCGGCGCAGATGCTACCACAAATCTTCTGGCCGGATCCGACAGAATAATATCCGCCACTTTTCTGAACTGATTCGCATCCGCCAGTGAACTTCCGCCAAACTTTACTACCTTTGTCTCTTTCATATTAATGTTCCCTTCAATATTATATTATTCTACTTTGAGAGCAGGTAGGACATCATTTCATGTCCATTTGCTATATAAATACCGCTTTCGTTTCCACATTTTTCATTATAATCATAACAGCTTTTCTTTATTTCTGTGCTGTCATACAACATGTACGGTACCGGATCACTTGTGTGAGTCCTGATACAGATTGGAGTCGGATGGTCCGGCATTATCAACATTCTATAGTCCTCTCCTGCCTGGTCCAGTGCCTCAGACACTGGTTTAATAATCTTTTCATCCAGGTTTTCGATTGCCTTTATTTTTTTCTCTATACTTCCCTGATGCCCCATCTCATCCGGTGCTTCCACATGAATATACACAAGGTCGTATTTCTCTTTCAGCAATACATCGACTGCCGCCTGTGCCTTACCTTCATAATTGGTTTCAAGTCCGCCGGTAGCGCCTTCCACTTCAATATTTTTCATCTTTGCTCCTACAGCAATTCCTTTTAATAAATCTACTGCAGAAATCATTGCACCTTTTTTATGATTTTTTTCTTCAAATGAGGTAACACAAGGTCTGGTACCTGCTCCCCAAAACCAAAGAGAATTTGCAGGATTCAGTCCTTTTTTCATCCGTTCTATGTTAATTGGATGATTTGCTAAAATTTCATAGCTCTTCTTTTGCATTTCTCGCAATATCTTATCTTCCGGAAGATAATCTCCAATTTTCTTTCCAAGAATGTCATGTGGTGGAGTAAGTTCTACCACTTTTCCCTGATCCCAGATTGTAAGATGTCTGTAACTGGTCCCGACATAAAATTTGTATGTATCATTCTCTAACTCTTTTTTTACTGCATCTAATAATATCGCCGCATCTTCTGTACTGATTTCACCGGAACTGTGATCAATGATTGTCTTTTCTTCATAGGGCAGATTGTCGTTTGATACGGTAACGATATTACATCGCAGAGCAACATCCGTATCTTTCATATCTACCCCAATACTCAATGCCTCCAACGGAGAGCGGCCGGTATAATATTTTTTAGGGTCATAACCAAGCACAGATAAATTTGCCGTATCGCTTCCCGGCTTCATGCCCTCTGGAATTGTATGTACCATACCAATCTCTGACTTTTTTGATAATTTGTCCATTTTTGGTGTATGAGCATACTCTAATGGAGTCTTCCCTCCTAACTCTTCTATCGGAAGGTCAGCCATTCCATCGCCCAAAACTACTACATATTTCATTTCTTTACTCCTATTGAACTAAAATCATCTATCAACAACATGGTGCAAAGTCCACAATTAATCCTCAATCCGGATTCTGGACAGAATATTTCCCAATTTTGAAGCTTTTCCTTCAAAACTTTCTTCACTCATTTTTTCTGTAATAAATCCAATCTCGCCTTTTATGCCTGCATCCACGTATTCTACCATACCGTATACTTTTTCAATATCAGACTTATCGCATGATGTTCTCACAAAAAATCTCTTTCTGGATTTTGAAAAATCTTCCAAAGCTAATTTTTCTTCCTCCCACATTACTGTTGTGGAAACATTCAGATGTCTTACACAATCTACTACGTCCGATACAACAGCGCTGGCCGTTGGCAGTTTTCCTGCTCCGCTTCCGATAAATACCAAATCTCCTACCATGTTTCCGCGCACCAGAATACCATTCACTACATCATTGACATTGTATAACGGATGCTGCGGCGACAGCAGTCTTGGAGAAACAGATGCCACAACGGCATCATCTTCATTTTTGCATTTACCCAAAAGTTTAATGGAGCGTCCCATCGCTTTAGCATACTTAAAGTCCTGGGCAGTAATCTTAGAAATTCCTTCCGTATATATTTCCTCAAAATTTACGGTTTTCCCTTTTGCCAGCGAAGCAAGAATTGCAATTTTTCTCACTGCATCATATCCTTCAATATCCGCCTCCGGATTGCGCTCCGCATATCCCAGTTCCTGCGCTTTCTTTAAGGTACTTTCAAAATCAGCGCCTTCTTTATCCATTTTCGTTAAAATATAGTTTGTTGTTCCATTTAATATTCCTGTAATTTCACAGATTCTATCTGCTGTAATATGCATATTGATTGGTCTGATAATCGGAATTCCACCGCCAACAGATGCCTCAAACAAAAAGTTTCTGTTTCTCTCATGCGCTATCCGGATAAGTTCTGCTCCATATTTTGCTACCAGTTCTTTGTTCGATGTGCAGACACTTTTTCCTGCAAGTAAAGCTGACTTCACAAAATCATATGCCGGTTTCAGTCCTCCCATGACTTCTATAACAACTTCAACTTCAGAATCCTCTAAAATAACATTATAATCATGTACTAATACATTCTCACATGGGTCTCCCGGAAAATCTCTTAAATCCAGAACATATTTTACCTGAATTTCTTCTCCCGCGTTTGCAGTAATCAATTCTTTATTTTCATTAATAATCTCAAATACACCCGAGCCTACTGTTCCATATCCCAGGATTGCTACTTTAATCATTATTTTCCTCCTTATACTTCAATCGGAAGTGCTTGCATCTCCAGCTGAAGCGCAAACGCAAGGTTGAGAATTTCTTTCAACCTTTTCCTCGCTCGTCTTATTATGTTTTTGCTGTGTCCCGACTATTTTGCGAAAAAAATCGACACTTTGTAAATTTTAGCACGGTTAAATATAATTATCAACCAGATTCACTTATCTTTGTCGAGATTTATCCATTTTAGATAAGCATTGATAAAAGGGTCAATATAACCATCCAGCACCTTACCGACATCTGCTACTTCTTCGTTGGTCCTATGATCCTTTACCATAGTGTACGGCTGCATGACATAAGACCGAATCTGGTTTCCCCATCCGATTTCTTTTACCTCTCCCCGAATATCGGAACGCTTTTCCTCTTCCTCCTGGCGTTTCAGTACATACAGTTTCGACTTCAGCATTTTCATTGCACGATCTTTATTCTGTAACTGCGAACGCTCATTTTGGCACTGCACGACAATACCCGTGGGCAAATGTGTTATCCGAATTGCAGAAGAAGTTTTATTGACATGCTGTCCTCCCGCGCCACTGGAGCGATAAGTATCAATTCTGATATCGTCATCATTAATCTCTACATCTAAATCCTCTTCAATATCAGGCATAACATCACAGGAAGCAAAAGACGTCTGTCTTTTTCCGGCTGCATTAAACGGAGAAATTCTGACCAGACGGTGAACACCTCTTTCTGATTTTAGATATCCATAAGCGTTTTCTCCATTGACCTGAAAAGTAATGGATTTTAATCCGGCTTCTTCTCCATCTAAAAAATCCAATACTTCTGTTTTGTATCCTTTTCCCTCTGCCCAGCGGGAAAACATCCGGTACAACATACCCGCCCAGTCGCAGGATTCTGTGCCGCCCGCTCCGGCATTAATTTTCATTACAGCATTACAGTTGTCATATTCTCCGGATAAAAGTGTTTCTATTTTTACGGTCTCAAAGTTTTTGACAAATTGATTTAATTCTTCCTGCACTTCTTCCACAATACTTATCTCTTCTTCCTCATCTCCCATTTCAATGAGAATTCCAAGATCTTCATATTGCTTTTCAAGTTTTGAAATAATTTCTAATCTGTTTTTTAACTGTTTTAATTCTTTCATCATTTCCTGGGATTTTTTTATATCCTCCCAGAAATTCTGCTGTTCCATAGCGGTTTCTATCTGTTCAATTTTTTTCCTTTTTGTATCCACATGAAAAGAATCTTTCAATTCTTTCATTTTTTCTCTGTATTGATTCCATTCATATTTATATTGCTCTAATTCAACCACAAAAATACCTCTCGTCAATAATTTGCAAGAAAAGACGGGCAATGCCCGCCTTACTTTTTATTTTAACTCTTTTGCAGATAACTGCAGCATTTTATTTCTATGCTTTTCTTCCGCAACAGTTTTTATATTTTTTTCCTGAGCCGCAAGGACACGGATCGTTTGGATAAATTTTGGCTTCGGTCCTCTGCTTTGGCTTTTTCACTCCACCGTCATCATCCTTATTTGTTCCCGTAACCTTAGCTACTTCCTCGCGCTCTACATTTTGTTCTACCTGGATATGATATAATGTCTTGACTGTATCAATTTTAATATTTTCAATCATAAAATTGAACATCTCAAATCCTTGAATTTTATATTCTACTGACGGATCTTTCTGTCCATATGCCATCAATCCGATTCCCTGCTTGAGCTGTTCTAAATCATCCAGATGGTCCATCCATTTTCTGTCAATCACTTTTAACAGAACAATTCTTTCCAATTCTCTGATATGCTCGGCTTCCGGAAATTCAGCTTCTTTATTTTCATAAAGTTTTACTGCATTTTCCTTTAACAGCTGTTTAAACTCTGATTTGTTGAGAGTTTCTATTGTCTTTCCCTGCATATCCAGCTGAAACGGTATAATCTCAAACAAAGACTGCTTTAATCCCGCAATATCCCATGTGTCTGCCGACTGATCATCCCGAATAAACATGTCCACTTGAGATTCAATAATTTCATTTATCATTTTGATAATAGAATCCCTCATGTTCTCTCCGTTAAGAACACGTGCTCTCTCTGCATAAATAATTTCTCTCTGGTCATTATTTACCTTATCATATTCCATAAGGTTTTTTCGGATACCAAAGTTATTTCCTTCTATTTTCTTCTGAGCCCTCTCGATTGTGCTGGACAATGCTTTATGATGCAGTTCTTCATCTTCCGGAACGCCCAGTGCATTAAACACTGACATTAATTTTTCAGAAGCAAACAAACGCATGATATCGTCTTCCAGAGAAATATAGAACTTAGATTCACCGATATCTCCCTGACGACCGGAACGACCTCTCAACTGATTGTCAATACGTCTGGATTCATGACGTTCTGTACCGATAATTTTAAGACCACCTGCTGCTTTTGCCTCTTCGTCTAATTTAATATCTGTACCTCTACCTGCCATGTTTGTGGCAATCGTTACCGCGCCATGCTGACCTGCCTGTGCTACAATCTCAGCTTCCATCTCATGGAACTTTGCATTTAATACTTTATGAGGAATTCCTCTTTTTCGCAGCAGTCCGCTGATTTCTTCTGATGAGTCAATATTAATTGTACCCACTAGAACAGGTTGTCCTTTTCGGTATGAATTTTCAATCTCATTGACAACAGATTTCAGCTTTCCTCTTTTTGTCTTAAACACAGCATCTTCATGGTCTATCCTTGCAATCGGTTTGTTCGTAGGAATCTCTACAACGTCCATGCTGTATATATCACGAAACTCTTTTTCTTCTGTCAAAGCAGTACCGGTCATGCCGGCTTTCTTTTTATATTTATTAAAAAAGTTCTGAAACGTAATGGTAGCCAGCGTCTTACTCTCTCTTTTTACCTTGACATGCTCTTTGGCTTCAATCGCCTGGTGAAGCCCATCAGAATAGCGCCGACCCGGCATAATACGTCCCGTAAATTCATCTACAATAAGTACTTCGTCATCTTTTACTACATAATCCTGATCTCTGTGCATAAGATTGTGTGCTCTCAATGCCAGAATAACATTGTGCTGCAGTTCCAGATTTTCCGCATCCGCATAATTTTCAATATGGAAAAATTTCTCAACCTTTTCTATTCCCTGAGCTGTCAGCGTAACAATTTTATCTTTTTCATTGACCAGAAAATCACCGTCTTCTTCTATGTCTACTCCCATAATTGCATCCATTTTGCTCAGTTCCGGACTTGCGGTACCGCGTTCCATCTGGCGTGCTAAAATATCGCACATCTCATATAGCTTGGTAGATTTTCCACTCTGTCCTGAAATAATCAGCGGTGTTCTTGCCTCATCAATCAGCACGGAGTCAACCTCGTCAATGATACAGTAAGACAGACCTCTCTGCACCAACTGTTCTTTATAGACGACCATGTTATCTCTTAAATAATCAAATCCCAGTTCATTGTTGGTAATATAAGTAATGTCACAGTCGTACGCTGCTTTTTTGTCATCATGCTCCATATCTGCCAAAACGCAGCCAACCGAAAGTCCCAGATATCTATGGACCTGTCCCATCCATTCTGCGTCACGGGTAGCCAGATATTCATTCACTGTAACAATGTGCACACCTTTGCCTTCCAAAGCGTTCAGATATGCCGGCAGCAGACAGGTCTGGGTTTTTCCTTCACCCGTCTTCATTTCTGCAATACGTCCTTCGTGCAGAATGATACCACCCAGCAGCTGACACGGATAATGCTCTGTCCCCAATGTTCTCCTGGTAGCCTCTCGTACCATAGCAAATGCCTCCGGCAAAATATCTTCAAGCGTTTCCCCTTTCTGTAAGCGAGCCTTAAACTCCAAAGTTTTTGCTTTCATCTGTTCCTCGCTCAGCTGTTCCATCTCAGGTTTTAACGCCAGAATCTTCTCCAATGTTTTGCTATGTCTTTTTAACTCACGCTCACTGTGCGTGCCGATAATTTTACTAATTACTCCCATGGTAATCTCCTCTGTTAAAATTTACCTAACTACTGTGGCACAATCATAAGTATAATAACATTTCTCCCCAACGAGTTCAATACACCCAAGTGTAATTATTTTGTAAAAAATATATTAACAATATCTGAAACAATGTGGCTAAAATTAGAATATTTTCTATTTTCCACAAAATTTTTACCGATTGTTTTTAAAATTGGAAATAATCTGACCAATTTCATTATAATCTCTCTGCATTAACTCTTCACAAAACTGTAATTGCAGTATTTCTTCCGGAATCTTTTCTAATATTTTCGTTATCACAAACTCTTTGCTTTTCCGTTTATATTTCGGTAAGCCGTTTATTTCCTGAATATGTGCAAGTTCCGGCCGCCATAACATCCCCAGTTTTCTCTTCCATCGGGTTTTCGGATTTTTATCCGGTTTTCTTAAAATATAAAAATCGGGAATTCCCTGTTCTATCTCTACCGTTATGATTCCCCACCACGCTGGAACATGTTCCGTCACATGATGTGCATGCCTGGTCCCTACCACAATATAATTGTAATCGTAAAACAGATTATAATCTTTTATCTGCCGTTGTAATCGTGCATAGGTATCTGCATCGCTTTTTATCTCTATCCCATATACTGCCACAGGCGTAACCATAACGACATCTGCCCGGGAACATCCCATCTGTTTTTCTTCTATGACCCGGTTGATACCATATATTTCATCCAAAAAATCAAATAACGGCTCCCGGATATCTTTATCATATAACATGGTTTTCTCCATCCATTCTCTTCCATCTGTTTTCTGTAGGCTTTTTATTTGCTGCCTTCTGCGTCTGTAAAAATGACGGTGCCATGCACCGCCATTTTATTGAAATTCTTATTCTTACACTTTAACGCCAATATATCCGGTATCATTTTACTTTTGCCCGGCTTACAAATATTAATCAAACATAGGCTCGATTAATCCGTATGTTCCTCCTTTTCTCTTATACACCACGTTTACCTCATCTGTCTGTGCATTTAAAAATACAAAGAAACTATGACCTAAAAGTTCCATCTGCACACAAGCTTCCTCTGCATCCATCGGTTTAATACCAAAACTTTTTGTTCTGACTATCTTGATAGCGTCTTCTTCCTCTTCGTCATAATCTGAATCAATAAAATCAGGAGTAAAATCGTCCCGATATACTTTTTTCTTATCTATCAGTTTTTTCTTGTATTTTACCAACTGACGCTCTATGGTTTCCTGTGCCATATCAATGGACGCGTACATATCTTCGCTGATTTCCTCTGCTCGGATAATATTACCTTTTACCGGAATTGTTACCTCCACTTTCTGCTCGTTGCGCTTAACACTGAGTGTAACATCTACCCGGGTCTCTTCTGCAAAATATTTATCCAGTTTGCTAAGCTTGTCCTCCACTGCATTTCTAATGCCCTCTGTTACCTCAATGTTTTTTCCGAAGATTTTAATTTTCATGGTACCACTTCCTTTCATATCTGGTATTTAAATTATATCATAGAGCAATCAGTTTTCACAATAAAAACATATTTTTCTGTACATATAAAAATCAGCTTTCTTTTTTGTGCATTTTCAACAAATACATAATTTTCGACTTTATTTGACATAAGAGTAGATAAATTAAGTTATTAACATAATTTTTTTGAAAAAATACTTGAAAAAAAGGGTTATTAACCAAGTTATTAACATTGTCAACACATTTTTACACATTATTATGTAAATCTTTGTCGAAATATGGAAAGAACGGGTGTTTTGTAAACATCTAATAAACTTGTGCATATTTTACAGAAAGACTTGACTTTTTTTCCAAAATGTATTCATAACTTTTTTAATAAATTTGCTTTTTACAAAAAAATACTGTCACAAATCTTTAATATAATTCGTGACAGTATTTTTATATAAATTTGTATGTATTAACCAATAATTCTTCTTGCCGCACACGGAGATCCCATCCCGCTGATAATGATTCCGGTCTCTTCTGTGGAAGCATGTATAATTTGTCCACCGCCTATGTAAATTGCCACATGGCTGATTGTAGAGCCGCCATATTTATAGAATAATAAATCACCCGGCTCTAACGCTCCCAACGATACGGATCTTCCATTGTAAACCTGTGTATAAGAAGATCTGTTCAGAGAGTATCCGAAATGTGCATATACTGACATTGTAAATCCGGAACAGTCTGTTCCATTGGTCAGGCTGGATCCGCCCCACACATATGGATTTCCCAAAAACCGTTTTGCATAAGCTACAACAGATGAAGCGCCGCTTCCACCGGAATCTCCATAATTCTGTGTCGAAGAGCTATCCGAGGAACTTCCGCCTGTAGAATTTGTGTAAGTCTGTGTGTTTGGAGTATTGCTATAGCCATTATCATCGTCGTCATCTTCCGCATCATACGAAGAATCTGCCTGATTCTGCTGCGCCTGCTGTTCCTGACGCTCACGTTCTGCAGCTGCCGCCGCTTCTGCAGCCTCTCTTGCTGCGCGTTCTTTTTCTGCCTTAATAATGGCTTTCTCCTCTTTTATCGTAATGGCAGTATCCATATCAATGCTGACTTTTACATACTCGGAAGAAACCCATCCGCTCACACCGGGTCCAATTTTCAATTTAACCCATTTTCCATCTCTGCTGAACTTTTTGATGGAATAATTATCGTTATGATATACATTTGTTAATACTTTGGATTCCGTCGTGTTCTTTTCCCGAACATGAATTCCTGTATCTTTAATATTAGCAAATACATATCCGTTATCCAGCGCCTGATCTTTTGCCTGACTGCCGGTCACAAAATATTCTGCCTTAATGTATCCGGTACAATGTCCGGAAACAATTTTGTACCATCCGTTGCTGGTCTTTTCCAAAATTCTTGCACCGCAGTTATTATAAATCTTACCTTCTACTTTTGAATTTGTGTTAGGCTTTTTACGGACATTTACATAATCTTCATTTCCACCATTCACTTTGGCGATGGCAATATCTTCAAAATATTCGTTTTGTTTATTTGCCAGATTATCTGTACTTCCACCAGAAGGAGCCTGTCCTTCCGAAGCTGCTATCGTAGTAGCTTCTTTTGGCAGATATGACGATAAATCACTTTCTGTTCCCGCATTTGCTATGTAATCTTCTATCACTACTGTCGCTCCAGCACTTGGCATCTCAGTATTCAACTCCTCTGCAATCAAAGGATTTGTTGATGAAACCGCTAATACAACAGCAAACATGGAGCTTGCTATCCGCTTTGCGTTTTGATATTTCATAAAAAATTTGCCTCCAAATCTTTTCTTTTTCCGCATAGTTAGCAATTTTAAATGTTACAATTTTGTTACAATTATAGCATTACACAATATACTTGTCAACCTATATTCCTAATATTATGTAAATCATTATAAAATTCTTTTTACTAAGCAGAACAAAACATACATTAGCATTTTTAATTCAGATGTGGTATCTTAGCAATATACTACACCCAAGAAATTAAAAAATTTGAGATGAGGTAATTTATGAAAAATGCAGTGATTGTGACAGGAGCTTCCGGAGGTATTGGGACCGCCATATGCTCTATTTTTCTTCAAAACGGATATACAGTTATCGGTGTATATCATAAAAATGAAACAGACCTGGAGCAGCTTTCCAGAAAATTCGGGAAAACCTTTTATTATTTTTCCTGTGACTTATCAGACCCCGCAGCGTCTTCTCTTCTGATGGCAAAAATCAGACAATTAAATGTAAATATTGAAATTCTGATTAATAATGCTGGGATTTCTGTCGTCGGACTATTACAGGAATTAAATCCGGATACCTGGAATCTGCTTTGGAACACCAACGTAACTTCCGCCGTCTTTCTATCCAAAGAGATAATTCCACTGTTTCTTCAAAACGGAAGAGGAAAAATAATTAATATCTCATCGGTCTGGGGAAATATCGGCGCTTCTATGGAAGTGGCATATTCTGCCACGAAAGGTGCGTTGAACACGTTTACCAAAGCGCTGGCGAAAGAACTGGCTCCGGCAAATATTCAGGTTAATGCAATTTCCTGTGGAATAATTGATACAAAAATGAATTCCCATTTATCAAAAGAAGAACTGGATGCCATAATAGAACAAATTCCATCGGGAAGAATCGGTACTCCCGAAGATATTGCCCAGGCTGTTTATGAATTAGCAATCACAGGTAACTATATGACCGGACAGATTATTACAGTAGATGGCGGATGGACCTAAAAATTCAAAAAAACGGAATGGAGTTTCCCACCCCATTCCGTTTTTTTCTTTGAATGATTATTTTATTACATCGTTTATCTTCTTAGTTTACTTTATAAGTCATTTTTTCTGATGCAAAAGAATAAGATAATGTCAAACCGGATTCTGCTTTTTCTTCCGGTATCTCATAAGCAAACCAGCCCTCATATTTTCCAAAATTTAAATCTGTTCCTGATATTCTCATCCATGTAAGGCTGTCAATGAAACTATCATCAATTCTGTTATATTTTTTCCCATCAGCATCCGTCAGAATCATATTTTTCCATTGGATGTTTTCTGTCGCACCATCTTTTTCAATCAACATTTTAATTAAAACATAAGTTTTTCCATCATCCGCCTTCTTTTCAAAGGTAGTCGAGGATGCACTAGAATAGCCCAGAACTTCACTGGTATTAGATAATTCCGGAGCAATCTGAACGTTTTCCACTGACATTTTCCATCCTGCCGCCGATACATCTACTGCTTTGAAGTCTTTATTCCCATCTCCCGCATCTTTTTCTCCTGTCACAACAGCGGTCGTTTCTTTCTCAGTAGCTGCCTGTGTTGTCTCCTTCTTTTCTTCCTCGTTTGAGGAACAAGCGCACAGAGAAAATACCATAACTGTTGACAATACAAAAACAATAAGCTTCTTTAACATTATTTCTTCCTCCTGTTTCCTATGTTAATTTTATTTTCTATATATCATTTTTCCCGAATCTTCAAAAAACATAAAAGAAAGTTATTTTTTATCCAAATAGTCCATATCTTCCGGACTAATTACAAAGTCTACCTGAACATTAGAAATAATTCTCTCTTCCCTGGTTGACTTCGGAATTACAATATTTCCTTTCTGAATACAGTAGCGGATACATATCTGTGGAATTGTCGCATTATATTTTTCTGCAATCGTTCTGATATATTCATCTTCTACAATTCTTCCCGTTGCAAGCGGTGAGTACGCCATCATCTGAATATTCAGCATTTTGCAAAAATCAACCGTCTGTTCCTGTCGGTTTCCTATATGAAAGCAAATCTGGTTGCACATAGGCACTATCGTACAATGTTCCAAGAGGGACTGTATATGTCCGGTTTCAAAGTTTGAGACACCGATTGCCCTTACTTTTCCGCTTTGATAAATTTCTTCCATTGCTTTCCAGCTTTTAATGTTTCCCTCCGTACAGTCCATGCCGATTTTATCCCATGGCCATGGGGCATGTATCAGGTACATATCGATATATTCTAATCCCAAATCGCTCAGTGATTTTTCAAAACACTCCTTTGCCACATGATAGCCTTTACATTCTGCCGGGAGTTTTGTCGTCACAAAAATTTCTTCCCGCGGAATCCCGGAATCTCTAATTGCCTCACCTACACTCTGCTCATTTCCATAAGCGGCTGCCGTATCAATATGTCGATATCCATTTTTAAGCGCACATAAAACAGAACGATATGTCTCCTCTCCATTTGGAATCTGCCATGTACCAAGACCAATTTTCGGCACTGTTACACCATTTGATAATGTGTATGTCTCCTGTAAAATCATATTTTTTCTCCTTCTTTTTAATATAATTGTTTTATCCCATTTTCATATTCCATAATATGGGAAGTATTTCCACCACCTGTGACGGCATCTCCCTCTTTATTTACCACATGAGTTATCTGCCCTTCTCCATTTAATTTCACAGTCATAATATTGTGAAGTGCCACCCCTTTTGTCTCCGGAATCTCCGCTCCACTTAAAATTTCAATGTCCGCATCCCTGTTATAACAATAAATTCCAAGCCCATATCCGTCAAATTTCTTTACATTATCTCCTATTTTTAAAGAAGCGTATCCGTTTACTGTACCGTTATGACTCATATAAGATTTCTGATCCGGCGCGTCATAAGGCATTTCACTCTGATAGAAATAAAGTCTGCCGTTCTCACCATCCCAAATTGTCTGATATTCCTGAAAATGTTCCACAAAAAGTCCATACATTGTAACATCATCTCCATGAATAATAATGCCATTTGGAGCAGTATTGACATCCCAGCCTACATTTGTACTGTGATCTCCTCTCCACACCCAAAAATTATCACCTATCACATTATTAGAATGAATGGTTACGCAATTCTGTACTTTTCCGGCATATTTTCCACCGCCAACTCTAAAGTACACATCACTCAGACAAATAGGATTCTGTGCATGATTTTTCTTTGATTTTTCATTTCCTACACAAAGCAGGGACGAAGATTCTTTTTCTCCCGCTTCAAATAACAACCCGCAGATTTTCAGTCCATCTACATCAGCTGTCTCCATACAGAGATTTCCATTTACTGCCTCCAGTGTGGCAAGTCCCATTCCATAGATAATGGTATCCGGGTTTTGTACCTGAATTGGCTTTTCCAAACGATACACTCCCGGCGTCAGAAGCAGATGCTTTCCTTCTTTCAATGCCTTATTGATGGAAGCAGCATTGTCTTTATCCGGTTTGGCGATATAAAACTGATTCAGACTATAGAATGTACCGGTAACGCCTTCTTTCCATGAAATACTGTCACAGTCTTTTCTCTTCTCCGGCACCATGATTCCATATCCGTTTTCTTTATCATAGCATAGATATGGCTTCTCCTGTATCTCAGGTGTTTTTTCCACTCTTGTATATGGTGCATATGGCCAGTTTCCCATCGGAATAATCGAAGTGCGCACACCCGTGAACACCATATTCCAAACACCGCCTTCCCAATAGTTCCACTCATCGTTTCTACACAGATACTGTTGCTGCGAGCCTGACGATACAAGTCCGTTGAACTGACAGTCCGCCATAAACCCGCCACTGGACCATCCTTCTCCGTCACTGAGAACAATTCCATCATTCGAAAAAACTCTTCGCAGAGAAACCGCCTGGGAATTGGCCCACATACAATATTCATTGATGCTGAAATTCTCTGCGCTTCTCCAAAAATTGCAGGTGGCATTGTGATACATCCAGTCCGCATTGACCCACAATTTATTGATATTGGTATCGGTCGGCATAATTCCCAATCCAAGAATCTGTGTGTAGTATCCTACATTTACATTCAGAGACGTATCATATATTCCCGGCATAAAAAGTATCGCATAACGTTCCTCTCCAAACTGATTGGTTTCCTGTTTTTTATAAATTTCATCTACCCGGCTCTGCACAGTTTCTATGTCATCCTCCGGTGTAAACACCGAAACATTTTTTCCAAAGATGGCTGCATCTGTTACTTTGTCGCCACTGCTCTTATATGTAATATGATTTTCTGCTGCTATTGTGGTTGTTTCCTCTGATGAAAAAGTATTTTGTCCGGTACCTTTCTGGTTATTGCAGCCGGCCAGAGAAACTGCAGCCAACATAACGATTGTTGCTATCAGATATTTTTTCATTCTATCCTCCTTTTATTGTTTCTTAACTGCGTATACTTCATGCCGCGCGGTAACAAAGAGCGTATCTCTTTTTTCTCCGCCAAAATCAAATGTTGTAGGTCGTTGTGGCATCTTAATGACATCTGTAAGTCTGCCATTTTCATAAATTTTTATATTATCATCACCGACATATATTTTATCATTGAACTTTCTTACTTTATAATCTCCTTCTTCTAAAATCGGTATTGGATTTTCCAACAGTCCGATTCTTGAAATATCACACTGCCATACTCTCTTATACATTTCATCCACAGAGTACAGCTTTCTTCCCGGCTTTGAGCGGGAGAGATTATTCGCACGAATCAAGTCGTAATGACATGGAATAATGGTAACTCCATCCGGTGCAAGAAATGCTTTTTTCGGATTGTACTGTACTACCTCTTTAAAGTCTGTACTATCCCTCCAGCGGTTTCCCGGATAAAGCACGCGCTCTGGTGCAATGTCCCCAATATTTATTTTTTCTAATTTTTCTATCTCGCCTTTTTGATCTACCGTAAAAGCAACAATCTGCGCCTGAGGATTATACCAGAATCCATAAGATGTCCCCTGAGAATCCGGCGGCAGTTCATTTATCAACGTCCGTCCATTGATTGTAGCGCCCACCGGTATTACATATTCTCCAATAACAATGATATTATCTCTAGTATCAAATCCGATAGAATTAACTTTAAACGGAGACTCAAAAAATACAGAAATTTTTTGGGTCTTTCTATCAATTCGGTATATTTTTTTATCCATGCTGTCCAGAAAATAGAAGTTGCCCCTGCCATCACTACAGCCGCCATCGGCAAAACGAAAGCCGCCATACAATAATTTGATATAATAACGTTCTCTTTTTTTGCTAATCCATTCTGATACCTGCGCGGATACATTATTTTCTCGGTCAGCTTGGCCCGTCACCTCAACGACAGCAGCCTGCCAGGTCCTGATTTCTGTCGAAGTATTGACATCCAAAAGAAAGTTGTCAATGGTATATTTCATCTGGGAGTAATTGTGCACATTTAAAAATTTTATATTTTCACAATCCCAGATTTTCACACAGTATGGAAAAGGTTTCTGTACAAATACTGTTCTAAAACAATATGTTGATGCAAAAGTAATGTTTTTGCATCGGTGTAATTCTATTGGCAGTGCAAATTCTCCTTCTGCTTTTTCTTCCTCGCTCTGGAATCCGTATATCGTCACATTCTGTGCATTTATCATTTTCAATTCGCAACGTTGATGATGCTCCAAAGATAAACAGTACATTTTAATCGGCGTCTTTGTGTTCTGAATCAACAGACCTGCTGAAGCATAAGGGCTGGCTGACCAGATATCCTTAAAAATGCCGCCGCCGTTTTCGTCTATAATAAGGCTTGGATATTGATAATCCCATACTCGCTCGACTTTTGCATCCCGGGTCCTTCCTTCATCATAAGGCATCTCAAACTCACCCGTTCCTTTGACAAGATTGCCATGACCCCCAAAAAACTTAACATCATTGATGTAGGAATCTTCTCCCGCAATCCATTTCACGCCACAGGCTCTTGGATTTCTTGCATTCGTATGAATGCCAATACCAAAGAGGATATTTCTTCCCTTTCCGCTTTCAATGAATGGGCGGCATTTTCCAAATCCTGTAAATTTTTCTGCATTTTCTTTTAAAATCAACTGGGTTGATACCGGATTCATTCCAATCAGAGCAGTGTTATCCCTTAATTTTATTTTATCTGTCAGAAGATATTCTCCCTGTGGGAAATAAATGGTATCATACTGTTCTATCGCATGGCGCAGCGCCAAAGTATCATCTGTTTTTCCATCTCCCACCAGTCCGACTTCCATGGCATTTGCCCACTGTTTCATAGGAGCAAGCTGCGGTAAGTCTGTTTCCAAAATAGAATAATCAATATCTCTGGCATATCGATATATTTCATCATGAAACTGTTTTTCCGGATTTATATCCGTCGCTACAATTCCATGAATATATTTTTTCAGAATACACTGATAATCTTCATTTACTATTTTTCGTTCTGTATCCTGAAATTCAATAATATTTTCAACTCTTTTTAGCTGACAGTTTTTGATGTTAATCTGTGTCAATGTATTTTTTTCCTGTGCCACATCCAGCAGACAATTCATATCTTCAAAGACAGAGTCTTCCAGAATCAATTTTTCAAAATATCCTTCGTCCACGGTAATAAATTTGGAAGTATTTATACTGTGGGCACGAATAATATTAAGTCCCGCCTCCCTCGTTTTAATTGCGGCGACAGCCTGTCCGTAAAATCTGATATCCACCATGACAAAAGGCCAGCCCGGCGAACATTTGGTAGTGATAATCCCATATTTTCCACCATTGATAAAAATATCTTCCATTTCGTTTCCAACATCATAAATCCCCGCCATGCCGGATTGTACATGAATATCAATATGATTAATAAAACTATGCTGCGCATAATGGGTCCGAAAAGCTACCGCATAGTCATTTCCCTGTCCAAGACTTACATTAATATTTGAAATAGCGCTGTAAAATGTACCCGGATTGGCATCTTCGATCAGAGCTTCCTCTTCCTGCATCATATTGACAAACCAAAACAGATACCGGAATCCTCCCTTTTGTTTTTTATCCGGTTTATCAAAATTCTGAGCATTATCCTTTAAAATAAATTCCGGTCTGTTCTGTCCATATCCAATTAATCGTACAGCTTTTGGTATATAAATAGTACGACTCAAAAGATATTTTCCCTCCGGCACAAAAAGAACACCATATCCATTCTGTTTTACAACAGAATAAATGGCGTTCTGTAGCTGTTCGCTGACATCCTCGCTTCCATCATTTTTCACATCAAAAAACTCCCGGGTAAACCAGACAGCTTTTTTATCTGTCAGCTTTTCTTTATAAAAAGAAACTCCGTTCATTTCATATACCTCAGATTATTATGTCTATGAGTTGATTTTAACAAATGTATATGAAATATGCAATTTGAAAAAATCATTTCTTATGTTCCGGCACAACAGCAATCATCACAAAGTCTTCTTCTCCTTCGTTTTTCATGCCATGCGTGTGTCCCATCGGACAGTAATGGACCATACCCGGTTTTAAAATTTCCTTTTTTCCATCCATGGTTACCACTGCTTCTCCGGATACGCCGTAGACAATTTCACTGTTGCACTCATGTGTATGAATTCCAATGGAAGCTCCCGGCACCAGCACCCCGCGCAATATTCTGACATTGTCATCTACGTGCTGCTGCATCTTTGCGTATTTTTCTCCTCCCTTAAAATTCATAATTACATCCTGTTCTATCTTTTCAAAATCCATTAACATAATTTTTTCTCCATTTTCGTTTTTTGTAAATTATTATTTCCCTTTAATTCTCTTTTTAATATTAGACATTCTCTCGTCTAACTCCGCACTTTTTTGCGCACACTCGGTCAATTCTTTGGAGAGCTGTTCCAATAATTCCGGTGGGATATTTTTTTTATATCTGATTTTATGTTCTAAGCTTGCCCAAAAATCCATAGCAATCGTTCTCAGTTGAACTTCTACCTTCATCGGCCGCTTTTCATTTTCCAGAAAGATAGGAATCTCAATAATTAAATGCAGACTTCTGTAACCGCTCTCTTTTGGATTTTTAATGTAATCTTTCTGTTCTATCAGAGTAACGTCATCCTGCTGTAAGAGACATTTTGCCAGCTTGTAAATATCTTCCTGAAAGGAACAGATAACCCGGATGCCGGCTATGTCTGTGATGTACTCTTCTATGGCATCTGTTGTGAGCGGAATCTCTTTTTTCATCATCTTTTTAATTGTACTATCCGGCGATTTCAGCCTGGATTTTATTGTTTCAATGGGGTTTTCATCATACTTTAACGATAACTGTTCATTTAATACTTTAAATTTTGTTTCTACCTCCATAATTGCACAGCGATAATAAGACATCAGTCTCGCGTAAGGCAATGCCCCTTCTTTAATTTTTTCCAGATTTTCAGACCTGGTAAGTTCTTTAAAAAAATGCTCTTTTATATGCTTTATTATCATAAGTTTTTCTCCTTATTCGCCATATCTTTTTCAATTTTTACTCTTCTCACATCCCCTTATATATTAATACATATTTTAATTCTTAATGAATCAGATTCCATATTACGAGTACGATTGGAGGTACAAAAAGCGCCGGAATATAATTTAACGTTCTGATATCTTTTATTTTTAAAATAGACATTCCGGTACTGGCAATCAAAAATCCACCGACCAGAGACATCTCTGTAATCATATCATTACTGATTACATTTCCTGCCAGATGGGCAATCAGATAAATAGCTCCCTGCCAGCAGAATAAAATTGGGGCAGCACATATCATAATAATCCCATAAGTGGAGGCCAAAACCATGGATGTCACAAAATCTAAAGTGGCATTGGTAAACAGAAATGTATGATCTCCCGTCAGCGCCGCATTGATTGGACCTACAATAGACAATGTCCCAATGCAGAAGATCAGCACTCCGGTAATAACCCCCTGAACTCCATTGTTCTTATATGGTGTAGAATTTTGTGACTTTGCACTCTTTTCTTTTTTCTGCGTTTTCGCTGCAAATTTACGGGATAGTCCATCTGTTTTTCCCTGTAGATTCAATGCTGTTCCAATCACACCTCCGATTGCCAGACTGACAATAAAAAGTACCGGATAATGGCTTTTGCTCATATTCTGACAAACTGCATTGATACCAATGCCAAACGCAGCAAGTCCCATAGCATTAAACAAAACAATCTGATATTTTTCTTTTATTCCTTTATGTATAACGCTTCCAATCAGACTCCCGGCCAGTATTGTAAGTGTATTTACGATTGTTCCTATCATTTTCTCTCTCCATGATTTTTTTATATTATACCATATTCCGGCAGTTCAGTCATAATATATATTATTTGGTTTTTGCTTTTTTAATTGTCAGAAGAATTTTTTTCTTTTCTATAACTTCTGAAACGGTATAGGATAACCGTTTCAGAACTTTGCTTCGCAAGGCACGCTCCTGACGGACCTGGTCAAGTACGATTATGAAACACTTAATGTGTTTCATAATCTATAAATTACGAGAAAAAGTCCACCATTCAGCAGACTTTTCCCATTTCTCATTGTTTTGTTTTATGTTTTACACTTATTCCTTTCGATTCGTTTCTACAAGTGTAGCACTCTGTCTTTTATTTCCTGTGTTCTTCCCTGATTCCAGAACTGCGTCCCAATGTATCCGCATGTTCTTCTTGCAACACTCATCTTATCCTGATTTCTGTTACCACAACTTGGACATTCCCAGAGAAGTTTTCCGGACTCTTCATCCTCTACAATCTGAATCTCTCCATTATATCCACAACATTCACAATAATCTGATTTGGTATTCAGTTCTGCGTACATAATATTGTCATAAATAAATTTCATAACTTCAATAACAGCTTCCAGATTATCCTGAAGGTTTGGTACTTCCACGTAACTGATTGCTCCGCCCGGCGAGAGTTTCTGAAAATCAGACTCAAATTTCAATTTACTGAATGCGTCGATATTTTCTGTAACATGGACATGATAACTGTTGGTAATATAGTTCTTATCTGTAACTCCTTTAATGATACCAAATCTCTTTTGAAGACATTTTGCAAACTTATATGTGGTAGATTCCATTGGCGTACCATATACGGAATAACTGATATTTTCTGCCTCTTTCCATTCCTTACATTTATCATTCAGCCTCTGCATAACCTTTAAGGCAAATGGTTTTGCTTCCGGATTTGTATGTGATTTTCCTGTCATTCTCACACACATTTCATACAATCCTGCATACCCCAGCGAAATGGTAGAATATCCGTTGTATAATAATTTATCAATCGTTTCACCTTTCTTCAGGCGGGCCAGTGCGCCGTTCTGCCACAAAATAGGTGCTACATCAGAAGCTGTTCCAAGCAGTCTTTCATGTCTGCAGCGAAGTGCTCTGTGACACAGTTCCAATCTCTCGTCTAATATTTTCCAGAACAAATCCATGTCACCGTTGGAAGAACATGCTACATCTACCAGATTAATTGTGACAACCCCCTGATTAAATCTGCCATAAAACTTATAACTTCCATCCGGATTTCTCTGACTTTCTTCTACCGTGAGGAAAGAACGACATCCCATGCAGGTATAAACATTACCATTTTTCAATTCCCGCATCACTTTTGCCGAAATATAATCCGGTACCATTCGCTTAGCAGTACACTTTGCTGCAAGTTCTGTCAAATGCCAGTACTTAGAATCCGGCGTGACATTATCCTCATCCAGCACATAAATAATTTTTGGAAATGCCGGTGTAATCCATACACCTTTTTCATTTTTTACGCCCTGAATCCTCTGTCTTAACACTTCGTCTATCAGTGTGGCAAGGTCGTCTCTCGTCTGGCCTTCCGGTACTTCATCCAAATACATAAACATCGTGACAAAAGGCGCCTGTCCATTACAGGTCATCAGCGTAATCAACTGATATTGAATCGTCTGTATTCCTCTGTTAATTTCATCTTTCAGTCTTCTCTCGACAATTTTCTTTACCTGCTCATCTGTATAATCCATACCGATTTCTTCTTTTTCAGCAAGGACTTCTTTTGTAATCTTGTCCCTGCTCACCTGAACAAATGGTGCCAGATGTCCCAGGGAGAAAGACTGTCCTCCATACTGATTACTTGCCACCTGTGCTACAATCTGGGTGGTAACATTACATGCAGTATAAAAGCTGTGAGGTGTATCTATTTTTGTCTCAGAGATACAGGTGCCGTTTTGGAGCATATCCTCCAGATTAATTAAATCACAGTTATGTTCCTTCTGTGCAAAATAATCCGAATCATGGAAATGGATGATTCCCTGCTCATGTGCCTGTACAATATCCTGCGGCAGTAAAATACGTTTTGTCAAATCTTTACTTACTTCTCCTGCCATATAATCTCTCTGCGTAGAATTAATTGTTGGATTTTTGTTAGAGTTTTCCTGCTTTACTTCCTCGTTCAACTGTTCGATTAAAGCCAGAATTCCCTCGTCCGTAGTGTTCGATTTCCGGGCAAGCTCTCTGGTATATCGATACCTGACATATTTCTGCGCCACTTCATATCCGCGCATTTCCATAATGCCGCGCTCCACCATATCCTGAATATCTTCAACAGCTACCGCATGATTGGTAGCCTCAATTTGTCCGGTCACGTTTTTACCGATTGCTGCTATCTGATATTCATTCAGTTTATAAATCGGGTCAATTTCGTTATTTGCCTTGCGAATCGCATTCAAAATTTTGTTTACATTAAAAGATACCTCTTCTCCATTTCTCTTAATGACATTTTGTACTTTTACTTCCATTTTTCTTCTCCCGTTTTATTTTATATATTTTCCAACGACCAAAACAAATTCGCCGACATCTATCGAAATTTCTAATTATTTTTTCTAAAAACACTATATCTTGTGTTTACTTTTTGAATTATAACACAATATATTCCATTTTGTATAGTGCTAATTGCAACAAAATTGAAAAAAATTATTATATTTTAAAAAAAGAGTTCGCAAGTGAACTCTTTTTTTCCGGTACAGTTGACAAAAATTTTTTCTGCTCAGGCTTTTCTGTCCGCACTCATCTGTTGGTCAAATCCCCGAAAAATTTTCCGAATCATGATAACGGACACAAGAGCAGCGCCAAAATCTGCAATCGGAGCTGAAAACATAATTCCTTCAATTCCTTCTTTTCCCAGATTTATAAAAAGCAGTGGCATTACTACCAAAAGTGGAAGCAAAAATATAATCTGTCTGGTAAGCGACAGGAATGTTCCTTTGTTTGGCTCTCCAATTACGGTACAAAACGTGGATGTAATCGGCTGTATTCCATTTAAAAAAGTCATAAACAGAAAAATTCTGAAAAATTTCTCTGCAAATTCAAAATATTCCGGTGTCCCCTGTCCAAAAATACTTATAATCTGTCTTGGAATTGTCTGAAACGCAATAAAAGCGACAACAGAAATAATCGTATTGCACGTGACTGCCAGTTTATACGTCTGTTTTACCCGGGTAAAGGCAGCTGCACCCCGGTTAAAACTTGCAATCGGCTGTATTCCCTGCGCAATTCCAATACATACCGAAAAATATACCTGATTTACTTTCATAATAATGCCAGAGCAAGCCAGCGGAATAGATTCCCCATATACACTCATTGCGCCATAATGAGTCAATGATTTATTCAGTACAATCTGAACGACCATAATGGCAATCTGATTGAGACATTGCGCCATGCCCAGATGAAGTGTCCTAAATACTATGGCACGCTGTGGAAGAAAATGACGTCTCTCTATTTTTACGGTCTTATAGTGAAGAAGATACCAGATTACAATGCCATAAGAAATTACCTGCCCTATTACCGTAGCAATGGCAGCACCTGACATGCCCCATCCGAATCGCATAACAAATAAATAATCCAACACAACATTAATGGCCGCACCAATTAAATTGCATACCATGGAAAATTTAGGGCTGCCATCTGCCCGGATTAAATGCGCACCACTCGCCGAGCCTATTGCAAAAGGAAATCCAATGGCAATAATCCGCATATATTCTACTGCATATGGCATAACCGTATCGGGCGACCCAAAAAATATTAATAATGGTCTTAAAAATATCTGACATACGACTGCTATGAACACTCCCACAATAAGCACCATCGAAGCCGCATTTCCAATAAAATACACTGCTTTCTTTTCATTACCGGCGCCCATGTTCAGATTAAATCCTGAGGCGCCGCCAATTCCGAATGCAAGCGCTGCAGCGATACACATAGTTGTCATCGGAAATGCAATATTGGTGGCTGCATTTCCCAACTCTCCTACCGTCTGTCCAATAAAAAACTGGTCTACAATGTTGTAGAAAGACATGACAAGCATGGAAATGATGCTTGGAACGGCAAATTGTCTTAACAGTTTTCCGACCGGCTCTGTCCCAAGAGGATTTTCTCTCAGGGAATTTATCTGCCCTTTCTGGTCTTTCTCATTTTCCTGCCGTTTTTGATATTCTTGTTCTTGTAATGTTTCCGATTTCATTTTACTTCATCCCTTTTGTGTAATTTTATCTCTGTCTGTTTTTATTTACAAATTAATATACCAAAACATATCATACCACTTTATACAGTAAAATTTCCACCTAAAATATAAAAAACAGTTTTTTTCAGAAAAAAGACCGTTAAAAAATTAACAATTTTCTCTTGTATAAGTTTTATTACTTATGTTATACTTTAGACAATAACTGTTTCTGGAGATTCAAACTATTTTATGCTATATAAATTTATAGCAGAACGGAGAGCAGATGAGAGGAATTTATTCAAATAAAACAGAAATCAGACATAAAGTGTTTACCGAAATTGCAAGAATGGCATATGAAGATTTTCCGCTTTCTCATATTGAAGATTTACCATATGAGATAATTCCCGGCGAAATCGGAAAGTATTATGACAATATATTTTTGGAACGGGCTATCGTAGGAGAACGTCTGCGCGCTACCATTGGACTTCCAATCAGAAAAATGAATGAACACGCCCCTTTATCAGAAGGCATTGACGCCAGCGCCATTGATGAAAAATACTACGACCCTCCTCTGATTGACATTATTAAATTTGCCTGTCACGGCTGTCCGGAAAAGAAGGTATTAATTACTAACGGCTGTCAGGGATGTATCGAACATCCATGCATTGAAGTATGCCCAAAGGACGCCATCCATATGGAAAACGGGCGTTCTGTAATTGATGAAGAAAAATGTATTCAATGTGGAAAATGTATTAATGCGTGCCCTTACAATGCTATTATCAAACAGGAAAGGCCCTGTGCAAAAGCATGTGGAATGAATGCTATAAAATCTGATGAATATGGCAGAGCAGACATTGACCATAACTTATGTGTCTCCTGCGGAATGTGCCTTGTCAGCTGTCCTTTTAGTGCGATTGTGGATAAAAGCCAGATTTTCCAGACTGTATTAGCACTCAAAAGCAACACTCCAGTCTATGCGGCGATTGCGCCTTCATTTGTCCGACAATTCGGCGATAATGTGACATCAGAAATGGTGCGAGCCGCTTTAAAAGCAGTAGGATTTGAGGATATGGTAGAGGTTGCCATCGGTGCTGATTTGTGCGCCATTCAGGAAGCTGTAGACTTTTTACAGGAAGTTCCTAAAAATCATGCCTGGATGGGAACATCCTGCTGCCCTGCATGGTCTGTCATGGCAAAAAAAACATATCCGGAATATGCGGATTATATTTCTATGTCACTGACGCCAATGGTCCTTACCGGTCGGATGACAAAAAAACAACATCCGAACTGCAAAGTCGTATTTATTGGTCCCTGTGCAGCAAAAAAATTAGAAGCAAGCCGACGCTCTGTCAGAAGTGATATTGATTTTGTACTGACTTTTGAAGAAATGATGGGAATTTTTGACGCCAAAAAGATTGACTTTAATCAATTAGAGGTAGAGCCTCCCGTACAAAGTTCCAGTGCCTACGGAAAAGGATTTGCCGTAAGCGGCGGTGTGGCAGATGCAGTCGTCAACGCAATTCACTGCATTGAGCCGGACATGGAAGTAAAAACAGTAAAAGCGGAAGGTCTGATGGAATGTAAAAAAATGCTTGCTCTGGCAAAAGCCGGAAAATATGATGGATATCTGCTGGAGGGAATGGCATGTCCGGGCGGTTGCGTGGGCGGAGCAGGTGTCCTCTGCGATATCCGCAAAGCTGCTGTCGCATTGGATCAGGATAAAGCAAAATCAACAATTAAAAAATCTTCCCATTCTGAATATTTAAAATACTTACATTTAATTACGAAGGAGGAACTCTATGAAAATGAAGACTAAAACAATTACCGTCACAGCGGTAATGATAGCGCTCTGCATTGTCGTACAATTATTTAAAAATCCAATGATACCATATCTGACTTATATTACCGGTGGTCTTATTAATTTGATACTTATTATTGACACACTATACTGCGGATTTCCCAGTGGCGTTCTCTTATCAATCATTACACCGATTACTGCTTTCATTATAACAGCTTCTCCAATCATGGCTGCCGTTCCTGCCATTATTCCATGTATTATGATTGGTAATGTTGTAATTGTATTTTTTGCATGGCTGGTACGTGGTAGAAAAACAGAACTCAATCTTATGCCTATCAGTCTTGTCGCCGGGTCTTTTGCAAAATATGGTATTATGACACTACTGATTGTAAAATGGGTGCTTCCGGGCTTTGGCTCTGCGCTGGCGCCTAAATTATATCACTCAGCTGCTGTCATTTATTCTACAACACAACTGATTGCCGCATTGGCCGGGACAGCACTGGCATGTATTATATGGCCAATCGTAAGATTGGGGATCAAAAAAAGGAGATAATAAAATCTCCTTTTTTTATTCCCAGATAACACTATCATTTATAATTTTATTAAACTCCTATCACACGAATGAGCAGCAGCCATGCTAATCCATAATAAGTAACAGCTGCTACCAAATCATTTATGGTAGAAATCAAAGGCCCTGATGCTACTGCCGGGTCAATATGTATTTTGTCTAAAAATATTGGAATAATTGTTCCTACAAAACTTGATATCAACATTGCGATTCCAAGTGCTGAGCCAATGCAGCCGGAAATGGCAAAGGAATGTCCCATCTGTTGCCCCCTGACCAGCCAGAGAAACAATCCTGACAGAATAAATGAAATGAATCCTACAATCATACCGATAAAAAATCCCACTTTGATTTCTTTCAGAACAAATCCTGCTTTTTCTGCAAAACTTAATTCCTCATCCACCAACACCCGGATGGTTACCGCAAGAGACTGTGTTCCTACATTACCGGACATACCAAGTATCACAGACTGAAATGTTACAATAATAGGCAGTCCTACAATTACCTTTTCAAACATTCCAATTACGGTAGATACGACCATTCCCAGAATTAAAAGAACAATCAGCCATGGAACTCTTTTTCTCAAGCTCTGCCCCAAAGGCTCTTCCAATTCTTCTTCTGCGGCAAGACCGGCAAGCTTTGCATAGTCCTCTCCCATCTCTTCATCCACTACTTCCAAAAGATCCTGGGAAGTAATAACACCAAGAATGTGCATATCTTTATCCAGAACAGGAATGGAATCCTCGGAATATTCTTTCAATTCCTCAATACAGTCATCTACTGTCTCATGGTCATATACATACGGATAAGATGTCGTTACCAGAGATTCCAAGTCCACATACTCTCTGGCCACAATTAAATCTGTCAAATCAATTGCGCCATAAAATGTACCATCTTTTTTTACCACATATATAATCGTAATATTGTCATTGTCCGCCGCCTGTTTTACCAGGCTTTTCATTGCCTGTTTAATTGTCAGCCCCAACGTCACGGTAACAAAATTTGTTGTCATTTTACTACCGATTTCGTCATCATCATAAGACTGAATCAGGTGTATATCTTTTTTTGCTTCTTTATCAATAAGGCGAATCAGCTCTTCGCTGGTCTCATCCTCCAATTCCTCAAGAATATCTACTGCATCATCTGCCTCCATATTCTCAAGAATCCTCGCCGCAATCTTCGGCTCCAATTCCTCGACAAATTCTGCCGGGTCATCTATATAAGAAAAAATATCAGACACTCTGTCAACGCCCAGAAGTGCATATAATTTTCTTCTTTCATCGCTCTCTAACGATGTCAACGCGGATGCGATATCATTTTCATGATAATCGCTTAACTTATCCAGTTTTTCAAAATCTGATACGTCACTCCGTATAATTTCCAGCAGTTCTTTCTCATAATCTGCTTTCTCCGGAACATGATTTTCTTCCTGCAAAGCGACGTCATTTTCTGGTTTTTTTTCTTCAAATTTTTCTTCCACTGTCATATACCTCCTTTTTATTTAAGTTCTGTATATGCGGGAAGTCTGTCTATGAAACACAAGAACGAAACGGATGCGGTGCATCAGTATCGTCTGTATTGTATTCCCCGTGCAAACTTCGCCCATAACTGTCACAACTATCCATTTTGCTCTCCTTTCCTGATATCATAATAATTAGAGTTTCATTTCTCCTGCCCGGATACTTTAACATTTATTTTTATAAGATGTCAACCTTATTTGCCCTAATTTTTCAGATTTTATTCTACTTTATGCACTTTTATCATATTTGTGGTCCCGGACCTTCCGATTGGGACCCCGGATGTGATTACTACAATATCATCTGTGTCCACCAGGCCTTTTTCTTTTGCCACCTCGACTGCATAGTCAAAAAGTTCAAGAACATCCTCTTTTTCTTTCAACAGTACCGGGGTAACTCCCCATGACATATTCAACTGTCTGCACACTTTTTCTTCTGTGCTTCCGGCAGTAATCATACAGTCCGGACGAAACCGGGAAATCATACGCGCCGATCTTCCTGATTTTGTTACAGTCAAAATTGACTTGGCATTCAAGTCATAAGCAGTAGTACATGTGGCGTGACAAACTGCCTCTGTGATATCTTTACTGTATTTTTTCTGTGTCGTAAAAAATCTATGCTTATAATCTACATCCATCTCTGTGCGCTCTGCAATTTTTACCATCGTTTTTAAAGCTTCCACCGGATATTTGCCTGCAGCAGTCTCTCCGGAAAGCATAATGGCGCTGGTACCATCATAAACCGCATTCGCTACATCCGTAGTTTCCGCTCTGGTAGGTCTTGGATTGTTCATCATAGAATCTAACATCTGTGTGGCAGTAATTACCTGCTTGCCCGCTTCATAAACTTTTCGGATAATCATTTTCTGGATAACAGGGACCTCTTCTTCCGGAAGCTCTACTCCCATGTCGCCTCGTGCAATCATAATAGCATCTGCTTCTTCTATAATATTATCAATATTCAGAATCCCCTCACTGTTTTCTATTTTTGCAATAATATTTATGTTGTTTCCCCCATTGTCGTCCAAAAGTTTTCTGATGGTTTTTACATCCTCGGCTGTTCTTACAAAAGAAGCCGCAACGAAATCAATGTCCTGCCTGATTCCAAAAATAATGTCACTTTGATCCTGCTCACTCATATATTCCATATTCAAATGAATATCCGGTACATTCACGCCTTTGTGATTAGAAATCTTACCATCATTTTTTATTTGGCAGATAATATCTGTTCCCTCTATCTTTAAAACCTCCATTTTGACAAGACCATCATCAATTAATATTACCGTTCCCGGTTTTACATCTTGATATAAACCTTTAAAAGTAATGTTTACTTCCTCTTGATTTCCTTCCACCTGCCGGTCTCCCACCAGACGAAACAGCTGTCCTGCTTTCACATGGATTACCCCTTCTTTAAAAGTTCCCGTTCTTATTTCAGGACCCTTTGTATCCAGAAGCAACGCCACAGGTCTGTCGCATTTTTTCCGCAATTCCTTAACTTTATCCATTCTGATTTTATGATCTTCATGTGTTCCATGGGAAAAATTACACCGTGCTACATTCATTCCATTTTGAATCAATGCTTCCAATATTTCATCATTATCTGTTGCCGGTCCCAATGTACACACAATCTTTGTCTTTCTCATTTTCGCATCTCCTTTATCTTTCCTACCATAAATTACTATAACAATCTGTTTCCTTTGATACAAGTAAATTTTTCTATTATTTTCTTTTATTATTTTTTACCTGCCACCTGCCATTATACGAGATTTTTCATTTTTATTTCTTTTTTTTATTTTTGGAAAAATTTTCTATGTACATTTTCTGTTATTTAGCATATGATATCTACGGAAGTCATATCCTATACCGTTTCAGAAGTTATAGAATATGAAACACATCAAGTGTTTCATATTCGTATTTGACCAGGTCCGCCAGGAGCGTGCTTTGCGAAGCAAAGTTTTGAAACGGTTATCTTTTACCGTTTCAAAAGTTATAGAAGATGAGGGATTTTATGAATTATAGAGAAGAATTTATCAGCATTATCAAACCAATTCTCAAAGAAGGAAATATAAAGCAGATGGAGCAATATATCCAGCACCGCTCCACAACTACTTTAGAACATTGTATTGCTGTATCTTATATCAGCTTCTGTATTGCAAAAAAATGGCATATCAAATGCGATTATTTCAGTCTGGTAAGAGGTGCACTGCTGCATGATTATTTTTTATATGACTGGCATGAAAAAGACGACTCACACAAATGGCACGGTTTTAATCATGCACGCAAAGCCTTACAAAATGCTGTAGAAGATTTTGACTTAACTGAGATTGAAAAAGATATCATTTCAAAGCATATGTTTCCTTTAAACATTCAACTGCCAAAATACCGTGAAAGTTATATTGTGTGCATGGCAGATAAGATTTGCTCTTCCTATGAAGTCTGCTTTGGATGTGCGTGTTTTGCCATATAAAAAACAATTTCTTATTACATAAAAAGAGTGTCCCAACCGTTCGTATCCTGACGATACCAACTCTAATCTTGTTTGGGACACTCTTTTTTTTATGATTTCATTGCTATTTCTTTTTTATTATGATTTTCTTTCTCCTGCTCCACTTACCATAATATTTTTTACCATTCACAATCCGATAAGCTTTCACTTTTACATAATATTTTTTATTTGCTTTCAACTTCTTCAGTTTGAAAATACGCTTTTTTACTATTTTTGTTTTTGTATATTTTTTGCCAAACTTTTTCCTGGTAGAATACCGGACTTTGTAGCCATTTACCTTTTTCAATTTTTTAAGCGTAATTTTAACTTTATGAATTCCTAATTTCTTAATTTTTTTGATTCGGGCTTTTTTTACGGAAATATTTTTTCCGACAGTATTCTGTTCCGGTTTGGTTGTTATTTCAGATATCTCTGGCGTATTTGTCGTATTTTCATAATCTGCATCAGATATGTCCGGCACCGTAGTAACGGGAGTATTGCTCTCTAAAGGATCTTTTTTATCTGTAACACTCTCGGAAGGTTTCGGTAAAATTTCCGTGCAGCTAGGTGTTTCCGTGCTTACATTCTCTTCTGACTTATGAGATGTGGTCGGCGGCGTATCAACGGAAGAATCTTCTCCCTGTACTTTTACCATACCGGTTACCCCTTCCGATTCTATCCCGTTCAACAATGCTGTCACTTTTACCGTATGATATCCTTTTGGAATCTGTTCCAATATATAAGTCCCGGCAGAGACATTAGATCTGACAACATGATTGTCTACATAAATATGGTAAACCTGACCTTTGTCACTCTGCTCTTTGGATTCCCGAAATGTGACAATAATCTGGTTTGCAGCCGGAGTTCCCACTACCAATCCTAACGCTTCTGTTGGAAGATTTGGGTTCGCCGTAGCGATTTCCCCTTCATAGTCAGAAAGATTTGGAGCGCCGGAAGGATTTCCATATTTTACAATAATATAAACCTGCTTTCCACCACTTACGATTTTTATCGTATTCCAGGAATCTTTAGCAAGTGTTGGAATCTGAAGGTTATAAACTCCTCTTAAAATATTGCCGGGTGATAACTGCTGATTCAGATATCCTGTCGTATTACTGCTGTCATAATCTCCGCTGTACACGATATAAAATGTCCTGTTGCCATCCAACAGTTGAATATTGGCAATATTAAATTCATCCTGCAGTACATAGTAAGAAATTTCATATCCATCATAAGAGCCCAGCTTTGTATAATTACTCGTATCCTGTCCCTTCTGTGTCTCATCTATCGGAACAATATCATAATATAGTTTTAACAGCAGACTCCCATCTGCTACTGCTTTTCCCTGTAACACAGTACCATTCACATTTTCATTTAATTTGTATCCTTCAATTTTTTTCGGTACGGCCGTTACCTGGCTGTCAACTTTTGCAGACTTGGTTTCTGTCTGGAATAACTCATATTCTCCATTTTCATTTTGCAGATAATGCTCTATTTTATAATTGCACTTTCCGGAAACTTCTCCTTCAGAAGAAGATAACAGTTGTCCCGGCTCCACCATAAAAACAGCTCCATCAGAGAACGATACACTCTTTGCTTCATTAGATGGATTATAAGCTACATATGTAACATTGCCATCTTCATCTTTCAGGGTTGTTGCAAGAGGATTATCACTGGTAACTGTTAAATCCGGCGTACCGGCTTTGTCCAATGCCATGATATAATGATAAGCTCTCGCTTTAGAGTCTCCGGCTTCTGGAGGACATGAATCATCAAAATATTCCAGTGCCTGCTGTGGGTCTGCAATCGCAAGATAAGAACTCCACAGTTCATTCCATCGCTTAGTATCCTTATCATTTTCATTATATCTTGACTCATTGCTGTTTGCACTCTTCCAATTGGTAACAATATAATCTTTATTTTTTGCAAGGTACAGGGAAGCCGAGGTCATTGGCAGCAGATTAATTCCCTGTATCTGTAGTGGCTCTGCCGTCCACCATGTCGCATATGTGTATTTTCCACCCCATACCATAGATGCCTGTGCATATTTTGGCAGAGAACTGTCGCTTGGAGATATTTTTTTAAATTTTGCATCCAATACATCTTGGTCCACATCAAACCAATAATTATTTACCGCTGAAATTTCCGTCTGATACAAATATACACCCAAATCTGTAAGTTTCTGGTTCCGGGTGGCCTCTCCCCACAGAATTAAAGCAGCCCAGGCATTGATTGCTTCAGAACTTGACTCCTGATTGTTTCCATCTGCAAAATTGGCATGTCCTGATGCCCAGGAATGTCCTTCATAAGTAGAAAAATAACGGAGAAATGGATATCGCGCATCCGGGCTGTTTTTCTCATAGGTGGCAATATCACCAATCAGTTCTTCTACAATATTACCATACTTCTGCACAAAAGAAGGATCTCTCAATGCCACCTGTGCAGATGCCTGTATAAAATATCCATAATGGAAATGATGGTCTGTCATGCCATCAACTGTATAATAAGACTGTGGAAAACCAAAGAGACTTCCCACTTCTTTGTCGTAGTAAAAATATTTATCCTCTTCTGTGCCTGCCGCAGTATACCAGTCAGCCAATTCTTTTTCTATCGCCATAAGGAGTTTGTTCGCCGCATCCATATCGCCACATTCTTCCGCTGCCTGCATTACCTGAAGTGCCCGGTTTAATTTTTTACCTGTGTCATATGTATTTTCATCATAACTCTCTTTGGTCAGCTCTGTTTCCGTAGGTCCATACTGATTCATAAATTCATCTACATATTCCTGAAGCTGTGGTTTGTCAGCCTCTTCAATAGATGGCATGGATGGAAGAATTCCGGAATAAGTAAGAACTGTATGATAACTGCTTCCTGCAATATATTTCATCGTTCCTCGGATGGTCCGTGTAGTATTGGACAGATAAGTATATCCACTCATATTTTTGTACTGATGCGGAAGAATCCCCATAATGGTGCCATCTGCTTTACTCTCCGGCTTTTTATCCACCTCATAACTATATGTCGTCGTAACAGTTCCCATGCTTCTGTCATATACAAATGAAGTTTTCGTATCTGTAATATAATTGTAGGCATATTTTTCATACTCTAACGCAATATTTTCTGCAAGAGTATCGTTTTGTCCGGAAGTCTCGCACAAATAGGCCAGCGTCAGGTAAGCTCTGTCATTTCCCGGAAATCTGGCAGTCAAATGTCCCATATGGTTGTCCGCATAGGAGGCCGTCGCATCTGCTTGAATCCATGTCGTACCCTGCGGAACATAAAGAGCATAATAATCATAATCTCCATAACCAGTTACCAAATCCTGATTGTCATATACTCTTACGACCAGCATGGTAGAATTTGAAATATCCGTTCCATTATAATATGTAATTGCACTTGGCAGATTTCTATTTCGCTTAACTGTCATGGAAGTGTTTCCATGCAGTTGGAAAAATGAAAACGGACTTCCCTGGGTCATCGTAGTTTTCAGATAATGTGACGCATCTCTTCTGCTTTCCATTACCACATCAGTTGACCATTCACTCACTTTATCAACTTTTGAACTGGAAAAAGTATCATCCATCCCAATCAAAAAATCAGACAAGTCGCCATTTTCCGGCTGATTCATAAACAATGTGCTTGTGTATGTATCCTCGACGGAAACAGTTGTCGGTTTTGTAACGAACATTCCATTGGCATTGGCCACATAAGACATTGGTATGGCATATACGCTGTTTCCAAAAGCATTACTGGAATAATTCCATGCCATAGATGTCGAAAATCCTCCAATATCAATCGGTCCTGTAGTATTGTCATAATTTTCCGTCGTCCATCGGAATGTTCCTTTGTTTGCCCTTGTTGGCAGTTTATCCAGCAGCATTTTATTCGTCTGTACTACATCCTTGTTTCCGTCCCAGTAAGACCATGTGCCTGTCACTTTCGTCGCCAAACTGCCTTCATAAGAAGTTTCCGCTGCATTGATTTTTCGCAGAGATGTTCCCGTGCATTGTGTTATCTCTCCCAAATCAAATGGCATTGCTGTCAGAATCACAACCAGTACAAGAGCTGTTCCTCTCTTAAATTTCCCTTTCATAATTTTCCTCCTGTGTATTATTTTCCTCCCGTATATTTTTTTTGTTTTTCATCTGACTGATATCTGCAGTTTCCGCCCATCATTTTTTTTGCAGATATCTTTTATTTATTGTGAATTTTGCATATTAATTTATATGCTATCGTACCTAAAATACTAATTCCTAAGATAATAAAAAATACAATAAGTGCCATTTTATACTGTCTGGTCCCCAACGCATGTCCTCCCATGGCAGAAACAATAATCGCCGGTAATCTGGCAATCGTAGAAATAACCAGCCATGTGGAAAGTTTAATGTCTGTAAGACCCATAAAATATGAAATTAAATCTTTTGGCATCCCCGGAATTAAAAAGATAATAAAAACAAGTATATTCCGTTTCCGTCCGTTTTGTAAAAATTTTAAAGATCTTATCTTTTCAATCGGGAAAAAAGCTTCTACAAACTTTACTCCAAAGCTTCTGACAAACCAAAATACCAACGTGCATCCTACAATGGATCCAATCGTACATAGAATGGAAGCCTCCACTGCTCCAAAGGCATAACCGGCTCCGATTTCCATGGCTCCTCCCGGTACTATCGCCACAATAATCTGGAACGCCATCGCTCCAATACAGACCAGCCATCCCCACATTCCAAAACCGGCCACCCATTCTTGAAACATTTCAGGTTTTTTTAAAAATTTTAGAATAGGCAGTGAGATTGCAACGGAAAGTGTCAAAAACATAAGCAGACCCACAATGCTGATAATCCGTCTTCTGCGAACTGCAGTTTTATCTGAATTGTAATCGCTATCCTTTTTTTTACTTTCTATCTCTGTATCCGCTACCGTCTTTGAACAGCTATCTTTCTTTTCTATCATATGTCTCCTCTGAATCCTCTTTTAGATTTTATTTTTTCCTGTGAATCCTATTATATTCATATCCTATATGGGATAACTTCTGAAACGGTAAAGGATAACCGTTTCAAAACTTTGCTTCGCAAAGCACGTTCCTGACGGACCTGGTCAAGTACGATTATGAAACACTTGATGTGTTTCATAATCTATAACTTCTGAAACGGTAAAGGATAACCGTTTCAAAACTTTGCTTCGCAAAGCACGTTCCTGACGAACCTGGTCAAGTACAATTATGAAACAAATCTTCAAAAAAAGTATAGCATAATACATTTGAATTGCTATGATTTACATAAAATATTTACAAAAATTTAAAATTTATTAACACTGATAAAATATATCAGCACCAAAATTCCAAGAATGATCCGATACCATCCGAATACCTGGAAATCATGTTTTTTAATATAATCCATCAGGAATTTGATGACAAATACGGAAACAAAAAATGCCACAACCATTCCTACAATTAATAAAAAGAGTTCCCCGGAGCTCATTACAAAACCCAGTTTCAGCATTTTTAATGCACTCATGCCAAACATAACAGGTACGGCAAGGAAAAAAGTAAATTCCGCTGCCGCAACTCTCGATACACCAATTAATAACGCTCCGATAATGGTAGCACCCGAACGTGACGTCCCCGGAATAATTGATAATATCTGAAATAATCCAATGAGAAATGCTGTCCTATATGTAATATCTTCCAGATTCGTTATTTTTGCTGTCCGTTTTTTATTCCATCTCTCAATAATGATAAATGCAATACCATATAAAATCAATGTCATTGCAATGACAATTGGTGTATGCAGATATTCTTCAATAAAATCATCGAAAAGTATTGTGACAACTGCGCCGGGAATACAGGCTACTACCACTTTAAACCAGAGAGAAAATATATCTTTTTTAATAACAGAATTGACCGGATTTATTCCATCCTCTGTTCCTTTCTTTTTAAATGGCCACATTTTTTTCCAGAACATAACCACAACCGCAAGAATTGCTCCCAGCTGGATTACAAAAAAGAACATTTCTTTAAATTCTTCACTGGCACTGAGCTGTATAAATTCATCTACCAGAAGCATATGCCCTGTACTGCTGATTGGCAGCCACTCTGTGATTCCTTCCACAACTCCTAAGAAAATCACTTTTAGTATTTCAATTATTTCCGATAACATTCTGTCTCTTCCTCCTTTTTACAATATCCTTATTTTATCATAGCCTACCGACGAATTAAACTTATAAATAATATTTATTTTGAAAATATTATTTTATTCTAAAATCAGAGAATTAAAATAAATAAAAAGCAGACAATATTTCCAAAAATACCACTGTGTAATTATTGATACAAAAAGGCCTTTCAAATACATTATGCAATAAGATGCCAGTTATGTTTTAGCGGTAAAAATACAAGCAAAATCATCAAGGGGCCGGGCACTAATTATTTCGTGCACAGCCCCTTTTTATGCGAAACTTAAATTATTTTACACTCCATGGACATATAAACCAAATCAGATGAGACAGCCATGTCCGGCTTCCGTCCGGAGCTTTTGCTCCACGTCGGACATCCAGTGTGTTAATGACAACGGAATAAATACTTTTCAGGCTGTCTGATGTATTTTCTTCATCATAAACAGTTCCCAAATCGCTGATAACATAATAATTTCCATTATCTTCTCCGAGATACATCATAATATGCCCACTAAACATCAGAAGCGTTCCAGCCGGCATTTGATTCAAAAGTTCTTTTTTCTCTGTCTGGCTCATCGCGGAAACATCATAGTTTTGCGTTGGTATTGCTGTCTGCCATGTTGTGTTTCGCGGCAGTTCCAGGCCACAACAACGATATATGCTCCGCGTGTATAAGGAACAATCCATACTTTCCAGCATGCCTCCCCAACCGTAACGGTTTCCAAGACATGAGAACGCCACATTTAAAAGGCTCCTTTCCGTCAGTGGAAGATATCCGATACTTACACTGTAATGCTGGGAAATCAATGCCGGTTTTTTTACATAATTACCCTTTTCATCTCTGGTAGGCAGATAGATGACATAGTTGTTCCATGTTCCCCGCTCACCAATACTGTCCGGCAACTCGGATTTTGGGACCAGATTGAGTCTGCATCCCAATGAAAGTTCCACTTTCGATGTTGCGGATTCTATATAAGATGGTTCCAGCGTTATTTTGTCTGTTGTTACTACAAGAAAATCTTCTTCGCTCTGCCATGCTTCAAGCCACTCTTCCTTTGAAGCGCAGAACGCAAGACATTCCGTTTCCACCCATCCTGTGCAGTTGGAACTAACTGCATAACTGTATTTACCATCTGCAGTAATCAGTTTTACAACGACCGGTTCATTGACAATGATTGCAGAGCTCTGAAGCTCATCATCTGTGTCAGACGCACTGTTGCCGATACAATCGCTTGTCGGCCAGGACTTATGATTTGCCCGCTTAACGCACAGTGCATAGCGGATGGTATCAATTTCGGAGGCATCAGCGCCCCTGATATTTTTGCGCATTGCCTCATAATATGCTTCTTTATCAGTCATTGCCACACCGTTTACAAAATTGCATCCCGAAGGTGTGGAAGTCGTCGCCAAACTGTCCCTTAAAGAAACGGAATTGAATGTCGGATCCATGTTGGCGAGATCATACATATTGGTACCCGGAGTATCCAGTATATTCTGATTTAATTTTTTAATTTCTGATTCTGATAACAACACTTTGTCTGGATTGGTACTTTTATTAATCCAGTAGGACGCCTTGCACATCTCCTGCGAAACACTTCCGGCATAAGTTAGATTTCCCTCATTTTCAGATGGAACTTCCGGTTGTTCAGAAACCATCGGAGGCTCTTCTGTCGGGGTTTCTGTCTCGGCGTTTGGGACAGATGGAACTTCCGGTTGCTCAGAGACCGTCGGAAGCTTTTCTGTCGGGATTTCTGTCGTTGCTGTCTCTGAATTCGAGGCAGACGGAGCCGGCGGTGCATTCGATTGGTCTGAACTCGATTTCTTCGATTTCTTCTTTGCCATAACCTTTACTTTGCAAGTCAGTTTTCTCTTTCCGACTTTTACAGTAATTTTCACAGTTCCTTTTTTCAGACCTTTAATCGTAACGGAATGTTTTTTCTTTTTGGTAAGTTTCACAATTCCTTTTTTGCTGACTTTATAAGTTGCCTTCTTATCCGCATTTTTAACCTTGAGTTTAAAACTTTTTCCGGCGGTAATTGTTTTGTTTTTTACAGATAGTCTGACACCGGTTTTCGCCTCTACAGGCTGCTGTACAGATAACAGGCTGAATACCAAAAAAAGAATTGTTATTATCGCAGTCGCTTTCACCTTTTTCATAAGTCAATCCTCCAATAAAATGAAATAATTATATAAACTCGATATTATAAACTATAATGAAATTAATTCTATTATTACCGATGTCAATGACACGAAAAGTATTTCTTTTTTTATATTTATTCTTTGAATTTTCCAATAAATTCTCTGGTCCTTGGATTTTCGGAACAAAATAACTGTTCCGGTGTTCCTTCTTCTACAATCACTCCATTTTCCATAAAAATAATCCGGCTGGACACATCCCTTGCAAAATTCATTTCATGTGTAACGATTACCATTGTCATGTGTTCCTGTGCTAACTCGCGAATTACTTTTAAAATTTCCCCGGTCAGTTCCGGGTCCAATGCCGACGTGGGCTCGTCAAAAAACAGAATGTCCGGTTTCATAGCCAACGCCCTGGCTATTGAAACTCTCTGCTGCTGACCTCCGGAAAGCTGGCATGGATAGGCATCCTTTTTATCTGCAATCCCCATTTTCTCCAATAATTCCATAGCCATCTGCTCTACCTCTGCCCTATCTCTTTTTTGGTTTTTTAAGGGAGCATCTACCACATTTTTCCAGACAGAATAATGTGGAAATAAATTAAAATTCTGAAACACCAGTCCGTAATAAGATTTTATCGTTTTTATCTCGCTTTTAGCAGCATACTCAACTCTTCCGGATTTATCTGTTGAAACTAACTTTTTATCGTTGTAGATGATTGTTCCGCCATCGATTTTTTCCAGATTTACTGCACATCTCAAAAGCGTCGATTTTCCGGAGCCGGACGGTCCGATAATTGACAACACCTCTCCCTTATCCACAGACAGGGAGATATCTTTTAGCACTTCCAGATGATTAAAGCATTTTTGTATATGCTTCATTTCTAATACGCTCATAACTTCCTCCCTACTGATAATAATTCATTTTCTTTTCCAATATATTCATTATCCATGCCACAATAGCATTGAAAATAAAGTAGAATACACCGGCAATGATAAACGGTGTAAAACTGGTCGTACTGGAAGCAATCTGCTTTGTCAGGGCAAACATTTCAATATAGGAAACAGAATACGCCAGTGATGTATCTTTTACAAGACAGATAACTTCATTGGTTACTGACGGAAGTATTCTCTTAATTACCTGTGGCAATATAATTTTCATAAATCGTTGGAATTTATTATATCCCAGCAAGTCAGCAGCTTCATATTGCCCGATTGGCATAGATTCAATACCGGACCGATAAATTTCCGCAAAATATGCCGCATAGTTGAAAGAAAACGCAACGATAATTGCAATAAATTTGTATCCCTCCGGCAAACTCATGCGGAATAGAAAATATCTTCCAAAATATATAGCAATAACCTGCAGCATCAGAGGTGTTCCGCGCATTATTGATATGTAAACTGTAACCAGCCATCGGATTATCGTAACCTTCGACATTCTTCCAAATGCTACAATCAATCCCAACGGCAACGAAAAGAGTAATGTTAAAATAAATATTTTAACAGTCTCCACCATACCGGCAGACATTTGCTGTAACATATCGCTGACTGGTATCTTCGTTGCCAAAAGCATTATCCCTGTATCCAAAGTCATTTCAATTTATTCTCCAATACAAATCATATTTTCGTCAATACTATACTTCTGTGCCAGTTCTGCTACTGTTCCCTGATCATTCAGTTTCTTTAAATCTTCATTGATTTTATCTCTAAGCTCTGTATTTCCTTTCAAAAATCCAATACCATACTGCTCAGAATTTAAGTTCTCCTCGAGAATAAGATAACCTTTTCCGCGAGATTCAAGCTGATACTTAGCCACGCCTACATCAATGGCAAGCGCATCAATACTTCCTGCCTGAAGTTCTGTAAATGCTGTATTATAATCAGAAAATGGGCTGAGTTTCTTAAATGTTTTTCCAAGTTTCTCCTGAGCGCCCTCTTCCTTGAAAAGTCCTTCTGCTGCGCTGGCTGCCTGAACGCCCACAACCTTATCTTTCAAATCTGACAGTTTTTTAATTCCTGATTTCTCGGAAACGACAACTACCTGTGTATTGTTAATATATGGATCAGACCACTCATAATCATTTTCCCGTCCATTGATGGTAAATCCACTCCAGATACAATCAATACTTCCACTCTTCAATTCCATATCCTTTGCATCCCAGCTGATTGGAGACTTTACAAGTTCCCATCCTTCCATATCACAAACTGCCTGGGCCAAATCCAAATCAAAACCAACATACTCATTACTTTTCTCATCCAGATATCCATATGGTGGATACTCTGCGTCAAATCCTACTGTAAATTTCTTACTCTGCTTACTTTCACTCTCTGTACCCTCATTTGCCGTGCATGCAGTCAAAGATAAAATCATTGCACAGGAAAGTACGAATGCTAACAATTTTTTCATCTTTAATCTCCTTTTCTTATTTTTCCATGTTATCACTTTACCAAACTAAAGTTACAAATAAATGCTACCAAATCACTTTCAACTTGTCAATGAAAAAAGCAATCTGGTAGCATTTCATACAGAATAATTTCTTACTTTATTACTTTTTATTTTCTTTCTGCTGTACCTTTTCATCTTCCAGCTCTTTTAACAGCTCTGCTGTTTCATCCGGTATCTCGTCTAAATCATCGCCTACATCTATTATCTTTGGCTGCCTGCGGTATAAAATATCATAAAGAACAGGTACTATAAATAATGTCATTAACGTAGCATAAAGTAAACCAAAACTTACTACAATGGCCATACCTTTCTGCATAGCATTTCCTGCATCCTGCGAAAATACCATGACACTCATAGAGAGTATCGTCGTCAGAGCTGTCATCAGAATCGGACGCATACGGGTCTTTCCTGTAGCAATTAAAGCTGTTCTCTTTTCTACCCCCTGCAATCTTAGCTTATTGGCATAATCTACAAAAACAATACCATTGTTTACCACCGTTCCCATCAGAATCATGAATCCCATCATTGCCATCGCTGAGATAGACTGGCCAAACAGCATCAGGCCAAGCATCCCTCCGGTAAAGGCCAGCGGAACTGTGAAAATAATAATAAATGGCGACAAAAGACTTTGGAACTGGGCAACCATAACAAGATAAACCAGAAGGAATCCCAGTGCCAGCGCCATCAGCATCTGAACAATCATTTCCATAACTTCCTCAGATTCTCCCTGGATTTCTACTGTATATCCATCTGGTATCTGGTAAGAATTTATTTTCTTTTCCAGTTTTCTTGAAAGTAAAGCTGCATTATAATTCTCATGGACCTTAGCCGTCACAGAAAGATATCTGGTCTGATTTTCTCTTAAAACAGTTTCCATACTATCTTCCACTTCCATCTGTGCAAATTCTGACAGTTTATAAGTTTTCTTTACTTCCTTTCCCTCTTCATCCATTGTGCTGGCTGTTATTTCGGTCTTCATCAGACTGTCATAATCCGGTTTTTCTGTATCATTAATTACATTGACATCCAGATCCAGATGATTCATCTGAATGGTAATAGCGGTCTTATCAGTCGTGATTTTTGCCGCCAGCTGCTGATAAATCTGAGCCGTAGTCAGGCCACAGGCAGCTGCCTTATTTTTATTAATTTTCAGATGAATCTGCTTATTTTTCTCATCAAGACCGTTTTCCGGATTTTCACAACCTTTTATCTGCTGCATCATTTTCACAATATCATTGCTTATCGCAATCAATTTCTGCTGGTCCGGTCCGTATATTTTTACTTCCAGACCCTGGTCAAGCATATTTGACATGCCGCCAAATGCCGATGATGCCACTGTCAGTTCTTCACAGGAAATATTTTTTGTATTCTCTTCTATCTGCTTTCGTATTTTCCTGAACTGCTTTGTGGTACGAATCTTTTCATCTGTAATAATCTGGAACGTAAAACGGGTATAATTATCATCTGTTCCTCCGGTCGCCGAAGCGGTAGCCCCGGCGTTTCCATCCATTGCACCCACGGTATCAATACCGTCAATCTTCATAATTTCCTGCATCACTTTATCTGCTGCCGCATAAGACGCTTCTTTTTCCGTATCTTCCGGCATCGTAAGGCTGACTGAAATCTGATTGCTTTCCATATCGTCCATCATTACAAGTCCCATCCGGAATACCTGTACGATACATAATATAAGAAGTATGACTGCAATCGCTAATGGAATGATTTTATGTCGAAGACATTTTTCCAGTAAATTTCCGTAATAATCTTTGAGGGTATCAAACCATTTCTGTTTATGCTCTTTTGTATTCTTCAGAATATTTGCTCCCATAGTAGGAACTACGGTTAAGGCTACAATCAGCGATGCCACCAGAGCATATGTCATAGTAAATGCAAACGGAATCAGTAAATCACTTATCATTCCTGTCACATATACCATTGGCAGAAACACACAGATTGTCGTAAGGGTAGACGCTATAATCGGTGCTGCCACCTGTCTGGCTCCCTGCACGGCTGCCCGGGGCGCCGGAATATTCATGTTCCGGAGCCGGTAAATGTTTTCCATTACCACAATGGAATTGTCTACTAACATTCCAATTCCAAGACAGAGTCCTGCCATAGACATTACATTTAATGTGATATTTGTAAAATACATAATTATAATTGCAAACAGCACGCTAAATGGAATACTGAATGCTACAATAATCGTAGGTTTTACATCCTTTAAAAACAACGCCAATACAATCAGCGCAAGAAGAGCTCCGAGCAACATACTTTTTAACACTGTACGGATAATAATATCAATATAACTACTCTGGTCCATCAGAGATGTTATGGATAACCCCGGATTATCCTCTTCTATATCCCGGAAAGATTCCGAGACATTTTTCGCCACTTCACTGGTATTTGCTGTACTGGACTTATATACGGCAAGAAGAATCGCATCCCGGCCATTAATTTTGGAATAACTGTCTCCCGCATTGTCCACCACAGTAATTTTGGCTACATCTGATAATTTTATCTTCCCTATTCCTTTTACTTTGGTGAGCACCATGTTTTTTAGCTGTTTTACATCATCATAATTATCGCCCACCTCTACAAGCCACTGATTATCCTTATCGTCATCAATATATCCTGCCGGCATGGAAAGATTTTGTGCTGTAATCATAGTGGAGAGTGTATCCAGGCTGAGCAGTGCATCTATATTTGCATTTTCCAGCGCAGCTTTCTTAGACTGTTCCAGCTGATTTTTCGCCTCTTCCAGTTCTTTTTTTGAATTCTCTATCTGAGTTTCACCTGCTGACATTTGTGCCTGTCCTGCCCCAAATCCTGATGTGGCAGTATATCCGCCGGAAATTACATCCGACTGATTTTTATCCATATCTTTCATGTTCTCATTCAAAGAATCATAAATGGCCTGGGTCCCCTTAATTTCAATCGACAAATTGGCAAGTTCTGTATCTATTTGGGGAATTCTTACTTTTACAACATCATAAATTTGTTTTAATGACTCATATGATAAATCCTCTGTCTGTTCATTATTGCCAAACTGCTGCATCCATTTTAGGAACTGCTGAAATTCCGTTTCATTTTCTACAGCCTGTTCAATATCAGAGGGAATTGTAACCCCGGACTGTTCTGCCAACTTGCCCAGCTGACTGTTCATCCCGGAAAGCATCTGATTGATTTTCTTATATGTATCTTCAATCTTTGCATCTGTATATGCTTTTTTCTCTGCCTCCAAGGCCATTTTCCCGGCTTTCTGACTGGTCAGGGCCGCCTCGTATGCAGCTTTCATCGCCTGCGCCTGATTCATTTTTACCTGAGCGTCGGCAAGCTCTTTATTGGTACTGCCCTGCTGTTTTTGCAGCTGCTCTTTCTGCTCTGCAAGCTGCTTTTTTCCATCTTCAAGCTGATTTTCCGCTTTTTCGATTTCCTTTCTTGCATCAGAAAGTTTGCGATTCATATGTTCTAATATTTTATTATTAATTGTATCTATTTTTTCTTTATCTAATCTTATCTCTATAGAATCTGTCGTAAGTCCCAGAGAAGAGATACTGGCAACACCTTCCTGTCTCTCAAGAAACGGCTGCAACGTCTTTTTAGTAAAATCCGTCAGCTGTTTAATATCTTTTCCCTTATAATCCACGCCAACATACATGGTAGCCATCATATCCATGCTGATTTCCATAATATTAGGCGTTCCACATTCTTCCGGAAGTTCTGCCGAATCTACTACTTTAGATACTCTTACCAGCGCAGAATCCATATTGGTATGGTCCGAAAATTCCAACATAATCATGCTATAGTTATCCGCAGACTGGCTGACTATATTTTCAACGCCATTGACCGTACCCAAAAGACTTTCCAAAGGTCTTGACACATCATTTTCTACTTTTACAGGAGATGCTCCCGGCTCTGTAGTAATTACCATCAGATACGGAATTTCCATATCCGGCATCAAATCCGTATTCATTCTGCCAAGGCTTACGCCTCCGATAATTAAGATAATTATTACTGAAACCACCACAAAGAATGGCTTTTTTACAAAAAATTTTATCATACCTTCGTCCTTTCAAAATATTACACCCTGCCACAAAATATTTTAAATGACAGGGTGCAATATTTCAACTAATATTGATTTATTTTACATATTATTCATTTTTTATTCAAATATGTCTACCGCAAACAAATCATCTCCTGCATGAATTCTGCCTTCTGCAATGAAACGCACTCTTTGCTTGTCTGTCAATTCTGTACACAGGACAGGAGATACTAAAGATGGGGCATTTTTCTGTATATATTTCAAATCAAGCTTCATAAGATTGTCTCCTTTTTTCACTTCCTGTCCCTGCTTCACAAACACTTCAAATCCTTCTCCTTTTAATTTGACTGTGTCAATCCCCACATGGATAATCAAATTTAAACCTGTTTTTGTTTGGATTCCCACTGCATGTTTTGTGTCAAATATAAAACTGATGGTGCCATCTGCGGGTGCTTTTACCATAGGCTCTTCCGGAGTAACTACCGCTCCATCTCCCATCATTTTTCCGGCAAATCCTTCATCCGGAGCTGTTTCCAGAGCAGCTGCAGTTCCTGTCATCGGACTGGCAATCAGAATCGTTTCTTTTATTTTTCCGGATGCAGCTTTTCGATGAAGCGTGGCTGTTGTTTCCTCCCCAGATACATTTTTTATCTCATTTTCTTTTTCCGTTTCATTTGTCTTTGCATAATCATCCAGTTCTTCCGCCACATTTTCCAGATAATCTTCAAAATTTGATTTAATAACCGTCACTTTTGGACCATAGATAATCTGCACTCCGTTTCCCTTATGGACAACACCGGAAGCTCCGGTCATTCTTAATTTTGAATCATTTACTTTTTTTGCATCGTATACAGTGCATCGGAGTCTTGTCGCACAACAATCCACATCAGAAATATTCGCCTTTCCTCCCAGCCCTGCACAAATGGCGGCGGATAATTCGTCAACTTCCGTTTCTGTTTTACTGCCTTGTTTTCCTTTTTCTTTTTTCGCTTCCACATCACTTCTGTTGTATAATTTGATTTCATCATCATCAAATCTTCCAGGCGTTGCCAAATTCAATTTTCTTATCAAAAAACTAAACAGGAAATAGTAGACAATAAAATATCCAACTCCTACAATAACAATCCATATCCAGTTGGTCTTTGTGTTTCCTTGCAGAATACCAAAAAGGAACAAGTCAATAAGTCCTCCGGAAAAGGTCATTCCGACACCGACGTGAAATATGTGCATCAGCATATAAGCCAGACCTGCAAACACACAATGGATTCCATACAATAACGGTGCAACAAAAAGAAACGTAAATTCCAAAGGCTCCGTAATACCTGTCAGCATAGAAGTCAATGCAGCTGACAATAAAAGTCCGGATACTAATTTTTTCTTTTTTTGCTGTGCTGTTCTATACATTGCAAGAGCTGCACCTGGCAGACCAAATATCATGAGTGGGAATTTTCCGGACATAAATCTGGTAGCGGAAACGGCAAATTTTTCTACCGTAGGGTCAGCCAGTTGGGCAAAGAATATATTTTGTGCCCCTTCTATTATCTTACCTCCAACTTCCAATGTCCCACCGACACCGGTCTGCCAGAAAGGAAGATAAAAGACATGGTGCAGTCCAAATGGAATGAGCAGACGCTCCATAAAGCCATAAATCCACGTTCCTGCGTATCCTGAATTCAATACCAAATCGCCCACCGCATAAATTCCTGACTGTATTGGAGGCCATATAAAGAACATTAAAATGCCTACCAGTGTATAAACCAGCGCACTGATAATAGGAACAAATCTTGTGCCTCCAAAAAAGGACAGCACCTGCGGTAATTCAATCTTATAAAACTTATTATGAAGTGCCGCAGTTCCAATTCCTACAATAATTCCACCAAAAACTCCCATCTGCAATGAAGTGATACCACACACATCACCTACCGCACCTTCCAGCATCTTTTCTGCGCCACCATTAATCTGTATGAGGGCACTGATAGATGCGTGCATTATAAAAAATGCAATAACTGAGGAAAGAGCCGCTACTTCCTTTTCTCTCTTTGCCATACCGATTGCAACGCCTATGGCAAAAATAATTGGAAGATTATTAAATACAATATTTCCTGCATCGCTCATCACCTGAAATATCGCATGAAATACAGTTCCTTCTCCCATTATATTTTCCAGACCATATGTCTTCAGCGTTGTGGCATTGGTAAACGAGCCGCCAATTCCCAGCAGCAGACCTGCTACGGGTAAAATAGCAATCGGAAGCATAAACGATCTTCCCACACGCTGCAAAACTCCAAAAATTTTGTCCTTCATAAAATGATCCTCCTCCACATTTTATTTCTAGTATCATTTTGGACAAAATATTATTTTTCATACGATTCATTGATATTTATAATGGCCTGAATCTTTTCAGACAATTTATTGATGCAAAAATTTTTTCATGGAATCTAAATGTTTTTCTCCTTCCTTTCTCCCCACTTCGTACAATTCTTTCAGTTTCTGCGGATTTCTTTCTGTTCTGTTAATTTTAATAGGATTTTCCGGCCGTATAATATATACCTCGCCTCTCTCTTCCATTTCTTTTAAATCATCCAATGTCTGATTATACACTTTGTGACGAATTCTCATATCCTCGACAATCGCAGGATATTTTCGATTCATTTTTAATTGAATAAACGGTAAAATTTTACTTTTCTTCTTTTTATATCCTTCATGCTGCGTCAATATTACAATATTTTTTTCATATCCCATCTCCCGAAATTTTCGTATAGGAATAGAATCTGATATACCACCATCTAACATTTGTTTTCCATCGACAGAAACAATCCGTGATACCAGAGGCATGGATGCAGAAGCACGAAACCATTCAATATCTTCTCCCTTTCCTGTCTCGCACAGATGATATACTGGTTTTCCAGTCTTTACGTCGGTTGCCACAACATAAAATTTCATTGGATTTTTCTGATAGGCATCCACATCAAAAACATCTAATTTGTCAGGAATGTCATGATAGCAGAATTGCGCTCCATATAAATCGCCGGTTTTTATCAGAGAGCGTATCCCTACATATCTCGGATCTCTGGAATACTTTAAATTATATCGGATAGAACGTCCTATCTGTTTTGATTTGTAATTACATCCAAATGTCGCTCCTGCCGATACCCCGATTGTACCATCCACCTCAATATTATTCTCCATCATCACGTCGAGTACCCCTGCTGTGTACATTCCCCGCATGGCTCCACCTTCTAATACCAATCCTGTTTTCATTCTAACACCTCTGTTATTCTCTTTACTTAACGCTTTATTTCAGTAAACTTTTATATGATTTTACCCACTGACATTTATTATATCACAAAAACAGCCGCACAACTTTACTTTTTGTTGTCGGCTGTTTTCGTTTACTTCATGTGGATTTCTTTCATCCAAAATGATTTAATAATTTTCTGCTTTTATCTGGAAATATGCCTGTGGATGATTACATACCGGACAAACTTCCGGTGCTTTTTTTCCAATAACGATATGTCCACAGTTAGTACACTGCCAGATGCAGTCTCCATCTCTTGAAAATACCAGTCCGTCTTCCAAATTAGCGAGCAGTTTTTTGTAACGTTCTTCATGCTCTTTTTCAATTTTTGCAACGCCTTCAAATAATTCTGCAATGTCGTCAAATCCTTCTTCTCTGGCATCTTTGGCAAACTGTGCATACATATCTGTCCACTCATAATTTTCTCCGGCTGCTGCATCCTTCAAATTATCTACTGTGGAAGGAACAGCACCTCCGTTTAACAGTTTAAACCAGATTTTTGCATGTTCTTTTTCGTTTGCTGCTGTTTCTTCAAAAATATTGGCAATCTGCACATAGCCTTCCTTCTTAGCTTTGGAAGCATAATATGTATACTTATTCCTTGCCTGGGATTCTCCTGCAAATGCTGCCTGAAGATTTGCTTCTGTTTTTGTTCCTTTCAATTCCATTGTTTTTCTCCTTATATTTTCTGTATATTGTAACATGAATATAACACTTTTTTCCAATTTTGTTTAGTGACATTTTTAATGTATTTTCTTGCTTCTGATTTTTTTGGAATATTCTCCGTACACCTTTTTACCATTACTATAACGATATGCCTGAACACGGAAATAATATCTCTTTCCGCGTTTTAGTTTTTTGATTACTGCTTTGCATTTTGATACCGTAATACTCTTCGCTTTTTTAAAGTTTTTCTTTAACGAATATTGTACTCTGTATCCTGAAGCTTTCGCTACTTTTTTAAATTTTAAAGATACTTTCTTTTTGCCCGGTTTTATTTTTATAATTTTAGATTTTCCGAGTTTTTTGGGTTCTGTATCCGGCTTAACAGTCGTGACATTTGTATCAGAAGATGGAAGCGGAACATTCGATACTGTCGTCTGCTGTTCCTCCTGCTGCATTGTCTGTTGTTCTGTCGGGTCTTCCATGGTAGACAAATCCGTCTCAATTTCTTCCGGAGTTGTTGTTTCTTCTTTTACCGTCACGACAGCCGGAATACTATTATGCTCTAATTCACCCCGTTTACTGCTGACTATAACAGTATGTTCTCCACCGGATATCCGATAAGTCTTCTCCTTTACTCCGACAGGAATCCCTGTTTCACATACATTTCCATCAATGTAAATGGTATAGGTAACTTCTGAATCTTCCACATCATCCCATGTGACTGTCAGGGAATTGTAATCTGTAGAAGATGCTGTCACATTTGACGGAGCCTCCGGTCGGAGACTTTCTTTTCCCATAACAGCAAGTTCACAGAGATGATATCCATCCGATCCATATTGTCCCTCTACATACCGTGCATAATTTCCTGTAATAATCCGATAGCGGATATATCTTACATAATTCTGTGTATATCTGCTTACATCCACTCTGTCATTCAGAAACTGCTTCCATGTTACATCTTTCGCATAGAACACACTCTCGTAGGTATCCTCTTCTCCTGTAGCGGAGAAGAAAATTTCATATTCCGTAGCGGCATTTCCTCTACCTTCATACATACTAATAACGGAATATATTTCTTCTGGAAGATACTCTCGGCCCAAATCATAAACAATATTTACCGTCTCTTTATCCGGTCTGGTCTGAAGATATCCCGTGTGATGTGCATAATCTGTATAAACGCCATTGTTTAGCGCCCACACACCTGCACTGATTTCCTGAGAAGTCACCAGATAATCCGTTTTATTATCCGCATCGCATGTAGCCACAACACCGGAATGATATTTTGTGTACACAAGATTTAGAGAATCCTGAATGTAATTAATATAACCGTCTACTGTAACATTTTTCGTAATTCCTTTTGACATCCAGCCATCTTCCATAGTACTTACCTTCAATGTATAAGTTCCGGCCTCAATGCCCTCATATTCATATTTCACATTCGCTTTGGCATTTTCGTTGATGACTTCTCCGGCAAATTTTACGACATAAGAAGCGTCTTGCTGGTTTTCTCCGGCAATAATTTTATATTTTATTTTTTCAAATTCATCCGTGATAACCTCTATATCTGCCGCCTCAGGGATATTGGATCCGACCGTAGCCGGCTCTTCGGTACTGGCAATCAAGGAAATTTCATTTACCACGTATCCGTAACCAGATTGACCGCCAGACAATGTCACTTTCACAAAGCGCACTGCTTTTTCTGTGTAATCTCCAATGTGATTTAAACGGACATTATTGAGGTCTGCAACCTGTCCCGCAGTCTCCTGAAACTCATATCCTGTTTCCGTTCCAACAGTTGTGTAATCCGTTCCGTCTAAAGAAAAAGCGATTGTCGTATCTGCCGCATAAGTCCGTACATTCGTATATGCCAAAAGCACCTGTTCCATCTGATCTGGAACATAATAATCTCCCAAGTCAATTACAAGGTATTGCGGAGTACCAGCAGCAGTCCTGAAACACACATCCGTTCCTTCTCCGCTTTTAATACTTCCATCGACTATCGCCTGCCCGGTAGCCAGCGTATGGCCTTCATGAATACTGGAAGCCTGATATAACTGGACCTCACTATTATTATTTTTATTTGTAACATTTTTTCTGCTGGTAATCAGTTCACTGATATCAGAAACAACAAAGGATTTACTTTCAATTCCCTCCGATGCCTTTCCATCATATACGGCAATTACTTTAACCGTATGCGTTCCGGCAGTAATTCCGGTTACCGTGTACTGTACTCCGGCATCTACGATATTTCCAATCATATTGGTATTATCAAGATAAACTATGTACTTATATTGTTCCTGATTGATACCAGCACTTATCTGGTAAGTGATTGTATTATAATCTGATACTGTGACATCTATTCCTGCCGCATCATCGCACTTTTCTACCTGCGCATATGCTGCATCTTTATCTGTATCCAAGACAGCAATCTCTGTTGCCTGAATCCCCCAGGTATAAGAATCCGGATAATACAATCTTATATATCTCACTGCGCCCTGTACATCATTTAGAGATTCCACCTCCAGAAGATTATTGTTGGCACAAGCTTCTTTCACACTTGCCCCATCAACCGTCATAACAGTCACAAAATCCAGTCCATTTGCTGAAAACTGAATTTCATACCCTTTTACCGGAGTATCCCCGTCACTATTTTCCTTATATCCTATCGCAATCTGCTCAATCGTATCTGCCTGATACGCCGCGCCTAAATCAATCTGATAATAAGTTTTCGTTGTTCCAAATGTCGTAGCAGCATGGTCTCCCTTTGGGGTCAGTTTTCCATCCGTCAGATAAGAAACACTGCCCTCCGCACAGCCCGGAAACGCTTCCACTACTTTTCCCAATGCCAGATTATAACTGCCATCGGCAATCATCTGCTGGATAGTAACTTCTGCGCTGATTCTTTTTCCATCCAAACCAATCATTGAAAATACCATTGCTGTCACTAAAATCACTGACAACAGCCCTGATTTTTTCTTTAACATATTCATTCCCTCCAAACTATTATTTTGTTCAGGAACATAATTTTCTCCGCTCTTTCAATTTAATTTTTATTATATCAATAAATCCGCTTTTATAAAAGAGATATTTCTATCTGCCGCTCCCGGATTCTTTTCCAATTTATAAATCCATACAAATCATTTACCAGAAATACCATAAAGCACACCGCCATCGGAAGATAAGAACTATCTTTTATTGTGGCGATAACCCACAATATGATCAGTACAATATCATTGGCTCCATACGCCAGTGCATATCCTCTATTCCTTAAGAGCATCAGACTGGAAGCAAGAAAACTTGTCGTAACGGAGATAGTACTCACAAGAAGGCTGGCATTGCCAAAGAATTTTAAAATATAGTAAAAGAAAACAGTGACTGCTGCGGATAATATCATAACAATACAAAACTGTTTCTTGTTCATCCGCGCCACTCTCACTTCATATTTTCCCTTTTCATAAGGATGCTTCAGCCATGATACTATAGACATTAGTGCAATCGGTCCTGTCATTCCCATATAGGTAATCATCTCTCCATAATATTTCATCCGAAAAGAAATAAAAGCATATAATACACTAAATACAACCGTTAATATCTGTCCAAGCACATCTCCTTTTGCCACAAAAATAAGTGCTGATACGCCTATCAATGATGCGATAAGCGTCAGCACATCCGGGTTTCGTCCTACAATAAAAGATAACGTAACTGTCATCACAGAACAAAACCATAACAAAAATTCAAATTTAGACAGATTTCTTATTCTCAAATCAATTTTTTGTTTCATTTTCCGGTCCTAGCTGCGAGCCATGCCATCCACACTCAATATAACACCTGTAATATAAGACGCCTTCTCGCTTGCCAAAAATACAAAGGCATTGGCAACATCTTCCGGCTCTCCCATTCTGCGAAGTGGAATCTGGGCAATCATCGGCTCAATTACTTCTTTTGGAACAGCCTGCATCATGTCTGTATTTGTAATTCCCGGAGCAACAGCGTTGACACGTATTCCAAAAGGCCCTAATTCCCGAGCCAGAGAAACAGTCATACCATTGACTGCAAATTTACTGGTAGGATAAGCTACACCTGCAGGTTGCCCGTATTTACTAACCATACTGCTTGTATTAATAATGCAGCCTTCTCCCTGCTTTTTCATATGCTCCGTTGCAGCTTTGATACAATAAAATACTGCATTAACATTTAACTCCATTGTACTTGTAAATGTTTCCGGAGTATAAGAATCTATTGGCTCTGATGCGGAAACACCGGCATTATTCGCCAAAATATCAATTCTTCCATATTTTTCTGCCACCTTGTCAAATGCCTCTTTGACAGAAATATAATCGGTAAGTGAAGGACTGATTCCTTCTACCTTCCACTTTGGATTTTCTTCTTTCAGTTTTGCTATGGCCTTTCCGGCAGTCTCCGGTGTAGAGCCACACAGTACTACAGATGCACCATTTTTAAGGTATTCCTTTACAATGGCATATCCGATTCCACGCGTTCCACCGGTAACGATTGCAACTTTGTTTTCTAATAACATTGGTTGATCTCCTTAAAATATATTTTACTTCCGGTCTTTATTCTAACAAATTTCCGTATTCTGTCAAAGACATTTTCGAAAGGCTGTAGGAATCGGAATTTTTTTATTTAAATCATCAGGAGAAACCCATTGATAAATTTTGTTTTTCTGCTCACATTCTACATCATAACAATGCATTTTCCATTCTAAATGCGTAAATACATGCGTCGCATTTTTTCGCTTCTTAATATCAGAAACACATATATTTTTCTGATTCAGCCATTGACAAATCTGTTGCTGATTCATAATACAATCTATATTTGGAAATTCCCACATTCCTGCCAAAAGTCCCTTTTGGGGTCTTTGCCGCACTGCAATTTTTTCCTGACAATGCAGAATCAATACTGTCATGTCAACGATTTTCCTCTTCGCTTTTTCTATCTTTAACGGATACTCATTCCATGTATTATTTTTCCGGGCAAGGCATCCTTTTCTCAAAGGACATTCCTTACATTTCGGAGCGCCGTTTGGCAGACAGACCATCGCTCCCAGTTCCATAAGGCTCTGCGTAAAATCACTGCAATAATTTTCCGGATAAATTCTTTCTAAGGACTCCCCAATCTGTCTTCGGAATTTTTCATCCGTGATATCTGCCGCAATTTCGTTCAATCTTGTAACCACCCGGAGTACATTTCCATCCACTGCTGCTCTTGGCAATCCAAAAGCAATAGAACTGATTGCTCCCGCAGTATATTTTCCAATTCCGGGAAGCGCCAGAATCTCTTTATAATTGTCAGGAAATTTTCCTTCATACTGATCACAGATGATTTGGGCTGCTTTTTTGAGATTTCTCGCCCGGGAATAATATCCCAATCCTTCCCATAGTTTAAGTACTTCCTCTTCTTTCGCTTCTGCCAGATACTGTATTGTAGGAAACGACTTCATAAACCGGTTGTAATACGATATAACAGCTTCCACTCTGGTCTGTTGCAGCATAATTTCAGATACCCACACACGATAGGGATCCTGATTAATTCTCCATGGAAGTTTTCTCGCCTGCATTTTATACCAATGAAGCAATGGTTTCACAATCCATTCGAAATTTTCGAACTCTTGTGTATCTTTATTTTTTGATATTTTTTTACTCTCTTTCATAATTCATCTGATTTTATTTTAATAATTCGCCATTTATTTTTTAATATTTTCCCACTGTACTCTAATCATATTAAGTTGTATTTTATCATATTTCCTATAACAGTGCATTAAAAAAAGTACTCTGAAAATTGCTGTTTAAGATATTTTTACTCTTACTCTGATTTTCAATGAAGCCTGGTGTATTTTCCTCGTTGTAAAACAAATAGAGATGTTCTCAGAATGTTTTAACATTCAATCGAACATCTCTTAAAATTCAATTCTTGTTGTTGCTTGCGTGTTACTTCTCTGTTACTGTCTGAATTAAATTAAGCACATTTCAGGAACACCCAAGACTTCTGAAACCCAGTAAATAACCATTTTCGGGATTTCTGAAAATTCCACAGATTATCTCTTTGAGAACTGTGGAGCTTTTCTGGCTGCTTTGAGACCGTATTTCTTTCTTTCCTTCATTCTGGAATCTCTTGTCAGGAATCCGGCTTTCTTCAATGTAAGTCTGTATGCTTCTGCATCCATCTGTACTAACGCTCTTGCAATACCATGTCTGATTGCACCTGCCTGTCCTGTAAATCCGCCGCCATGTACGCTGATTACAATGTCAACTTTATCTGTCGCATCTACTGCCTCTAATGGCTGACGAACAACCACTTTTAATGTCTCAAGACCAAAATAATCATCAATGTCTCTTTTATTAATTGTTATATTTCCTTTGCCAGGCATTACATATACTCTGGCAACACTGCTTTTTCTTCTACCTGTTCCATAATACTTTTCTGTAGCCATTGTTATCTCCTCCTATCAGCATTAAAATGTTAATTCTTCCGGTTTCTGAGCTGCATGTGGATGCTCTGCGCCGGCATAAACAAAAAGTTTCTTCATCATGCTTCTTCCCAAAGGTCCCTTTGGAAGCATTCCCTTTACTGCAAGTTCAATAACACTCTCTGGCTTTTTAGAAAGCTTATCTTTCAAAGTTACTTCTTTCATACCACCAACATATTCTGAATGACGATAGTAAATTTTCTGGTCTAACTTCTTACCTGTTACTTTAATCTTTTCTGCGTTTGTTACAATTACATAATCGCCTGTATCAATATGAGGTGTGAACTGTGGTTTATTCTTTCCTCTCAAGATTTTAGCGATTTCTGATGACAAACGTCCTAATGTATATCCTGTAGCATCAACTACATACCATTTTCTTTCAATCTTATCTGGACTAGCCATATATGTTTTCATTGGTTTACCTCCTGAAATCTTGCATATCTTATAAAAACTGAGTATTTTATGTCCGTACCGGGGCTTTGGCTAGGGCACAAAAACGAACGTGCATAACACGTCACAGTAGAATTTATTATATAATAAGTCAAATTTGATGTCAACAATAAAATTTACATTATTTCCTATCCTGTTTTGAGAATTCAAATTCAATTCCTACCAATGTTAATCCCTTTGCGGGAGACTTCGGTCCGGCCATATCCCGGTCCCTGGCATCAAGAATTTCTTTCACATGCTCCGGAGGGTATACCTTCATTCCCACCTTAATTAGAGTTCCCACGATAATTCTTACCATATTGTACAGAAATCCATTTCCACTGATACTTATCGCAATAACATCATTTTCTTTTGAAATGTCCAAATGATAAATTGTTCTTACCGTCGTTTTTACCTGACTTCCGGAAGAACAAAAACTTGCAAAATCATGTTCTCCCACAATATATTGACAAGCCTGTCTCATACGCTCTATATCCAATGGTACATACACAAAATGCGTATACAGCCTCTGCATCGGATCCGGAAATCTTCTATTTAAAATTTTATATACATATGTTTTTGTACTATTGCAATATCTTGGATGAAAATCCAATGCTACTTCCTCAGACTTTAATATCCGGATATCTTCCGGCAGTCTCTGATTGAGCGCAAAAGATATCTTTTCCGGTGGGATTTTAGTTCTGGTATCAAATACGGCTACGTTTCCCATGGCATGTACACCGGAATCTGTCCTGCTGGCGCCAATCACAAATATTTCTTCTTCCAGCAGTTCACTCAAAGTTCTATTCAACACCTCTTCGACTGTAATTCCATTTATCTGAATCTGCCATCCACAGTAATTTGTACCATCATATGACACAATCAGTTTTACTCTCTTCATGCTATCCTCCTAGTGAAATACAATGTCACCAATCCAGGGCAAATATCCGGCAGCGTAATTTGAGATAACCACAACTGCTATTAATACGACATAACTGCCATAAGCAACAAAATCTCTTTGAGAATACCGCAACGGTTTCATCTTGGTCCGGTTTCCCCCATGATAACATCTGGCTTCCATTGCCGTTGCAAGATCAAGAGCCCTTCTTAACGAAGAAATAAACAAAGGGATTAATATCGGAATCAGACTTTTTGCCCTTGCAAAAAGATTTCCCGTATCAAAATCTGCCCCTCTTGCTTTTTGCGCCTTTGTAATTTTTTCTGTTTCTTCCATTAATGTAGGAATAAACCGAAGTGCCAGAGACATAATCATCGCAATTTCATGTACAGGAAATTTTATCACTTTCAGAAATCCAAATGACTTTTCCAGTCCATCTGACAAATCATTTGGCGTTGTTGTCAGTGTCATAAGTGAAGTGCATATGACCAAATAGACGAGCCTGACTGCAATAAATCCACCTTTTATTAATCCTTCTCTCGTTATAGTCAATATCCAAAATTGAAAAACGACATTGCCCGGTGTAAGAAACACATTGAGCAGCGCGCTGAAAAGTAAGATAAATAAAATTCCTCTGACGCCCTTGAGCAATTTGATAAACGGCACTTTTGAGGCTTTAACAATCAAAGCAATAAAAATAGTAAATAATATATAGCCAAGGATATTATGAATCAAAAACAGAGCGACAATCATTGCCAGAGTACCGAATAATTTTACTCTCGGGTCCAGTTTATGTATGATGGAATTTTCAGGATAATATTGTCCTATTGTTATATTTGCCATTTTCTTTTTCCTATTTAATATCGTCAATGAATTCCAATGACGAAATATCCTTTATTTGTTTAAACTTTTTAAAATCTCATCCCGTGCCTGCTCCAAATGGATAACATTCTCATTTACATCCAAACCCTCTTCTTTAAGACGGTGCATAATGTACGTAATCTGGGGTGCTGCCAGGCCTGTTTTTTCCAGTTCTTTGTAATGTCCGAACACTTTTGTCGGGGTATCATCAAACAGAATCCTTCCCTGGTCCATTACAATAATACGTTCCGCATAATTTGCTACATCTTCCATACTATGGGAAACCAGTACCACCGCTATTTTTTTTCTTTGATGCAGTTTTTCAATGCAGTTTAATATTTTGTCCCGTCCCGCAGGGTCCAGTCCTGCAGTAGGCTCATCCAAAATTAATATCTCCGGCTCCATTGCAAGTACTCCTGCAATCGCAACTCTTCGTTTCTGCCCACCGGATAATTCAAATGGCGATTTATCATACAAATCTTCAAAAATACCCACCATTTCTAAAGCTTCTTTTGCCTTTTCTATTGCCTCCGCTTGAGAAAATCCTTTATTGACAGGTCCAAAACATACATCCCGGATTACACTCTCTTCAAAAAGCTGATGCTCCGGATATTGAAAAACCAAACCCACATTACAGCGCAGTTTTTTTAAATCAAAATCCTTGTCCCGGATATTTTTTCCGTTAAAAAACACATTTCCCTCTGTCGCCATTTCGAGTCCGTTAAAATGCTGAATTAATGTTGATTTTCCGGAGCCTGTATGCCCTATAATCGCAATAAATTCACCCTCTTTAATTTCAAGATTAATATTACATAGTGCCTTTGTTTCCATACTGGTACCCGGCTCATATACATAACTTACATTTTCTAATTTCAGTGACATATTCATTCCTTATCGTAATTTATCAAGAATCTGTGGATATTTTATTGATCTGTGTTATAAGCTCATCTACAGTCAAAATTCCATCTGCAATATCCAATCCGCTTTTCTTTAATAAAAATCCAAGTTCCGTGACCTGAGGGACTTCCAAACCATATTCTTTTAGTTTTTTTACTTGTGAAAATACTTCTTTTGGCGTTCCCTGCAGGACGAGTTTTCCTCGTTTCATAACAAATACTCTATCCGCCTTTAGTGCTTCGTCCATATGATGCGTAATCAAAAGGATTGTGATGCCCTTTTCCCGGTTTAACTCGTGAAGGGTATCCAGCACTTCCCGTCTGCCGACAGGATCCAGCATTGCCGTGGGCTCATCCAGTACAATGCACTTAGGCTCCATGGCAATAATTCCCGCAATGGCGACTCTCTGTTTCTGTCCTCCGGAAAGTTTTAAGGGAGATTTATGTCGGTAAGCTGTCATATTGACAGCTCCCAGAGCACGCTCTACTCTTCTCCAGATTTCATCCGTAGGTACTGCCATATTTTCCGGTCCAAACGCCACATCCTCTTCTACCATGGTAGCGACAATCTGATTATCCGGATTTTGAAAAACCATCCCGGCAGTCTGTCGGATATCCAAAATTCTCTCTCGCTGACGGGTATCAATACCGTCAATCCACACAGTTCCCTCTGTAGGAGTCAACAGGGCGTTAATATGTTTTGCCAGAGATGATTTTCCGGATCCATTGTGTCCCAGTATTGCAATAAACTGCCCCTGTTCCACATTGAGGCTGACATTTTCAATCGCCCGTACCGGCTCCGTATCTTCTGTTTCCATATAATCATGTACTAAATTTCTAATCTTTAAAATGCTCATTCAAAACACCTTAGAATACCTTCTGTTTGCTATGTGGTATTTTACTTCATTTATTATGATTTTTCAACTAATACAAAAAAGAAACAGTTGCAATTAAAAAATACCAATATATAATGGTTTATGAATCCTATTGACATTAGCTGTTTCTTTTTATATACAGCAAAAGAAAGGTAATATTCGGTGCATATCATGCAGTTACATATTAAAAATATCACAATAAAATCATGGTCAGAAATCAGGTCACACCGCCATGTGATATATATGGCGATTCCTTTCCTTCTGATGGATCTTATCATTCGTATTATGGGCTACAAAATCGATTTCTTTCCAGCTTACTATCCCGTCCCAAATTTATTTACCATTTTATGGATTTTTTTGTTTCTTGGCATTATTCTCTCTCTGAAAGGAATTGCCGGAAAAATTGCATATTGGGTTTTATTTGGAATATCCTTTGCCATGTTTCTGACCAACTGTATTTACTATTCTCTGACTTCTTTTTATTTTAGTTTTAATCTGATACAGATGGCTGACGAGGGAAGTTCCTATCTTCTTGACACAATAAAAAATACAAACCCGCTTATCTACATTACCGCTTTATTTATCCTGATTACAGCTGTATTTGCATTTAGAAAAATGCCAAAAACAGACAAATTTCATAGAAAGAGACTACTGATTATTTTTATTATTTTTGTCATTTTGCATTTTATTCTTCCTTTTCTGCTTGGGCCTGCAAATTCCAAACTCAAATGGAACACCTTTAAAAAGCCAAGAAATATTTATGAAAATTACAGTGACAGCAATAAAAGCATGAAAGTTTCCGGTCTTTATGAATACTCTGTACGGAATTTTTATATTACTTTCATAAAACCTACTCCTCAGATAAGTGAAGAAGATCAAAAGTTCCTTGATGAAATTTACAAAAAAACAGATACAAAAACCGCCGATAAATATACCGGTCTGTTTCGGGATAAAAACGTCATTTTTCTTCAATTAGAAGGAATGGATACGTGGCTGCTCAACAAAAAAAACACCCCTAATTTATATCAGCTGTTAAATCATTCCATAAATTTTACGGACCATTACTCGATATATACCGGAGGCGGATCTACTTTTAATTCAGAATTTGCAGTAAATACCGGTTTTACTACCCCAATTTCATATACAGAAAACGTATATACTTTCAATAAAAATACATTTGATGATACACTGGCTAAATTATTTAAAAAAGAAGGATACAGCGTGAACGCTTTTCACATGAATTCTTCAGATTTTTATTCCCGGGCGATTAATTATAAGAGCTGGGGATACGATAATTATTTTGGACTCAAAGATTTTGCACACTATGATAGTGATTTGCAATATGAATTGGACAGAGAACTGATTCAAAACCCGACAATGTATAAAAATATGTTCCAGCAACAGGGAAAATTTTTAGACTACATCATTACTTATTCTCCACACACACCGTTTACTACAACGAAAGAAGTCGGAAAACTGATTGCGGAAATGAAATATGGCAAAGGAAACGTTCCCGAACTTTCAGAAGAAGAGACCGCAAAACTTATGGTCGGTGAAACCGATTATATGGTTGGACTTTTGATGCAGGCATTGAAAGATAACAATCTGTATGACAACACAGTCATCATAGCTTATGCAGACCATTATCTTTACACTTTATTAGATAAAACTATTCTGGATAAATATAAAAATACAAAAAATAATTTGATTAACCGTACTCCGTTTTTTATCTGGAGCAGTGATATAACACCTACAGAAGTCAAGGAAGTGACTATGCAGATGAATATACTTCCCACCGCATTGAATCTATTTGGTATAGATTATAACAGTAACTATTATATCGGACAGAACGCATTGGCTGATGATTATCAGGGATACGCCTTTTTCAACGATTATTCCTGGTACGATGGAAATGTTTACGTAGAAAACGGAAAAATTGCCAATAAAGGCAAAATGCGACGCAAAAAAGTAGATGATATCAGTGAAAAGATACATAATATAATCCGAAAAAACGATTTGACATTGAAATATGATTATTTCAAACAAAAATAAATATTCATTTATGTTTCACCAATAAAAACCGGCCTCAACCGTCAGATAAATTCTGACAGCAAAAGGTCGGTTTTTATTTCAGTTATTTTATAACACTTTAATTTTCTAAATCATCTATTGTTATTTTACTTTTATGTGGAATTGGCTTCCATTCTACTTTTTTAAACAACGCAAAATACTGGGTCCATCTTCCAATGATATCAAACGTAGGCCACGTAAAACAATATAGTATTTTTTTCCATATCGAAAACTTCGGAATTCTGTCACTCTCAATAATAAACAAATATACTGCAACCCAGATATTGATTAAATACTTACCCATTCGGTAAAATATACGGGCCCAGATTACAATCAGCACACACAATAAATACCCTTTCCATCCCTGTTCCAGATTTACTTTATCACAATCGCCAACAAAGTATCTGACAATTTTGGAAAGATATGTACTGTTTCGGAAGAGATACATCTGCCCTCCCGACTGGTAAATAAGAAATGGAAATAAAAACAATTTCCAGAATATCCAGCGGAAACATGTAACAATATTTTTAGGAAGAAGCTGTCCGAATGTGTCAAAGGACATAAAACGGTGTCGGATTGTACGCCATAAGTAGCGGTACCATTTGTCATTTTCTTTATGTACTGTATTTTTATCCACAAAAATATTCTTAAACAGTCCCCATCCACTCTCAGCAAAAGCCTGTAAATGACCTTTCGACCATCGAAGCCGCTGCCTTAAAGCAATTTTAAGACTAACTGGCTGCTCATCATAAAAAATAGCAGCGTCATTGTAAGATATTTCATATCCTTCTACCACACAATCTGCTGTCAATGCTCTGTCTTCTGTCAGGGAAGTATATTTCCATCCGTTTCTGACAATCTCATTGGAAATTAAAAATCCTGTTCCCTGAATATTTGTCGCCAGATGAAGTACGGAACGTGCTCTGTGGCGGTATCGAATAGAACGAAGCCAGTGCAACGCATATGTGGAAGCAATCCAGCTCTCTGTCCAGTTTTTCGTGCTTCGATAAGAAGTTATAATCTTTTCTCCGGCATCAAAAGACTCATTCATCCGGGTAATATAATCTTTTTTCAGCAAATTATCCGAATCAAATATGAAATATCCCTCAAAAGCCTGTATTCCATAGTCTTCTTCAATTTTTTCAAAAAGATATTTTAATGCAAATCCCTTTGTCCTCTCATTCGGATTAAAATGCTCATAGCAAATAGCGCCATGCTCTGCTGCCACCTTGGCAGTCTGGTCTGTACAGTTATCAGCAACAACAAAAATTGTAATCAATTCTGCCGGATAATCCTGTTTTCTTATACTATGAATCAGATTTGCGATAACTGCTTCTTCATTTCTCGCAGGTATCAAAATCGCATATTTATGATTATTTTTAGCCGGTTTAAATTTTCTGGTCCAAAACAGTCCAATCAGCATATATGGCTTTTCATGAATTGCAAGAATCGTCATAAAGATTCCTATAATACCATATATCGTCAGACTGGGAGTGTAGATATCACACAAAAAGTGAATTACTCTGTGCAGTATTATCATTCCTGACATTTCCATAACGGCATTACTACCTTTCTTTCGTAGAAATCTATTACATTATACTCGTTTCATACAAAAAAGCAAATTGTTTCTCTTATCTTTTCTTGTTTTCGTCTCTGACACTTTTTTCCAAAAAGAAAACGGAAAACTTTATGCGAACATATACGCTCAAGTTTTCCGTTTTATCTTAATTATTTTCTTTGTTTAAACTAATTCAAGTAACACTTCCATTGCTGCATCACCTTTACGCTGACCAATCTTTACGATTCTTGTATATCCGCCTTTGCGGTCTGCATATTTTGGAGCAATTTCATCGAATAATTTACTTGTCAAGTCAATTGTTTTTGCTTCTCTTTTCTTTCCAGTATTGCTTGTCACTGTGTAAAGTACTTTATTCATCTGACGTCTTGCATGAAGTCTTGATGGCTGATCTTTTTTAATTGTTTTCTGAACTTCGTCGAAAACTGTTACTTTTTTACCATCCACTACTTCTTTTACTCTCTTGCCATCTTTATCTTTACGAGCAACTTTTGCTGTCACTTCTACTTCTTCAAAGTTATCTTTTTCTTTTACCGCCAAAGCAATAAGTCCTTCTGCAACTTTGCTTACTTCTTTTGCTCTTGCTTCTGTAGTAATAATTTTGCCGTTATTTAAAAGACTTGTGACCTGACCTCTGATTAAAGCTTTTCTTTGACTTGAAGTTCTTCCAAGTTTTCTATAACCTGCCATTTTTTTACCTCCTGTTTTGTTTGGCGTCTCCTCTAACAGACATATATCTGTTAGTTTTCGTCGCTTGGTTTTAATCCAAGACCCAGTTCTTTTAATTTCGCCAGGACCTCTTCTAAAGATTTCCGTCCGAGATTTCTAACTTTCATCATATCTTCTGAAGTCTTGTTTACTAACTCCTCGACTGTATTAATACCGGCTCTCTTCAAGCAATTATATGAACGAACTGATAATTCTAATTCATCTATGTTCATTTCCAACACTTTATCAATTTCATCATCAACCGGCTCAGCAATCACCTCAATATCCTTGGATGACTCTGAAAGGTCAATAAATAATTTTAAGTGTTCGCAAAGAACTTTAGATGCCAAACTTACGGCCTCATCTGTATCCATTGTACCGTTCGTAAACACATCCAATGTAAGCTTGTCAAAATCTGTTACCTGTCCAACACGGGTATTTTCAACTGCCATATTAACTCTCTCTACTGGTGTATAAATAGAATCTACGGCAATCACTCCGATTGGAAGACTGTCATTCTTATTCTTCTCTGAGCTTACATAACCTCTACCCTTAGTAATAATTAATTCCATACTAAGTTTGCTATCTGCACCACCATTCAGTGTTGCAATAACCAAATCAGGGTTTAAAATCTCTATATCAGAATCTACCTCGATATCAGCAGCTGTAACTATCTGATCTCCGGTTACATCGATATGAGCAATCTTTGGTTCATCTGTTGAACTGTTGTTTTTAATCTCCAGCTGTTTGATATTCAGAACAATCTCTGTCACATCTTCTTTTACGCCGGGTATTGAACTGAATTCATGAAGAACTCCATCAATCTTTATCTGGCTTACAGCTGACCCTGGTAACGATGAAAGCATAATTCTTCTCAAAGCATTACCAAGAGTTGTACCATAACCTCTTTCCAAAGGTTCCACTACAAACTTACCATATCTTCCATCTTCTGATTTTTCTACTAAAATATTTGGTTTTTCAAAATCAAACACGAATTAGCCCCTCCTTTATTGGGAATTGCTTAAACTTATCGGGGAACAATATAAAATAAAATATAAATTTTATTTCGAATATAATTCGACGATAAGCATCTCATCTACGGGTACATCAATGTCTTCTCTCTTAGGAAGCTCTTTGATTTCACCTTTCAGATTATCCTGGTCTGCTTCAACCCACGCTGGGACTGTTCTTCCACCAGTAGTTTCGATAATATCTTTATATCTCTGAGAGCCTTTGCAGCTTTCTTTGATTTCAATGACATCACCTACTTTAACTAAATAAGAAGGAATATTTACCTGCTTACCGTTTACCAGAACATGCTTATGGTCTACAATCTGTCTTGCTTCTTTTCTCGTTCTGGCAAATCCCAGACGGAACACTACATTATCAAGACGTGTTTCCAATAACACCATAAGATTTTCACCTGTCTGTCCAGGCTTTTTTGCTGCCTTTCGGAAATAATTTCTAAAAGGTTTCTCCAGTACGCCATAAATGAATTTTGCCTTCTGTTTTTCTCTCAACTGAAGTCCATATTCACTCATTTTTCTGCTGGATCTGTTTAAATTTCTATTTGATTTCTTGTCTATTCCTAAATATATTGGATCTAAACCAAGTGATCTACATCTTTTAAGAACAGGAACTCTGTTTACTGCCATTTCTATTCCCTCCTAAATTAGACTCTTCTACGCTTTGGTGGGCGACATCCATTATGTGGTACCGGAGTGACATCCTTAATACTTGTAACTTCGAGACCGCATGTAGCAAGCGCACGAATTGCTGCTTCTCTTCCTGATCCCGGCCCTTTTACCATAACATCTACTGTTTTTAAACCATGCACTAAAGCTGCTTTTGTTGCAGTTTCTGCTGCCATCTGAGCTGCATAAGGAGTAGATTTCTTTGAACCTCTAAATCCCAGACCGCCAGCACTTGCCCATGATAAAGCATTTCCTTCTGCATCTGTCAATGTAACGATTGTATTGTTGAAAGATGCCTGGATATGTGCCTGTCCGTGTTCAACGTTTTTCTTAACACGCTTTTTTGTCACTTTCTTTGTAACTTTCTTAGCCATTTTTTAAACTAACCTCCCTTATGGGTTTCTACTATTTTTTCTTGTTTGCTACAGTTCTCTTAGGACCTTTTCTTGTTCTGGCATTATTCTTTGTATTCTGACCACGAACAGGAAGTCCACGTCTATGACGGATACCTCTATAACATCCTATTTCCTGCAATCTCTTAATATTCAGGGCAATCTCTCTTCTCAAATCACCCTCTACCATCTGACTTGCATCGATAATATCACTGATTTTCTTAACTTCTTCGTCCGTCAAATCCTTACAACGTGTATCAGGATTTACTCCGGCTTCTGTCAAGATTCTCCGTGAACTTGAAATACCGACACCATAAATATAAGTCAAGCCAATTTCAACTCTTTTTTCTCTTGGTAAATCAACACCTGAAATACGAGCCATGTGTATAACCTCCATTAGTTAATTTGTATGAATATTATAAATAACGTAGCCCGTGTTTCCACGTCTGAAATGTAGTACGCACCCATAACATTCACTGGAATAAGTTTCTACTTATTAATAAGTTCAGCAAATAAAATACCTATTAATAATATTTATTGGGATCTCTATCCCCATATTTCATAGTAATCTATGTAAAAACATAGTTACTGCAGCCGCATCTTCATTGTAGTTTCAAAAACTACAGACGCACAAACAAGTGAATAACTTTCATCATTCACTCAAAACCTGTAACTTACAAACTCTGTGACCAGTTTTTATAAGTTTCTACAATATCCGCCAAAGCCCTTTTTTTCAGAGCATTTTCATAGAACGGATACTTAGCCCTGACGCTGTTTGTGCTTTGGATTTTCGCAAATTACTCTCACGATTCCTTTTCTTTTAATGACTTTGCATTTTTCGCAAATTGGTTTCACTGATGATCTAACTTTCACCGTAAACTCCTCCTTTCACAAAAAAGTCCGAGTAATATATTACCACAAACTGAAAAATATTACAACAGATATTTTTACTTTTTTCCCCGCCGTCTCGCTAGCTCGATTTCTTGCCTTGCGGTTTATCTCGCCGCTGGATAGCGCTCCATATTTATAAAAAGATGCGCAGGCGTTTGAATGTAAATTTTCAAACGCTTTTGCACTTTTTTATAAATGCGTGACTTATTTATCACGCCATATAATTCTTCCTTTTGACAAGTCGTAAGGAGACATTTCTATGGTTACTGTATCACCCGGGAGTATCTTGATATAGTTCATTCTCAGCTTTCCGCTGATATGGGCCAGAACAATATGACCATTTTCAAGTTCTACCCGAAACATTGCGTTTGGCAACTTTTCTACAACAGTTCCTTCTATTTCAATTACATCTGCCTTTGACACTATTTATTCCTCCTAATATATTACAGTGATAAAATTTCCGGCTCGCCTTTTGTAATCAGAATTGTATTCTCATAGTGTGCGGAAAGTGAGCCATCATCTGTTACTACTGTCCAATCATCATCTGTCCATGCCACATCCGGTCTTCCAATATTAATCATCGGCTCAATTGCCAATGTCATACCTGCCTGAAGTTTCATTCCTCTTCTTTTCTGCCTGAAGTTCGGTATTTGGGGATCTTCGTGCATCTCAGTGCCAATTCCATGTCCTACCAGATCTCTTACAACTCCATATCCAAATTTTTCCACATAATCTCCAATGGCAGCAGATATATCATAAAGATGGTAGCCTTCTCTGGCAAAACGGATTCCTTCAAAAAAGCTCTGCTTTGTCACATCAATCAGCTGCTTTGCTTCTTTGCTGATTTCTCCGATTCCAAGCGTTCTTGCCGCATCTGACTGATAACCTTTATAAATAACACCAGTATCCAGACTGACAATATCTCCATCCTTCACAATTTTGTCCTTACTAGGCAATCCATGAACGACTTCATCATTAATAGAAATACATACTGACCCCGGATAACCTTCATATCCTAAGAAAGAAGGGGTACAGCCGTAACTACGTATCATTTCCTCACAAATTTTATCAATTTGATAAGATGACATTCCAGCCTTTACTTCTTTTGCCAACTCTTCATGAACACGGGCAAGTATTTTTCCTGCCTCACGCATCAACTGAATTTCTCTCTCTGATTTAATTGTTACTGGCATTTTTATGCTCCTAAAATATTTATAATTGCCTGGAACACATCCTTCATATCAACTGTTCCGTCTACACTTTTCAAAATTCCCTGCTCCTTATAATAATCAATAAGAGGTTGTGTCTGATTGTGATATACTTCAAGACGGCTCAATACTGTCTCTGGTTTATCGTCTTCACGGATAATCAAAGGCTCTCCACATTTATCACATTTGCCTTCCACTTTTGTTGGACTGTAAACAATGTGGTATGTGGCGCCACAGCCTACGCATGCTCTTCTTCCACTCATTCTCTTTACAATATTTTCATCCGGTACATCCACATCTATTGCATAATCGATTTTTTCTCCGATTGCTTTTAAAGCATTGTCCAAAGCCTCTGCCTGTGGAATTGTTCTTGGAAATCCATCCAGCACATATCCGTTTTTACAGTCGTCTTCCTTAAATCTATCCATAACCAAGTCAACCACCAGTTCATCAGGAACTAATTCTCCTGCATCCATATATGTCTTGGCTTTTTTTCCTAATTCTGTTCCGTTTTTAATGTTTGCTCTAAAAATATCTCCTGTAGAAATATGAGGTATGCTGTATTTCTCAGCAATCATTTTTGCCTGTGTGCCTTTTCCGGCACCAGGTGCTCCTAACATAATTATCTTCATAACTTTATATCCTCTCACTTAGTACTGAAAGGGGGCAGTCCAAGGACCGTCCCCTATAGTATTTTAAAATATTCCTTTGACTGTACTGAAACTGCGTTCTGTTATCATGGATTTGATTGTCTCAAGTGTTTCTAAGATAACACCTACAATAATGATAATAGATGTACCGCCAAAGCTTACATTCGCTCCGAACACGCCGGAAGCAATAATCGGAATTACTGCCACGATGATAAGCCCTATTGCTCCGATTAAAATAATATAATTTAAAATTTTTGTAAGATATTCTACTGTTGGTTTTCCACTTCTGATACCTGGAATAAATCCACCTCTGTCATTCAAATTTTTTGCAACCTCACGTGGATTGAATGTAATTGAGGTATAGAAATATGCAAAGAATATTATCAATAACAGATATACTACAAAACCAATAGAATATTTTGGCTGCGCCGGATTACACCAGTGCGACTGACTCAGGTAATTTGCCCACTCTGGAGATTTTCCAAAGAAAGAAACAATTACGACAGGGAACTGTAATAATGAGGAAGCAAAAATGATTGGGATAACGCCTGCCGTATTTACCCGTAAAGGTATATTGGACTGCTGTCCGCCAATCTGTCTTCTGCCCTGCACTTTCTGTGACATCTGCACTGCAATCTTTCTGGTTGCCGCCTGAAGAATAACAACCAAAACTACAATTCCTACAATCACTCCAACAATAATCAATGCTGCAAGAAGTCTTCCGCCGATAGACATTCCATCTTTGAAGACAAAGTTGGTAAACAGATTGAAAATGTCATTTGGCATACCTGAAATAATATTGATTGTCAACACGATAGAAATACCGTTGCCAACACCTTTTTCAGTAATTCTCTCACCAATCCACATCAGAACGGCCGAGCCTGCAGTCATTGCCAGGATACCGGTAATGATTACGCCCCATTTTCTGATATCGTGCATTGTCGAATAAGTAATGGTATCCGTATCAAACATTCCCTGATTACCAAATCCTATTACCATGGCTGTAGATTCAATTAATGCCAAACCAACTGTCAGGTAACGGGTAATCTCAGCAATTTTCTTTCTTCCTTCTTCGCCGTCTTTATGAAGTTCATCCAACTTTGGAATTGCTATTGTCAACAGCTGCATAATAATGGAAGCTGTAATGTATGGTGTAATGTTCAGTGCAAACACTGACATTTTTTCCATAGAGCCACCCGTAATGGCTGAGAAGAAACTGAAATTCTCGTTTGCAAAATGACCCATGATTTCTTTGATTGCGTCACCGTTTACAAATGGAATCGGTATCTGACAGCCCAGTCGGACAACGATTAACATAAAAAAGGTATATATTAATCTTTTTCTTATTTCTTTTACTTTTAATGCTTTCTTTAGGGTTTCTAACATACTAGATCACCTCACAAGTTCCGCCTGCAGCTTCAATCTTTGATTTTGCTCCTTCGCTAAAAGCATTTACTTTTACAGTAAGCTTCTTTGTCAATTCGCCATAACCAAGGATTTTAACACCGTCTCTTGGGTTTTTAATAACACCTGCTTCCAGTAATGTCTCTACTGTAACTACTGTGTCATTATCAAATCTTTCTAATGCTGTAACGTTAATTCCAACAATATTTTTTGTGTTAATATTTTTGAAGCCTCTTTTTGGAATTCTTCTATATAATGGCATCTGACCACCTTCAAAACCTGGTCTTGGGCTTCCGGAACGAGCTTTCTGTCCCTTATGACCTTTACCAGCTGTCTTACCATTTCCTGATCCATGTCCGCGGCCTCTTCTGAAGCTATCACTGTGCTTTGAGCCTTGCGCCGGCTTTAAATTTGATAAATCCATTGTCGCACCTCCTTATGACTAAATTTCTTCTACTTTTACTAAATGTCTGACTCTCTGAATCATTCCTCTGACTGCGGGATTATCAGGCATTTCGACTGTTTTATTCAGCTTTGTAAGTCCTAAAGCTTCTGCAGTCTTTTTATTTTTTGGAACTGCTCCAATTGTTGATTTTACTAAAGTAATTTTTAATTTATCTGCCATTTCAATTACCTCCTCTATTAGCCTAAAATCTCTTCTACAGTTTTACCGCGAAGTGTAGCTACTTCTTCCGGAGTCTTTAATGCAGCTAATCCTTCAATCGTAGCAAGAACTACGTTCTGCTTGTTCTTTGAGCCTAAAGATTTTGTACGGATATTTGTTATTCCTGCAAGCTCTGCAACGCTACGTGCAGGACCGCCGGCAATAACACCGGTACCTTCTTTTGCTTTCTTCAGAAGTACTTCTGCGCTTCCAAATTTTCCGATAATATCATATGGAATACTATGATTCTCATCCATAGGAACAGTAATAAGGCTCTTCATAGCATCTTCTTTACCTTTACGGATTGCTTCAGGAATTTCAGCTGCTTTTCCTAAACCTGCACCAACGTGTCCATTTTTATCACCAACAACTACTAAAGCGGCGAAACGCATGTTACGTCCACCCTTTACTACCTTAGTAACACGTTTGATTGATACTACTGTCTCTTCTAATTCTAACTGACTTGCATCAATTAATTCACGTTTCATGTGTGTTACCTCCTCAACTAAAATTCCAGACCAGCTTCTCTTGCTGCATCTGCTAATGCCTTAACTTTACCCTGGTATATAAAGCCGCCTCTGTCGAATACAACTTCTTTAATACCTTTCTCTACGGCCCTCTGTGCAATAATCGTGCCAACATATGCTGCAGCTTCAACGTTATTGGTCTTTTCCAGCTCTTTTTTAGCAGCCGCTTCATTCGTAGATGCTGCTACAAGAGTCTTTCCAACTGTATCGTCAATAATTTGAGCATACATATGATTATTGCTTCTAAAAACTGCCAAACGTGGACATTCTGTTGTTCCACTTAAATGATTACGCAGTCTGTTATGTTTTTTAACACGAACTTCATTTCTAGATTTCTTACTAACCATTTTTTACACTCCTTTAATTATTTCTTACCAGTCTTACCAACCTTACGTCTGATTACCTCAGTTTCATATTTGATACCTTTGCCCTTATATGGCTCAGGCTCTCTCTTACTTCTGATTTCTGCAGCGTACTGGCCAACTTTTTCTTTATCAATTCCTTTAACGGTGATTTTATTCTGTCCTTCGAGAACAGTCTCAATCCCTTCCGGATCTTCCATTTCTACGGGATGAGAATATCCCAAAGAAAGAACTAACTTCTTTCCCTGTTTCTGTGCTCTGTAACCAACACCGTTTACTTCCAAAACTTTCTCATAACCTTCTGTAACACCGATTACCATGTTGTTAATCAATGTTCTCGTGAGACCGTGCAATGATTTCATTTTTTTCAAATCATTTGGTCTGGAAACGACGATTGTATCGCCATCTTTTTTAATGTCTAAATCCTCAGACAACACTCTTTCCAATGTTCCCTTAGGACCTTTAACAGTCACCTTATTATTTTCTGCTATATCTACAGTAACTCCTGCTGGTATAGCGATAGGCATTCTTCCTATACGTGACATTTCGCCTTACCTCCTAAATTTTTTTACCAAACGAATGCGAGCACTTCTCCGCCAACGTTTGCTTTTCTAGCTTCTTTGTCTGTAATCACACCTTTGTTCGTTGATATAATGGCTACACCAAGTCCTCCAAGAACTCTTGGAAGCTCATCTTTGCCGGCATAAACGCGAAGACCTGGTTTGGAAATCTTTTTGATTCCTGTAATAACTTTTTCGTTCTTATCTTTACCATACTTTAGTGTGATTCTGATATTCTTGAAGTTTCCCTCTTCTAAAACTTCATAACTTTTGATATATCCTTCATTTAAAAGAATTTCAGCAATAGCTAATTTCATCTTTGATGCAGGAACATCTACAGTATCATGTTTTGCAGTATTTGCATTACGGATTCTTGTAAGCATATCTGCGATTGGATCACTCATAGTCATAGTTTATTTCCTCCTTCAAAATTTCTCTTACCAGCTTGCTTTTTTAACGCCTGGTATCTGTCCTTTATATGCTAATTCACGGAAGCAAATTCTGCAGATTCCGTATTTTTTCAAATAAGCATGTGGACGGCCACAGATTCTACAACGATTGTATGCCTGTGTTGAGAATTTAGCTTTTCTTTGCTGTTTTACTTTCATAGCAGTTCTAGCCATGGATCTACCTCCTAATTACTTTGCAAATGGCATATTAAATAATGTCAATAATTCACGAGCTTCTTCATCAGTGTTAGCTGTAGTAACAAAAATAATGTCCATACCTCTAACTTTATCAACTTTATCATATTCGATTTCAGGGAAGATAATCTGTTCTTTAATTCCAAGAGCATAATTTCCTCTTCCATCGAACGCATTTGGGTTTACACCTCTAAAGTCTCTTACTCGAGGTAATGCAAGATTTACTAATCTATCTAAAAATTCGTACATCTTTTCTCCTCGAAGTGTTACTTTACATCCGATTGGCTGTCCTTCTCTTAACTTGAAGTTTGCTACCGAATGTTTTGCTCTTGTAATAACAGCTTTCTGTCCTGTGATGATCTCAAGATCCTTGACAGCTGTCTCTAAAATCTTAGCATTTTCTTTTGCCTCGCCAACGCCCATGTTTATTACAATTTTATCGAGCTTTGGGACCTGCATTATGTTCTTATATTCGAACTTTTTCTGCATTTTATCCACAATCTCATTTAAATACATTTCTTTCAGTCTGCTCAACTTTCTGGACCTCCTCTCTTAATTAATCGATTACGCTGCCTGTTTTTTTGGCAATACGTACCTTTTTTCCGTCTTCTATTTTGTATCCGATTCTTGTTACCTGTCCTTTTACAACAAGCATTACATTGGATGCGTCAATAGGTCCTTCCTGTGTTATGATGCCACCGTTCTGATTCTTAGCACTTGGCTTTGTATGCTTCGTACGCATGTTGACACCTTCGACTATCACGGTATTTTTCTTCTGATTTACGGAAGAAACTTTACCTTCTTTCCCTTTGTCTTTACCGGCAATAACTCTTACAGTATCGCCTTTTTTTATTTTCATAGCTGACATTTATGCCTACCTCCTATAAAACTTCAGGTGCCAAAGAAACAATTCTCATAAAATGTTTATCTCTCAACTCTCTGGCAACCGGCCCAAAAATACGAGTTCCTCTTGGGGTTAAATCATCTTTTATAATTACAGCAGCATTTTCGTCAAATTTGATGTATGAACCATCTTTACGACGAGCGCCTTTAACAGTACGAACTACTACGGCTTTTACAACATCGCCTTTTTTAACAACTCCGCCTGGTGTTGCATCTTTAACAGTAGCAACGATGATATCACCGATATTAGCATATCTTCTAGTTGAGCCACCCATTACTCTGATTGTCAGTAACTCTTTCGCTCCTGTATTATCAGCAACTTTAAGTCTGCTTTCCTGTTGAATCATGCTGTATTCCTCCTATCTTTTCATCGGCTATTATCTAGCCTTTTCAATAATTTCAACAAGTCTCCATCTCTTATCCTTGGAAAGTGGTCTTGTTTCCATAACTTTTACTGTATCACCGATACCGCACTGGTTTTCTTCGTCATGAGCTTTTAATTTATATGTTCTCTTAACGATTTTGTTATATAAAGGATGCTTTACATGATCCTCTACAGCGACAACGATGGTCTTATTCATCTTATCGCTGACAACTTTTCCTGTACGTGTTTTTCTTAAATTTCTTTCCACAACAAATTCTCCTTTCTAAATTTTCCGTCGTATACTTTTCTGACGAAATGGATTCACCTCTAACTATTCAGCAGCGTTTGCCTTCTCGACAATCAATGTCTGGATTCTGGCAATATTCTTTCTGACTTCTTTAATTCTGCTTGTGTTATCTAACTGGTTTGTTGCGTTCTGGAATCTCAAATTGAAAAGTTCCTTCTTAGCAGCTACTAATTCATCTTCTAATTCTGTAGCTGATTTTGTTCTTAAATCTTCTACATATGTCTTAATTTTCACTGTTATCACCGCCTTCTAATTCTTCACGAGATACAACCTTGCATTTAATTGGAAGCTTGTGTGTCGCAAGACGTAATGCTTCTTTAGCTGTTTCTTCCGGGACACCTGCAATCTCAAACATTACTCTTCCCGGTTTTACAACTGCTACCCAATATTCAAGCGCACCTTTACCTTTACCCATTCGAGTTTCAGCTGGTGTAGCTGTTACCGGTTTGTCTGGGAATATTTTAATCCAAACTTTACCACCACGCTTTACATGACGTGTCATCGCAATTCTGGCTGCCTCAATCTGATTGGACTTAATCCAGCCAGGCTCCATTGCTATAATACCGTACTCGCCATATGAGATTTTGTTTCCTCTCGTTGCTTTTCCTCTCATAGAGCCACGGAACTGTTTTCTATGTTTAACTCTTTTTGGCATTAACATTATTTATCGCTCCCTTCTTTAGTTGGAAGTATTTCGCCGTTGTAAATCCAAACCTTTACACCTACTTTTCCGTAAGTTGTATCAGCTTCCGCGAAACCATAATCGATATCAGCACGTAATGTCTGAAGTGGAATTGTTCCTTCACTATAAAACTCTGTACGAGCCATATCGGCACCGCCAAGACGTCCGGAAACAGAAGACTTGATACCAAGTGCTCCACTCTTCATTGTTCTTGACATTGCAGACTTCATTGCTCTTCTGAATGACACACGGTTTTCCAACTGTGCAGCAATATTCTCTGCCACCAGCTGTGCATCCTTGTCAGGTCTTTTTATATCCTTAACATCCATGAACAGTTTTTTGTCTGTCAACTTCTGAACTTCTGCTTTTATCTTTTCAATTTCAGCTCCACCTTTTCCGATTACGAGACCAGGCTTAGCTGTATAAACATTAACTCTTACTCTGTCAGATGATCTCTCGATTTCAATCTTAGAAACACCTGTGCTGTATAACTTTTTCTTCAGGTATGTTCTGATTTTATAGTCTTCGATTAAGTTATCTGCAAAATCAGCTTCCGCATACCATTTTGAGTCCCAGTCTTTAATAATTCCGACTCTTAATCCATGTGGATTAACTTTCTGTCCCATACTTTGCCTCCTATCTTATCTCTCATCCAGCACTACAGTGATGTGGCTGTTTCTCTTTAAAATTCTATAAGCTCTGCCCCGTGCTCTGGGTTTAATTCTTTTCATTGTTGGAGCTGCATTAGCATAGCACTCTGCAATGTAAAGTTTACTAGCATCCATGTTATTGTTATTCTCAGCATTTGCAACTGCTGAATTCAATAATTTTAATATTACTTTTGATGCGTATCTTGGATTGTATGTGAGAATACCGATGGCACTCTTAACATCTTTACCTCTGATGGCATCCAAAACGAAACATGCTTTCTGTACAGACACTCTAGCATAGGATAATTTTGCTGATGGTCTTGTATCTTTGTTTGCATTTCTCTCTCTCTTTATCTGGGATCTATGTCCTTTTGCCATAGATGAGACCTCCTTTCAAATTCTAAGGGTTATATTAACCTCTCTTTTCGTCTTTTCCGTGTCCTCTATATGTTCTTGTAGAAACAAATTCGCCGAGTTTGTGTCCAACCATATCCTCTGTAATATATACCGGCACATGCTTTCTACCATCATGGACAGCGATTGTATGTCCAACCATCTGTGGAAAAATTGTAGAACGTCTTGACCAAGTCTTGATTACTGATTTATCGCCTGACTCGTTCAATGCGTCAATTTTCTTTAATAAGCTCTCATCCGCAAATGGACCTTTTTTTAATGATCTAGCCATTCGTCTCTACCTCCTATTTCATGTTCTTTCCGTCACGTCTTCTAACAATCATCTTATTTGATTGTTTGTTCTTCTTACGAGTCTTCAAACCAAGTGCTGGCTTGCCCCATGGTGTACATGGACCTGGACGACCAACAGGTGCACGTCCTTCACCACCACCGTGTGGATGGTCATTAGGATTCATAACAGAACCACGAACTGTAGGTCTGATACCCATATTGCGCTTACGTCCTGCCTTACCAATATTCACAAGGCCATGTTCTATATTGCCTACCGTACCGATTGTTGCACGACACACAACTGGGACCATTCTCATTTCTCCGGAAGGAAGTCGAAGTGTTGCATACTTTCCTTCTTTTGCCATTAACTGTGCTGTATTTCCTGCTGCGCGGACTAATTGTCCACCTTTTCCAGGATATAATTCAATATTGTGAATTGCCGTACCAACTGGAATTGCCGAAAGTGGTAAACAGTTACCAACTTTAACCTCGGCATTTTCGCCATTCATCAATACATCGCCGACTTTTAAACCGTTAGGAGCAATGATATATGCCTTTTCCCCGTCAGCATAGCAGATTAATGCAATGTTGGCTGTTCTGTTTGGATCATATTCAATACTCTTAACTGTTGCAGGAACGTCAACTTTATTCCTCTTAAAGTCAATAATTCTGTATTTTCTTCTTGAGCCACCGCCATGATGTCTCACTGTTATTTTACCCTGATTGTTACGACCTGCTGTCTTTTTGAGAGATTTTACCAAAGACTTCTCAGGAGTGCTTTTTGTTATCTCTGCATTGTCAAGCATGGTCATAGCTCTTCTAGAAGGTGTATATGGGTTAAATGATTTAATTCCCATTTTCTTTCTCCTTTCAAATCTTCATCTTAGCGTAAGCATTATAGCTTATTTTTTATCAACGCTTACATACTTCAATTCTTTTACAGTCCAGCAAAAATCTCGATATCTGCACTGTCTTCTGTCAACTGGACGATTGCTTTCTTTTTCTTTGCCGTCTTTCCAGTCACATAACCTCTTCTACGGTTTTTTCCTTCTAAGTTCATTGTGTTTACGCTGGCTACCTTTGTTCCTTCAAACATTTTTTCAACAGCATCTTTTACCTGAACTTTTGTTGCATCTGTATGAACATAGAATGTATATTTCTTTTCTGACATGGCGTTCATACTCTTTTCTGTAATTACAGGAGCGAGTATAACGTCATAATATTTAAGGTCTGCCATTATGCGTACACCTCCTCAATCTTCGCTACAGCCGCCTTTTCTACTACCACTGTATCATACTTGAGAATATCATATACGTTGATTGTGTTTGTCAAGGCTGTTTTTACTGTAGGAATATTATTTGCTGACTTCACAGTGTTTTCATCGTTTTCTGTCAATACAACTAATGCTTTCTTAACGTTTAAGTTTGTCATAACCTGAACAAACTGTTTTGTTTTTGGCTCTTCAAACTTAAGTTCATCAACAACAATTAATTTTCCTTCATTTACTCTTGATGTCAACGCTGACTTCAGAGCAAGTCTTTTTTCTTTCTTATTCATCTTCATTGAATAATCTCTTGGGGTAGGAGCAAATACCACTCCTCCGCCGGTCCATTGTGGAGATCTTGTCGAGCCCTGTCTTGCGTGACCCGTTCCTTTCTGTCTCCATGGCTTTCTGCCACCGCCGCTGACTTCAGAGCGTGTTTTCGCTTTCTGAGTACCCTGACGGCTGTTTGCAAGCTGACTTACCACTGCCCGATGGACTAAGTGTTCATTGATTTCAACACCAAATACTGCATCGTTCAGCTCGATTGTTCCAACTTCGCTTCCCTTCATATTTAAAACAGATACTTTTGCCATCTGTGTGTTCCTCCTTTCAAATACTACTTACCGGTTTTAACAGTTTCTCTAATTGTTACTAAAGCTTTCTTAGGTCCCGGTACAGCACCTTTAACTAAGAGTAAATTCTTTTCTGCATCAACACGAACAATCTCAAGATTCTGTGTCGTTACCTGTCTTCCGCCCATATGGCCAGGCATCTTTTTCCCTTTGAATACTTTACTAGGAGATGAACAAGCACCGTTTGAGCCTGCATGTCTGTGATATTTTGAGCCGTGCGCCATAGGTCCTCTGGATTGTCCATGTCTCTTGATTGCACCCTGGAATCCTTTTCCCTTTGCGATTGCAGTAGCGTCTACCTTATCTCCGGCTTCAAATACATCTGCCTTAATCTCATCTTTTACTGCATATTCTCCTTCAAGTTTCAATTCTCTTACATATCTTTTGCAAGAAACTCCTGCCTTATCAAACATACCTTTTCTAGGTTTGTTGACAAGTTTTTCTCTGATATCTTCGAATCCTACCTGAACTGCTTCATATCCATCATTTTCCACAGTTTTTACCTGCGTCACAACACATGGACCTGCCTGAAGCACCGTAACAGGTATTAACTCGCCGCTTTCGCTAAATATCTGAGTCATTCCAACCTTTTTAGCTAAAATAGCTTTCTTCATTTTCATTACCTCCTGTTAATCTACAGCGGATCGCATTCCGCGATCATCCTAGAACAGTTCCTGTAATTACCGCACAATGCAGCGATTACCTGTCCGTCCGTCATACAGCGGACGGCACCATATTAAAACCTTCAAGGATAATTCACTAATTATTTGTTTTTCATTCTGATATCAATGTATACACCTGCAGGCATCTCTAATCTTGATAATGCGTCAACTGCCTTCTGTGTAGGAGCAATGATATCAATGAGTCTCTTGTGAGTTCTCTGCTCAAACTGCTCTCTAGAGTCTTTGTCCTTGTGTACAGCTCTAAGAATTGTAATTACCTCTTTTTTTGTAGGAAGAGGTACAGGACCACTCACTTCATTTCCTGATTTTTTTGCAGTTTCAACAATCTTCTTTGCTGACTGATCTACTAATTTGTGATCATAAGCTTTCAGTGTAATTCTCATTACTTGTGCCATAAAAAAAGCCGCCTCCTTTTCGTACTATTTAGCACGACAAGCGGTGACCGTACAACTTTTCCGTGTGTGTCATTTTTATAAACGACTTACACGCGGCGTTTCCACTCCCTGGTGGACATTTTTTGTACAGTGACTTGTCGCCAGTTTCATAACTTGACATTCGCTCCACGGAAAACCTGCACCGATACAGCGCAGCAACCTCACGCTTCAACGCTATCAATGTCACAGCAACAAACAGTATACACTAAACATTTCCAATTTGCAAGCACTTTTTTATAAAATTCAAAGGTTTTAAATTTTATCTTTCCCTATGAATCTTTTTTGCTTTTCTTCTATATTAATAGTATAATTGTGTCTGTACTTATTTTTTTGTAAAGGAATTGAAATTTATTATGTGGATTGCAGATCATTGGAAAGATTATGAAGTCATTGACACCTCCTGTGGAGAAAAACTGGAACGATGGGGAAACTATTTATTAATAAGACCTGACCCACAGGTTATCTGGAATACTCCAAAACTTGTGGACGAATGGCATAAACCGAACGCACACTATCATAGAAGCAATAAAGGCGGCGGTCAATGGGATTTTTTTAATCTTCCAAAACAATGGACAATATCCTATAAAGACTTGACATTTCACTTGAAGCCTTTCAGTTTTAAACATACCGGTCTTTTCCCAGAACAGGCAACGAACTGGGACTGGTTTTGCGAACTGATTCGAACTTCAGGAAGAAATATTAAGGTATTAAATTTATTTGCCTATACCGGAGGTGCCACTCTGGCGGCACTCAATGCCGGAGCGCATGTGACGCACGTGGACGCTTCCAAGGGAATGGTTACATGGGCAAAGGAAAACGCGTTGGTCTCTCATCTGGAAGACCGTCCCGTCAGATGGTTAGTGGATGATTGTGTTAAATTTGTAGAACGGGAAATCCGACGCGGCAACAAGTATGATGCAGTTATCATGGATCCTCCTTCTTACGGAAGAGGACCAAAAGGTGAAACATGGAAAATCGAAGAAAATATTTATCCATTGATTGAGTTATGCACTTCTCTTTTAAGCGACGATCCTCTTTTCTTTTTGGTCAATTCTTATACTACCGGTCTTCAGCCGGCAGTTTTAAGCTACATGATTCATACTGCTGTCGTGTCCAAGTTTGGCGGCAGCGTAGAATCAGATGAAATCGGATTAAAAGTGCGTTCTAATAATCTCGTTCTTCCTTGTGGAGCTTCCGGAAGATGGAGCAAAAAGAAATAAATACATATCTCGCAGTATTTTTATTCTGTCTGCTTTTTTTGGAAAATACTATTACAGGCCCCCCGCAGGGCCCCACAGTATGGACAGCGCAAATACGTTGATTTTTTTATTTTGCTGCGCCGCTTATTTATGAGCCCAAATCAAAACTCGTCCCAATGGGACTCAAACAGTTGATTTGGGCTCATGCTATGCTCACAAAATTTCAAAAATCTGCCTATCATTTGCGCTGTCCATACTGTGGGGCCCTGCGGGGGGCCTGTAATAGTATTTTCCAAAAAATGATACCAATATCATAATTCCTATTTTGTAACAAAAAAGTCAGATGAAGAACATCTGACTTTTTGTTATTCTTTACTTTTTAAATTAATAATTTTTCTATCAGGTTTTCGTACCGGCAATTTCCATATTCCCGGTGTAAACAATATCAGTAGCGGGAAGATTTCCAGACGTCCTACCAGCATATCAAACATTAATATAATTTTGGACAATACACTGTAATCTCCAAAATTGCTTACCGGTCCCACACCATTCAGTCCCGGTCCTATGTTATTAAAAGTAGCCATGACTGCTGTGACGTTTGTCGTCATATCTTTTCCGTCAATACTAATAATTAAAATAGAAACAAGCGCTATAATAACATAAGCTCCCAGATAACAGAGTACCCTTCTCACAATATCTTTAGAAATCTTTCTTCCGTTAAATTGTACTTTCTGCACACTTCTTGGATGGGTAATCGACATAATTTCATTTTTTATTGCCTTAACAACAATTACCAGACGGGAAACTTTCAGACCGCCTCCGGTGCTTCCTGCACATGCCCCAACAAACATAAGAAGAACTAAAATGGTCTTTGAAAATTCCGGCCACAGATTAAAATCTGCAGTGACATATCCGGTGGTACTAATAATCGATGCCACCTGAAAAAGTGCTGTGTGAAATGCTTCAAATATATTTGAAAAGCTATCCCGAATATTAAACGTAATCATTATCGCTGAAATAAATACAATGATTAAAAAACATCTCATTTCCTCATTCAGCGCAGCTTCCTTTGGTTTACGAATTAAAATCAGATAGTATACATTAAAATTCACAGAACAAATGAGCATAAATATTGTAATAATAATCTGTACGGCAAGACTATAAGACCCGATACTGGAATTCAACAGTGCAAAACCACCCGTACCTACAGTACCGAAAGTTAAAGTCATAGATTCAAACAAATTCAGTCCTGCTATAAAAAGCGCCACAATTTCTACCAGCGTTATTCCAACATAAATTCCATAAAGAATCATCGCTGTCCGTTTTACCTTCGGTACTAATTTTCCCACAGACGGTCCCGGACTTTCCGCTCTCATCAGGTGCATATTGGAACTGCCTGACAGTGGCAAAACTGCCATGACAAACACCAGAACACCCATGCCTCCAATCCAATGCGTAAAGGAACGCCAAAATAATGTACAATGTGACAAAGCTTCTACATCAGATAATATGCTGGATCCGGTAGTCGTAAAACCGGAAATTGTCTCAAACAGTGCATCTTCATAAGATGGTATTTCTCCCGTCAGGAAAAAAGGAAGTGCGCCCACCAGACTAATTACAATCCAGCTCAATGATACTGCTGCAAATCCTTCTTTGGAATAAAAGACATTACTCTTTGGTTTTTTTATTCTTCCAATTGTTCCAAGGATAATGCAGCCTGCCGCCACGCCGAGATATATCAGTCCCTGCTCTTCTCCATATATTCCTGCTGTAATGGCAGGAAGCGTCAAAAAAACTCCTTCAAAACTGAGGACACAGGACAAAATATATCTTATCATTGAATAATTCATTTCTGTCCTCCTACCTCAACGCATCTCTGACATCATGGAAACCTGTGGTGGTTGTAATCATAATAACCGTATCACCCACTTCTATTACACTCTGACCGTTGGGAATTGTGACTTGTCCTTTTCTCGAAATGCAGCCAATCAGAACGTTTGGTTTAAGCTTTAAATCCTGAATTGGAATTCCCACAATCGGAGAATCGTCTTTGATTAGAAATTCCAGGGCTTCCACTTTATTATCATTCAGTCTGTACAAAGTTTCAATGTTACTTCCCATCGAATTTTTCATTGCCCGCACATATTTAATAATTGTCTCTGCAGTAATGTATTTTGGATATATGATGCTTCCTACATCCAAATTATCAATAATTTCATCATAAGAAATTCGGTGTATTTTTGTAATCAGCTTCGCTTTTGAGAGACTTTTTGCATATAAAGCCAACATTACGTTTTCTTCGTCAAAATTTGTATTGGCAATAAAAACTTCTACCTCTGCCAGCCCTTCTTCCAGCAAAAGCTCCTTATCCGTAGCATCTCCATAAATTACCATTGCTTTCGGAAGCATTTCTGTCAGAAATTCACAAGTCTCTTTATTATTTTCAATAATCTTTACTTTAATCCCCATCTCAATCAGCTGCTTTGCAAGATATATTGTGGTCCTGCCCCCGCCTACAATCAAAACATCTCTTGCGGCTGAAGTGGAAAGACCCATTTTTTTAAACAATTCTGCTACCTTTACCGAGCTTCCCACAATAGAGATAATATCTTTTGGCTTTAATTCAAAATTTCCGTCGGGAATAATTACCTGCTCATCCCGTTCTACTATCGGTATCAAAAGTTCTTTGAAAAACTTACTATCTAAATCCTTTAATTTGGTATGGCAAAGAGAACTGTCTTCCTCCAGTCTGTAATTGACCAGTTCCACTCTGCTTTTCGCAAACGAATCTACTTTCAGGGCAAATGGGAATTTAAAAAGTCTTCCCATCTCTCTTGCGGCTGCCAGCTGAGGATTAATAATCATGGATAATCCCAATTCTTCTTTGATAAATGAAATTTCCCGATTATAAATCGGATTGCTGACTCTGGCAATCGTATGACACCCTCCGGCTTTTTTTGCAATCAGACAGCATAACAGATTCAGTTCATCATATCCTGTAACGGCAATCAGTAAATCTGCTTCATCTACCCCAGCTTCCATTTGAACACTGAAACTGGTGCCGTTTCCAACCACGCCTAAAACATCAAAACTGTTGGAAATATTTTCGACAATCTGTTTTCTGTTATCAATTACTACAATATCATGGTTCTCTTTGCTGAGCTGTTCTGCCAGGGTGGCGCCTACATTTCCGCACCCCACAATAATAATCTTCATTTTTATCCTCCTAATGAGCTCATCCAATATCGCTATGCTCATTACCATTGTCCGTATGAAATTATATCAGAATTTTTCTTGTATGCAAACTTATTTTTTGAAACAGGAAAAATCATTTCCTCTTATATTATATTAGTATCTTTTCATTATGTCATTTTCCTTCAAAATAATTTTTTAATCTGTAAAAGCAACAAGGCAAGGGAAAGAATTCTTACCCTTGCCATAAGTTTTGTGTTTTTCAAAAATCAGCAGCATACTGAAACTTACAATGTAACTTCCTGAATTTGAAACTCTTTATCTTCTACTCCGGCACATATTGCCACCATATAATTCTCATCAATTTTTAATTGAATAAACCGATATTCTTTCTTTCCGATAATCTGAGGGGTCCTGCCTTCAAAAGAAATTTCAAAAGAGTTCAGAGGTTTTCTTAAGCCGATTCCAATATTTTTCAGATAAGCTTCCTTCATCGTCCAGATTTCGCAAAAACGCTGCTGCATTACTGCTTCATCTTCTATTTCGTTGATATAGCGACATTCACTTGGCAGAAAATTTTTCTCTGCAATACGATGCTTATCCTGCTTCATTCTCTGGATATCAATACCTATTTTTTCTTCTGATACCGCAATAATGACATATCCTCCGGAATGAGATAAATTAAAATGAATATCTGAGCCGGAAAAATATGGTTTTCCAAATTTATCTGTCAACAGTTCTCCCGCAATGTGATATTGATGTCTGATATAGTTCAAAAGAAGTCCTGCACCCATACAGCGCAGTTTGTCCCCGGTCTTAGAAAATTTTTCAATCTTTTCAACACGAATTCTATCTATATCCTGCATTTTTGTATCAAATAATTTTTTATTTCTTAATGGTGTTATATTAAAATAGTAAATCTTCATAATATTCCTCTAATGTGTTTTCATATTCTTTCGTATTTATTATATTCATTGTTTATCTTTTTTTCAAGCATAAGGCGAAAGTTCTATCCGAATAAAATATCCTTTGTCATGATTGCATACCGGACACTTTTCAGGAACTTTCTCTCCTTCATAGACATGGCCGCAATTAAGACAAATCCATCCGGTCTTAACATCCGAGACATGAAGTTTATTTTGCTCTATAAGCTCTGCAAATCTTCCAAATCTGTCACCGTGAACTTTTTCAATATCAGCAATCATATAAAATGAACTTGCTACACGGTCAAATCCTTCCTCTTTTGCTTTATCTCCAAATTTTTTGTACACATCATCATGCTCTTCATATTCATGGTGCTGGGCAATTCTTAACAGCTCTGCCAAATTGTCTGTAAAATCTACAGGATAATCTGCATCAATTCGAACAGTCTGCCCACCCAGTTCTTTTAAATGATTATAGAAAATTTCTGCATGTTCCTTTTCCTGCCCTGCAGTATACAGAAATACTTGTGCGATTGCCTGTTGCTTTTGTCTGTTTGCCTGCTGTGCTGCAAAAGTGTATCTGTTTCTTGCCTGACTTTCCCCGGCAAATGCACGCATTAAATTTTCCTTTGTCTCACTTTGTTTAAAATCTACTGACATATAATATCCTCCTATAAATACTTGTTTTCTGATTTTTCTACCAGTTTTTTGAATCGTCTGTCTATTTCCTCCTGAAGTTCTTTTACAATTTCTTTATATTCTTCCTTTACCAGATGCTTCGTTCTTCCCATCATTTTTAACCAGTCTGCAACAGGAATATTTTTTCCTGTCTCTACCGGATTGTAATTTAATTTTGTAATTCCCTCTTCTACTTCATACAGAGGAAAATAGCAGCAGTCAACAGCTGCGGCAATAACAGAGCGTTCATTGGCCGGATTATCATTCCAGTTTAGCGGACAGGCAGACAATGCTTTTACATAGGAAACCCCTCTGTTTTTTGCATAATATGCAGCTTTTGCAGCTTTTTTGATAAAATCTGCAGGATTGGATTCCGCTACAGTAGCTACATAAGGAATATCTGCAGCTGCCATTATCTGGGTCATATCTTTATGCGCAAAAGATTTTCCATATTGGTTTTTTCCAATGTGAGAAGTAGAACTTTTAGCCCCTCTTGGTGTCGAATAAGATAATTGATATCCGGTATTCATATAACCGCCATTATCATATTCAAAAATAAGAAGCCGATGTCCACGCAATGCAGTGGCAAGAGCAGATCCCATACCGATGTCCATTCCACCGTCTCCGCTGACCATAATAAAGACAATGTCTCCTTTTGGTATTTCTCCCTTCTCCTGCTTTCTGTAACAGATTTCTGCAATTCCGCTTAAAGTGGCCGCCCCATTTTGAAACAAATTATGAACATAAGGAACTTTAAAACTGGTCTTTGGATAAGCGGTTGTGACAATCATTCCACACCCGGTCTGAAACAGCAGTACTACCGGGTCCTCAATCGCGCGCAGCAACAGATTTAAATTGACTAAAATCCCACATCCCGGACATGCTCCATGTCCCGGTGCTATTCTTTTTGGCATCGCAGTCGTTTCATTGATTGTGCCTCCCTTGACCTGCAGTGCTCCATTTTCTTTTATTACTTTTGTCAAACCCAGTTTTGTTTTGTCTTCTGTCAACGGAGCAAAAAAGTTATCTCTTTTTTCTCTTTTTTCCCCTTTTTCCACCCCATAGTAATAAAGGTTATTTTCCCGCTGATATGGCAGATGAAATAATTCCACTGCATCCTCCACATAAAAATCTTTTCCACCCAATCCATACACAATGGAATCTACGCAAATATCACATTTATATTTTTGAAGTGCAGCTCTGATTTCCATGGAAAGATTACCTCCCACAGCTCCATAGCTGTCCTGTCGGTCTGCAATAATAACATTTTTTACCTTTTTTAACCGGGCACTGATTTCTTTTGCAGGAAAAGGTCGAAGCATTGTCAGCGTGAATACGCCTACCTTTTCCCCCTGTTCTCTCAACTTATCTACGGCAACCATTGCCGTATCATAAGACGATCCCAACAGTATAAGAATAGTATCTGCATCATCGCACCTGTAACTTTCCCATGTCTCATATGTTCTTCCTGAAATTTCTGCATATTCCCGAAACAGTTGCGGAAGAATTTTCCTTGCTTTTTCCATTGCCAGATGCAGCTGATATCTGTTGTGAATTAAATCCGGCTCATTCATATAAGAGCCTACGGTAATAGGATTCTCCATATCGTAAAGAGAATATTTCATCTCCTTTTTTCCCACAAAGGAGTGAACACTACTATCATTGGCAAATCGATAACATTTTTTCTTTTGATGACTTGTAAAAAATCCATCATAGGCCACCGCCACGGGAAGTTGCACTTTTTCTGCCAGTCTGATTGCAATCAAATTAAAGTCATAAACCTGTTGGACACTATGCGCAAAAAAGATTGGCCAGCCGCAATTCAACATATACATGATATCGCTGTGGTCTCCCTTGATAGACAGCGGTCCGGATACGGTCCGGCACGCAATATTCATTACCATTGGATAACGGGTACCGGACTGCACCGGAAGCTGTTCCAGTGCATATAATAATCCATTGGCACTGGTAGCATTAAATACACGGCCTCCGCCTACCGATGCGCCATAACACACGCCTGCGGCACTATGTTCTCCCTCTGCCGCAATCATAATAATATCTGTTTTTCCCTCGGCTTTCATTAAGTCAAGATTTTCAGCAACCTGGGTAGATGGTGTGATTGGATAATATCCCATAATGTCATATCCAATTTGTCTGACGGCAATCGCCGCAATTTCATTTCCCGATGCAAATTCCATAATCTGATATTCCACTATACTTCACCACCTTCTATTCTCTTTTCTGTCAGATAAGACTCTGATGTGATAAATCCATCTGCTCCTGATTTTTCATAATAATCCGGCGTTCTGATTAAATCTTTATTTGGAACAAACCACGGCTTTTTGTCATAATCTGATTCCAATGCCTGTACCAGTGCCTGCGTAGGGCATACAGATACGCAGCGCAGACATCCTTTGCAGTGAAAATAATCCAAACCCTTATTTATCATTATTTCCCGACCTTTATATTCTCCCGCCTCAAACTGAAATACCATATCCGGGCAGGTACTGTCACACAGTCCGCAGTGAATACATCTCTCCGGTATAAACAGAGGAAAATATCCCTGTCTGGAAGGAGACAGGTCATTTACAACACTGTTTCCAAAATTTGGATTGATGCCACCGATTGGCATATTGTCATATCCCTGCTCTTCCTGCATATATTTCCGACTCATATCATCCGTTTTGTCTTCCCGAATAATATGTCGAATGCGATTATCCGTTTTCACGAAAGAAGATGAAGTTACTTTTATTTCCCGGACTGTTTCATAGCCTCTTTGAATTCCTTCCAAATTGCCTTTCATCGCCTGTGGATATTTTTTTCCCAACGTATCTTCACATATTTTTTTTATATTTTCCAACGAGACAAAGCCCATGGATTTTGCCATTGCTCCCATCATAACTACATTGATTCTTGACTTTGTCTCCATGGCTATTCTTTGTGCCGGAACGCATACAATCCGATTTACGGGAATTTTATTATGCCCAAAATAATGCTCTGCAATGCTTTCCGGCTCTACCTCTGTATTGATTACTACAATTGTATTTTCACGACACCCGTTAAATATGTCTGTATTCTGCATTAATGCCTCATGGAATATACATAAAATATGCGGATGCGTGACTGGAGAGTGTACGCGAATGTTTTCCTCCGGATTACTGTACCGGATAAAAGCTTTTACAGGAGTTCCCGTTTTTTCAGACCCATAACTGGAAAAACTGGCACTATTTAAACCCAAATATTTTATTCCCAGTTCCCCCATCATTTTTCCACAAAGATTTGCGCCCAAACCTCCAATACTTTCAATTCTTATTTCGTAATATCCATTCTCATTTTGTTCTGGAAGCTTTATTTCTTTCATCTTATTTTCTATTCCTTTTCAAAATATTCTTTTCCCACTCCACACAGTGGACACTGATAATCATCCGGCACGTTTTCCCATTTTGTTCCCGGAGCAATACCATTTTCCGGCTCCCCCAGTTCTTCATCGTATACATAATTACAAACAGTACATATATACTTCATTTTCTATCTCCTATCATAAAATTTTGTATGAAATCCTCTGTTCCATTTATTTAGCTTTCTTGTAATGTTTTTCTGATTTATTCTTATATAATTATTGGCAATTACGGAAATTTTATACATTTTAAAACAAGGCTTTTATGCAAAAAAATAGCAGGAAAAAATTTCACAAGAATCCTTCCCTGCTATTTAGCAAATTTATTTTTTATAAATAATTATCTATTGTGTTTCATAAGAGCTGTCTGCGGGATTATCAACAGAAATAGAAGTAATCCCTGCACCTGCATTCGGATTTTTTATCGAATATACTTGATCACACATGTAAATACTGAAAAAAATCACACAGACCGGTATTATAATTTTCTTATCAATTTTTCTGAAAATGTTGTCCAACATTGGCGCAATCAGATAAACAATCGCCATTCCTCCAATGCCAAACACCAGCAGACCCTCTGCACAGATTTTTCCATTCAAATTTAGAAAATATCCACTGTAATCCCACCATTTTTTACCATTATGCGCAAATTCCAGATAACTTGCCGCAGAGTATTCTACAAATCCACATAACAGAATTGCCAGAAGAAATTCTTTCATGGGCTTCCCTCTGAATTTTTTTAAAATAAGAAGAATCAGGACCGCACCGCACCCATAAATAGGAAGCCATGGTCCATGAAGAGTCCCTCTGTTTACAAATTGGCCTTCTACAATAAACGCCACACATACTTCCCATAGCCATCCCGTCATAGAAAATACAAAAAACATCATGATAATGGATGGTATGGAATAATTTCTCATATAAAGGATATTTTCCAGATTTTTTTTCTTGTCCTTCTCCGGTATCGTAAATAATCTGCCCGGATATGCCTCTCCTTCGATATCCTGTTTCCAACGTTGTTTCCTTATCCGTTCTGCCTGCTGTTTCTCATATTCTATTTCCTTTTTGGAGTATACAAACAAAACCCCAAACCACTCTACCAGAAATTTTCTGAATCCGTGTAATTCTGTATGAATTTCAACAGGAGTATCTACAATATCAAGAATATCACGATAAGCAGCTCTTATTTCTTTCTCCCCCGGTTTTTCAAACAAATATCTGTCATTGAGCAGTTCCGCACCTTCTATTCCTTTTTCCTTTGAGTGCTCTCTCAATGCCGCATAGTATTCACACAACACTGCTGTCTTGTATGGATTATAATAAAATATCCCCACAATGCCTAAAGTCAGCTTATTTAAAATTAACCATCCAAAAAATGACAGTTCCAGCAAGAAACATTCCCATTTATGTCCACTCATCATTCTTTTGGATAAACGAATCGCATCCTTTGTCTTAATGTTTGGATTTTCTGCAACAATATATGGCACTAGGAAATAAGAATAATACTTAATAAAAAATCCGACAACTGTCAGCCCCCACAAAACTTTTAACAAAAACACCCGAAACAATGTCCAGGATGTTCTGCACCATCTTTTTGCCCGCATCAAAAATGCAAATCTTTGTATTGGCACCTTATCATAAATTCTTCCTTCCAAAAATGCTCTTCTCGATACAACTTTATATGTTTCTTTAATAAAGAAGTTTACGAACAGATAAAGCATAAAGCTTAGGAAAACCAGCATCGCAGTGGCAATATTCCTTGAGCCTGCCACAGAGTGAAAAGACTTATATGCCGTTATAAATATTGAGCCGGACTGCACCGCATTCATTATCTGGGAAAACACGCCTCGCGTTCTTCCCAGTACCGGGTTTTCACTCTCTTTCATTTTTTCCCGCTTTATTTCTTCAGAATATTGTTCTCCTTTTGTGATATTACCTGTAACAATATCTTTTAGAACATGATAAGCTGAAGTCAGTGTATTATCCTGAATTCCAATAGAAGCAACACCTGTCTTTCCCGCACTATTTTCCCATCTTAAATTGACAGCATCTAAAGTCTCGCTGTACTCTATTCCCAAAAAAGCTGTTACCAGACATATCGTCACGAACAACCAATAATGTCTTTTCAAAACTTTTCTTGCCGCTGCTTTCAGCCCTTTTCTCTTTTGCATCTCTCTACCTTTTTTCTTTTTGTTTCATTCTTTTTTCATTTCATTTTATTATATCGGATTTAGATAATATATTTATTTTATCATATTCTCTTCTATCATTCAAAAACTTATATTGATATTGCAGAAACGTAAAATTTATTCTTTCAAAATCATAGACATTTTTATTTTTTGTGTGATAGTATATGGATGATATCTAATGTGTTTTGATATAAAGGAAATAAAAAGGACGATACAATGAGAAAGGAATAATATTATGTCTACAGAAACACAATTTACAGGGACAGATACCTATGTGGCATCTGATGATTTAATGGCAGCTGTAGAAGTCGCAATGGAATTGCAAAAACCTTTACTGGTCAAAGGCGAGCCCGGCACCGGAAAGACTATGCTTGCAGACGCTGTCGCCAAATCTTTAGGAAAAGAACTTCTGATATGGAATATCAAATCCACCACGAAAGCCCAGGATGGTCTTTATGTTTATGACACAATTCAACGTCTATATGACAGCCAGTTCGGAGTGGAGGGCGTGAATGATATCTCCCGCTACATTAAATTAGGAAAATTAGGGGAGGCATTTCAAAAAGAAGAACAAGTTGTATTGTTAATTGATGAAATTGATAAAGCCGATTTGGAATTTCCAAATGACTTACTTTGGGAATTAGACCAGATGGAATTTTATATTCACGAAACAAGAGAGACCATCAAGGCAAAAATCCGCCCTATTGTCATTATCACTTCCAATGCGGAAAAAGAATTGCCGGATGCTTTTCTTCGCCGGTGCGTATTTCATTATATTACCTTTCCGAATGAAGAACTGCTCACCCAAATTGTCCATGCACATTTTGAAAATCTTCAGGAACATCTGTTAGAACAGGCAATGAAGACCTTCTATTGGATTCGGAATATTCGTGATATCAGAAAAAAACCAAGCACTTCTGAATTTATAGACTGGCTGAGAGCCTTGACGCTGGGAGGCATTGACCCTGATACCATTCAACAACATCTTCCTTATCTGGGTGTTCTGGTAAAGAAAGATGAGGATATTTCAATTATAAAACAGCTTAACCTGTAACAAATTGATTTGACATAAATTTATCTATCACGCATCGAAATGGAGAATAGGGATGTTTACTTCGTTTTTCTATACGCTGAAAAACCATGGCCTGGAAATTTCTGCCACAGAATGGCTCACGCTGATGAAAGCACTGGATAAGGGGCTGGCCCATTCCAGCTTTACGGATTTTTATTATTTATGCCGCACAATTCTGGTAAAAAATGAGGGCAATTATGATAAACTGGATGCCGCTTTTCTGGAATATTTTCAGCAGATAAAAGAAGAAAAAATTAATATGGATAAGATTAATGAATGGCTGCACAACGATTCAGATGAAATCAATAGAACAGAGCCCGGAATGTACAAAGATATGCGTTCTAAAAGAGAAGCCCGGGAGGTCCATCGAATGTTTCGGGAACGTCTGGGCGAACAGCACACGGAACATAATGGCGGAAGCTATTGGATTGGTACCGGCGGAGGATCCCCTTTCGGTAAAAATGGTCACGTTGCCGGAGGAATACAGATGGGAAATAAATCCGGGATGAAAACTGCATTTGCTGTTCTCGGAGAACGACGCTACAAGGATTTCCGCCGGGATAAAAAATTATTTATGCGTCAATTCCAAGTGGCATTCCGCGAACTTCGACAATATTCCCGGAAATTAGATCTTCCCAAAACAGAATTGGATATTGACGGTACGATTCATTCTACCTGTAATCAGGGTGGTTATCTGAAACTGGAATTTGAACAGCCTCGGAAAAATACGGTGAAATTAATGCTCCTCTTTGATAGCGGCGGCTCAATGTATCCTTACAGTGAACTTTGTAATCAGTTGTTTCAGGCAGTGCATAAGGCAAATCATTTTAAGGACGTAAAAACTTTTTATTTTCACAACTGTATTTATGCCAAATTATACAAAACACCTGAATGTGAGACCGGAAACTGGATTGATACTGACTGGGCGTTTCGCAACTACGGAAAAGATTACAAGGTAATTATTGTGGGAGATGCCGGAATGGCGCCGGAAGAATTTTTAGATAAACACGGAAATTACAGCGGACCAAACGGAGGTTTGTCAGGATATGAATGGGTACAGTTGTTTCATAAGAAATATCCGAATTCTATCTGGTTAAATCCTTCCTATCATGGAAATCTGACAAAAATGTACTGGATGGAATCCGAGCGTATGATCAAAGAAATTGTGGATATGTATCCCCTCACCGTTGATGGGCTGAAAAAAGGGATTAAAAAACTGATGTCTGACAAATAATCAGACATCAGTTTTTATTTGTTTCCACGCTTCCAACAGCCGCTCCAGATTCCACGCCGCATTGGCAGGACTGGTAGAGGGGAGGCATACCGCCTTTATTTGCGTCTTTGGCTCTATATACTTGTTATATAAATTGTAGGCAGTTTTTCCATTTGTATATATCTTTGTTATTTCACTCTCCGAGAGAATCGGCAATATGTTATTTGCCACGACATTTTTAATCGTACTGTCTGAGGAGCCGACAATATCGCAGGAATGAATTACATCCCACACAGCGATTTTGCTTTTCAACAAAAGCTGCTTTTTCTCCTCAATATTCTCAGGTATCGGATTATTATATAAACCGGCAATGATTTTCCAAAAACGATTCTGTGGATGTCCATAGAAAAATGCCGTCTCTCTGGATTTTACGGAAGGAAAACTCCCCAGAATTAAAACTTTTGAATTTTTATCGTAAACAGGCTCAATAGGATGTACAATCATTGTAAAGTCCTTCCATAAAATTATTTAATATAATAATAGGTCAAAAATACCTTATGCTTTTAATGTGTCGTCAAATCCTGAAGTCCCGCACCTTCTCTCCATTTCTGGAATTTATGTCATCCTTTCATTATATATCCTGCTTAATCTTTCCCTTTTCAACATTTGGCCGGATAAAATTCTGATAAGCATAATCCCACAAAACACTGGAGCCTTTTGCTGTATTTTTATTTCTTTCTAAAATCTGACTAAATAAAATTCCATTTTCTTCCCAAACTTTTCCATTTGACTGTGCATTTTGTAACAGGGGCTGGATATTATCCATAGTGTGGGCAAACTTAGCTTCTATTGTTTTTCCCTCTTCAAATTCCTCCCATAAATCCTGAAATTTCTTTTGCTGATCTTTTGGAAGTAATCCAAAAATCCTTTCCGCAGCGACTTCTTCTCTCTGACGCTGTGTTTTTTTCCCTTCATTGTCATATGCAAACGTATCTCCGGCATCAATTTCCACCAAATCGTGAATTAACAACATGGTAACTGTTTTTAGTACATCAATGCTCTCATTCGCATATTCACTTAACAAAATGGCCATAATTGCCATATGCCACGCATGCTCCGCATCATTTTCATTATGTATCTTGTCTGACAAATATGTGCGCCTTTTAATTAGTTTTTCTTTATCTATTTCTTTACAAAAATCAAATTGCTTATCTATTCTGTCCTTATCCATTGAATGTGAGTCTCCTTTTATCCTGTATGTAGACAGACACAAAACAAACTTCATGAATTATCTGTTTCTTTTATGTCTTTTTGTAATAATAAATTTATTTTATACCTTTAAAGCAAACAAGACAAGATGCTGCACAAATGTAGACAAGAAAAACAACCAAAACTTTTTCCGGGATAACAGGTAACAAAATCATTACAATCCTCTTTTTGCAGGATTTTCTAACACAGTTCCTTCTTCACGAAACCTGGAGCCATGACAAGGGCAGTCCCATGTCCTCTCCTGCGGATTCCAACGCAGCGCACATCCCATATGAGTACATCTTTTTCCGGGTCTTATAATATTTCCCAATGCGGATGTTAAGTTGACAGCCAACTGGGGATGTATGAAAGAACGTTGCGGGGAAAATAATTGTTCATACATACTTTTTCCACTGATAATCATTTCTTCCAATACAATGGCTGCTGCCATTGCACTCGTCATTCCCCATTTGTTAAATCCGGTTGCCACATACAAATTTGAACGATTTTTACTGTGTATTCCTATATACGGAATTTTATCCAGACTCATACAATCCTGTGCTGCCCATTCATAAGAAATCTTTTTGCCCGCATAGTGCTGTGAAGCAAATTTTCGTAACACTTCATATCCTCCACCTTTTGTTCCGGTTTTATGACCACCTCCACCGAGCAAAAGATAATCTCCATAATTTCTAAAAGAAAAACCATGCTCATTCTCATCAATATACATGCCGTCTAACTTAGGGGCATTTTGAATGGCCGTCACATAAGAGCGCTGTTGATACATTTTTGCAAAATAACCCCCGGGAATATTTATCATGGGAAAATGTGTTGTGAGTACGATTTGTTCTGCCGTAATTGTAAAATACTTTGATACTTTTTCCCTTCCTTTGTCAGTTTTTATAATTGTTTTTTTATCTTCAATATCGAGGGCTTCTGCGTTTTCATAATAATCCAGCTGATTCACCAATGATTGCAAAAATTTTATTGGATTAAACTGCGCCTGCCCTTTTATTCCAAGAGCTCCACAAGTCTGTATCGGAATAGAGGTATCTTCCTGCCAAATATAAGGTATTTTCAGTTTTTCGTAAACTGCTGCCTCTGTTTCGAGTTTTCTTCTGTCATTCGTAGTATAGATATATGCCGTTTTCTCTTCCATATCACAAGGGATACTTTCCGCCAGACGTTTATATTCTTCGATTGCTGTTTTATTAATTTCATAGTACTGCTTTGCTTTTTCTTTATGATAAGTTTTATGAATTTTTTCATAAATCAGTCCATGCTGCAGTGTAATTTTTGCCGTAGTATTTCTTGTGACCCCTTCCAGCAAATTTCCCTTATCTACTATGATGCAGGACACTCCTGCTTTTTTTAACCGATATGCACAAAGGATACCCGCAATACCTCCGCCTATAATTAAGACATCTGTACGGATATCCTTCTGCAATTTCTTTCTTTCATTATTTGGGGAATTTATATATTGTTCCCATATTGATTCTCTCTGCACCTTCATACTCCTGACATATTTTTTATTCAGTATGTACCGTACAGGAGGTTTTATCCTGAAAAATTTTATTTTATCAGAATTTGTGAGAGAAAAACAGCTGCTACACTTAAAATAATACTTGCACAAATGTAGCTAAAAGCAATAATCATGTTTCCATTTTTTATCAAATCCGCAGACTCATACGCAAAAGTAGAAAATGTGGTAAATCCACCGCAAATACCAACTCTAAGCATTAAAACAATCTGCGGATGAAATACTTTATTTTTTACCGAAATAGCTGTAATCAGCCCCAATACAAATGCACCTGTGACATTAATCAATAAAGTCTTTATTGGAAAATTATTTTCCACCGGAATCGGCAAAAGCCCTAATAAATATCTGCATACACTCCCAATAAAACCACCTATTCCAACAAAAATACAATCAGACATTTCTACCTCCTCAAAATTGCTGACTTTTTCTTTTGAAACCAGAGTACTATCCGGTCACAATTTTTGTAAAACCAGTTATCAAAAGCGTAGCCAATCGTTGCCCTGCGCAGTAAATCAATCAGCAGACACACAATAAACACACCCGATACCTTGCATATAAAATGTAAATATGGACTACTGATATAATTTATATTCGGATACAATACCTGCCATATCCAATAACTGAAAAATTCATTATCATGAATTAAATAAATTCCCAAAACGGATCCTGCAGCCAGATTTATTATTTTACTTTTAAAGTTGATATTTAAGAAAAACAGAAAAATAAATACTGCACACAAGACGGCAAATACAGTATTATACTCACCAAAATACCGATACATTTGCACAATTCCATTGTTCTTTAACATATAGCCGACAAAGTCAAAAGCAAACACAGAAAGAATAATGAGTCCTGCAGAGCCTAATCCTAAAAATAAATTCCATTTATTTTTATATATTATTTTTTCATGTATATGCAGTTTAATATAAGCTCCAACAACATACATAATGAAAAAGAAATCTATATTACTGAAAGTCCATGATACTTTTGCAAAGGTAGGAAACACGGACCATATCAGCAATAAAATAAATACAAATATTGTATACTGTTTTCGGCTAAGGGTTTTAAGCCATGGATTGATAAAGGGAACAATTAAGTATAGCAGGATATAGTATACTACGTACCAATTCCCCCCCCCACATGAGTGGAAAGAAAGATTGCAAAATATCTTTTCCGGCAACCGGTACTATCGTTTTCATCACAAGACAAATAACTATAGAATAAAACGTCATCTCAGCAATTAGAGGTACTATTTTTCTATAATGATTTTTCCTCTCTGCACTTACTAAAAAATATCCCGAAATTAAAGCAAAAACGGAACACGAAATTCTGCCAAACATACTTGTCACTTGAATAAAAATATTACCTGCTGACAGACTGCCATAAGTTAAAGTCGAATATCCGCCATGTCCATAATAATGCGCTGAAATAATGCAGAGCATACATAGGATTCTCAGCAATTCTAAACTTGAATTTCTTTCTTTTTTCACAACTCTATTGCTCATTTCTATCTTTCCTTTCCCTTAGTACATCTCATATCGATCCGGTAGCTTTCAAAAATTATAATGCCTGTCGCGATTACCCAAAAGGCGGCAAACACTTTTACTTAAAATGGCATCAATTATCTTCTTCTATGACTGCTTTTACTAATTGCCACGCAATGCTTCCTTCCCGAAGTTTTCCTAAAGCGTCAGCAAATGGAATCCATTCTGCAGAATCTACCTCTCCGGATAGCGCGAATTGGTCTTTTTTTACATCAGCCTTATATCCGAGCATAAGCATTTCTTTCTTTTTATAAGGATAACTTTTTATATATTTTAATCCCGTCACATCCAGTCCGATTTCTTCTTTTATTTCCCGCATGGCAGTTTCCTCTGCAGATTCCCCCAGTTTCATTATTCCTGCGATACATACATAATTTGATGCAGAGACATAGTTCTGCCTGAGCAATGCAATCTCATGATACTCATTTACAACAGCACAAATGACACTTGTGGTAAACATATCCCAAAACGGGCTCTGGCATTGGATACAATAAGGAATCTTTCCCTCATCTCCTATTTCCTTTAAAATCAATCTGGTGCCACAATATGGACAATGTTCAAAGTGCATATTATTTTTCTCCTTTTTTTCTTCCATTATACCAAAAAAGGCTCTGAAAGCCATCAGATTATTTCATCCTTTGGCTTTCATGCCTTTTTTATATTGGATTCCTTATTCATGCACAATATATGCTATAAAAAGAATGTTATGTATTATTTATTTGACGACAGTTCCAGACCAGTCAAAATTACCTTCTGCATAGTCTTTATCTACATAACTTAAAATGTTTGTATAGAATAAATCCCATGCACCTTTTCGGTTTACTAACTGATTCTGATATAAGTAGTCTGCCACATCAAATACCGTATAGGAAGTAACATCACTATATACAATACCTCCATCACTCAATTTTGCATAGACACGCACATAATATTGAGAAGTATACGCCTGTACCGTAGGCTTTTCACCCAATCCCATTGTTCTTACATAGTAATCTGCCGTTTGGGAATCACCCATGATTACGTTTAATTTTCCAACTTCAGTAGCTTTATAAGACTGTACAAAAGGATTTTCTGATCCATAGACCAAATCTTCCTTCGTAATTGGATTGTCTCCATAAACCAATCCATATATCAACCCAATTTCTTCAGGTGTTTGGTTTTCTACTTCTTTCTCTGCCTGATAAATTACCCGAAATCCCATACTTCCTTCGGTATTTCCGAAGTTTGCTGTCATCTGGTATCCCGATATTTTCAGATCTGTTGTGGTGGAGACTTCTTTTGGATTTACCACAGTATTACTCCATTGATAATCTATCTCCTCATAATTTTCATCTACTACCTTTAAGATTTTATTATAGAGATACTGATGTCCATCATAAGTGTTCATCAACTGTTTATCGTATAAGAGAGAAGCAATTTGGAAAATAGAATATTCCTCGACATTACTGTATACATAACTTCCATCTTCCAACTGTGCATAGGCTCTTACTTTGTATTCTGCAGAAAATGCCATTTTATTATTGGCTCCAAATTTCATTGTCTGGGCGTAGTATATTGCCGTCTGAGATTCGCCCATGACAGAATAAATTCTTCCCTGCTCCGTAGCTTCCTGCACAGACACAAAACTACTTTCAGAGCCGTTGTACATATCACTGTCCTTCACATCATAAATCTGTTCTCCGACTTTCATAATTCCATAAATCAGTCCCCAGCTCTTTACTTGTTGGCCATCAATCTCCGGCTCCACAGATCCTACTACTTTACTTCCCTCAAAAGTTGTACTAATCTGGAATCCTTCAATTTTGACATTTCCGTTGACATTTATGTTGTCGTCTACCGGACTGTAATCTTCTCCGCTGATAACTGCGATTTCATGAATCTGATATCCCCAATTATAACTTCCGTCTTCCAAAAGTATTTTTACATATCTCACAGTATCCTGCGAATAAGAGGACGTGTCTACATCTGTCTCAAACAAATCGCTGTATTTATCGTTTTCTACTACAGCTACATTCTCATACTTAGTTCCATCACTGGAAAATTGAATCGTATAATGCTTTGCATAGGTATTGTCTGACTTAAATGCAACCAGAACTCTAAGAATCTGTTCTTTCCTGTAGCTGTGTAACAAATCAATCGTAATTGTGGCATTCTGCTCTCCCCAGACAGTCTCAACAACACTGCCGTTCAAATCTCCATCCACGATTGTATCCGGATCTAAACTACCCTCGTTATGCGTCTGGTCTATATCCTCTACAACAACTTTTCCATGTCTTGCCAGATTTCTTTCTGTATCGACAAAATCTCTCATAGAACCGTCATCTACTGCAACTGTTTTCGTGATAATCTCTGAAGTCTTATCTTCATAGTGCGATACCACGGAAAGTTCGTGAATTCCTTTTGGTATTTCTTTCAAGGTATATTTTCCTGCTTTTACACTGTTTCCTACCAATACTCCATCAAGATAAACCATATAGACATAATCTTCCTGATTTTCTCCTGCAACAATCGTATATGTTATTTCACATAAATCATCTGAACTTACAATCAAATCTTTTGGGGCATCGCACTGCTGTACTTCAATCGGCTCGGCATTCTGCTCCGTACTCAGCACTGCTGCTTCCTGAATTTGATATCCCCACTGCTTATGTCCTTTCATATTGATTTTTACATAACGGGTATTTGCAATTTTATCAGACACATTTCCAATCGGAATCTTGACAAGTCCCTCCTGTGTATCTTCATAATTTACTTGAATATCTTCGGCAACTGTTACATATTCCAGTTCATTGGCAGAATATTGGATTTCAAAGTCATTACAGAATGTCGAAGCATCACTTTTGAATTTTAATGCAATTAAATCCAATGTCTCTGTCGCATAATGTGTTCCCAAATCAATAATAATATATTCCGAATCGCGGCTGTTATCCCAATCTGTCGATACATACTGATCGTTCAAGTCTCCATTTACTAATGTATTTTCATCCTGACTTCCTTCTTTTTCATACATGGAAGAGATAATTACATGCTTTTTCAGCGAAACATTATAGTTTTCATTGGAAACCATCTCTTCGATAGTGGCCGCCGGTCCTACCGTAACTTCGCATTCGGCTGTAAAGGTCCCTACTTGTGCCGAGATGTGTGCCACCCCTTCACTCTTTGCCGTCAACGTGCCATTTTCATTTACCATCACGATATCTTCTGCATCTGTACTCCATTGTACCGTCGTATCATCAGTAGTATCTGCCGGATGAATTATGACTTGCAGCGTTTCGGAAGTCTTATTTTTCATTGTCAGAGTACTTGGTGATATTTCAATAGAGTCAATATGTACAGGTGGTGTGACTGTAACTTGACAGGTGGCTTCTTCACCATTGGAAAGTTTTGCCGTAATGACTGCGATTCCCTCTTCTTTTCCTGTTACCAATCCGTTATTATCCACGAAAGCCACATTTGGCATATCGCTTTCCCAGCTTACCGTCTCATTTGTAATTGCGGAAAGCTGCAATGTTCTTCCATATGCAATCGTAGCGGAAGATTTGTTTAATGCGATTGTGCCTGCAATAATAATGCTTGCCTCACTGACATCAGACAAAACCATTCCTTTTCTGTACGTTACAGCTTTTACGATTGCTGATTTTGATATGTGTATCGGATTGATATAGGAATCAGAATCCTCTGTCGGATCACTTCCGTCTAATGTATATTTAATTTCCGCACCTTTCACAACTGTTGACATCGTAACCGTCTGCTCTGTCTCATATACACCGCTGACCGGTGAAATTGCCGGTGCTTTTGCCTGCAACGCGCCATACACTTCAAATTCATAAATAGAATATCCATAGTCTGTCGCTCTTGAAATACCCTGCATCCTTACATATCTTGCTTTTGTTGCGGCAAATACTGTAGTAACTTCTCCCTGTTTTCCGCTTTCCAGTGCCACTTTTTTCCATTCCTGCCCATCTGTGGATACCTGTATCTCATATTTTGCAGCATAGGCGGCTTCCCATGTAATTTTAACCGTATTTACTGCCTGAACAGAACCTAAATCTACCTGATAATATTCATCATCTGTCGAAGAAGATTCCCAGCGGGTTGCCAGATTTCCATCGACTGCTTTATCTACAGTATTTCCTCCGTTTTGTGTGCTTGCTTTTGCCTCTTTTTCCAAGGCAAGATTGTCGCTGCTTTCTATCTTGTCTCCATCAATAATCAATGTCGCAGAAGCGTATGCGGAATCTATATATCCCTCTTTGACTGCGATTGCTTTCACTGTTGTATTGCTGGAAACAAGTATTTTATCCTGATAAATATCAGATGAAGTCGTAGGTGTAGTACCGTCTGTCGTGTAATAAATAACTGCATCGTCTTCTGCACACGCCAGTTCTACTATCTGTGTATCTTCAAAAGTCTTTGTTCCTGAAACATTTTCCGTAACAACTCCATCGGCAAGCGATGTAGCTTTTATTGTTGGTGCAGACACCTGAGAGAGTTCAAATCCCTTATCAATATCCACATCAAAACTTACCAGAGATTTCGCACCAATGTCTGCTGTTCCAACCTCAGATCCGTCTGCTTTTTTAAATGTCACTGTGCTCTTTTCTGCAGTAGGATTCCATACGATTGCTGTATAAGTATCCGTTTCTTTATTATAGTAAACAGTAGCTGAGCTGTTTCCGGTAGCGATAATTTCTGAAGACTTAACACCCAACTCTTTCATAGATTGGATAAACCAATAAGTATTCGCCTGATCAGTATTCTGCACCTTTGTATCATTGGCGAGAAACTTTTCCATAGCTCTGTCCGGATCCGTCTGGGAAAGAAACGGCCATGTAATATGCTGCCATCCGTTGTCCGGTGAAGCATATGTATCTAACATCTCCTGAATTTCTTCTTCGTTCTTTCCTTCATTTCTTGCCACGATTGCAGCTTTTGCCTTTGCATCTTCTGTATCTTTTTCCAGTCCGGCATAAATTTCTGCCGCTCTTTCCTGATTCATTCCATAATATGTCAGGTATTCTGAAATAGGAAGCCACTGAATCCCGTAGCAATATAATGGTTGTCCGCCAAAGAATGTTCCATAGAAATTTTCTCCGCCGTATACCTGTGCCACCACATTATAAGGCCAGTCTTCAATCCAGTTATCCTTATCATAGTCAAACCAGTACTGTTCGATAGCCTCCATTTCGTTTTTAAATCCGAAAATAGCGGCATCCCGGTATGTATTATTTCCGGTCAGCACACTCCAAAGATACATACTTACCCAGCTGAACAAGGATTCGCTGGCAGACTCCTGATTGTTTCCATTATCATTATCTGCGTATCCGCCTGCCCAGGAGTGTCCCTCATATAAATCATATGCCCGGAATCTGCAATATTCCTGATCTGTATCTGATGGATTTGCATAGTCTCTTATTAATATTTCAATAATATCTTTATAATCTTCATAAAACTCATTGTCGTAAGCAGCCAGGACTACAGCACCAAACACAAAATATCCATACGTAAAATGGTGATCACAGATACCCCAGTTGGCGCCAAACTCGCTTGCGCCATAGTACATTGTACCCCAATGCTTATCATACACAAAGTAGCTTACATCATCTTCTCCGTCATAAGTAAACCAGTCAACGAGTCTTTCCTTCAATCTCTTCAAAAATATATCTCTCAGTTCTGTCTCGCCCAACTGATCTGCCATTAGAACTCCCATTCCTAATGGATGAAGATTTTTTCCTTCCCAGTAAGCATCTGCTGCAGGATTAATATGCGCAGTAGCACTTTCTAAAGTACTCAGATAATCCTTTACCTTATCCTGATCGAAGGCATCACTCTTTGGCATTGCAAAAATAGGCAGCAATCCCTCGAATGTATCTTTTGTCTGAAAACTGTTTTTCCAGATTCCATGTAAGTCGCCTCTCACAGATGTATAGACGGATGCTGTCTCACTGTTCTGCTCCGAATTTTTCCACTGATGTGGAAGCATCAGCTGCATTGTCGTATCCGAAAAGCCGCTGCGTTTTGTCTCAGTTTTCACTTCATAGTTTGACACAATCTCAGACATTGCGTCATTATATGCGTAGGTCACTTTCGCTTCCGTAACAAAAGCATATCCATGCTCATAAAACTTTTTCAGTTCTTCTTTATTAAGCATTGTTCCTACAGACATATATTTGTCCGCTCCGGCAAATGTTATTTTCAGCTTACCACCATTATTTTTAATTTTTGTTCCTTCCGGAAAATTAATACAATAATAACTGTCCGCCGTTTTTGTACCTTCTTTATTATTGTTGTCTGTGACGTGGACGCCAATATGGTCTGTTGTAATTGTCTCACCGGCCGCAAGAATTTCCTTTCCACTATCATCAAAATATGCGGTCAGATTCTGGGCACTCAGATAAACTGCCTCTCTATTCAAATCACAGTAAATATATGGCGAGCCTTTCACATGTGTGGACGTCATAACAACGCCATTTCCATCACATAATTGTAAATCTACAGTATAATCGCTGTAATCATGTACTCTGTCATAAGCTGTTGCCGTATCAAGATTTTCCGGTAAAATATATAAATCCGGTGTATTTTCCGTAACTATAGACATATTAACAGATGTCTCTGATTGTGGAGGCAGCCAGCCTTCTGTCGTCGTTAATATACTGAGGCCCTTTTTGGAATACCCTGTTTTAAATGGCAGTGTATTCATTGTGTTACCAAACTTTTTAATCATAGCAGACTGCCACCAGTCGTTAGACGCAATCGGTACTTTGATATTTTCTTCATCAATATAAGTAGGCAGCTTTGCCTTTTCCAGATAAATATCGTTGCTGATATAAGAGCCCTTCTTGGTTTTAACAATCTGCTGCTGTGGAAGCTCGCTGATTTCGTAAGTGAGTTTTTCTTCTCCTTCCACATACTGGTAAACTTCCAGCTCTTTGATAGAAAATCCACTTCCATTTGCTACTTTTGTATAGCCATTCATTCTTATGTATCTTGCACTTTTTACATAAATCGGCAGATTCTCTACCAGTTCCGCATATCCGTTTAATCTCCGGTATACCGTTGTCCAGCTTTTTGCATTATCCGATACCTGTATATCATAAACTTTTCCGGCATCCTCACCCCATTTCAGTATGATTCTTCCGATTTCATAGGAATCTCCAAGGTCCACATAAAACCACTGCCGGTCATCCTGATAGGAGGTAAATGATGTGTCTTCATTACCGTCCACCGCATTTTCTGCCGCAACAGATTTTTTGTCTGCCTCATCATTATTGCCATCATTCATCCACCACTCGTCCCTTGTTCCGGAGCAGAAGACTTTCTTTTCCAAGGCAAGATTCTCTCCGTAGTTTTTTGGTCTTGGAGTCACTCCATTCAGACCAAAAACCTGGAATTCATACATAGAATATCCATAATTGCTTGCTCGCTCTGTCATATAAATGCGGACATATCTTGCCTGTCCGGTAACAGCGATATCTTCCTCTCCATCATCCGAATCTACTTCCGGCTCTTGTTCCGGCAATGTGGATTCCGGTGGAAGAGTTTCACCTTCCTTCGGTACAGTAATTTCTCTCTCGCCTCTGGTAAGTTCCTTACCATTTTCCTTATCTAAAGCTATAACAATTAATTTATAGGTGCCTGGCTCAAGAACAATTTTTCCGTTGTTTATACCATGGGATTTAAATGAATATCCGTCCGGAGCGACTGCGATTGTATCTTCATTATCAATGCACACTTTATATGTCGCATTGTCAATATTTGTCCAATTTGCAGTAACAACTTTTTTCCCATCTTCGTCTGCGACAGTATACTTAATTGAGATATCTTTCAGTTCTGCTGTCGTCTGTTCCTGTTCAGTACTTCCTTTCCCTTTGATAAAGACATCTTTCCAGTCTTCCTCATCATCGGAAAACTGAATTGTGTAGGATTTTGCATATGCTGCCTCCCACTTAATATGTATCCCCGTAATGTCTGTCTTTTTACCCAAATCTACATACAGCCATTGGGGTTTGTCTCCATGCTCACTTTCCCATCTCGTGCTATTCTTTCCATCCACTGCATTATCGGCAGTATTATTTCCATTGTCCGAGCTGGAATATACTGCTCTTCCTTCAGATATACAGTATGGAGTGTCATCTCCGTCTGCAACTGCCAGAACATCTGTCAGGGTAATCTGAGGACAGATAGAAAATGTCATAATAAATACCAATATTAAGGATATGATTTTTTTTCTTTTTCCTTTCATGTTTCCTCCTTTTTTAATATTCGTATTTTTTAATAGCTAAACCCTTCCCTGTATGGTAGTAGAACAAAGTGTCGCTTGCGACACTTCACGCGAGGCGCAGATTCGTAAGAATAACTACTTTTCCGCGCCTCTACGATCCTTGCGGAGCATTTTTATTTTATAGGAATGCAAAGCACCCTTTTGACACCCTAATCCTATCAAATAAAAAAAGTACTGCCATAACAATAATTATAACATTATTGTTATGGCAGTACCATATATTTTTATAAAATTTAACTAAATTTAAAATTTGATTGAACTATTTTTTTATTTTTACCCGTTTTGCTTTCGACCATTTTTTAGCGCCAACAGCACGTGCGCGGACATACAGTTTCTTCTTATTTTTCAGTCTCCTGTTTTTGATAGTGACTGTGGTCTTCTTTACCGTTTTCTTTAGCAGAATTTTTTTAAATTTTTTTGTTCCCGAAACTTGTATGTTATATTTCTTTGCGCCTTTTATTTTCTTTATTGTAATCTTAATCTTTGCAGTATTTTTTCTCTTAACGGCATTTTTTACTTTTGTTTTTTTCAGAGTTGCTTTAGATGTATCATCTGTTTTTGGCGACTGTGTCGTATGGTTTGTATTATTTCCCTGCGTCGTAGCGTTTCCAAGATCCGATGGATTCTTCGTTTCTCCTTCCGGTGTGATTGTTGTACCACTGGATGGAACTGTCGTCTCATCTTCGGATTGACCCGGAGTACTTCCGGCGCCCAGCTTGTAATCTCCATATAAATTGTCATCGACACCGTTTGTCGTGACTCCTTTGTTATGATCCGGCTTTTCATCCGCAGATGAATTTACCATCTTCTGATATACACGAACATAGTCTACCAACATTGTTCCCGAAGTAAAGCTGCTGTCGGGAACATATCCGCTATCAAATGTTCCGCCCGCCGCCAGATTTAAAATCAGATAAAATCTCTGATCAAATGGAGCATAAGCATTGCCCCGGTCTGACCCGGAATACCAGTCTGCATAACTGCATTTAAAGTAGCATTTCCCATCACAATAAATTTTGATATTTTCTGCTTCCCACACAACGCTGTAAACATGCCAGTCATCAATTCCAGTCTTTTTATTTCCATCCTGCACCATATTTAACACATCGGAAGTGTTGATATTATTTGGCCACTGTGCGCCATAGTGCAATGTGCCAAATACCATATCCGGCGTCCGACCGCGGCCCTCAAATACATCTATCTCACCGGATAACGGCCATGAGCCATATCTTTCATCATTGGAAAGCATCCACATTGCAGGCCATACGCCTGTCCCGGTCGGCATCTTGGCTCTAAAATCCACACGTCCGTATTTCACGGAAAACTTATTCTGCGTCGTGATTTTACCGGAAGAAAACTGTGCAGTGGCTTTCTTTGTTAAATCATTTTTTTGTGTAAATTCCTTCGCCTGTCTCTTCATTAAGATATTTAAATTTCCGTCCTTTACCGAAACATTATCTCTCGTATAATATTCCAATTCCTGATTGCCCCATCCGGCAGTATTGATATCATTTTCATCCAACAGATATCCCTCCTGATATCCCCATTTTGTAGTATCAAGAGAATCTCCCGAAAATTCATCATTCCATATCATCTTCCATCCAGAAGGTACAAAGGCATTGGAACTGTCTTCTATCTGAATATCCGCCATATCTTCCGGGATTACCGGCTGATAAGATGGATTTCCTGTGATATTATAAATCACATAATTACTGCTCATATCTCCGCCTTTTTGGCCATTAATCGGGTAACTCATCCGAATTTCCGTATTTTTCTTTACCGGCTGAAACCACAGGCCAAATACTGTATCTGAAAAATATCCCCATTGCTGACTCTGAGAATAAGCATTATATCCATTGCCTTCATACACCCATCCGCTGGCAGCTACATCTGTCAGTGAAATCCACGCTCCGTTTACTTTTACTTCGTATTTAAATAAGTCCAAGTCTTTTTTCATTGCCGCTGTTCCACCAATTTTCGGTAGTGGAATTCCTACTGCTGCTGTATCCGAAGCGGCATTGTATGAAGTGCCCTCATAAGGCGTCAGGGTATAGTTTGTTCTTACAGGCTCTACATAGGACACCTTTACATCCTGATAGATACTGCTGTTGCTCTTTTTTTGAAACCGGAGCGTAAACGACCAGTTAATATTTTGAAACCAATATCCGCCATCTCCATCTGTGTAATAACCAAAATTCTGGTCCCAGAGAAAACCGGAATCTGCATTCCCCAGCAGTTTTACAAATCCTTTCCCATCACCGTTATCTACATAAATCGTAATATCGTCCTCTACCTGTTCATACTTAATGCTCTTATCTCCATTAAACGTCCACTGTCCCCAATGTGTAGCCGATTTTCCTGTAGCATCCGCCGTGATATTTGCTTCTGTCGTGGAAATACTTGTCAGCTCCAGTTTCGGAAGTTTATTTAAAGTAAGCGTGTACTCTAAATCTACATTGTTTGTTTTCCCATGAAAGCGTAAATGGGTGGTCTCTTTTAATTTCATCCAGCATACCCATCCGTCTGCTGTAGAAGACCACTGCTGATGCTCCCATGCCCAGGTTTTATTCCATTCAAAATAACTTACCTTTTCAATCTCTTTCCACTCTCCATTCGTTCCCTGTTCCTGTTTTACGTAGAGCTGTAAATCATTCTCTACATCAGAAATGGAAAGTTCCTGACTGGTTTTTCCATTAAATTTTGGCATAACAAATCCATAACTCACTTCACCTACACCGGATTTTGTAATGACGGGTCCGTTTGCAGAGTCATAATACGTCATAGATGTAATTGCTGTAGCGGCTGCTTCCACTTGAGTCATTCCGGTCATGGCAAGCCATCCATCTGCCTGTATTCCGCCAAACATAATAGTAATCGCCACAGCGACAGCCAGAATTTTTGAAAATATTTTTTTCATCCTTTTATCCTTTCTTTTCAGTATGAATATGTATTAATTGAGGAGGGTATATTACCCTCCCCTGCTATCTTTTATATCATTATACAATTATCATTTTTTTAATACAATATGTTCTTTTTTTGTTTGGTTTCTTTTTTATAGATAATTTTCCTCTGGCTGCTTCAAAAAACGTCTCTGCTTATTCAGACAGTCGTAAACTCAATTCATATTGAAAAGAATCAAGATTATTGTTTTCAATCCGGATTGCATTTGAGATATCATAATCCACCAGCAAATCATCTTTAATCGCTACGATTCTATTTTTCTTTTTATTGTTCAAAATCTCTATCGCATAAGCCCCCATCAGTGAGCCGTACATCCTATCCTTTGCCGTAGGCTGTCCGCCTCTTTGAATGTAGCCCAACACAGACACTCTCGACTCAATCCCCAGTTTTTCCCGAATCATCTCTGCCAGCTGCGGTGCATCTGCAACCCCTTCTGCCACTACCACCAGATAACTATCTCTTCCTTCCGCATGATGCTGCTTGATTGCTTGTATTATACTGTCGTAATCGCCATCCCATTTCTCCGGCAGAATAATAGCATCAGCGGAAGTAGCCATACCGGCCCACAAGGCAATATAGCCCCGTTTTCTTCCCATAACTTCCACAACACTGCACCTTCCATGAGAAACCGAAGAATCCCGAATTTTATCAATCGCCTCCGTCGCAGTATTGGCCGCCGTATCAAAACCCAGCGTGTACTCTGTGCATGATACATCTCTGTCAATCGTTCCCGGAATACAAATAACATTGATTCCTTCTTCCGCAAAGTCTATCGCGCCTCTCAGCGTGCCGTCACCACCAATTACTACCAACGCATCAATATTATTATTTTTCAAATTTTCTGCTGCTTTTTCTCGATATTTTTTCTTAAGAAATCTTTCACTTCTACTGGTATAAAGAATCGTTCCGCCCTGATTATTAATATTTCTGACGGTTGCTATATCGAGGGAAACACTCTCCCAGTCAATTAGTCCCTCATATCCTCTTAGGATTCCCGTTACTGCAATGTTAAAGTGAGATGCACTATAGACAATGGCACGAATGGCTGAATTCATGCCCGGTGCATCTCCTCCACTTGTCAAAACCGCTATTTTTTTAATCAAATCCATGTCTGCTCCTTATTTCTTTTCTTATTGGAATTTTATATCTTTTCAATCGGTCTGTTCACAGCTGTATTTTCTTTTTCTCCTGCCACTTTTTTCATAGTACGGCAGGGAAATGGAAATGTCAATTATCTCTTTTGTCCTCTGTACTTTAACAATATTTTTCTATATCCGTTCGCTTTTTCAGAAAAAATATAGAGAAAAAGTGCACCCGCTAAAATATTTTTTTTGAACTGCAATTCTTGATTCTATCAATCATACAAAACAAAATCCTCTATCCCATAAAAGGGTTAGAGGATTTTAAAATCAGATTTTCTATTTTAAAATTATTTTCATCATATGCTTTTTTCCAGAAATTTTTCATTTCCAAATTTTTCCATACCGGCTGCCCCACAGTTAAATAAGTTGTCCTATCTCTTCTCTCCTCACAATCCCTGTTTGTCATCTAAACAGTTCTGCCACATACTCCATCGTTTTGTCAATGTCGTTTATCATTTCCTGTTTTTGCATTTCGACAGATATGTAACCATCGTATTGCTCTTCCTCTAAAATCTGTTTCAAATCTTTGTGAAGTTTTCTTTTTTCTATTATCTTCAGTCCCGGCTCACTTATATGTACGTGATTGATATATTTTACAAGACCACGTAAAGATTCAGGCGATTCCTTATTTTCTATCATAGTACCAACATCAAGATTTAACAGAAATCCCGGAGAATTTACCTGTTGTATCAATTCTATTGCTGAAAGCGTATCATTAATAAAATTGGTATGATAAATAGTAGGATTGGCCTCCATGCCGATTATTGTGCCTTTCTTAAAAGCATAATCTCCCAGTTCCCTGAAAAATCCAACTGCAATCTCCTCATCCGCATCCTCCGGCATATTTCTATTATGAGGACATCCAAATACCAGATTCCTGCACTGAACTGCAGAAGCAAAATCTATTGCTTTTTTGGTATAATCAATTAAGTTCTTCCTCTCCTGTTCGTTTGCAAATATATTTTCCGTCCTTCCAAACCAGATAGACTGCATAGAAGAAACCATAAACCCATATGTTTTCTTTAATATGTTTCCCCAGCTTTCTGCCTCCGATAAATGTTCATAAGGAGACTCCTGAAATATTCTTGTAGGCGCAATTTCTAATCCTGTAAAACCATACTTTTGCATCCGCTTGTATATGTCAGAATCTTTTGTTTCATTCCATGCTATATTTGAAATAGAAAGTCTCAAGGTCCTTATCTCCTTCTCTGATTAATTATGTACAAAATGATATACCCGTGTTTCGTATGTTTTGCATGCAACCTTAACGGTTCCTTCTTTCTCTAAAACCTTTAACAATTCCGGAATTCCTCTCATGGAATGAGAAACAAATATATATACTGAATCATGTTCGAGAATTACGGAAGCGTCTTTTAAAACTGCATCATACTTAATATTATAATCATACGCATAAGGCTTTTCATATAAAAATGTGACAAGAGACTGACCATAAATCACATGATTCGAAGTATAAGGCAAGCCTCTGCCAAATTCAACATCTAGCTGCGCTAATTTCTCAACCAATTGATAATCATCTGAATAATTATTCAAATAGGTATATACAGGTATAGCCTCTCTGTAAACATAAATATAATCATCTTTTGTAGTATTTTCTTTTAAATATTGCATATTTTCATTCACTTCTGAATCGCCTTTATAAATATGCGATGGGAACAGGTTTTTATATCCATTCATCCCAGAGATAACCAAAGACACCGTCAATACAAAATAAAGAATTCCCTTTCCGACATAACGAATTCTTATATTGTTCCATTGTTTTGTGTTTAATAATTTTTCTATCCTATCGCAGGTATTTGCAGCAAAAACAAATAAAATGATGCAGAATATCTGGACCAGGCGGTCTTGTATCGGATAAAATCCCAAATATGATGCTATCAATAAGATAATGAGCGCTACGCAAAACGGCATAAATATTTTTGAATTATCACCTGATTTTATTACTGACAATATATATAATACAAAAAGCAAAAAAACGATGTAAGCAACTATTTTAGGTAAGTAAAATACAAACTGATTTCCTAACACAAAAATCCGTTTTATGTCTGCTATGGATTTTGGAATTACCGGAAACTTTAGCAAATCCCAATACTCACTGCCTCCTGCGTTTTCTGTTGCATTAGAAAGCCAAAAGAGGTAGTACACTACAAAGCTTATTAGAACAATAGAACATATACCAATCTTAAATAATATTTTTTTCCTCTCATTTCCCTGTTCCGATAAAAATTTTTTCAACAGAGAAAAACATAACAATATCATACAAGCCGCTATAAAAAACACTGAGACAAATGAAAACCATATAATAATGCTATAGGAAAGAATAAGCACCCAAAATGGTACTTTTTTTAATTGATACTGTTGCCAGAGATATAACACCAAAAGCGCAAAAAAATTATCCGACATATAAGGTTTTAATTCATTGGCATAATAGATATATCCATCAAGCAATGAATAAATCGCTGTAAAAATTAAGGCATAGTGCTTAGCTACTTTATTCCGTAATAAAAGATACAAGATATAGATACTTCCAAAGCTTGTTACCAACGACCAGATTCGGAACACCCATTCTGTCTTTCCAAAGAGCAATGTTAAAATTTTTACAATATACAAATATCCCACCGGTGCGCTCTGACCCCAGTCCAAAGGAGAAAGTACAAGATTTTGCAATGTTCTTGTACAGATAGATGCAGCAAGTGTTGCTTCATCTCCCCATAAAGAGCGATTATAAAAGTATGGTACAATACGTAAAACGATTCCAGCCACAATACATGCAGTCAGAAAAAAATAAACTACCTTTTGAATTTGAATATTTTTTGTTTTCATTTGCATCTCCTATTTTGGCTTATATGCCCCAAACAAATTTTTAAAAAGAATTTTTAGCAATTCACTATTTCCTTTAAAAAAGCTGATTTTTGTCGGCGTCTTTCCAGTCTTTGGATAAGCTCTTGTAACCGGAATCTCACATGCCCGAAATCCCAGTTGCGTGGCCCGAACAGACAAATATGCCAGCAGTTCATATGTCATAAATATATCCCGTAAGGGTTTCACTCTTTCATCCAATAAATATTTTGCAGAATAAGCACGATAAGCGTTTGTCGTGTCTGTAAATCTCTGTCCTGCAGTCAACGAAATAATCGGCGCATGAATTAATTTTACGGATACCAACCGCATAAAAGGAGTATTCACAGCCTTACCTCCCCTGACAAAACGAGAGCCTTGTATGAAGTCATATCCCTGCTGTAATTTTTCTATAAAACGCGGGACATCTTCAATACTATCCTTATTATTTCCATCAATCGTAATAATACCTTGATACCCCCGTTTTAGCGCCCACCAAATTCCCATGCGCAGCTGGGCTCCCTGCTTTCCGGAATCCCGCTTTGTTAAAAGTGTGTTTACCTGCAATTTTCTGAGACGTTCTTCTTCCGTGCATCCATCTGTCGAGCCGCCATCACAGATAACAATATCAGCATATTCAAAAATACGATGTTCACACGCCCGCTCTAACTCTTTTTCTATCAGTCCACCCTCATTAATAATCGGAATAAGAATTACATAATCTTTTTCTTTTTTTTTGAATTCTGTATATTCAAATCGTGGAACACCCGGCTGGCTTTCACATAACATTATTTACTAATCTCCTTTTTGCATTGCTCTTCAATAAATTTTTTTATTTCTTGTTTTATATCCTCTTTATTGCAAATATATCCATGGGCTCCCTGAAATTCTTTATCGTATATTGTCTTGTAATCATAAACAGCCGGTTTGCCCGGTAATTCATTTACGAATTTATCTCCTGTCAGATAATAATACAATTCTCCGGCAGAAACGGGCTCCGTCGCAGGATGCCAAAGCCTGATATTATGACTTAATGCTATCTGAATATCATTCCAAAGTCTGGAAAGCGGATAAAACTGATATATACTTCTGCTGTCCGTAAAATTTAATGCACTGAAACCAATTTCGATAAATATTTTCTTTAATACCACTTTTTCTTCATCAGACAAAATTTTTACTTGATAAAATCCATTGTTTTGTATTTCATAATAATCAGCCAAATCAGGATTTTCTTTTAAAAGTTCGTCCATCTTGTCTGCTTTCAACATAAAAGGAATCCGATGAATATAATCGTAAATAAAATTCTTTTTAATGTTTTCTCCAAATAAACCGGGCAATCGAATAATCAGGGCATCCGGATATTTTTCCCGTACCCAGCATTCCAATAAATAACGATTATACCCATATGCCTGTAATCCTTCTGTCTCAATGTTTGTCGTTTCATCTACTTTTTCCGGATTTTTAAATACGTCTATTGTAGAGATTAATACAATTTGTTTGGGATTTATTTTTTCGATATTTTTCTTTGCCTCTTCAACAAGCGCCAAATCTTTTTCCGGATTATTGTTTGCCAGATATTTTTCAGCTCTAAGTCCGGCATAAATCAATAAATCAGGATTTGTTCCATATGCTTCTTCTATATTTTTTGAATTATATGCTCCTTCAAATATTCCTTTCTCATATATATTGCTTCCAACAAAACCGGTATATCCAACTAAAGCGTTCATATATTCTCCTCTAATTTGTTAATTTCTCAATACTTTCAAAGCTATATCTTTTTCTTTTTATTGTCATATCAATCAGAATCTGAAGATATTTTATAATAATCGTCAGGATACCAAACAGACCAAAAAAGGCCACCGATAGAAAAAGAATTGTGGTCGTCCATCCCACCACCGGATCAGACGCAAGATATATTACCATGGAATATATCAACATAAAGACAGTTAAAAGCATCATGAGTGCAGTCATGACCATAGAAAAACGATACCCCAGTTCGGTAAACAATATAAGCGTATCTACGGCCAGATGTCTCCTGTATTTTCTTTCTTTTTTTCCGATATGCCGGCTTTCTTTTGGCGACTCTACAGTCGGATAAGACATGTTTTCTGTTTTTAATCCGCAATTTGCATAAATAACTTTCCGATATGGGACAGATTTATTCATATTGCTGATACGATTGATAACCCTTCGGCTTAATATACGGAATCTCTCGGTACACATATCGTAAGACAGACTTGTAAATTTGTTAAAGATATAATAAAAACATCTGGATGATATTTTTTGTTTGCTGTTCGGAGAAGCACTTACAATATCAAACCCTTCCAGCGATTTTTTATATATTTTCATAATTTCTGCGCTATCAAAATCTAAAATAATTGAATCAAACTCAAATACAAAATCGCCAATAGACAAATCCACTCCTGCATTCATTGCCACTTCTAACCCATGATAATAGCTCATATTTAATAGAGAAACACTTGCCGTTTTTGCACTACTGCTTACTTCTTTTATACGTTGAGCGCTGGAATCATCCGAACAGTCATTCACACAGATAATTTCTGAATGTTCAAAATTTTCCTCCAGCACATTGATAATTAATTTTAAAAATTTCTTTATTTTTTCTTCTTCATTGTGGACATACACCACTGCAGATATAAAATTTTTTTCTTTATTCTTCATCACTTAACACCTTATCCAAATCGTATACTGTATTAATTTTTCCCGATAACACGGAAACAAATTTTGGTTTTTCTGAACATACTCTTATCACCGTAGGCCTTGAATCATCAACCTCGGAACTGAGCAAAATCGGCTTCATGGAAAAGAGTGATTGCCTGTAGGTAAATTGATATGTATCTTTTAAATATTTTTTAGCCAAATTTTCCATATAAGAAAATGCAGTAGCCGGCTTGGCTATACAATCATTACAATTTCCCAAATGGGAGGCCATACAATATCCCCCACTGTCTTTTTGACAGGAAAAAGACGGAACACTATCATAACAGGTAGTATGCGGCGTAAATGTTACAGAAGTCAAAGAATGAAGCCCTGTTTTTCCAAATGGCATAATTGAAAAAAAGGGACCATCCATAATCGTAAATCCGTATTCTTTTAATGCTTCATTGACATCACATAAAATAATCTCACACAATTCATATTTGATTTTAAATTTCTCATATCCCAGAAATTCCTGAATCTGATTTGTCGCAGCATAAGTTGCGTTCAGTAAAAATCCGCTCTTATAAGCATTTCCATCCTGCGTGCGCACCAGAAAATCATCCTGTTGCTTTTCTATTGAAGTAATATTTACTCCATACTTTATTTCTACATTAGCAAGATGTGATAATTTATCCAAAAAGAAATCTTTTAAAATCATGGCGTCATAAGTATATTCTTTGGTTAAAAATGCCCCGTCACACATACCAGTTTTAAAAAATCTTTCCGGATGCAATTCCTCACACGGAATACCTGCCGCACGACAAAACTCTTTGAATTGTTTTCCATCAGACCAGGAATATTTACTCGAAGTTGCATAAATTTTCTGAAACTCACGATTGATACAAAATCCATAATCCCTGTTAAATCGTTCGAAATATCCTGCCGATTTCATGGCCGTAGAGATAGAACGGGGATAATGATATCCCTGATGTACCCGTGCCTGATTTATATATGTAGCTCTTCGAAACGGGGTAGGATCACATTCTAAAACCAGTACATGTTGTCCTCTATTTCCACAGAACAACGCTGAATATAATCCATAGAGACCTGCCCCTATAATTATCTTGTCGTATCGCGTAAACATTTTTACTCCTGATATCCTTGTCGTTTCATGTTTTATGCCCAAAAGTGCAAACTTAACTTCTGAAACGGAAAAAAATAACCGTTTCAAAACTTTGCTTCGCAAAGCACGCTCCCGAAAGCGCTGGTCAAATATGATTATGAAACACTTGATGTGTTTCATAATCTGTACTTTTTGGGATAGATAACAAATATATAAAATAGTCGTTAAATTACCCGACAAAATATCTGAACATCTTTAAAATATATGTAATTAAGTAGACATTTTTCGTTATATATGGTATAGTCTATAGGATAATTTTTATCCCAAAAAGTACACTTTTTGGGATATTTTACTTTTTAATCTGTGACTGTTTATACTTTCTTCGTTTTCGGTAAAAAGTTGATTTACTCATGTGACTTCTTTCCAGCACTTCATCCAACAATATTTTCTTTTGCTCCCACTCCCGTACTATATCAGGAAAATCTTTCGGCAATACCAATTCCGGTCTTCCAAACTTTACACCATTTGCTTTTGCTGCTGCAATTCCTTGTTCCTGACGTTTTTTTATATTGGTCCGCTCGGATTCCGCAACAAATGATAAAATCTGCAATACCAAGTCTGCAATAAATGTTCCCATTAAATCCTTGCCTTTTCTTGTATCTAATAGCTGCATGTCAAGTACGCATATATCAATTCCAATATCTTTTGTCAGAAATCTCCATTGATTTTGTATTTCTTTATAATTACGACCAAGACGATCAATGCTGAGAATATATAATAAATCTCCTTTTTTTAATATTTTCATAAGTTTCATGTACTGCGGTCTATTAAAATCTTTACCGGATTGTTTATCAATAAAGATATTTTTTTTGACTACTCCACACTCTTTCATTGCAATAATTTGTCGCTCCTCATTCTGGTCTGAACTGGATACACGAACATATCCATAAATATCACTCATACTACATCCTCCTCTCAATATAACCAAGAGTTCACTTACAAACTTTTTTTGCGAAGCACAGATGAAAAAAGTCCCTAATATTTCATTGAAACAGAAAATTAAAAACAATTTTCCTCACCTCTGCAATTCTTGCGGAGCATTTTTATATGATAAGAATTGTAGCGCAATTTCCCATAACATAAAAAGACATATTTACTACACTTTGCGTAGTAAATATGTCTTTTGAATCATTTCTGACTTTTCTTTATTATATTTCAAAACTTTGCTTTGCAAAGCACGCTCCTAACGGAGTTGGTCAAATACGATTAATAATTTAGCACTTAATCCATACATCTATTTCCCTTTTATCCGGATATTCGAAAATAGAATTAAATTTTGTCGCCAGATTATCATCTACATAATATGCCTTAACTTTCCCTTCTAATATTTCCCGATTACGCTTATCCAGACGTGTCTGCCAGGTTTTTTCGCTGATATCAATATAATGAAATTCAAAATTAACATTTCTGGAACTATAATATTTTTTTGCATAATTTCTTTCGGATTTTGTCCAAAATCCCCAATCCAGTATTACATCTACACCTGCAGAAATAATATCCAGTGATTTTTTAAATAAATATTTTTTTAATTTTTCAACATATTCATCATGTTTCTCTCCGATATTCTGCTCAAAAAGAGTAAGTGTTATCTCATCTACAGAAAGGATAACCGCATGATTTTTTCTCCGTAATTGTTCTGAATATGTACTTTTTCCACTACATATCTTTCCACATGTCATGATTACTTTTGCCATATTCGTGCGACCTCGTATTATTTCACTCATAAAATTTCTTCTCAGTTTTCATTCTTTATTTCACATAAAAACAATAGTCTAATATAACATTTCCATTTTCATCCGGCATCGTAAATCTTGGGCAAAGTCCATTTTCAAACTGTGCAACACATCCTCTTTCATCTAATTTAAATTCCATTCCTGCTTTTAGAATATGCTCCCAATTATTTCCAACATCATGTACTTCATCTTCCTTGCCATAATTCCAACAAACGCCTATATTTCCCTCTTCAAACTGAATATATTCAAATCCTTTCGGAATAGCTGCATCATTCGGTGCAAACATACCAATCCAATATTCTATAAGCTCGCCCTCCTTACGAAATTCTAATCCAACATATCCCCCACCATCTCTCCAGATATTAAGAATATTGTCTACACCACCCATAGCTTCTTCAACTTTATCAAACCATCCATTTGCAAACCATTCTCCCCAATGGCTGTATACATCATCTCCGACGTACTTCTTTCCTACAAATTTCATTGCAGGTACTTTCTGCTTGTAGACTTTAATTACCTGATTCATATTCATTTCTCCTTTTTCTTTTAAAGATAATTTTATACTCTTCATAATTTACAAGGCTCTCAAACCCCTCATGTCATCCAATGTCTTTGCTGTGGTTTTACACTCTTCATAATTTACAAGGCTCTCAAACTGATAAAATGCTTCGTATTGCGCTGGCGTGGTTTTACACTCTTCATAATTTACAAGGCTCTCAAACACAATTAAAGGTAATGAGGAAAATTATTTCGTTTTACACTCTTCATAATTTACAAGGCTCTCAAACGTTGATAATGGATAAAATTCATATTTTGCAGTTTTACACTCTTCATAATTTACAAGGCTCTCAAACTTGGAATTGAGGTAAAAGCCCAAAACGGAAGTTTTACACTCTTCATAATTTACAAGGCTCTCAAACTATCATACATTCAATTAACCACCTCATTCCGTTTTACACTCTTCATAATTTACAAGGCTCTCAAACAATACCGGAACAGACAAAACATTTGCAAGTGTTTTACACTCTTCATAATTTACAAGGCTCTCAAACTAGTTTTATTATATGTAATAAAATTTTTTTCGTTTTACACTCTTCATAATTTACAAGGCTCTCAAACCTTATTTCAAAGCCTATATAATTTCTATTGGTTTTACACTCTTCATAATTTACAAGGCTCTCAAACCTTGATATGGCACGAAAACGGTTAAGGCTTGTTTTACACTCTTCATAATTTACAAGGCTCTCAAACCTTCCATAATCAGAATCATAAATTAAATACGTTTTACATTCTTCATAATTTACAAGGCTCTCAAACTACTAAAAATTGTACATTTTCAACTAAATCGTTTTACACTCTTCATAATTTACAAGGCTCTCAAACTCATCAGCGTCAACAGTGTTTATATAATATGTTTTACACTCTTCATAATTTACAAGGCTCTCAAACAAAGAAAGGAGATGAATAAAATTGAAACATAGTTTTACACTCTTCATAATTTACAAGGCTCTCAAACTACAACAGATGTACCATTGTTATTAGAAATGTTTTACACTCTTCATAATTTACAAGGCTCTCAAACTTAGGTGGTATTTCACCAAATCTTAAATACGTTTTACACTCTTCATAATTTACAAGGCTCTCAAACCTCAAACCTCAAATAAGATTATCACCGGGCCTATCCATTCGACAATGGCGAAATCATAAAAAGCTCTATTTTATAATTAAACATCTATCTTTATCAATAATATAGACGTTTTCATTATCCTGTTTTTCTTTTTCATAAGACTCAATCAGTAATAACTGTATTTTACTATAAAACGCCATCTGATACAAATTCTGAATTTCTGATTTATTTAAGTATTGTTTCAAATTAACAAAGCAAATAACCTTATTTAACTGTAACTGGGATGTCAGCTTAATATACTCAATTATCTTTTGCGACAAAGTATCACAATAAGGCTCTATTTTAATTCCATAAAATTTAAATAAATCTACCCACTCATAATCGTTCTGATAAGAAATATCATTATAAGTGGCCCGACTAATCAATGTTTCAAGTAAACGACAAATTTGCGCGTTCAAACTGTTCTTCTCCATAAGAAGTTCATTTCCAATCCCGCTCAACTCCGAATAAAGTTTTTTCAATACCTTTTTATTATTAAAATCAAGCGCAAATGGATTTATGATGATTTCAAGTGTTTTTTGAATTTCTAGCAATTCATCATTGTCAGATAATACAAAGTCTCCTTCCTGCCCGAATGACTGAAAATATAACTGTTCTACAAATTCCGCCATTACCGCTTCATTTTCAAGCACCAACGTATCCGCCATATTTTCCTGCATATTTATAATCAGACTATATTTTCCATTTACCAATTTCATAAAATTACCAGCCTCTCATCGCTATCCAGCACTTCATTTGAGACTTCTCCTACAATATATTCAATTTTTGAGAACTGTTTTTCTGTGATTTTCATTACCTGAACTAAACCTCTATTTGGTTTATGCTTTTTTACATTCTCTACAATAGAATCCGCTATCGTCATATTTTGTGCCAGTTTACAATAAATGCTTTCCTGCATCATAAGAAAGCCATTCTTAATTAAATATTTTCTAAATTGTGTATATTCACGGCGGTCGCTGTCTGTTACCACCGGTAAATCAAACATAACAATTACTCTCATATATCTATAACTCATTTGTATAAAACCGAATCAGGGAAGAATCTTTTTCATTTAGTGCATCAAACACGCTTTTTACATAAATTTTAACTGCATTAAGAAAATACTCCCTCTTTCCTCCAATCAATACCTCCTCATTCAGAAGTCCCAGCATCATATGTTTTTCATTTGTTTCAAATTTTTCAGGCTTTAAATAATACACCTTTTCATCTGTCAATGGTCGAAAAGGCTCCATTAAATCGGAAGCCAGATTAAACTGATTAAACATATTGTCATGAAATAGTCCAATCTGGGTAAGATACCCATTTGCAACAATTTCTCTGTTAAAAGCAGACAAAATCAGACTATATCCATAATTTAAAGCAGCATTCACAGGAGATTCCTCTGTTCTGGTAAACTTTTTCCCAAACAAGGCATTAAAATATACTTTTGCCGCATGTCCTTCACGATTTGTAACATCTCCAAACTCCATTTCATCAATATAGGAATATAGCATTTCCGCTTCCGTCTTTTGCAGTTTTTCCAGCAATCCTGCCTGCTGACGTATTTTTTCCGTAACGACTTCCGTCCAGACCATCGATTTTACATCTTTATCCCAATCGGTCTGCCTTTTTACCTTTATACTGGTGTCATGACTTCCATAATACGGTAACAGTTCAGCACTCGGATTTCTTTTTTCATCACAGAAAATGACTTTAATCTTTTTCTTTACCAACTCGCTGAGCAGATAAGCTGTAAGCGAAACAGCGGTGCTCTCTATGATTAAAATTCCTATTTCATTTAAATAGATTTTCTTGGTATCCTGCCCTCTGACCACAAGATACCCCATCTGATAATCCAATTTGGCATTTTTTGATATTACAACCGTTCGCCAGCTCATATCGTCAGCAGGTCAATTTCATTTTGATAAAGACCTGCAGCGGACTGATTCACTAACTTAAATTCTGATTTTCCGGAAATCACTTTGCCTACTGTGGCTTTTCCCGTTGCGTTCTTTCCACCAATTAATCTTAAATCCGCACCTGTATTTGTCTGCTGGGATAACTGTAATATCTGCAACAATACATATATCTGGTTGCTGATTGACAGTTCTTTAAACGCTTCCTTCCATTCTTCCAGCTTGTCTCCGACCGGATTTGGTCGTTTTTTATAAATTGTCCGCTGATGTTTTTCTTTCAGAGTATTATACAATAGAATGTTTCGCTCTCTACTAATATCTTTGCTCTGCTCTAACTGTTCCTCTGTCATTTTTTTATCCGAAACGCCCGTAATTGCCTTGACATAACTCATCTGCTCATAGTCTAAACTTAATTCCACTGCATTCGTAACTAATAACGAAGCTCCACCTCTACCGGTCAGATACAGATAAAATCCATCTACTTTAATCAGAGAATACATCTTTATTTTCTTCAGTCTGATTACCGGATTCTCATATCCCAAAAATGTCCGACAGTATTCTTCCATCTTCTCCGTAGTATTTAATTGCTCTTTTCTGTACAAAGGCATCGCTTCCAGACTGCGCACTCTTTTTCCTTTTTTTGTATATTCCACTAAAAAGAAATACGAGCCTGTATATTTTTTATACCCGCCATATTTGCATATATCAGACAATCTGCTGTCTGAAGCTTTCACAGAAATATAGCCCTCTGCATTTTTGCTTTGCGCCTCTTTTGCGCTATATATTGTCTGGTCAGCAATCCCTCCATGTTCTTCATAGTTCATTTGGGTAACTAATGGTCTGCCTGTGTTAAGCGCTTTTTTTACAATCCGGATACTCTCATTATTTTCCGTATTCCAAGCGACCTCGCCGTTTCTCTGTACTGTATAATCAAATATTTTGTACATATGATACGGATTCTTTTTGGCATCTCTGCGATATTCTCTGATAAAATTAATTGGATTTTTTGTAAATTTAACATGATAAGTATTTCCGACCACAATATTTAAGTACGCATCATGCGCATGATGATAATCATTGACATTCCGGCATTTTACAATGTCATATTTCTGTCGGAATGCGCTTACATTTCCAGCTTTTACATAAACAATTTCACTATGATGAAATGTCTGCTCAAACAGATCGGTAATGGCTTTTGTCCCCTGCCTTGTTTCCACAATCTGTCTGCTGATAAAGGCAGCTTTTTCATCATCTGTAAATTCTTCATTTCTCATTAACCTCTTATACTTTTCTTCTGTAATAAATTTTCCGTCTTTTAAAGTCTTCCACCAGATATGTCTAGTGCTTCTAATAGAAGGCTCAATTGGATAATTATCACTCTTATGAGCATTTCTTTCCTTTTTTACAAGTACAAGATTGTTTTCTAGACTGTCATCTTTGACAAAATGTCTCGGATAAATATGGTCAAGATCGTACAGATTATCATTAAACAAGTCAGATAATTCTATTCTGTCGCCTGTGTACATACATCGTCCCTTTTGCGTATAATACAGATATAACTTTTTACTTCTGAACTTATATTCTTCTGTATCGGCAATTTCTTTACTCCAATTCTTTCCATCATCTTTACAGCCCCTGTATAATTCTGAAAACTTCTTTTTTCTGCTGTCTGTTCTCTTTTTTTCTGCATTGACATCTCTTGCCATCTCAACAAAAATTTTCGCAGGCTCTTCTTCTAATATCTCTTCCAGCTCCTTCAGAATTTTAATGGTCTGCCAAATCATTCTCTTTACCGGTGAAGACAGATATAAATCTTCTAAATCTTCATATTCAACCTCTGACAATGTTTTTTCTATTTTACTTGCCTGCTTTTCTATTTCATCTCTATATGTAAAGCGGTGGCTAAGTAACTCCATCAGATTATAATTTTCGTTCCACATTCTTTGCATTATGGATAAAACTTCTCCAGTTTCTGTATCTGTTCCTGCAATCTCCAGAAAGGTTTTTGACAATCTGCCCCAGTCCTTAAATTTATATCCCATGATTCTTTTAATCTGTTCTTTGGATAAAACATCTCCATAGGTTTCTTGAATCCTTTCCTTTAAAAAAGATTTGGAATCCCCATAAACTGTGGACCAGAAAATAATATTTTCTGCCATTTTTTCCTGTTCAAAGGTAAGAGTCTCCGTATTGAAAACTGCCGTAAATTTTGCATAATTTGACAGTGTGTTTGTAAAATCACCATCAATTCCCGTAATTTCTATCTCTGCCTGATTTTCTACATGTGCATTCTTTTTCAAATACTCAATCAGTTTTTTTGCAGTTACTTTTTTTCCTTTTTTAAACAGATGATTATAAATATCTTGTTTTAGAGAAACCGGGACATCTTCACCATTTATTTTTAAATTGTTCAATTCATTCAATACCATAAATTTTTCATACAAAAGAGAGTTTTTCGGCAGAACATTTTCCCCTGTTAAATAAGTACAACGTTTCACCATCTTGCTGATAAATCTTTCAGCGGATTCTTTTGTGTCTATTTTCTGTTCAAAATTCCATGGGAAAACTCTTCCGGCTTCCTTTCTCACAGACCATGCGTTGCCTTGCCCATTATTGCGCAGTGGCCCAACATAATAAGGAATTTGAAACGCAAACATCTGAACAATTTTTTCACTGACAGAGAGCCCTGTTTCATCTGTTTCTTTTAAAAATGGCAGATAATTCTCCGCATTTTCCAAAATCTTTTTCAGTTCTGCTTTATGTACCTGATTCGGAATTACGCCGTTTGCAGAAGTAAGCTGCTTTGGAAGAAAAGCATCTTTCTCCAATTCCTGTAAAATATATCCGGTATCTTCATCTTCCGGCATATCGCCGACTGCTTTTTCCACATTCTTAAAAAAGTCCGGTGCTTTTGCTCCTCTTCGTTCTTGCTTTCTTCCGGAATTTACCGAGCCGACATAAGCACTGTAATTGTTTTCTTCCATAGTCCGAAACATCGCATCATACTTTTCAGGCGCATATTTTTTATATACCCGTTTCAATACAATCAAATCTTTTTGATGCTTTTCATACAAGTCAACTCTTGCCTCAGATAAATACTGATAGGTTTTACCTTCACCCTGCATAATGTTTGCCAAAACACTAGCATCATAAATTTCTTTTAAGGTCAAGAAAACCTCATAGGATTCCGGACTCAGCATTGCTTCAACTTGTCCGCACTTTTCATCAAAATTTCCATCTTTAAATGAAATCTTAAATTTCTTATTTTCATCTTCAAAACTTTCAGTGACAAATATATTTGCAATCGTAGCAGTTAATCCACATATTAACTTTAACAACTCTGCTTCTTTTTTGTCAGCTTTTTTGTCAAGTTGTAATTCTTCAAGCAGTTTTTCGTGTTTTCTACTGCTAGAATACTCTTTAGAAGAGAGAATTTGTATCAGCCTGCCATCTGCATTTAAATCGTTGAGATTTGTTTTTTCCCATACCAATGATAATTTTTCACTTAATGACTGACATAAAACGTTAATATCCTGTGTTCCGTTTTCTCCTAAACTTGCATTCAAAAAATGTCCACGATGTTTATACATATTTAAAATTGCCAGAAAAACAAGTCTTACATCATGAGGTTCTTTGGAATGAAGCAGTTCATTTCTCAAATGAAAAATTGTCGGATAATCCTGATAATACTGTTGATCCGTATATCCTGTATCTGCGAACAGCGAAAAAGGCTGATGCACCACTTTATCTGTTTCAAAATATTTACTGTCTTCGAGTCTTTGAAAAAATCCCGCATCGCATTGATTGATTTGCTCTTCAAAAAGTTCCTTTAAATAGCCAATCCTTGCCTTTTCTCTTTGCAGGCGCCTCCTTGATACTCTATGACTTCTTCGTTTTGCTGCAGTCTGTGCCTCACTAAATAATCGGACACCCCATAATTCTTTTCCTTTTTTTCTAATGAGATTGTATTTTTCATCAGTGACTGCCCAACCCACAGATGAAGTCCCCATATCAAGTCCTAAATAATATTTCATTTTCACTTCCTCCATAAATTTTATCTGATATGTATTGACACATATTTGATTTGATGTTAAATTGATTATGTAATTTACAAGGTGAGTTCAAATAAGGATTTATCCGAAATCGCCGAAAGGCATGCTTGTTGCATATGATAAAAAGACTTAAATCTCGCATTTGAGTCTTTTTTATTTTTTTCTTATTCCCATGAATATCTCCTTAAAACTCTAAGAAATCCCCCACCATTCTACTTTACTTGACACGAATTCAAAAATCTTGTTAAATGGTAATATCTTAATTTGAAAAGAATATTCAAACTGGAAAAGATAAATCAAACATCATCACGCTCTAACAATAATATTTACTATTATATTCAATGCACATAATAATTACAATATATAACCTTTGAAACCCTCGATGTGTTTCATACTTGTACTTCTGGATTGTTATGATTAAGGAAAAAAATGAAAAAAAATAAGAAGAGAATAATTATAGTATTAATAATATTTATACTGTTCCTAACAGCAATTTCAGGAATAATATTTTTCAGGGGAATAAACCAATTATTTATTTCAGATAAGGCAGTTTTGGGAATTGATATTTCACATCATCAGGGAAATGTTGATTTTTCGGTGATGGAAAAGAACAATATTCAATTTGCCTTTATTAAAGCAACAGAAGGCTCTTCTTACAGTGATGAAATGTTTACAAGAAATTTTAAGGCGGCAGAAAACAGCAAATTACTGATAGGCGCATATCACTTTTTTTCGCCTGAAAGCAGCGGAGTGAATCAAGCCAATCATTTTATGACTGTCGTGGGAAATCTAAATGGTAAATTGCCACCAGTTATTGATGTTGAAGTCTATGGCACAACTGATAAAGATAATACCAAAATCGTAAAAGAATTAAGAGATTGTTTAGACACATTAGAAGGATACTATAATGTCAAGCCAATTATTTACACAACTTACATCAATTATAAATGCTATGTAGAAAACTATTTTGATGATTATCCGCTTTGGATTAGAAGTGTGTATTTGCCTGCCCGAATCATTACCGATAATTGGACGTTCTGGCAATATAGTGACAAGGAAAAACTTAACGGATATGATGGGAAAGAAAAGCACATTGATTTGAATATATTTCGGGGAAATTTGAAAGAACTTGAAAATATGCTGTTAAATTAATCTTTAACAATCCCATTTTTCTATCTGTAGCTAATATTGAATATCAATTGACGCTGTTTTTTTAATATCTTCTTTGAGATATTTTCGTTTCGCAATGCCTCTATGAAACTTTTAATCTCTCTTTTTTATCTTATCTACTCACATAGTTTATTTTCATTCAACAGTCTCCCTGCTGATTGTATTACCGAACGAATCTCCTGCAAATAATTCTCCGGATTGTTCAATCCTTTCATATGAATAGACCATTCATTTGGAAATCCTAAGGTTTCCAGTGAATATCCATAAGGAAGACCCAGCATCCGTATTGCTTCTAACTGTTGATATGGTACGTATATCTGACTTGTTACCAACAATATACTTTTATTTTTTTCTATATTTGAATGCTCTCTAAAAAAGGCAAAAGTATCTGCTGTATTTGCGCGCCTTTTTTCAGGTTCGCCGGACGGAGCAGCCATTAATATAATCGGAATGTCGTAAGAATAACGTTCCAGTACCCATGATTCATTTTCATTTTTAGAGATATATTCCTGTTTTTCTGTTATCTCTAAAGAGCCAAAAACTTTCTTCACGGATGCCCGCATTAAATCAAGCTCTGTTTCAGCATCCGGAGCGTATGTATCTGTAGCGTTTCTCTCTGATTCCATGACTTTACGCATTCCTACAAGTCCTGCAATAGACTGAACTGACACATCATATTGATCACATAGTTCCTTTGCAAACTTCATACGGAATAAACAGGACATCTGCGCACCACCTAGCGCTAAAATATAATCATAATGCTTTTGAGATGGTACAGTACAGCCAATCAGTCCCAATTTTTTAGCCGCTTTCATTGTAAGATTTTTCTGTTTTTCACTAAGTTGATTATCTTCTATCGTCCATCTTGCATTTTCTGCACTATTTAAATCTTTCTTCTGTCTGTTTCGAAAATCCCAGACATCAGAAAATTTCTGCAATTTACGGATTCGTTCTTCCAAGGTTGTGTTACTCTCGTAATCTCCTCCAAAAGAATGAATCAATTCTCTGAACTCCGGTATAGAAATCCAATCTTCAATTTCCTTTAGAATTTCACTCACATTCATTTTCTTTTCAAACTGAAATGTATTCATAATCACTTTCTCCAACAATATATCACATTGGTCTGTTGCCCGGCTTACATTGGTTTTTCAATTGCCTCTAATCATATTAAATTATCATTGAGACTGTAAACAACATAGTAATTGTGCCAATGATAAATTCTACTCCTGCTTTATTGATCAGCATTTTCCTATATAAAGCCTTTCGTTCTTATCTTTCCAAAAAATCCACACGACCTGTTTCTATATCATAAATGGCACCGAGTATATATCTCTCTTCCTCTGTTTGAATTTCCAAACCGGACCGAATCATCGAAACACTCCGCTCTACATTCATCCGGCAGGCTCTCATAGGATCCGTTTCCTTTCCGATGGCAAGACAAATCTCATCCGTCACAAATTTTATATATCCTTCCGGATTATGGTTGATTGCCGCATCTATCGCACCACAATGCGTATGTCCCAATACAACAATTAGCTGACAGCCCAAATGAGATGCAGCATACTCAATGCTGCCTAATTGATGATTGTCAATCACATTTCCTGCTACACGGATAACAAACAGTTCTCCAATACCGGTCATAAAAATATCCTCTGGAATGACTCTCGAATCTGAGCAGGTAATAATAACTGCATAAGGATATTGTCCTTCTTTTGCAGTTTTCTTACGCAATTCTGCTGAAATATCACTGTTGTTATATTTCGCTTCCAGATAAGCATGATTTCCCTTTTTTAATCTTTTAATTGCATCTTCCGCAGTCATTTTATATTTCATAATAACCTTTCTTCTTTTCTCGTTTTGTCTTGAAACGCCTGACTCGATTTATATTCTATAGAATATGAAACACATCAAGTGTTTCATATTCGTACTTGACCAGTTCCGTCAGGAGCGTGCTTTGCGAAGCAAAGTTTTGAAACGGTCATCTTTTACCGTTTCAAAAGTTATATCTTTTTATACATTATATCTCTGTTCGCAGAGGAGTACAACGCAAAAAAAGTGTAAAACTCTGCTCTGTTTGACAGATTGTTTTACACTTTTTCTTTGCCATAAAATCCTATATGCACCATCCAGATGATTTAATATATTTCTGATATGGTACATCGTTTTTCTTTTTCCAGCCCCTCTTAAATTTATAATCTTAGTAAAGTCCTGTCCATCCGGAATCCTGATTTCCCACTTCTGGGGTAAAGGTATCAAGAATACCGCTTGTTGTGATTACGTCTTTTGCGTCGAATTCTACTACTTCTGCGCTTGGGCTTGTATA
>CANRIV010000005.1 GCA_947630805.1 uncultured Lachnospiraceae bacterium
TCCCTGATTAACCTTTATGGTATCATATTGCCTTTTTATTTTTAAGATTTTGGTCTCACATCATTGACTAATGTACAAAAAAACATGATTACAATCTGTAATCATGTTTTTTTTATCAGATATTCGGATAGGTTATTTTTTAATGTATATTTTAACGTATCTCACACCCCATTCCAATGCTTTCACATGAGAGCTGAAAAACAAATCAATTCTGTTTCCATTAATTGCTCCCCCTCTGTCTTCTACAGTGTAGGTGTGTCCGTTAATTACTACTTTTGTACCGAATGGCAGAACAGATGTATCTGCAGCTATCGTTCTTCCGGCCTTTGCTCTTGTACCGGAAGCCGTAATTCCTGTACTCTTACCACAACAGCTTGCACATGCACAGTAACCTGTGATTTTATATGTGCCGCCATCGACATATCTTGATTCCAATTTCTGATTTTTCTTTGTTATCTTTTTTTGATTTTTGTGTTTTTTTTCTTTATCTTTTTTTGTTTTCTTACTCTTTTTCTTTGTTGTTTTTACTGTAGTATTGCGCTCAATAATAACTGATGTGTTTCCGTCTGCATTTACCTCAACAGGCAATGCGTCTTCTGTATTTGTGTCCAAAAGACTGACGGCTAATTTGTTTGTCTTATTGACAGACTTTTCAATCGTTTCTACATTTACTGACTCTAATGCTGTATTTTTTTCTTTTGCAGCATTTATTTCAACATTAGTATTGTTTCCCAGCATATTCACTGCAATTATCATTACAAATGTTGCAGCAGATAATGCAAAGCCAGCAATAAGTCTTTTTTTGTTCATAAATACACTCCTTTTCTACGCGTACCACACGCGTCTTGGAGTATATTACAACATATATTACACTTTGTCAAGAAAATATTACAATTTTATTACAAATTATTTTTAATGAGAAATATTTTCTTAAATAAAAACGTTTTATTTTACTAAAATCAAGATTTGTTTCTTCTTTTTTGTCAATCCAATCAAACAAATGTTACATTTTGTCATTTTTTGTCTATTTACATATGTTCTTTCTTTACAACAGTATTATTCCAATTATAATCTACTTCTTCATAACCCGGATTTACCGTCTTTAAAATTTTATTATATAAATATATATGACCGTCATAAGTATTCATAAGTTTTTTCTGGTATAATTTATCCGCAATCTTGTAAACAGAATAAGACCAGGCATCACTATACCGATATGTACCATCCTCTAAAAGCGCATAAGCCCGCACCTTATAACCTGCATTAAATTCCGCCGCTGTTCCCTGGCCAAAAAGCATTGTGCGTACAAAATATTTTGCAGTCTGTGATTCACCCATTACAGAAGAGAGGCTTCCTATACTGGTAGACTCATAAGATGCGACGTAAGGGCTGGATGAGCCAACAAAAATATCTTCATTCGTAACCGGATAGGTCGTCGTACCATTGCTGATAATAGCATATACAAATCCCCAATGTTCCACTTTCTTTCCGTCAATCTCAGGCTCAACAGAGCCAACGACTCTGTTTCCACCCATAACCCAGCTAATCTGATATCCTTCTACCTTTACATTTTCATTTGTAATAATTTCTTTTGAAGGCTCCGGCGTTGTACTTGACTCTTCCTGCGATTCAAAACGATGCGTTATTGTAGTCATATCAGATTCTACACCATCTTTTACTGCTGTGATTCCAACCGTAATTTCACCACCCTTGGTAAAATATTCGGCAGGAGCATTGTAAGCTCCTCCTATAATTCCAGTTGCAATACACTGACCTTCCACATAGAAATTGTACGTCACTCCTTCTACCTGTGCCCAGGCGAAATAATATGGAAGCGCATCATTCCCGGCATATACAAGTCCTGTCGGTTTCTCCGGCTTATTTTCCACATCCGGCTTGGATGTTTCCGGCGTAGTAGGATCCGGCTCAACAACTTCTGGTATTTTTGATGTTGTCTCCGTCTCCTGTGGCTCAGTCTCTGTATAACCTGCACCAATCTTTCCATATCCGTAATCTGTCTTATAACCACCGTTGTCATCATATCGGATAAAATAAAATACAATATATTTTCCTTTTTCTGCGCTGAAATCCTGTGTTCTACTCCAGCCTTTATCCGTGCGGTCCATTTCCCATGCCACAAATCCCATTTCAGCTTTATCCGCAGCAAGTTGTGCGGCTTCACTCTCTGAATCAACAATTTTATACAACACATTTACAGATTTATATGTGCTATCACCAATAATCGTGAAAATACCTTGAGTCTCACTGTTAAAGGTAAGATATACATCTTCGTTTACCAAAATAGTTCCCGCCGGAATCCATTTTGCATATAATTTTAAATCTCCATGTGTTTTTTCAGTAATGGATTTTACAGCGCTGCTTAAATCTTTATCTGAATACCAGCCATAAAAATCGTAACCTGCATAAGTTGGACGGTCTAAAGTATACGTCTGTCCATATACATAAGAAGATGGGTAAAGGGACAAATCATTTTTTGTACCTCCGTTCAACTCATAATCAATTTGATATGTCTTTCTTGTATAATAAACCTTTAATGTCAATGGCTGTGCCGCATGTACTGTTCCTTGAAGATAATTCTTATCGTTTGATTTTTCATATTCAAATCCGACAATCTCTTTTGGCTCAACATTGACATTGGCGCCCTCTTCCGCATAACGGATTGTAGAATCTATTACGGAATAATTGTCAGAATCTAAATCTTTTGCGTAATATTCTATTGTATAAGATACTTTATTTAAGTCCTCTGAATTCATCAAAGACATGGCATTTGGGGAAGCTTTTACCTGTACTTTTTCCCCATTGCTTCCGGTAAAGTTTACCGTCTTTGTAACGTTGTCCGGATTATAAACTGCATACGTATATTTTCCGTCTTTCTGAAATACACTGGCAAGAGGGCTGTCACTTTGGAACGAAAGATCCGGAGTACCATAATCCATCATCGAACGAATATAGTGGTACGTATGTGCCTGCGATTCTCCGTCGTTAATCACTTCTTTCGTCCAGATAGAATTCATAGCCTCTTGCGGATCTGCCAATGCATAATAAGAGGCCCACATGTCATTCCAGCCTGTAGTACTTCCTCCCTTAGCCTCTGCAAATGTCTTATCATGATTGTAGAATTTTTTAATATATTCTGCTCCGGAAATATTTTTTCCTCCGTTTAACAGATAGAATGACCATGATTGCATTGGACAAATCTGGATACCCTGCGTATACTCAATTCCAAACCATGTGCCATAATCTGCTTTTCCACCCCATACCATAGACGCCATCATAGACGCATATTGTGATTCGTCAATATGGTAAATGTCTTCGTCCACATCAAACCAATAGTTATCTGCGGCAGCAATCTCTGAAGTATATAAATAAATTCCAAGATCTCTGATTTTTGTATCGCCGGTCAATTCTCCAAAAAGGATAATTCCCGCCCAGGCGTTAATTGCCTCTGACGTGGATTCCTGATTGTTACCGGTCCGCTCATCTTCATAACCGGAAGCCCAGGAGTGACCTTCGTATGGAGAAAAGCTTCTCAGATAAGGATAAGCATTGCCACAGTCAGCAACACAATCATCTTCCTCACGATACGGAGAAGCAATATCATATATCAACTGTTTTACAACGTCTTTGTAGCGATTCAGCCATTCTTTATCCCACAGTCCCACGCAGGCAGCTGATTCTATAAAATATCCATAGTGGAAATGATGGTCGTTAAACTGGTCGACCGCATTAAAAGATGTAGGAAATCCTAAAAGAACACCTACGCCCTCTCCTAAATATGTAAAATAATTCTTGTCATTTTTACCGGAATAAGTAAACCATTCTTCCAGATTTGCTTCCAATCCGTTTAATACTTTGGAGGCATTTTCCTCGTCACCCAATGTTTTTGCCGCAGCTACTACCTGAGCAGAACGATTTAATTTCTTTCCATGATAATATGTCTCATTTCCTTCATCATTGGCTAAAGTCCAACTTCCAGAGCCCGCCATATGCTGGCTGACAAACTGATTGACATATTCCTGTAATTGTGCTTTTCCTTCTGCGTCGTCCTCTGAGAGTTGTGGCATAAACGGAAGAATTCCTTTATATTCCATTTCAGTAGTATAAGAACTGCCTTTGGTAAACTTCATGATGCCGCGAAGCGTAATTGCCGTATTATCCATGTAGGAATAGTCTTTCATATGTTTATATTGGTGAGGAATCACGCCCATAATCGTTCCCTCAGCAGTACTCTCCGATTTTTTATCAAAAGAATACTGATATTTTGTTGTCAAAATCGCAGTATTTTCATTGTAAGAATAATCTGCTTTTGTGTCTGTAATAAAGTTAAACGCATAAGGTCTGTATTCCTTGGCAAAATTAATTGCTGTACTATCATCATGTGCACGGCTCTCATCCACCCACGCAAATGAGAGATAAGTTTTTTCGGAAGGAAGTGTAATTTTCAATTTTCCGATTTTATCATTGTTTGTAGTATCTGTAGTGCCTTCATGTTCTACCGAAGCCCCTTCCGGAAGAAACATTGCATAGTACTGATAGGTCGCCGATGGATATCCATTGACAGAGCTGGTAATATCGTTGGTGCGGAACACCAGCATCCTGCATCCGTCATATACTTCTTCCATTATAATGTCACTCGGAAAAGTGACACGCATTTTCTCTATATAAATAACGTTAGAATCTGTTAATTCAATATATGTAAAAGGACTTCCCTGGGTCATCGTTGTTGTCATTTTCTGACTGCTGTTTCCGGGATTTGTGGTAACCGCCCGGTAAGACCAGTCCGTAATCTCATCGATATTATTATTGGTACAAGTCCACTCCGGATATATATTAAAATCTACCAGCGTATCGTTATCTTTAATATTGTATGCGCTGACGTTTGTTCTATTGGATGTCATGGATGGCTTTGTGACTCTAAGACCATCTTTTTTCATTAAGTAACAGAGAGGAAACGCATAAGCCGTTCCTGAGAGGGCATTCGTCACATCACTATCTCTGTCTCCTTCTAAATCCCACAACCAGTTGCTCGCCCAGTCATTGGTTGCAAGAGCCGGATGATTCCTGTTGTAGTTATCTGTGGTAAATCTATAAGTTCCCTGTGTATTTGTTCTTGGCAGTTTGGATGCCGCCTCCTCATTTGATCCAATTCCAATACTTCCCGCACCCATGTTCTGTATTGGCAGATTATCTGCACTTGCCGTGAACATTGAAATATTAAAATTCGGAAAAACGAGTGTCAATAAAAGAACTAAACTCAACAAGATTGAAATTACTTTTTTGATGTTTTTTTTACCAATCATAATCTCCTCCATAAAACAAAAAATACATAATACCGTTTCACACACTCTTTGAAAATAGTATCACATATTTTTTTTATAAGTTAGTGTTATTTTTTTACCCCCAGTATATTTTTTTTAGATTCAATTATTTTATATGTTTTTGAATAAAATTTACCACGAGTTTTCTTGTCTCGCCAAGCGCATTTTCTGTCTCAAATTTCCGCTCCGGATGCCACTGAAGCGCAAGAATCTTCATTTCTTCCGAGCCAAAAGCCTCTATCGTTCCATTTTCCCTGTCAATCGCCAGAGGCTTAAAACAAGCGGCCAGTCCATCCATAGGGATTACATCCCGGTGGAAATTGTTGACCCATATTGTTCTGTCCTCTTCACACAAATAAACCTGATGGTCCGTTCCTCTTGGTCTCTTTTCTTTCAGTTCAGGATGGTATAGAAGCTTTCCGCCGAACAGTACATTCATATATTGCATCCCCCGACAGGTAGCAATAATCGGAATTCCTTCTCCGATACAGTGTTTAATCAGCTTCTCTTCCATAATATCACGATGGGGTTGCAATTCTTCCTGATGTTCCTTATCGTAATATTTTACCGGTAAAGCTCCACCGCCGGTCACAATCAGCAAATCACACTGACGTTCAAATAATTTTCCTACGTTTCGCACATAATTTGAAGCCGGCTGAGGAATAAATCCCAGTAATTCATAAAACCGGATATAGGCAGCTTCCAGCACATCTGTCGGATCCCCATACTGATTAATGCCTTCCCGCTGGGTAATCAGTGCGCGTAAATCCTCACACTGTATTCCTTCTTTAATAATGCCATTGGCACAATCCAGCTCCATATAACTGATACCGCTGGCATAATTGTATATTTTTTCACCGCAACCGATTGCCGCAGGAATTTCAAATTCTGCACAGCGGATTGCCATATGAGACGCCATGCCGCCATATTTCGTAATAAACCCTTTGATTCCCTTTGTGAAAATCCATTCATATCCGGGATCAGCCTTTGGTATCATTACGATTTTATCCATCAGGTCTTCATCTGTACCATCTTCCAGATTTACCACTTCGCCTTCTACTTTTTTGGAAGTGATAAAATTAGGTCTCGCCTTGTTGACCGGAATAACGGAAATTCCCCTGTCATCTAAAATCACATCCGGCAGAATGACATTAGAATATTCTTTATAATATGCTTTATTTTTTTCAATAATTGTTCCAAGTTTTTCCCGGACAGCATCCGATGATAAATTCAGACAGTCACCGAGGTCTTCCACTGTAATCCAGGATAATTCCTTGCGGTCAATATCCAACAATTTTCCCAGATTTTGTATCAAATCAATCGCAAGACTCAGCGACTTGGTAAACTCAAATTTAAAATACTCTCTGCTTTCAATCGCATTGACAAGAAAATTGTTAAAATCATGGGCAGAGACGGGAAACTGAATGGATTCCAGTGCTTTTTCCAAAATTTCTCTGTCCAGTCCACCGGACTTCTGCTTTTCTTTTGTGGACTGATATTTTCCGGTAACCGGGCGGAATACCATCTGATTATAACTATCGGTACGAATATCATAAGTGCCGCTGCGCAAATGACCATATTTTGCATTAAACGCATCTCTGGACATCTTACCTGCTGAAAATTTCTTGTAATCCTGCTCAAAATCAGAGGAGACCGTCGTAATGGATCTCATAAACTCATCAATCTGGCGTTTGGAAAACCATCCAGCTATCACAAGCGAAGTGCAGAACGATCTGGCTATGAATGCCATTCTTGCCTGTCGGGTAAACTGTGGTGTCCCATATACATTGATGTCCTCCAGCAATCCAAGCACGGCGCGAATCATTGCATTGACATCCTGCGTTTTCAAATACATCTCCTGAATTTTTTTTCGGGATATCTCTAAATGTCGTATATCTGCCGTATCCCTTAAAGATATTTTATTGTATTCGGAAACCATGTTGTATGTAAGTTTCTTTAAAGAATTCACAATTTCCCTGCGTTCTTTTTGGGAAAATCCATTTTCCAAAAATTCTTCCGTATGTTTTTCTGTCATAAAATCATAATTGGAATGGACAATCTCAAATTCTATTTTATCATGCGCTGTAATATCCTTTTTTAATTTTTCCGCATAGAAATTTACCAGTTTCATTGCCAGAGGTTCTCTTAAATCTCCCGGAATCAGGGAATAAAAAGAATACTCCAGGCTAATATATGGTTTGACGCCGATTTTATACATCAGTTCATCATCCAGTTTACGGTAGCCCATCGGCACTAATCCCTGATTCCATGCTTTGGATGTAATAATATATCGATAAAGGGAATAGTCTAACGTTCTTGGACTGGTACCGATAATTTCTGAAGGATTCCAAAATGCCATATCCGAAAACATCATATTTTTTCCATCGAGGATACTTTTGATGTCACGATAATCTTCTTTTAATGTATTTATTTTCTCAAAAAACTGGTGCGATATTTTATTTGCATCTTTAATTTTAGAGAAATTAGCAACCAGAGGTCTTACCTGAAAAATAATAACCTCGTTTTTTTTGTTAATCGCAAATTCAATATCCAGAGGAATACGGACCATCTGCTCAATTTCATTGACAGCTGCAATCAGATTACCCCAGGACTGCTCCAGTTCGGATAATTCTGTATTTCTGGCAATCCAGAGTGTTTTTCCTCCGATTCCACTGGTTACGGAATCTGTAGCGCCACTGTCGTCATAATTAATCAGATAGTATGGTCTCTGGCCCTGAATATCATAGGTAAAAAGGACTCCGCTGTACGCCACATCAACAGCCTGATGCTGTATCAGGACCTGCTGCTCTGAAATATCGTCCATATCAATCGTATAAGATGCAAGCACTTCATCCATCGCATTGATTACAGACGTAATATTTGCAGAATCCACGTTCAAAACGCTGGTATAATGTCCCGCATTGGATTTTTTCAGACAATCCTCATTTGCGGAAGAGCTTCTCACTACAATCCTGGCTCCCTGGAATTTTTTTCCTACAAAAACGGCCGTTTCTCTCTTATTGCGGATGTAATCTTTGGCAATGACGATAAGCATCTCCTCAATAAAAGCTTTTGTGATACGATGTTCCAACGCCTTTAACGTATTTGCCTTTGTAGAAATCAGTTCCAATCCTTTACGATGATTCATTTTTTCAAAATAATTTTCCTTCTCTTTACTCATTGCTGTCCTCTGCAGTTTCCGGGTCTTTTACATTTTTATTGTTTTTGTTCGCCGTCAATAATTTTTTTGCAATCTCCACGGTACTCTCATCCGGCACCATGACATATGCTCTCTGACTTGGAACAGTATACGTATAATCCGATGTTCCCTGTCCACTTACGCTATAAGTAATAATATCCCAATCCGGAGACTGATTTAACTGAAATTTTACTAATTTTTTTATACTGTTCTTTGTCATATTTGTCTGAAAGCTGTCGCTGACATTATCTAAAATCTCATCATAATTTTCCAAAAGAGCGGCAGACTGGCATTTCTTGATAACAGCCTCTATGACTTTCATCTGGTCTTTTCCTCTTTGACGATCCCCCTCGGCAAAGGCATGTCGCTCTCTCGCAAACCAGAGTGCTTCAATACCGCTCAAATTTTCATTTAGACCTTCGCTGTAGCTATAACCGTGTGTTGAAAAAGAATAATCAGATTCTACATCAATGCCGCCCAAAGCATCAATAATATTTACAAATCCGGTAAAATTCATCCGTATATAATAATCAAATTTTGTCTCATAGAGTTGTTCCAGCGTTTTCATGGAAACATCAATTCCATAATTTCCTGCGTGCGTCAGCTTATCTCGTACCCCATTGGAAATGGATAATGGCACATAGTAATCTCTCGGTGTAGAAATTAAAATTACTTTTTTGGTAATCGGATTGACAGACATAACAATATTAACATCGCTTCTGCTTTTTGTTTCTACACTGCCCTCGGTATCGATACCGCTAATATAAACATTGAAACATTTTCCCGTAACATTTCCTGAATCACTCATGATAGAAAGTGCATTTTTTACAGTTATCCTGTAAATACATTTAACCTGTTCGGAAAAATCAGAATAAATTCCATCCTGCGTATCATTGTCTGAGTCATCTCCCGCATTTTCTATCGTATCTATCATTGCACTGTTCAGAATAATCGCACCACTGTGTTTTTGTATCAGGCTCTCTGCCAGAGCGACAGGGTCCGCATACTTATTTGTATGAATTGGAGCTGACAACTCAGATTCCATGGCATTTATTACTGTTTTTATATCCTCCGCAGAATATTGCGTATTATAGCCAAATTTGTATTCTGCTGCATCCTTTAATTCCTTTGCACTGTCCTCTTTTAAAACATAGACCCCATATTCATCTGTAACCTGTTTGGAATTTTCCATAATTTTATCCAGAGTGGTATCTGCTTTCAACACAACATTTTTAATCTGCTTATCATGGACTAAAGCAAAAATGCTGACTGAGACCAGCACCAGAATCATAAGTATAGAATAAACAAGCGATAAAATAGTGCTCTTTTTTCCCCACTTAATTACAAAAGGTATGATAGCAGCTACTGCTAGAAGTATTTCCACAAAAACAATATATTTCACCGGAAGATATTCCAGTGCCAGATAATTTTTATAGGACACATATTTATATAAGACCACTTCAAAAAATATGATTGCCGGAATAATTAGCAAATTCAGTACTAATGTTCCTTTTTTTAGTTGATTACTCATTGGTTTTTCTGACATATTTATTTTCTCCGTTCATCTCATTTATCATCTTTAGTATGTAAATATTTATTTACTAATATACTTCTTTCCGTTATATACCACGTAGGATTTTACCCGGAAATAGTATTTTTTATTTTTTCTGCAATTCTTTTTTACATACTGCAGTTTTTTATTTGTGTGAATCGTTTTAACCTTTTTATATTTTCCGGACTTTTTCAAAGACATATAAACAATATATCCCTTTGCTCCTTTTACCTTCTTCCATGTGACTTTTGCTTTTTTCCGGTTGATTCTTTTTGCTTTTACTTTTGGTTTGTTCAATTTCAATGTTTTTTTCACACTGGCATAAGGAGAATATGTTTTTGTGTTGCCATTTTTTACGTAAGAACGTACACGAAATGTATATTTTAATCCCGGTGTCAGTTTTTTTGCTTTCAACTCCTGTGTGTTGCCATTTTCAATGACTTTTAAAAGTTTATAATTTTCTTTTTCTACCTTATATTCTATCTCATACCCATCTGCAACGCCCTGCTGATACCATGACAACAGAATACTATTGTAGGATTTTTTCTTGGCCTCCAAACCGTTTATCTTATTATTGATTGTAGCCTTCCACTGAGACTGCAGATAATTAACTCTGTTTTTCAGCCATTCTCTGAGCAGTTCAACATTTTCTTTATAGGTGGCCGGATGATTATCATACTCCAATCCCAGTCGATTGTCGCAGAGAGAATATCTCTCTGTGATGCTCCAACCGGCTCCACCCTGCTCCAGAGCCAGATAATTTCTTTCAAAAGACGGACCATAAAGCTGCATCAGAGTATCAATACGGCTGGTCCCGTTCTGATTATTCTGATACATATTCTGTATGGTTGAAAGCATCTGCTGCAGCCGGGCATTTACTTTTTCCACAAACTCATCGCTTTTCATAAGATATCCAAACCATCTCATCTGAGTACAATACAAATCTTTATAGCTTACACCATCTTTATAATAATCTCTATAAAATTTCGAAGACGCATTTCCTGAAGATAAATCTACATCCCACAGCGGTCCTGCATACATTTTTCCATCTTTTACATAAAACCTGGTTGAACTATAATTAAAGTCTACCGCTTTGAAAATTTCACTGACAATGTAATAGTTGACAAAAGAATCTACGTCAATATATTTCGAATATTCCGACATTTTATACGTCGAAAATGCCGTCTCTACATTTGCAAGATAGCTATTCATATATGCCGTCTGAGTGCTGGTTGGTATTTCCGGAGCATTTACTGCAAACCGAAGTCCCAGTTTTGAATAAATATACTGTACATCTGACTCAAAACGTTCCCGTTCCAGCTCAATCATAAAGTCTTTCTCTTCCTCATTAATTTCCACTCTCCCCGTACCGGTTTCCACGGGCTCAGTAACATAATAACTTCCGCACAGTTTTCCATTGTAATACAAATCAACAAACCGACCCTGGCAGATATAAGAGAGTCCCATCTTATCTCCCAGTTCAAAGCAGAGAGCATTTCTAATTAATGTTTTATCAAAAGCATTTGCCAGCACATTCCATTTTTTCCCTTTGTCCATTCCTAAAAATGATATTTTAGAACTAAACTTAAATTTCAAAGGTTTCTTTGCTGCTTTTGAAGTAGAATTTCCTCTCAATTTTACCTGGGCTGCATCGTCACTCACATCAACGGTGCCGTCGGCTTTCACAATATCTACCTTGGCTGTGACATAATCTTCTTTTGTCAGCTGTCCGATTTCTGTATCGCAGGTAATATAAACCCGGTCAATGTCCCCTTTCTCATACAGATTTTCTGCTTTTGCAATCACAGAAAAAAGTACACAGAAACAAATCACACTTATCCATATTTGTACCATCTTGCACAATTTCTTCTGCATCATAACCATAATCCTCCCTTTTATCCCGCCTTATAACTTCTTTATACAGTATATCATTTTCCCGGCAAAAGGGAAATAACCCATTTCTCATGCACCACTATATTTTTTTGGCATATTTTAGATTATGGAGGCGAATATGAAAACTTTTGCTATTTTGTCAGGAGACAAACGACAGATTTATATTCAAAATTATTTAACAGCCCATCATTATAACGCATATATTAAATCGAATCTTGATTTCAACCATGATGATATAATCGTATGTGGCACGCCATTCTCTAAAGACGGCAGTCATATCAACTGTGATTTCTACAGCAGTTTTCCAATCGACACTTTTTTAGGGCTGCTAAAGGGTCACCAAACAGTATTCGGAGGAAATATTCCCGATAAAGTACTCGCTTATGGAAAAGAAAAAAATATAACTTTTGTAGATGTTCTGAAAGACGAAAATGTGGTATGGAATAATGCAATGCTTACGGCAGAAGGTTTGCTGGCACAAATCATTACAAACACCGATTTTTCTCTTGGAAACTCCAAAGTTTTTATCATTGGCTTTGGAAAATGTGGCACAAATGCAGCATCCAGACTCACAGCGCTCGGCTGTGATGTTACTGTTTACGACCATACGCCTGCCCATTTAAGCCAAGCTTTATCGTATGGATATAAAATATTACAATATGAAGATTTTCATGAGAAACTGCCTTCTTTTGATATTATTATTAACACAGTTCCCGCAGAAAATTTCACGGAATTGCACTATAGCTTGATGAAAAAAAGCTGCGTATTGTTTGAAATAGCATCCAAGCCATACGGCATTTGCTCCTCTCTGGTTGATAAATATAATTTATCCCTCATTACATGCCCCGGCCTTCCCGGTGCTACAGCGCCCAAAGCTGCCGGGGAATTAATTGCTCAAAGCATAATTTCATATATAGAAAGGACTGGGATAAATGGCTCATAACTTTAAAGATAAGAATATTGGTGTGGGCATAACCGGCTCATACTGCACTTTCAAAAAAATGTTCGAGGAACTCAGAAGACTGGCTGATACAAAAGCTAATATTTATACAATTTTTTCAGACAATGCTTCTTCTACCGATTCCCGATTCGGAAAATCCAAAGATTTTTTAAAGCTTGCAGAGGAGATTAGCGGAAGGCCTCCCATTACGACTATTCCGGAGGCAGAGCCTATTGGTCCAAAATCTATGTTGGACCTTCTCATCATTGCACCGTGTACCGGAAATACTCTGTCGAAACTGGCAAACGGTATCTCTGACACCCCTGTATTGATGGCGGCAAAAGCACATCTGCGAAACAACAGACCATTGGTAATCTTTCTCAGTACCAATGATGCACTGGGAATGAATTTGAAGAACATTGGAATACTACTCAATACGAAAAATATTTATTTTGTTCCTTTTGGTCAGGATAATTATATTTCAAAGCCAAACTCAATGATTGCACATGCTGATTTGATTGAAGAAACAATCGAAAAAGCCTTGGGTGGCAGGCAGATACAGCCTGTTATTAAAAGTCCCCATGTGACAGCTTTATAAATTTGACGGGATAGAAAACAATTCTCTATCCGGAATAATTCATTTTAGGAGATTCTTTATGTGTGGTATTGCCGGTTTTTTTCAAACGAAACATGATGTATTCAAAGAACATTCCAGAAATTTATTACAAAATAAATTGAAAAATATGAAAGTCTCTATCAAACATCGGGGACCGGATGATGACGATATCTATATGGAAGGATTTGTTGGTTTTGCCCACACACGTCTTTCCATCCGCGACATTAAAGGCGGGCAACAGCCCATGACTTGCCGCTATCAGAATCGGGTGGCCACGATTGTATATAATGGAGAATTATATAATACAGAGGAGCTGCGACTTCGCCTTGCTCCGTATCATATTTCTTTGAAAACTACCGGTGATACAGAAATCATTCTTTACAGTTATCTGGTGTTCGGAAACTCGATTTTCCGGGAATTCAATGGAATTTTTGCTTTTGCTATTTATGAAAACGGGCAATTAATTGTTGTAAGAGACCATGTAGGCGTAAAGCCTTTATTTTACTATCAAAATAATAACGAATTTGTCTTTTCTTCAGAAATTAAAGGGATTTTTGCCTATGGAATTCAACCCGTGGCCGACCATAACAGCTGGTGTGAAATCATTGGGCTGGGTCCCGCACACACACTTGGAAACGGTGTGTTTCAAAATATCTGTGAAGTACTTCCCGGACACTTTCTGACAATTACAGTCAATGCAGACAAACAGATCATCGTAAAAAATCACTGTTATTGGAAGCTGGAAAGCCATCGTCACACGGAAGATTATGATGCTACCGTTCATCATTGCAGTGATTTAATTACTGACAGTATCCAAAGGCAGATGGTATCTGACATTCCGATTTGTACTTTCTTATCCGGAGGTCTGGATTCCAGCCTTGTGTCGGCGATTGTCAGCAAAAATCTGGGCGATACCCGATTAAACACTTATTCCTTTGACTTTGTAGACAATGAAAAAAATTTTAAGGCCAGCTCTTTCCAAAGTTCTCTGGACCGACCTTATGTAGATATTATGACCCACCATATTAACAGTCATCACACTTATCTGGAGTGTAATAATGAAGAACAAATTCGATGTCTGTTAAAAACAGTTGATGCCAGAGATATGCCTTGTATGGCAGATGTAGAATCTTCCATGCTATATTTTTGTCATCTTGTCTCACAGGAATGTAAAGTAACGCTTACCGGTGAATGTGCAGATGAAATTTTTGGCGGCTATCCATGGTTTCATCGAAAAGATATGCTGTATCAAAATACCTTCCCCTGGTCTTATGATATGGAAGCCCGCACACTTCTGTTTCGCGATGAATTTATCCATTCACTTCCTCTGAAAGAATATGTGGATAACGCATATACGACTTCTGTTGCAGAATGTCCTCTGCTGGAAGAAGAAGATGAGAAGGAACAACACCGCCGAATTGTTTCCTGGCTTAATGTGCGCTGGTTTATGATGACATTATTGAATCGAATGGACCGCTGCAGCATGTATTCCGGTCTGGAGGCTCGCGTTCCTTTTGCAGATTACAGAATCCTGGAATATGTATTTAATATTCCGTGGCAATATAAATGTCATAACGGACAGACCAAAAGTCTTCTTGTAGAATGTGGCAAAGAATATCTTCCCGCGGAAATATTATATCGAAAGAAAAGCCCTTATCCGAAAACTTACGACCCAAACTATGAAAAGCTGCTGGGAAAAATGGTAATGATTGAGATGGAGCGGAACAAATCTCTGGCAGAAATTATCGATAGAAAAAAACTGATAAATTTTATTGACAGCCCTAAAGATTATGGAAAGCCATGGTACGGCCAACTGATGGCAGGTCCACAAATGCTGGCTTATATTCTTCAAATCGGATATTGGATTAGAAAATACGAATTATCATAAAACCATTGGGAATATTTTATTATCATACAATTTTATCAAACATTTTAAATGATACAAAAAAGGAGGTTTGGTACTTACCCGACCTCCTTTTCATATCTTTTATTGTTTCTTTTTTATAACAAAATTATTCAAACTCTCCGTCTGGTCCAAATACATCCGGATATTTTCATTGACCTGTTCCACCTCTTCCCGAAAATTGCGGGCAGACATTCTGAGAGCTCCCTGTCCCATAATAATCAGCTGTTCCAACGCATCTGAAGTGGCAACCGTAACGCTGTATCTGCTCGCGATATGATGTGTTGTCTTCGCGATATACATATCTGCTGTTTCTGCTTCTTTTGTAAACACTACGTATACATTATTATGTTTATAGATTGTTTCCGTATGACGTTTTACATTATAAGCATCAAACACAACAATTACCGTATTGTCCTTATATCCCTGGTAATTTGACATAATATCAAGCAATTTATCCCTCGCCCCGTCAATATTTTCTTTTGCGATTTTCTTCAATTCTTCCCAGGCAAATATGATATTATATCCATCTACCAGCACACATTCCGGAAGATTATCTTTCTTTGCCTTTTTATTTCGGCTTTCCTGTTTTGGCGAATAATCTCTTACTTTCGTTTCACTGTAACGTTTTCTGCGGACTGGGCCAAAAGTTTTTTCAAAAATTTTTTCCAATTCTTTATCAGAAGCATATGTATCATAAGCTGATGATGGCTTCTCCTCTTTTTCCGACTCTGACACATCATTTTCTGATTCCGGCTGCTCTGCCAGATTAAAATTAGTAGCTGTCTTGACGTGCATATAATTTTCCACTTCATCCCATGGCACATAAAAGCCTGCGCCATGAGCGCAAAAAACTGAGCCAGTAGGATTCTTAATGTCCGCTTCACTGTCATATCCGCATTGTTCTATGACATTTTCTGCATTATGGCAAGGGGCATATCCTTTGAATTTTAAAGTAAGCCTTCCTTTTCCATGAGAATACGCATTTACCTCATTGAGATAATTCCATATTTCGGATACCGGTGCATATCCGGTCAGGATACTACTTTCCCCCTTCGTTTCAGGCGTATTTACTTTTCCCTGCATTTTATTGATATCTGTCATCGCGCGCCCGACATTCTCTGTTGGAACATTCAGAGTAAAATCATAATATGGCTCTAAAAGAACACTCTTAGCTTTTTTTAATCCCTGTCGCAAAGCCCGATAAGTAGCTTGCCGAAAATCTCCGCCTTCCGTATGTTTTAAGTGTGCCTTTCCTCCAACTACCGTAACACACATATCTGTAATTGGTGCTCCACAGAGCACTCCTCTGTGTTCTTTTTCTGCCAGATGCGTCAGTATCAGTCTCTGCCAGTTTTTTGCAAGAACATTTTCATTGACTCTCGTATGAAAGGTAAGACCGCTTCCCGGATTGGAAGGCTCCAGGAGCAAGTGTACTTCTGCATAATGCCGCAGGGGCTCAAAATGCCCTATACCTTCTACCGTATCTAATATCGTCTCCTTATATAAAATACTTCCGGCTCCAAAAGTTACTTTCATTCCAAACCGGTCTGCTATCATCTGTTTCAATACCTGAATCTGTATTTCCCCCATTACATTGGCTGTGATTTCCTGTGTTTCCTCATTCCATTTCAGTTGTAAAGTAGGATCCTCCTCTTCCAGTTCTTTGAGACGTGCATAAGCCTGACTGACATTTGTATGATCTTCCAGTATAATCTGATAAGACATGACCGGTTGCAGACTTGGTAATTCAGTTTCTGTTTCGTATCCGAGTCCCTCACCGGAATATGTTTTTGTCAATCCGGATACTGCACATACCGTCCCCGGAAATGCTCTTGCTAATAATTCATATTTTTCTCCGGAATATTGTCTGATTTCATTAATCTTTTCTTCCCATATTTCTCCACTGCTGCTTCCGTGTAATACTTCTTTTACATTTAACGCCCCGCCTGTAATTTTCATATAAGTAAGACGGTTTCCTTTGGAATCTTTTGCAATCTTAAACACTTTTGCCCCAAACTGCCTGCGATAGACCGGCATAAATGTAAACCGTTCCATTCCTTCCAGTAATTCTTCTACGCCCTCCAGTTTAAGTGCAGACCCAAAGTAACATGGAAAAATTTTTCTGTCATATACCAGCCCGGAAATTGTTTCATCACTGATTTTTCCTGTCTCCATATAAGATTCCAAAACATCTTCATCACTCATTGCCACATCTTCCAAAGTGCCTACCGTTTCGGGAAATCTTACAATGCCGTCTGACAGACGCTCCTTCATTTCATACAAAATAAAGTCAGCACTCACATTTGGCATATCCATTTTGTTGACAAAAATAAACGCCGGAATATCATACCTGGCCAACAGTTTCCACAAAGTCTCTGTATGTCCCTGAATTCCCTCACTGGCACTGACCACCAACACCGCATAATCCAGCACCTGCAGTGTTCTTTCCATTTCCGTAGAAAAATCCACATGTCCCGGCGTATCCAGCAGTGTTATTTCCATATTTTTATATGTCATGACTGCCTGCTTGGAAAAAATTGTAATCCCACGGTCTCTTTCCATCTGAAATGTATCTAAATATGCGTCCTTATGATCCACCCGTCCCAATTTTCTTATTTTTCCTGTCATATATAGCATCGCTTCTGACAGAGTCGTCTTTCCGCTGTCTACATGAGCAAGAATACCGATACATATACGTTTTTTTTGTTTATTTGCGGATATGTCAGTCATAAAAATACCTCTTTCTGTATGCTCTCCTACGAGCATTATCATAACACAGAAAGAGGTATAAGTCGATTTTTCTTCTGGAATATCCTTTATACTTCATAGCTCACAAATGCAAATTGCTCGCTGTCCGGAGCCCATGAATTGACATTAATGGTCCCCTGTCCTCCAAACAGCTTTACAATCGTCTCTATCGCACCGGTTTGAACATCCAGAAGACGTAATTCTACATTTTTATTTGGGACATGTTCGTATGGTTTCACATCATTTTTGTGATACGCAAGCATTACTACATGCTTTTTATCCGGTGATACGTGCGGAAACCAGATATTCCATTCAGAATCAAATGTTATCTGGGTCTGTTCTGTCCCATCTGCTTTCATACGCCAAACCTGCATTATACCTGTTCTTACAGAATTATACCAGATATATTCTCCTGTGCTGTCATATTCCGGTCCATCATTCAGTCCTACGGAATCCGTAAGCCGAATCTCATTTCCACCCGCAACAGAAATCGTATAAATATCAAATTCCCCATTTCTCTCAGCACAGTACGCAAGCGTTTTTCCATCCGGAGACCAGCCATGCAGATAGCTTGGAGCCAAAGGGGTAATCAATCTTGGAATCCCTCCGTTGAATGGCACAATATAAATTCTTGAAAGTCCATCTTCTTTCACATTGTGACTCACTGCAATCTCATTTCCATCCGGAGACAAAACATGGTCATTATTACATTGATTTACATAATCAGTAAAAATTTCTGTACTTATGCCGTTATCTAAATCATATCGATATATTTTTCCCTGACTGTTATATATCAAAAAATTTCCGTCAGCGGACCAATTAGGAGCTTCTATGAGATAATTAAATTCTGATATTATCTTTCGCTCTTTTGTTCGGATATTATATATTTCCAATCTTGATTTCATTTTTTCTTTTCCTTTCATAGAAAAAGGATGACTGAAGTCATCCTTTTCCTGTTTTATAATACAATCTAATTGAATTCTTTAGAATTTTCCTGCATCTGCCGCCTGCTCAACACTGACTGCAACAGCAACAGTCATACCGACCATAGGATTGTTGCCCGCACCAATCAGTCCCATCATTTCTACGTGAGCCGGAACAGAGGAAGAACCTGCAAACTGTGCATCAGAGTGCATACGACCTAATGTATCTGTCATACCATAAGATGCAGGGCCGGCTGCCATATTATCCGGATGAAGTGTACGTCCTGTTCCTCCACCGGAAGCTACAGAAAAGTATTTCTTACCCTGTTCAATACATTCTTTTTTGTATGTACCTGCAACCGGATGCTGGAATCTCGTAGGATTTGTCGAGTTACCTGTGATGGATACACCTACATTCTCCAAGTGCATGATTGCAACACCTTCCTGAACATCATCTGCACCGTAACATTTTACGGAAGCACGAAGTCCACTGGAGTATGCTTTTTCATATATAACGTTTACTTTTCCTTCTTTGTAATCATATTTTGTCTCTACATAAGTAAATCCGTTAATACGGGAGATAATCTGAGCTGCATCTTTTCCGAGACCGTTCAAAATAACTCTCAAAGGTTTTTTCCGCACTTTGTTTGCCTTTTCAGCAATTCCGATTGCACCTTCTGCAGCCGCAAACGATTCATGACCTGCAAGGAAACAGAAACATTCTGTATCTTCCTCTAACAACATTTTTCCTAAGTTACCATGTCCAAGACCTACTTTTCTGTGGTCTGCAACGGAGCCCGGAATACAGAAAGATTGAAGTCCTTCCCCGATTGCCGCAGCAGCATCCGCTGCTTTTCTGCATCCTTTTTTAATTGCGATTGCTGCACCTACTGTATAAGCCCAGCATGCGTTTTCAAAACAAATTGGCTGGATTCCCTTTATCATATCGTAAACATTTAATCCTGCGTCCTTTGTAATTTTTTCTGCCTCTTCAATCGAAGCAATTCCATAACTATTTAAAACAGAATTAATCTGATTAATTCTTCTTTCATATGATTCAAATAATGCCATTGTCGTTACCTCCTATTCTTTTCTTGGGTCGATAATCTTGACAGCATCATCCACACGGCCGTACTGACCTTTAGATTTTTCCCATGCTGTAGTTGGATCATCACCTTTTTTAATGAAGTCTGTCATCTTTCCAAGATTTACAAACTGGTAACCAATTACTTCATTATCCGCATCCAGTGCAACACCTGTTACGTAACCTTCTGCCATCTCAAGATAACGAACACCTTTTGCTTTTGTAGCGTACATTGTGCCTACCTGTGAACGAAGTCCTTTTCCTAAGTCTTCAAGGCCGGCACCAATTACAAGACCATCATCTGAAAAAGCACTCTGCGTTCTACCATAAACAATCTGTAAAAACAGCTCTCTCATCGCTGTGTTGATTGCATCACAAACCAAATCTGTATTCAATGCCTCCAGAATTGTTTTTCCCTGAAGTACCTCTGCTGCCATCGCTGCAGAATGTGTCATACCGGAACAACCGATTGTTTCTACAAGGGCCTCTTCAATAATACCTTCTTTTACATTTAATGTAAGCTTACATGCTCCCTGCTGTGGTGCACACCAGCCAACACCATGTGTAAAGCCTGAGATATCTTCAATTTTTTTGGAATGAACCCATTTTCCCTCTTCTGGAATCGGAGCAGGCTCATGCTTTGCGCCCTTGGCAACAGGACACATCATTTCAACTTCTTTTGAATAAATCATTTGAATAAATACTCCTTTCGAAATATGTAATAAACTGTAAGCTCACATACGCTCACACCTCAAAATATTTTCTCACAAATTGTCAAAATAGTCTATAGTTTTAATAATATTTTTACAAAATTAACCATCTTCCAAAAGAACAAATCTGTTATCAAAATTCGTTTATGTTCTATATCTTTTAAAGATTACTACCTATTTTGTTAGGTATGGTCAAGCATTTCAATATAAAATATCCTTTTATTTAGGAGGACAGCAATGGATTATTCATTTGAAATTACATATGAGCCTTTATGGAAAACGATGAAGAAAAAAGGTATTTCAACTTACCAGTTAATCAACAAATATGACTTCAACAAAGGTACGCTGTATCGCTTAAAACAAGGTAACAATGTCAATATTTCCACGCTTGCATATCTCTGTAAAATTTTAGACTGCTCTATTGAAGACGTTGTAAAAATCAATTATACAGGATAGATAAGTTGTTATTATTTCAATAAAAAATCCCGGCAGACCATAAATTCGGTTGCCGGGAATTTTTTATATATTTGATTATTTTGCTGTGATGTAATTCTTTGCTACCAGTAATTCTGCAGAAAGAACTGCTCCGCCAGCGGCTCCCCGCAGAGTATTATGAGATAATCCTACAAACTTATAGTCATATAAGCTATCCTCTCTCAGCCGGCCGACAGATATTCCCATACCATTCTCAAAATTTACATCCAGGGAAACCTGTGGTCTGTTGTCTTCTTCCAGATATTGAATAAACTGCTTTGGTGCGCTTGGGAGTTCCAAATCCTGTGGCTCGCCACGGAAATTTACCATCGCTTCAATCAGTTGTTCTTTGGTTGGTTTTTTCTTGAACTTGACAAATACAGCCGCAGTATGACCATCTAATACCGGAACTCTGATACACTGAGTTGTAATGACCGGTGTAGCAGCTTTCACAATCTCTCCGTTTTCAACCTTGCCCCAAAGCCGTAAAGGCTCCTGTTCGGATTTTTCTTCCTCACCACCAATAAACGGAATAATATTTCCTTGCATTTCCGGCCAGTCTTTAAATGTTTTTCCAGCTCCTGATATCGCTTGGTAAGTAGTGGCAACCACTTCTATCGGCTCAAACTTTTTCCATGCAGTCAAAACTGGCGCATAGCTCTGAATTGAACAATTTGGCTTCACTGCCACAAAACCTTTTTCTGTGCCAAGTCTTTTTTTCTGTGCCTCAATCACTTCATAATGCTCCGGATTAATTTCCGGTACTACCATAGGAACATCCGGGGTCCATCGGTGTGCACTGTTGTTTGAGACAACAGGGGTTTCTGCCTTTGCATAATCTTCTTCAATTTTTTTAATCTCTTCTTTTGTCATATCGACCGCACTGAAAACAAAGTCTACCGTAGCGGCAACTGCTTCTACTTCATTTACATTATGTACGATCATATTTTTCACTCTTTCGGGCATAGGAACAGACATTTTCCATCTGTCGCCCACAGCTTCTTCATAAGTCTTTCCTGCGGAACGTGGACTTGCTGCCAGTGTAACTACTTCAAACCATGGATGGTTTTCCAGTAAAATAATAAATCTCTGTCCCACCATGCCGGTTGCTCCAAGTACACCGACTTTTAATTTTTTATCTAATTTTATCATCATTCTGCCCTCTCATATTATTAAATATATTTCAATGTCTCTCAAAATAACGGATTATCCCGCAATTTTTAATAAAAATCCGTCCAGCCTAGGTCATTGTTCGGATTGTTTTCATCTTCATAATTGGAATTATTGTTACCGCTCCCCTGACCGTTCTTTTTTGTTGTATTCTCTGTCGATGGTTTTTTTGTAGCCTGCTGGTTATCAGAGTTATTGTTATTCTGGTTTTCATTTTTGGAATCCGCACCGGTCGCATTCTGTCCGGCTGACGTATTCTGCGTTTTTTTGGTCGTTTTCTCAGAATTTTTTCCTTTATTATTAGAGCCTTTATTTTCTTCTGCGGCATCTGTAAAAATATCATATGCGTAATTGTCACCATTTCCCACAACAGCGGCTCCATTCGAACTGTGTTTTCCGGATTCTGATACATTATTATTCTGCTCTATAGAATTGCCGTTCTCATCCAGGGCCCCAGTTCCCGTTTCTGTCTCATTTACAGAAACAGTCGTCGTTTCTTTCTCAGAATAGGATGATTTTTTCTCCCCCAGAACATTGATAAGAATAATACTGATAACAACCGCTATCAGCACAACAATAGCTGCAACAATAAAAAGAATTTTCTTTTTTTGACTCATAATACTACCTCCTGTACAGAAAGAATATTTTTATCGAAATTGTAAGAAACTGACTCTCCTATTGTCACACTCTCATCGTCTGCAGCTTCTTCTGTGGTCTGCTCTGTGCTTTCTTTATTATTTGTTCTCTCCTCCCGCAAAAATTCCACATTTTCTGCGGACTGTTTCCATGTATCTGACATGCAGTAAATATTCAGATTTACCATCATGTAGCAGAACATGATAACAAGAATAAGCCCCATGATTGTGGAGCCTGTCTCGCGTTTCTTAAAAAAAGGAAGAGAATCGCGGTATTTAAAATCCGATAAGAAAATCAGCGGGCTGAAAAACATAATAATCAGAAAAATATATTTTATGACTGTCAGCACAATATCTACCGGCTCAAAATCATAGTATTTAATTTCACCGTATATTCCGCTGCCTACAAAAAAAATCATAAAAGCATAATATAGAATCGCCGGTATCATTTTATAAGGTGCACCGGTCCGGAAACCAAAAATCTTGATAGGGTTGTCTGCAGCAGAGTTCTTTTTTATTTCTCTTCTGCGGTCATGTTCTGCAGAGATATTCTGATTTTTCACAGGCTTAAAAGGCTTGTATGCCATTTTATCTACCTTCTTTCAAAAAATAAAAGCTCCTGGCGCGACTTGAACGCGTGACCTACTGATTACGAATCAGTTGCTCTACCAACTGAGCTACAGAAGCATAAATACGTACACTCTAATTTACTATATGATATGCAAAAAGTCAATGTAAACAACAATAAAAAATTTCTTTCTTTCGAATAAAAATTTTTCTTTGAAGGAAAAATTTTCCATGGATAAATCCGCTTGTTGATTGTTCTCCACCACTCTGCTATAATTTAATTTATGATTCATTTTAAAATAACAGATACAAAAAATTTTATGCAAAAATTACTGCTCAGTGACGCCTTTGACCACTTTCTCCTCTGTGAAGGAGAAATCTGTACGTTTAGCACATTCTCGCTGAACGGACAGGTAAACAAAAAGTTTTTTGAAGAAGAGGCAGAATCTCTGTCTGAAAATTTTATTCTTTGGGCCAATGTAAAACATATTTGCTATGAAATCATTCGGGGGAAAAGAATTCCCACAAAAATAAAACTGGTACTGGCATTACCCAAAAAGAACTATGAAAAAATTATATCAGACAGCGGTATTGCTCTCTCACCGGAAATCATTGGCGGATTATATCTCCATATTTTATATGAAGACAATACTGTCAATATCATTACCGGGACTACACTAAACAGTTTTATCATGGATAAATCTCTGGATAACTATTGGGATAAACTGTTATTATCTTTTTTTCAAAAAAATTTTATTGTGGAAAACGATATTACCTGACATCTTTTTTACAAAAATATGAACAAATAGTAAATTTTTAGCACTCCTTTCTTTGGAGTGCTAATTTTTGGTTGACATTTGTATCGGATGCGTTAAAATTGATGTGTCAGTCAGAATTTACCAGTTTCTGCAAGACTTTATTGAAAATTTTTTATTTTATATAAAAGCAAAGGAGTGATTTATTATGGCAAAAAAACAAGGAAATTTATCCATTAACAGTGAAAATATTTTTCCGATTATAAAAAAATGGTTATATTCCGACCATGATATCTTTTTTCGTGAATTGGTATCTAACGGATGCGATGCAATTACCAAATTAAAAAAACTGGAAATGATGGGAGAGGCATCTCTGAAAGATGATGAAACGTTTAAAATTCAGGTTTTCGCTGACGCGAAAGCAAAAACGCTTACCTTTATCGACAATGGACTGGGTATGACGGCTGATGAGGTAGAGGAATATATCAATCAGATTGCCTTTTCCGGTGCAGAGGCTTTTTTAGAGCAATATAAGGACAAGACATCGGAAGATCAGATTATCGGTCATTTCGGTCTTGGTTTTTACTCAGCTTTCATGGTGGCAGACCGGGTAACGATTGAAACACTCTCATACAAAGAAGGTGCCAAAGCTGTTCTCTGGGACTGTCAGGACGGTACGGAATTTACCATGTCCGACTGTGATAAATCCGAACGGGGCACCAAAATTACACTTTACTTAAATGAAGACAGTGTTGAATTTGCCAATCTGTACCGGGCACAGGAAGTACTGAATAAATACTGCTCTTTCATGCCGGTCGAAATTTTCTTGAGCGACCCAAATGCAGAGCCGGAATATGAAACCATTCAGGAGGAAGAAGTAACTGAGAAAGATACTGTCATAGAACATATTGTAGAGCCTGCCAAGACAGAAGAAAAAGAAAATGAGGATGGTAGCAAGGAAACGGTTGAAATTTCACCGGAAACAAAAAAAGCTAAAATTTTAAAACGTCCTAAGAGCATTAGCGACACAGTTCCCCTGTGGACAAAACATCCAAATGAATGTACCGAAGAGGAATATAAAGATTTCTATCACAAGGTTTTCATGGATTATAAAGAGCCTTTATTCTGGATTCATCTGAATATGGACTATCCGTTCAATTTAAAAGGGATTCTTTATTTTCCTAAAATCAACATGGAATATGAATCCATTGAAGGAACAATTAAACTGTATAATAATCAGGTATTTATCGCCGATAACATTAAAGAAGTAATCCCTGAATTTCTGATGCTCTTAAAAGGTGTAATCGACTGTCCGGATTTACCGCTGAATGTTTCCCGTTCTGCTCTTCAGAACGACGGATTTGTCAAGAAGATTTCCGACTACATTACGAAAAAGGTGGCAGATAAACTTTCCGGTATGTGCAAGACAGATAAAGAGAATTATGAAAAATATTGGGATGACATTAGTCCATTTATAAAATTTGGCTGTCTGAAAGATGAAAAATTCTGCGAGAAAATGTCCGATTATATTTTATTTAAAAATCTGGATAATAAATTCCTCACACTGAAAGAATGTCTGGAAGAAAATAAGGAACATCATGAGAACACTATTTTTTATACCAACGACCCTGTGCAGCAGAGCCAGTATATCAATATGTTCAAGTCTCAAAACATTGACGCCGTCATTTTGAAAGACAATATCGACCAGCCATTTATCACACAGCTGGAAGCTAAGAATGAGGGATTGAAGTTTAAACGGATTGATGATGACTTAAATAATTCCTTTACCGAAGAACTCAGCGAAGAGGAATCCAAAGAAATCACGGAAAAACTGAGTGAAACCTTCAAAAAAGCACTGCACAGAGATTCCATAGACATTAAAGTACAAAAACTGAAAGACAAAAAGGTTTCTTCCATGATTACAATCTCAGAGGAAAACCGTCGTATGCAGGATATGATGAAAATGTATGGCATGGCAGGAATGGACCCTGCAATGTTTGGCAGTGCCGGAGAAACGCTTACATTAAATGCAAACAATAATCTTGTACAATACATTCTGGCGCATCCGGAAGGAGAAAATACAGAACTCATCTGTAAGCAATTATATGATTTGGCATTGATCAGTCATACTCCGTTAAATCCGGACTCTATGACGGCATTTATTGAAAGAAGCAATCAGATTCTGGAAATATTGACCAAATAAAAAATTTCAATGCTCCCCGGAAAACAGATTTCAGGTGTTTCCTATCTGTTTTTCGGAGAGCATATTTTAATTTATCTATTATCTTATTTTTTCTACTCTTTCAATTCCATATGAGCAAAAATATCTTCTACCGCTCTGTGATATTTGTACAGATTCTGTGCTTTTCGGATTTCCTTCGCACATTTATGTTCTTTCTCAAAATTCCATGAAACATAATTCCAAAATTCCTTCATTTTAAATAATAAATGCCTGTCTGCTTTCATTATCTTCTCAAAATCATGATACAGCCTGTCATGGTATTCTCTGATTTGTTCTTTCTTTATCCGAACACCTCCCGCTATTTCATTTGCCAGGTTTGGGTTGGCAACAAGTCCTCTTCCAATCATTACAGACTGTATCGGATAAGCATCTGCAATTTTATTATAATCCTCCACCGTCCGTATTTCTCCATTGTAACATAACGGATTGGCCGAATGTTCTATCGCATACTCAAAAATTTCCATTTGTATATCCCCATGATACATCTGCACCCGTGTTCTTGGATGAATTATCAATTCACTAATAGGATAATGATTATATATATCAAGAATTTCCGAAAATTCACTACGATCATACATTCCAATCCGGGTCTTAACAGAAATCTGAGGAGCGTCTTTTCCCTGCCGGCTCAACCAGGCAAATATCTTTTCAAAAAACTGCTCCATTCCTTCCAAATCTGTCAGAAAACCGGCCCCTTTCTTTTTTGCCACAACAGTACCTGAGGGACAGCCGATATTCAGATTGATTTCTCTGGTATATCCTAATTCCATCAACTGCTCCACCGTCTTGATAAAATATTCTGAATTGTTTGTCAGTATCTGAGGAACCAAATTCACATCCGAATTATTATGTTCGGGAAGCAGGTCTCTAATCTCCTTTCCCCGCAATCTCTCATTGACAGATGGGGAAACAAATGGAGCATAATATTTCTCCACTCCTCCAAACAATTCAGAAAATGCGTTCCTGTATGTAAACCCCGTAATTCCTTCCAGGGGCGCAAAGTAAATATTCATCAGCGATATTGACAGAGTATGTTCTGTCTCCTTTCTCTTTTTTCCCATATGTTCTACTTTTAACAATGTCCGTTTATCAGTATAACAAAAGAATATTTGAAAAACCAGTATGATAATGCTATACTCTAAAAGTCTGATATCTTTTATTGGAATATTTATTTTAAAGTGAGGTTTTACATATGAAATTATGGGGTGGTCGTTTTACAAAAGAAGAAGATCAACTGGTACATAACTTTAATGAATCATTATCTTTTGACCAGAAATTTTATAAACAGGATATTCAGGGAAGTATTGCCCATGTAAAAATGTTGGAAAAACAAAAAATTATCAGTACAAAGGAACGGGAGCAGATTATCCAGGGGCTGGAAACTATCCAGAACGATATTGAGAGCGGAAAACTGGTTTTTGACAAAGAATCCGAAGATATTCATAGTTTTGTGGAAGCTCATTTGATTGAACGCATCGGAAATGCCGGAAAGAAACTTCATACCGGACGCAGTCGGAATGACCAGGTGGCCCTTGATATGAAGCTCTATATCAGAGAGGAACTGATGGAAACAGACGCATTGCTCAAAACACTGCTCGGCTCCCTTCTCAATGTAATGGAAAATAATACAGAAACCTTTATGCCAGGCTTTACACATCTGCAGAAAGCCCAACCAATCACGCTGGCACACCATTTTGGCGCATATTTTGAAATGTTTAAAAGAGACCGGAGTCGTCTCCATGATATTTATAAACGTATGAATTATTGTCCTTTGGGCGCCGGCGCTCTCGCCGGAACTACTTATCCGCTGGATCGGGAATATACGGCAAAACTTCTGGATTTTTACGGTCCGACTTTAAACAGCATGGATTCCGTATCAGACAGGGATTACCTGATTGAATATTTAAGTGCACTTTCTATTATAATGATGCATCTGAGCAGATTCTGTGAAGAAATCTGTATCTGGAATTCCAATGAATACCGGTTTGTCAATATTGATGATTCTTACAGTACCGGCTCCAGTATTATGCCGCAGAAAAAAAATCCCGATATTGCAGAATTGATTCGGGGAAAAACCGGAAGGGTATATGGGGCGCTGATTTCTATTTTAACAACAATGAAAGGGCTTCCTCTTGCCTATAATAAAGATATGCAGGAAGACAAAGAACTTCCCTTTGATGCCATTGATACGGTAAAAAGCTCCCTTATGCTTTTCACTGGTATGATTGATACTATGACCTTTAACACTGACATTATGGAAGCCAGCACAAAACACGGTTTTACCAACGCTACAGATGCCGCTGACTATCTGGTAAATCACGGTGTTCCGTTCAGAGATGCGCATGGAATCGTAGGAAAATTAGTACTTTTCTGCGAAGAAAAAGGAATCGCACTTGACGATATGACGTTGGAAGAATATCAGGCAATCAGCCCTGTATTCCAAAAAGATATTTACGATGCCATCCGCCTTGACACTTGCGTGGACAAACGGCTTACCATCGGTGCTCCAAGTCCAAAAACCATGCAAGAGGTCATTGAAATCTACAAAGATTATTTAAAATAGATAAAAATAAATTTTTCAGTGAAATATTTTTTGTATTCCTTCAAATTTTAAACACATTTTCTTTTTATAATTGAATCGACACATAAATGAATATAACATAGTTTATATTCCATTACATTTAAGGAGGATTCAAAATGAAAAAAGAAAAATTTGTTTCGTTTGCAGTTACCGCTGCTCTGATATTATCTTTTTGTTCTGTTGCCACATTTGCGGATACCAGTACGAGCAGCACAGAAAAAACTGCTTCCGTCGGAGAATCAGCTCTGTCAGAGAGCAGTCAGACAGAAACAGTTTCTACGGAACAGGAAAACACTACAGATTCCGAAAATGCCACTGTACAGGAAACGGAATCAACTACTACTTCAGATGTAACTACGACGCCGGAATCCACCACGGTACCGGAATCTACCACAATACCGGAAACCACTACAGTTTCACCCGTAGTACCCGCTGTGGGAGACACTTTTACTGTGGATGGATATAAATATAAGATTGCAGAAAATAATACTGTTATCTTAAAAGGATTTTCCGACGGCTATTCCAAATCATCTGTCTTAGTAAAAAATACAGTAAAATATAATAATGTTACCTACAAAATCGTTAAAGTCGGATCCGGCGCTTTTTGGGGAAAAACAGATATCAAAAAAGTAACTGTTTATAAAAATACAACGGAAATTAGCAAAAATGCTTTCCGAAACTGTAAAAATCTAAAGAAAGTTAAATTAAAATCCGGCATTAAGACAATCCGGATTAATGCTTTTCGGGATTGTAAAAAACTGAAAACAATTAACATTACATCGACTGTTTTAACAGATTTGAAAAAGAATGTATTCAAAAACATTTACACGAAAGCTAACATTAATGTAATGAGTAAATCCGTACGGATTCTCATTAAATCTTCTGTAGCTTCAACAGTAACAGTCAATAGAATGTAATAATTGCTTAGAATAAAAAGTTCTCTTGTGAGACAGTTAAGGGACTTTGCAATTTCTATCAATCCAAAAGAAAAGCCGAAAAAAGGACGTGCCTTTAAGTGACACGTCCTTTTTTCGGTTTTTCTTATCATTTTTATTTTATCTTTACTCTTTTTATTTTAGACCATTTCCCATATTCCCTCTTGCGATTAACAATCCGATATGCTCTTACCCTGACATAATATACTTTTTGTTTTTTCAAATTGTGCAGTACTACAGATGTCTTTTTCGATGATTTTATCAATTTATTTTTTGCTTTTTTCCACTTTTTTGACTTTGTATAAGACACCTGATATCCGTCAGATTTTTTATTTTTCTTCCATTGGACTTTCAGACTTTTTTTCTTTCGGGTGACCTTTACTTTTTTTACTTTCAATTCTGTGGATATTTTATTTTCTTTTGGCTTGCTTTCCGAATTGATACCAGTAGTCGTCACTTCTTTTTTCGTTTCCGTTGTTTCAACATTCTGCGTTTTTGTAACTGCTTCAGGAGAAGGAACTGTTACTTTTTCCGTCTCCGGCTCTTTTCCTTTTATTCCTCTTACCAAAACTTCTACACAGACTTTCTGATCTACAAGCTTTTGAAAAACAGGTCCATAAACTTCATCCTCTGCGTATCTTTTAGCATAATTCTCATAAACTTCATGTGAGAGCACTGTTCCTACCGTAACTTTCGTATCATATTCCGGTACTGTTACTTTTAAATTCTGATCACTAATGATAGACGGATTGCTGGAAATCCAATAACGCATATTGTCCGGTATTGGTTCCTGTGGATTTACTTCTCTGCATAAAATTCCACCGTTATTCGGCCTGTCAATATAAGATGCCGCATATACATTGCCCGCTTCATCCTGGTAGATTCCATAAAACGGCTGTAAATCAGATACGATATTTCCTTCTTCTGTATTTTGATTTTTAATCAAATGAAAAAATTGTTGTTTTGCCGTTTCCATAAAGCGGACTGCCCCGTCAATTTCTTCTTTTGTCAATGGAACAATATTCAATGAAATCTGCGTCTGCGCTGATACATCTGTATTATCTTTCCTGCTCACGGTAACAGTTAAAACGACTTTTTTAGCGTCCTGCCCCGGAAGCGGACGGTAAGTATAAGTGCGATAACCATTGATTTCCATCAAAGAAGAATCGCTGCTATCTACCTGAATCTTATAATATTTTCCATCCAGTCCCAATCGGGAAGGAATTGCCAGCTGGATATCTCCTGTCACATTATTTGTATCCAACGCTGTTCCATCATTAAAATCTGTCAAATATTGCTCATAATTTGCAAGTTTTTCGCGGAGGGATTCTCTCTCTGCTTCCTCTTTGTCACTTGCCGGTACTTTTATCGGTATTTCTTTTTGAATCGTTTGTGAAATTGTATCTTCGTTTGAATTTAACGTATACCGCTCAAATTCAAATGTCGCTGTAATTGTTACGTCTTCTTCGATTTCTTTCGGCAGAACTTTCACTTCATAATACATGTTTGTAAAAGTGCTATCCCATGCTGCATTATCAGAAATAGAAACGACTTCCGGATTGGAAGAGGTATATTTGGCAGATACCCATTTTACCTGCTTCTTCTTACCATTGTGATTAATTTCCGGATATTTTGGCAGGGAAAAATCTTGAGTCACAGCATCAGCGGATGTATTTTCTCCCAATATGGCATCACAGTCATATTCTTCTGCCACTGTTTGCAAATCATTTTCTATCTTTTCCAAATCCCAGTAAATATTGACACATCGTGGGGAATATTCCACCGATACACGATTCAGTGATAATTCAAATATAACATCTGCCTGTCCCATGTAACGGTAAGGGGTTTCCTCAAATAAGTTTCTGTAGAAGTAGTGAATGGTACCATCCTGTGCTATGTAAGTATCTGTATCTCCCATACGGTTTTCCACTTCTTTTATGGAAACCTTAATTCCCTTTCCGGCAAATGCTTCTTTGGACTCGATAAGATTTTCAACATATGTAATCAGATTTTTATCGGTATAATATTTTGGTTGGAGTACGCCTGACGGAAGCTGCAAACGTAGTTCTTCCAATAATGCTAAATCCTCTTTGTCTGTATTATTCTGCCAGGATAATATTGGAAATCCACTATTTTTATCTTCTCTGGTAATATAGGCATCTCCCAGTGTATCTCCCAGCGATTTTAACTGCTCTGTGTTTACTATGGTCACATTATCAATGTTTGCCTCATAATTAAATCCGACAATATTTTCATGGCTTCCTTCCAGGCAATAACAGTTCGTCACGGAAAAACCGGTATAGATATATCCCATAAAACTGCCGGTTTGAGAAGTTCCCGTAATAGTACCTGCATTGTAGCAGTTTGCCACGATTGCCTCATTTCCGGAAGATACTGCTCCATAACCGGCAATTCCACCCACACGCGGTGTAGATGTGGCACTGGTGGTAATATTTCCTGTGTTATAACAATTTTCAATGGTTACCGTTGTTTTTGTCTGTCCTGCAATACCTGCAGCGTTTTTTATTTTTCCTTCTATACTTCCTGTATTATAACAGTTGCGAATAATACAATTTTCTGCATATCCTGCAATTCCTGCAAAACAGGTGGAATTGTTTCCTGTACTTTGAATGTTTACCTCTGAGCCACAGTTTGTAATCTGACTGTTCACTGCTTTCGCAGCAATTCCCGCAGCCCATCCATATTGTGTCTGGATAGTTCCCCGGACCACAACATTTTCTATCACTGCATTGCTGATACTGCCAAACAGACCTTTATAATTTTCTTCTGTTACAATATCTAACGTTACACTATGTCCATCACCGTCAAATTCTCCACGGAAAGCTGTGGACATATTTCCAATAGAAGTTTGAACATGATCTATGTCTTCCGTCAGCTTATACCTGCCATCAGATGGAAAACCATCTTCAACTCCTATTTTTCCAAGTTCCTCTGCAGTAGAAATCAGAATAACCTCTTTCTCCTGCGCTTTTGCGCTGTCTCCAGAATAACAAATAGTCGTCACGGTCATAACCAGGATCAGACATAGCGCAATCATTTTCCTTTTGTTTGTTCTTTCTTTCATTGTGTTCTCCTTTTTTCTATTATTTTGGAGTACACGGCAGAATAACAGAAAAACGGCAATCAAAAACCCCTGCATTACCAAAATAAGTAATCAGGGGCATACTTCACCATTTCTCCGATAGAAGTTCTGTATCAATTCCCCGTGATATAACTCCTAAACTCTATGCAGGTCTCCTGGCTTACGTATCATCGCCTCTACTCCCCTTCCCAGTTTCCCAGTGGGTACATTCCAATAAAATATCATTGAAATATTTATGAGTATCGGCTCCTCGCTTACAGTGGCGGGACCGTGCAGGATTTTCACCTGCTTCCCTCTTAGCTGATTGTTACATCAGAACATAAAGTTTATTTCTTTTGTATTCTAGCATCAACTTAAATTCATGTCAAATCGTATTGCTTTTTTATCCGTTTCGTATAAATAGGCTTTGCCATCTATCACTATCTGTGTTACAATAATTTCATGCAGATATGGTTCATCGGTAGAACGCCAGCTTCCCAAGCTGGAAAGGCGGGTTCGACTCCCGTTATCTGCTTATTTTATTTCTTTTTCTATTTCAGTCTGCTCTCTCCGGTAGCATAATCTATAACCACTCCCGGCTGCACATTATAACAAAAAACATTAAAACAGATGCTTTCTCCCTGGTCTTCCACAGAATACCCTTCTATCTGAACACCATCAGCAAGCAGGTTATTTCCTCTAAAACGTGGCGTCACACGATACATGACATGGTTTTCTGTCTCCTTGACAAAATCCGCTACCATATTTTCAAAAGGAAGCATTCCCTCTACATTGAAATAGCGGGTGCCTGTAATCAGATTTTTTCTGTTTGCATTTTCTCCGGTTAATTGATATCCAATCAGATGACATCTGTTATATAAATATTTTCCATCTACAAAATCATATTTTTTAGTATGCCATCCGGTAGGCTTTATCATCCCGATTGCTTTCCGTTTCTGGGATGGCATAAGGTCTGTTCCTATACACGCAGTTGCTGTCCTGCATCTTCCCAGCTTATCCAGTGTCTCATATCTCTCAAACGATTTCTTTTTTATTTCTTTTTTGGTAAATTGGGGGACATTATTGTTTATTACAACATAGGGCTCTCCCTGATACGCTTCCGCCCGCATGACAGAGTCGTCTGTAGCTTTCCGGGCTGCATACTTTGTACTGACTTTTTCTTCAACGGTGTTTCCTAAATCTGTACTTTCAGAACGGATACTGTTCTGACCGATTTTTTCCGAGTCTGTACTTTCATTTCTTTCAACAGCAATCAGAGAAACGCTCATGATTGCGGTAATGACTATCGTCAAAAAATATTTCCAATTAATCTTTTTCATAAATTTCCCTCGTTATTTTATCATGGGAATAACCTTGAAATTCCATTGTATTTTTTAAATTCCAGCCATTCAGATTATATCTATGATCCGCAGGGTAAACTTTATCCCATCGATACACAATCAATCTTTCTGCCTTCCGGTCATCAAAATAACAGTTTTCTATCAGGCAATAGTCATCTTTTTCCTGTTCAAAAAAATCAGTGCATATATTAATATGCTGAATGTCACATCCGTCATCCTCCTTAAATTGAGCATAAGAATATTCTGTCATAAATAACCGTTTCTTGGCAGTTATACTCAATATATCTTTTCTGACAGTCCGGTCTTTGCTCTGTCTTCTGTCGTTGAAAAACATTCCATTATTTTGATCCAAACATATTATTGCTATCATTTTGTTTTTTCCTTCTGTTTTAAAATATTACTGTCAATTTCATTCCTGAGGCTGATGAATATGCACATCCAGCTGATTGTAAGGAATTCGTATGCCGTTTTCTTCAAACGCTTTTTTAATATTTTCGTTGAGATAAAACATTCCTCTCCAGTAATCTTCTGATAAAGTCCACATTCGCAATTCTAATATCACACTGCTTTCTCCCAACTGCTTAACAACCACTTGGCTTTCCTGGTCTTTCAATCTGTATTCACATTGATCCACAATCGTTTCTGCAATAGCCTTTGCTTTTCCCAAATCATCCTCATAGTGGATTCCTACCGCGACATCGACACGTCTGAAATCCTGATTTGTTACATTTACTAAAATACAGTTGGATACCGTGCCATTAGGACATTGAACAATTTTGTTATCTATCGTACTTAAAGTGGTGTGTATAATATCGATTTTTTCCACAGTACCTTCTACATTTTCGCCGGCTCCTTTCAAAATAATGTAATCACCCACTTTAAAAGGTTTGCTTATCAAAATAAGAATCCCTCCGGCAAAGTTGGAAAGACAGCCCTGCAGCGCCAGTCCTATCGATAATCCTGCAGTACCGAGCAGCGTAATGAGTGATGTAGTTTCTATTCCGATTTGTCCGCAAATAATAATTAATACAATTACATATCCTACAACTTTTATCAGGGAATCAATAAACCGGCTCACTCCGATATCTGTGCCAGAACGGGTAAAAATATTTTTTACCAGTTTTCTTATCATTCGGATTACAAACTTTCCTACAATAAAGATAATAATGGCAGTCAAAATATCAAATCCTAAATTTACCAGCTTTCCAACTATCATTTCCGTATACTTAGATAATTGGTCAACTGTTTTATCTATGCTTTCTATTTCTGAAGAGATTTCAGATGTTGCTGACAAGAAAAACATATCTGCCTCCGTTTCCCAGAATATAATAAATGAGGCCATTTTACAACAGCCTCATTTGTATCTGATTTCTGTTATTTTACTACTCTTACTTTTATGACCCCATCCAGTGACTGTAGTTTTGCAACAAGGCTGTCTGTGGCAGGTGCGTCAATATCCAGAATCGCATAGGCATAATCATTTCTCGACTTATCTACCATATCTGCAACATTAATTCCTTCTGCCGCCACAGCTGATGCAAACTGTCCAATCATATTTGGAATATTCCTGTGACAGATTGTCACTCTGGATGCCTTGGTACAAATACCCAAATCACATTTCGGATAATTGACAGAATTTACAATATTTCCATTTTCCATAAAATCCATGATTTCATTGACTGCCATGACAGCACAGTTATCTTCTGATTCCTCTGTGGAAGCGCCAAGATGCGGTGTGGCAATTACCCCCTGCATTTTTGCTGTCTTCGCATTTGGAAAATCGGTCACATATTTCTTTACTTTTCCGGAATTCAGCGCCTGTTCCATATCATCATCACATACCAGCAAATCTCTGGCAAAGTTAAGAACAACCACTCCATCCTTCATCATTGCTATTGTGTCCTTATTTATCATTTCTTTCGTATCATCCAGCAGCGGTGTATGTAGTGTAATAAAATCGCATTCTTTAAAAATTTCTTCTCTTGTCTTTACCAGATGAATTTCCCGCTTCAGACTCAGAGCTCCTTCTACGGAGATATAAGGATCATTACCATAGACCTCCATTCCCAGAGAAACAGCTGCATTTGCTATCAGTCTTCCGATTGCACCAAGTCCGATAACGCCAAGTTTCTTTCCCTTTATCTCATTTCCCGCAAAGTTTTTCTTTGCTTTTTCCATGGTTTTTCCGATATTTTCATCTTCCTTATTCGCTTGTACCCATTGATTTCCACCAAGAATATCCCGGGAAGCCAACAACATTCCACAAAGGACCAGTTCTTTTACACCATTGGCATTAGCCCCCGGTGTATTAAATACTACAATTCCTTTCTTCGCACATTCTTCCAAAGGAATATTATTGACACCGGCTCCGGCTCTTGCAATTGCCACCAGACTTTCCGGCATATCTAAATCGTGCATTGCCGCACTCCGCACCAATGCCACGTCAGCCTGAGAAAAATCATCTGTCATCTCATACTTGTCATTTAATAAATCTGTTCCCAGTTTTGAGATAGGATTTAAACAATTTACCTTTATCATTTTTTTCTCCTCTTATTTACCAAAGCAGACTTGTAATCTCTTTACTTCTGCTTCCGGTTTTTATTATATATTTTCTGCCTCAAACTTTTTCATAAAGTCAACAAGGGCCTGCACTCCCTCTTTTGGCATTGCATTGTAAATGCTGGCTCTCATACCGCCTACTGTTCTATGCCCCTTTAAATTTTCCAGTCCGGCTGCCTTTGCCTCAGCGACAAATTTTGCATCCAGTTCTTCATTTCCGGTAACAAAAGGTACATTCATCAGAGAACGGTCTTTCGCTACTACTGTTCCTTTGAACAACTTGCTCTGATCCAGAAAATCATAAAGAATTTTTGCTTTCTCTTCATTGTGCTTTTTCATCGCCTCGAGTCCGCCCATCTTTTTAATCCACTGGAATACTTTACCGCAAATATAGATACCATAACATGGCGGTGTATTATAAAGAGAATCTGCATCTGCCTGTGTTTTGTAGGCAAGCATTGTAGGAACAGAAGAATCTACCTCCTCCGGAATTAAATCTTCACGAATAATCACAATAACCACACCGGCAGGTCCGATATTTTTCTGAACGCCGCCATAAATAACTCCATATTTTGTAACATCTACAGGCTCTGATAAAAAACAGGAGGATACGTCTGCTACCAATGTATGACCCTTAGTATTTGGGAGTTCATGGTATTTTGTACCATATATTGTATTGTTTTCACAAATATATACATAATCCACATCATCATCAATATCCAAGTCACTGCAGTCCGGAATATAAGAAAATGTCTTGTCTGCGGAAGAAGCTACTCTCTGTACTTCCACATATTTTTCTGCTTCCTGTGCTGCTTTCTTTGCCCATTGTCCTGTAATAATATAAGCTGCTTTTCCGTTTTTCTTTAAATTCATCGGAATCGCTGCAAACTGTTGGGAGGCTCCTCCCTGAAGGAACAATACTTTATAATTGTCCGGGATATTCATCAACTCCCTGATGTCTTTCTGGGCATCATCAATAATCTGCTGAAACGCCTTGGAACGATGACTCATCTCCATAACACTCATGCCCGTTCCTTTGTAATCAAGCATTTCTTCTGCTGCTTCTTTTAATACTTCTTCCGGTAATACTGCCGGTCCTGCTGAAAAATTATATACTCTAGCCATTTTACTCCTCCTGTAATATTTTTTATTATTAGCAATCGTAACCCTTGTCGGCAAGATCTTCTGCCGAAAATGCCTCACTGATTGCCGTATTGGCAGGTACCATAGGAAATACCTTGTCATCTTGGTCAATCTGCGCATCAATTACACAAGGAATATTCATTGCAACTGCATCTTTCCATGCTGCTTCAAACTCTTCAAGGGTAGTAACCCTATAGGCTTTGGCTCCCATACCCTCTGCAATTTTCACAAAATCTACAGCGTCGTCCAACACTGTATTAGAATATCTTTTACCATAGAACAACGTCTGCCACTGGCGTACCATTCCAAGCACATGATTGTTAATGACAATCTGAATAATTGGAATATTGTACCGGGTCGCGGTGGCAATTTCATTCATATTCATTCGAAAGCATCCATCACCGGCGATATTCACGACAATCTTATCTTTGTTGCCCATTTTTGCACCAATACATGCGCCTACGCCATAACCCATTGTACCTAGGCCCCCGGAGGTAATCAGCTGTCTTGGTCTGTTATAATTATAAAACTGTGCAGCCCACATCTGATGTTGTCCGACATCTGTCGTTACGATTGCTTCCCCATCCGTGAGCCGGTAAAGAGAGTCAATCAGTGCCGGTCCTGTCAGTTTTGATTTGTCCAAATCCAATGGATACTTCTTTTTCATTTCATTGATATGTTCCATCCATTCAGAATGATTCTGCTTTTTCAATTTTCGATTTAAGCGGATTAATACTTCTTTGATATCACCGATAACACTGGCATCGGTCTTCACGTTTTTGTTAATTTCCGACGGATCTACGTCAATATGAACAATCTTAGCATTTTCTGCAAATTTTTTTGGATTTCCACAAACTCTGTCGCTAAATCTCGCACCGAGAACTAACAGTAAATCACACTCTGTAACGCCAAAATTGGAAGTCTTTGTTCCGTGCATACCAATCATTCCTGTGTAACGTGGACTCGTTCCTTCGATTGTACCTTTTCCCATAAGAGAATCACAGACCGGTGCATCTATCAGCTCTGCCAGTTCTCTTACCTCCTTATGCGCCTCAGAGATAACGGCGCCACCGCCAACCAGAAGAAACGGTTTTTTAGATGCCTCTATCATCTCTACAACAGTATCAATGTCTTCTTCTGTTATCATATCTGTCTTTCTCTCTACAGGTACGGGTGTTTTGCGCTCAAATTCTATCTCATTTGCAGTAACATCCTTTGTAATATCTACCAATACCGGACCCGGTCTGCCGGATTTTGCAATCACAAAAGCCTTCCGAATCGTATCTGCCAGATTTTCTATCTCTTTGACAATAAAGTTATGCTTTGTAATCGGCATTGTAGCTCCCACAATATCAATTTCCTGAAAGGAATCCTTTCCAAGGCCGGACTTTGCAACATTTGCCGTAATCGCTACAATCGGTACAGAATCCATATAGGCCGTAGCAATACCGGTCACAAGATTCGTTGCTCCCGGTCCCGAAGTAGCCATACATACACCCACCTTTCCGGTAGAGCGGGCATAACCGTCTGCCGCATGTGCTGCTCCCTGTTCATGGGAAACAAGAATATGCGTAATAGCGTCAGAATTTTTATATAATTCGTCATAAATATTTAAAATTGTTCCTCCCGGATATCCGAATACAGTGTCAACACCCTGTTCTTTTAAACATTCGATTACTATTTGCGAGCCATTCAGTTTCATATATCTTTACCTCTCCTTTTTTGTTTCTCTATTTTCTCTATTTTTTAATTTCAAGAGTAGCGCCTTTATTTCCTGATGTGACCATAGCAGCGTATCTTGCCAGATAACCCGTAGTAACTTTCGGAACTCTTGGCTGCCATTTTGCCTTTCTGTCAGCCATCTCTTCCTCGGATATATCCACATCAAGTGTCATCTTTGGAATATTGATTTTGATAATGTCTCCCTCTTCCACCAAAGCAATCGGACCGCCGACTGCTGCTTCCGGTGAGACATGTCCGATGGAAGCGCCTCTGGAAGCTCCGGAAAAACGTCCATCTGTAATCAGGGCAACCGTTTCGCCCAATCCCATTCCTGCAATTGCTGAGGTAGGATTCAGCATTTCTCTCATGCCCGGTCCGCCTTTCGGACCCTCATATCGGATTACTACTACATCACCATCTACAATTTTTCCTCCTTTGATAGCAGCAATAGCATCTTCCTCACAATCAAACACTCTTGCCGGTCCTTCATGCACCATCATAGATTCTGCCACTGCGGACCGTTTTACTACGCTTCCGTCCGGCGCCAGATTTCCTTTCAGCACTGCCAGACCTCCTGTCTTGCTATAAGGGTTATCTAAAGGTCTGATGATTTCAGGATTTTTATTTACGCATCCTTTTATGTTTTCACCTATCGTATTTCCTGTTACTGTCATACAGTCTTCATGCAGCAGACCCAGCTGACTCAGTTCATTCATCACTGCATAAACACCGCCTGCCTCATTTAAATCTTCCATGTAAGTTGGTCCTGCAGGTGCCAGATGACAAAGATTTGGTGTCTTTTCACTGATTTCATTGGCAAAAGAAATATCGAAATCAAATCCGACTTCATGTGCGATAGCCGGCAGATGCAGCATGCTGTTTGTAGAACATCCCAACGCCATATCTACGGTCAACGCATTAAGAATTGCTTCTTTTGTCATAATATCTCTTGGTCGGATATTTTTTCTATATAATTCCATCACTGCCATACCTGCATGTTTTGCAAGTTTAATCCTCTCAGAGTAGACAGCCGGAATCGTACCATTTCCTTTCAGTCCCATACCGAGAGCTTCCGTCAGACAATTCATGGAATTTGCCGTATACATACCAGAACAGGAGCCACAAGTCGGACAAACTTTCTCTTCAAACTCTTTTACCTGTTCTAATGTAAGTTTTCCTGCCGCATTCGCACCTACCGCTTCAAACATTGAGGAAAGGCTTCTCTTCTCCCCCATCACATGACCGGCAAGCATTGGTCCTCCTGAAACAAATACGGTCGGTACATTTACACGGGCTGCCGCCATCAAAAGTCCCGGTACATTTTTATCACAATTTGGTATCATTACCAAAGCATCAAACTGATGGGCCAGTGCCATACATTCGGTAGAATCAGCAATTAAGTCTCTTGTGACCAGAGAATATTTCATCCCCTCATGTCCCATTGCAATACCATCGCACACTGCGATTGCCGGAAACATAATTGGCGTACCTCCCGCCATGGCTACTCCCATTTTTACAGCATTGGCGATTTTATCCAGATTCATATGACCCGGAACAATTTCATTATAGGAACAGACAATCCCGACAAGCGGTTTGGATAGTTCTTCTTCCGTCATTCCCAGGGCATTAAATAATGACCTGTGCGGTGCCTGCTGGATTCCCGTTTTTACTGCATCACTTTTCATCGTATATACCTCCATGATTGCAAATTGATATATCAATATTTCACTGCTTTTCTTTTATATATGTTCTGTATCTTACAGCTTATCCGATAATTATAATCTTCTGCAGATTTCATCTCCCATCTGCCGGCAGCCCACGAGAGTCATGCCTTCCGACATAATATCTACCGTGCGGATACCGTCTTCCAATACTTTCTGAACGGCATTTTCTATCATATCTGCCTCTTCATCCAAATCAAAAGAATAGCGAAGCATCATAGCCGCAGATAAAATTGTGGCAATCGGATTTGCTTTGTCCTGTCCTGCGATATCCGGAGCAGCGCCATGGCTTGGCTCATAAAGACCAAACTTATCTTCCCTGAGGCTGGCTGAAGATAACATTCCAATCGAGCCTGTGATCATACTGGCCTCGTCAGACAGAATATCACCAAACATATTTTCCGTGACTACTACGTCAAACTGAGCCGGATTTTTTACCAGCTGCATTGCGCAGTTATCTACCAGCATATGCGTCAGCTTCACTTCCGGATAATCTTTTGCCACCTGATTTACTACTTTATCCCACAGCCGGGAAGAATCAAGTACATTGGACTTGTCCACACTGATAACTTCTTTCCTTCTCTTCATGGCAATATCAAAAGCTTTGACGGCAATTCTTCGGATTTCCTCTTCGGTATAAGTCAATGTATCCGTCGCCGTCAGGACACCATTGACTTCTTCTGTCTTTCTCTCTCCAAAGTAAAGACCTCCCGTCAGTTCCCTGACAATAATCATATCAAATCCTGCCTCTGCCACAGATTCTTTCAGTGGGCAGGCGTCTTTCAATTCTTTGTACAGATATGCCGGTCTTAAATTTGCAAAAAGATTCAATCCTTTCCGAATGGCAAGAAGTCCTGCTTCCGGTCTGAGATTTGGGGGAAGTTCATACCAGCTGTCTTTTCCAACAATACCTCCCACAGCCCCCAGTAAGACGGCATCACTTGATTTTGCAGTCGCCAGAGCTTCTTCCGTCAACGGCACACCATGCCGGTCAATGGAGATTCCTCCCATGTCAACTTCTGTATAGCAAAATGTGTGTCCTTTCCCGGCTCCTACCGCATTGAGAACTTTCTGTGCTTCTTTTACAATTTCCGGCCCGATTCCGTCACCCGGAATGACTGCTATGTTATATTTCATTTGGTCTCCTTTTATCAGTTTTTAATTTTTCAAAAAATTAATATGATTTTATATCCAATAATCCACATTAACTCATAAATTATACCCCAATTACTGCTATTTTTCAACATATAGATATAATGTATTTTATTGATAAATTTTAATATAAATACAGAAAAAAAGAAACACAGCTGTGAACACCCGTCCACAACTGTGCCTAAACTATTTTTAGTTCCCGCTCTGAGCAAAATTTCCTTTTTCTACATCTACAATCGCTGTCTTCTGCATTGGAATCCGGCAGTTTTTATTTCCGCCAAATTCTACAATAACTGTATCTTCAGCCACATCAATAATCATTCCGTAAAATCCACTGGTGGTCAGAACACTGTCACCAATTTCAATATTGGAAAGCAGCTCCTGCTGTTTCTTTTCCTGTTTTTTTTGTGGTCTGATGGCAATAAAATACATAAAACCGATGATAATTACCATATAGACTACAATAATCAAAATTCCTGATGTACCTCCTGCTCCAGATGCTAATATCAGCATAATCCTACCTCCTGTTTTTTGTCATTTTCCTGAAAGCCTTCCAGCTTATCTGCCTTATAACTCTGATATCTTCCTGCCGCAATGGCATCTCGGATTTCTTCCATCATTGTATTATAAAAATATAAATTATGCAAGACGCACAGACGCATTCCCAACATTTCTTTTGCCTTTAATAAATGTCTAATATATGCTCGTGTGTGATAACGACAGGCCGGGCATGCACACCCTTCTTCTATCGGTCTGTCATCGGTCTCATACTTCGCATTAAACAAATTTATTTTTCCCTTATTTGTATATACATGTCCATGTCTTCCATTACGGGAGGGATAGACACAGTCAAAAAAATCTACGCCGCGTTCTACCGCCTCTAAAATATTTGCCGGCGTTCCGACTCCCATCAAATAAACCGGCTTATTTGACGGAAGCTGTGGTACGACTTTTTCAATAATCCTGTACATTTCCTCATGACTCTCTCCCACTGCCAAACCACCAATGGCATATCCGTCCAGTTCAATCTGGGAAATTGTTTTTGCATGTTCTACTCTGATATCATCATAAATACCACCCTGATTGATTCCGAACAGCATCTGTTTTTGATTTATCGTGTCTTCAAGCCTGTTGAGTCTGTCCATTTCTGCCCTGCATCTTTTCAGCCATCGGGTCGTCCGGTCTACAGAATCCTTTATGTATGATTTTGTCGCCACACTGGAAGGACATTCATCAAATGCCATTGCAATAGTAGATGCAAGATTAGACTGTATCTGCATACTTTCTTCCGGTCCCATAAAGATTTTACGCCCATCCACATGGGAATGAAAATAGACACCTTCTTCTTTTATTTTTCTGAGCTCTGCGAGCGAAAATACCTGAAACCCTCCGGAATCCGTAAGAATTGGTTTATCCCAATTCATAAATCTGTGAATTCCCCCGAGTTGTTTTATAATTTTATCTCCCGGACGTACATGAAGATGATACGTGTTAGACAATTCTATCTGCGTTTTGATTGTTTTCAAGTCTTCTGCTGCCACTGCGCCTTTAATTGCCGCTGCAGTGCCCACATTCATAAAAACGGGTGTGTGAATCGTTCCATGCGCTGTAGTAAATACACCTTGTTTTGCCTCTCCATCTTTTGCTTCTATCTGAAACATACAAACCTCTCACAATTAAAATAAAATACAACAATAAAACTTCGTTTTATTATATTATCATAAACAGGTAAAATCAAGAAATATAATATTCCTTTTTCGTTTCATTTGATATTATTGATTTTAATTGCTATAATCAATCCGAAAGATAATATTGTATTATCAGCAAAATAAGATATTTCTATCTACAGGATTTCAGGAGGTCATTATGGCGGGATCAACATATGGCAATATTTTCAAAATAACAACCTGGGGGGAATCGCATGGCAAAGCACTCGGCGTAGTAATTGACGGCTGTCCTGCCGGTATTCCACTGTCAAAAAAAGATATTCAGTGTTTTTTGGACCGTAGAAAACCCGGTCAGTCAAAATTTACAACACAGCGCAGCGAGGATGACAGCGTGGAAATATTTTCCGGCATTTTTGAGGGAAAGACTACCGGTACTCCAATTTCCATGATGGTAAAAAATAAAGACCACCACTCTGCAGATTACAGCCAGATTGCCGAATGTTATCGGCCGGGACATGCGGATTTTACTTTTGATGCAAAATATGGCTTTCGGGATTACCGGGGAGGAGGACGTTCTTCGGGTCGGGAAACGATTGGACGGGTAGCTGCCGGAGCAGTCGCTTCAAAAATTTTAAGCGAGCTGGGAATCCATATAATTACCTACTCCAAATCTATCGGTAATATAGAAATCAGTGACGAAAATTTCGACATAAACGAAATAAAAAACAATTCTTTGTATATGCCGGATGCTGCTGCAGCAAAAAAGGCAGAAGCAATGCTTCAGGACCAAATGGCTCAGATGAATTCCTGTGGTGGTATCATTGAATGTATCATTGAAGGAGTTCCTGCCGGTATCGGAGAGCCGGTTTTTGATAAACTGGATGCCAATCTTGCACGGGCAGTAATGTCTATCGGCGCAGTCAAAGGTGTGGAAATTGGTGATGGATTTCGTGTATCTACTGCATCAGGTTTCCAAAACAATGATAGTTTTTTCTTTGAGAATGGAAAAATTTCCAAATCCTCCAATCATGCCGGCGGTATTCTGGGAGGAATCAGCGATGGCTCTTCTATTATATTCAGAGCTGCTATAAAACCTACACCGTCTATTGCAAAGACGCAGCATACAGTCAATCAAAAGAATGAAAATATCACAATCAATATTAAAGGAAGGCACGATCCGATTATTGTTCCAAGAGCCGTAGTGGTGGTAGAATCTATGGCGGCACTGACACTGGTCGATATGATATTTACGGCCATGACATCCCGGATTGATTTCATCAAAGATTTCTGGAAAAAGAATTCATAATAAAAATCAGAAAAGCCCTGATTGTTCTAAGGTGCAAATTACGAAATCGTCTGCACCTGAGAAATATCAGGGCTTTTATTTGTTTCATTTTCTGTTCAGGAGTTTTTCATACATCAGACCTACTGCAAACCATAGCGGCGCATAATCCAGCCGAATCAATCCGTTAATATTGTATTTGCTTTTACTGTAATCCCATGGGCATCTGTTCTTTTTCCGGAGCAGAGTGCCTGTCGTGTACTCTGCCGCATAAATACCCATTGTATAAATAATCCCTCTTTCAATCAAATCCTTATTATGGCGCTTCAGCCTGCCACTGACCGGTTTAATTACAGAGGCCATTCCATAGATTGGGAACATCCAAAAGGATGTCTGTCCTATCAGTTTATAATCTTTTCTTTTTATTCCACAGAAAGTAGTCCAGAAAAGTTCCATACAACATCCGGTAATTCCACATTTGACAAAATCTTTTTTCATGATATAAGCCTCCACTTATATCATTGTTCCACCGTTTGCAGAAATTTATTCCAATTCTTTATGAATCAGTATCTAAAACAGTTTCTGAGATTCATAAAGAGGATATTTGTCTGTCAGAATTTTTACCTTTTCTTTAACCATCTGGCAGTTTCCTGTCGGATTTTCTGCAATATCTGCCATACATTCTGCAATCATATCCATATCTTCTACTCCCAGTCCTCTTGTGGTTACTGCTGGTGTTCCGATTCTGACGCCGCTGGTAATCCCCGGTTTCTGTGGATCATTTGGAATTGCGTTTTTATTACATGTAATATTTGCAGCATCTAATGCAATTTCAAATTCTTTTCCCGTAATGTTTTTGCTTCTCAAATCAACCAGCATCAAGTGATTGTCTGTTCCGCCAGACACAAGATCAAATCCTCTGGCAACCAGACCCTTTGCCAAAGCCTGCGCATTCTCTGCCACGTTTTGTGCATAAGTCTTAAATTCCGGTGACAATGCTTCTTTAAAGCAGACCGCTTTTGCCGCAATTACATGCATTAAAGGACCTCCCTGAATTCCCGGAAATACAGCTTTATTTAATTTATGTTCCTGAGCAAATTCTTCACTGGAAAGAATCAGTCCGCCACGGGGACCTCTTAACGTTTTATGTGTCGTCGTGGTAGTAACATGGGCATATGGTATCGGACTCATATGCACTCCCGCAGCTACCAATCCGGCAATATGCGCCATATCCACCATAAGATAAGCACCCACTTCATCGGCAATCTCACGGAACAGTCTAAAATCAATTTTTCTTGGATAAGCGCTGGCTCCTGCCACAATCAATTTTGGTTTGGCGGATAGAGCAATTCTTCGTACTTCATCATAGTCAATATAACCGTTTTCATCCACTCCATAGGAAACAATATTAAAATATGTGCCCGACATATTGACCGGTGAGCCGTGAGTCAAATGCCCTCCGGCATCAAGACTCATTCCCATCACAGTATCGCCCGGTTTTACCAGAGCAAAAAAGACTGCCATATTTGCCTGCGCACCGGAATGAGGCTGAACATTGGCATAAGTACACTGAAATAGCTGCTTTGCCCGCTCTCTTGCAAGCTCTTCTACCACATCCACATATTCACAGCCACCATAATATCTCTTACCCGGATATCCTTCTGCGTATTTGTTCGTCAAATGGCTTCCCATCGCTGCCATTACACTTTTGCTTACCAGGTTTTCAGATGCTATCAATTCCAGATGAGACCGCTGTCTGGAAAGCTCGTCCGTCATTGCAGCCGCAACTTCTGCATCCGCTATTTTTACTTCATCAAACGAAAACATGAATGTACCTCCACTTAGTATATTTTTCATTTATGTACTGCACCGATATTACACCAGTGCAGATTTCTCTTTTATTACTTTATCATATCACACTACAATTTCAAACGAATTTTTTGTATTTCACTAAAATTCTCCTGATTTCATAGATGTCGGTCTATTTATCTTCTTTTTTTACAGACACTTCCTCCATATTTACTCCTGCTGTATTTTCGCATGGATTTTCTTGTTCCTGTTCGCACTGGCAGAAATTAAATACAGTTTTTGTACCGTCTTCTCTTTCACATGCAGGCTCACTTTCCTTGAATCTTCCTTCACATTTTGGAGGCTCCAGCTCCAGCGGTTTAATTTCCCTGGACAGAAGGCCGCTCTCCACAAAAGCAAGACAGGTATTGTTCTGGTCTCCATTCAGACTTGCCTTTGGAGGTACCGGTTTGCCTTCATGCTCAAACTTATATGCTTCATAATAAATTGTTCTCAAGACGATAGAAACGCCGGCAGACAGCGTTCCCGTCGCGGGATCAAAATTCATTGCTTTAGCAATCGCACTGATATTAATACCATTTGCCACATTGTTTGCCCCGCCAATCAGACCTACCACATTAATTTCCGGTACACTTGCTCCGGCTTCCGTAAATCCAACACCATACGGAGTATACAGTTCAAGCGTTACTGATTCCGGATTGGTCTCACTGTCAAAGAAAGTATATTCCGGACTGGTCGCACTTCCCGGAAGATAATTCGCTGTCACTATCGTAGAAGTCAGATAATTATTATTTGTGTCAAATAATTTTACTCTGTACGTCAACGATATATTCGTGAGGACAACCGTGCTGCAGTTCGCTCTGGTCGTACTGGTAATGGTTGTTGTCGGAATTCCCTCTGTTCCTTGCCCGAATGTTATGTCAACCACTTCCAGTTGAGCACAGTACGCTGTTGGATTTGCAGTCAGTACTTCTGCGGGAATTGTTATCGGTCTGCACACGTTAATTCCGATTTCATCATAAATTACCGGCGCATATATCGACAATACATCCGGTCTTCCACACAGAGGAGTTGCACAGATATCTTTTCTCCTGCCGCATTTTCCGCTCGCACAGCCACAATTTTCTTTTGCCATAGTCATTTCCTCCTAATTTATCTTCACTATATTTTATGCGAATCTTCTTTTTATGTTCTAATCATGATTTGTATGAAATATAACTGTAAAGAGATTTTTTTGTTTGCCTGCTCTTTTTTATTACAGATACGGACAAACACAGGAGGTACAATGTATAAAATATTAGCTTTTGAAAACGGCCAGCCTGTCATTCTATATCATGACAGAAAAAACGTATATATGTATACTGCATCCGGAGGCAGAATATTGTCCAGAGGAGTGCTTTTTAATGATGTAAAAACCGGATTTGAGGTATTTTCCGGGGAAAAAGATTATGTGTACTATATTTCTACCGACAATCGTATCAAACTGGCCTCTCTGAACAGAGACCGGTTTGTGGAATATCTTTCTATTCCTATGGAAGACGAGGAGAATAATTGCCAGATTGTAAATGTATCTCCTCTTATGTGTGAAAATGAACTATACATATTTTATTGCAACCATAATCACAGTGAAAATAATTATGAGGTATACTATATTGTTTCCTCAACCCCGAACAAAAGCTGCCTGATTGAACGGAACATATCCGACATAGAGTCTTTTGATGTGTTCAGCAGCAATAAAAAAGTTTATATCGTTTTAGATGACAACTGTTATTATCTGAGCAGTGACAAAAAACTTGTGACTGTAAAGGCGCAAACACACTCTGAGCCGGAAACAGACTCTCTAAAAAGTAATATTGAAAAACTGAAAGAAACACTTTCCGACAAAAGTCAGAAATTAATGGATATGCAAAAACAACTATATGATAAGAATAATGAAATTTCAAATTTAAAAGCTACCCAGAAACATATCACAGAACAGTATAATGAGTTGGCGGAATATGCCGGAAAATTGCAGGAGGAATTAAGAAAATTCAGATATATGCCAAACTAAAAAACTGTGCAGATTAAATAAATACATTTTTAATATATAAAAACGGAGTTTTACAGAGATACCTCTGACAAAACTCCGTTCTGTTTAGTCTTCTGTTTTTACAGTCGCAAGACACAATTCCTCCAACTGTTTTTCATCCACCGGTGTCGGTGCATCCGTCATAAGGCAGGAAGCATCCTTTACTTTTGGAAAAGCAATAACTTCACGGATATTTTCTTCTCCAGCCATGTGCATCACAAGCCGGTCCAAACCATAAGCAAGCCCCGCATGCGGTGGCACACCGTATTGAAACGCATCCAACAGAAATCCGAATTGTTCATGTGCAGATTCCGGTGTGAATCCTAATGCTTCAAACATTTTTTCCTGAATTTCAGCCTGATGGATTCTCACGCTTCCTCCTCCGAGTTCTGAGCCATTTAGCACAATATCATAAGCTTTTGCACGTACCTTTCCCAAATCCGTATCCAGATATTTCAAATCTTCTTCCATCGGCATTGTAAAAGGATGGTGCATTGCTATATAACGTCCCTGTTCATCCGACCACTCAAATTGAGGAAACTCCACAATCCACAGGAAATTAAATTTATTTTTATCAATCAATTCCAACTGTTCGCCCAGTTCCAGCCTCAAAGCTCCTAACACATTCCACACAATTTTATTCCGGTCTGCAGCAAACAGTAAAAGATCTCCCGGCTCTGCGTCCATGGCCGTCACCAGTCTGTCTAATTCTTCTTTCGTCATGAATTTAGCGAAAGAAGATTTGAATGTTCCGTCCTCATTGACTGCCAGATATGCCAGTCCCTTTGCTCCGTTTCCTTTTGCAGATTCTACCAGTTTGTCAATTTTCTTTCGTGGCATTGCCCCTTGCCCTTTGACATTAATTCCCCGGACAGTACCTCCGTTTTCTATCGCCTGCGTAAACACACCGAATCCACAATTTGCAACAGCCTCTGTCACATTTACCAATTCCATAGCAAACCGTGTATCCGGCTTATCCGAGCCATAGCGGTCCATGGCTTCCTGCCATGTCATTCTAGGTAACGGAAGAGAAATCTGTACTCCTAATAGTTCAGCAAACATTGCCTGAAGCAGTCTCTCATTGACATCAATGACATCATCTATATCCACAAAAGATAATTCCATATCTACCTGTGTAAATTCCGGCTGTCTGTCCGCTCTCAAATCTTCATCCCTGTAACATCTTGCAATCTGAATATATCTGTCATACCCGGAACACATTAATAACTGCTTAAACAGCTGTGGGGACTGAGGAAGTGCATAAAATTCTCCCGGATGTACTCTGCTTGGCACAAGATAATCTCTCGCCCCCTCCGGAGTACTTTTACACAACGTCGGTGTTTCAATTTCCAGAAATCCTTCTTTAGACATAAACTTGCGGATAAATGTCGTAACATCACTGCGAAGTTTCAAATTCTTTTGAAGATGAGGTTTTCTCAAATCTAAATATCTGTATTTCAGTCTTAATTCTTCCCTTGTGTTCGCATCCTCCTCAATTGGAAATGGCGGTGTTTCAGACTCGGATAAAATACGAAGCGTATCTGCGGTTACCTCAATATCTCCAGTCTCCATTCCTTCATTAACAGCACCATCCCGTTTTCTCACCTTGCCTTCCACAGCAATCACATACTCGCTGCGAAGCTCTTTCGCCTTTTCAAACACCTCACCGTCATTTTCGTCAAAAACAAGCTGTAACAGACCTGAACGGTCTCTTAAATCAATAAAAATAAGACTACCGAGATTTCTTCTTTTCTGTACCCAGCCCATTACCGTAACTTTTTCACCTATATTTTTATTTGACACTTCGGTGCATCTGTGACTTCTGTGAAGTCCCTGCATTGATTCTGCCATTGGTCTGTTCCTCCTAAAATTACTTTCAAAAACAGCAATACTGAATACTGCATGATTATTTCAATGGATTTTTATAAAACTCCTTAAAATTTTCATAACCCTGCATTATCAATTGTTCTTTCTGAAATTTTTTATTTTTATTCATTCTTGTGACAAGCACCTGCGTCCCTTTACTTCTCTCATTTTGAGCCTGTGCAATTACATCAGTCAATGTTTTTCCTTTCACGCCTTTTTCAATCAGATACGCCACTTTGTCATAATCTTGCGGAATTTTAAATCCCTGCTCCATCAAAAGAAGAACGATTCTCTCAAATCCAATGGAAAATCCACAGGCCGGCACGTCATGTCCCGTAAAATTTCCTACCATTTTGTCGTAGCGTCCACCGCCTCCGCAGCTGCCCCCAAATTCTGGTATGGCAATTTCAAAAATTGTTCCCGTATAGTAAGACATTCCCCTCACTAAAGTCGGATCAAATACAATCTCAAAATCTGAGGATCCGGTAGCTTTTACACTTTCAATAATTTCCTCCATCCATTCTTTCACATCACTTTCCATAAAATCACCCAGCTTTTCTGCAAGGTATTCCAGTGGATTCGTCTGTTTTTGTATTTCTTCAAACAGCTGTGTATATTTTTTTACAGACGCAGGGGCAAAATTATACCGTATCAGTTCTTCCCGGACTCCATCCAATCCAATCTTGTCCATTTTATCTAAAATAATAAATACACTATCGAAAGATTCCTCCGTAAATCCACTATAAGCAGCCATTGCCTTTAAAATTCTTCTCTCATTGATTCGAATCTGAAAATTTTTAAATCCAAGTTTGCCAAGTGTTGTGGTTGTAGCAAGAATCAACTCTATTTCCGCAAGATTACTGGAATCTCCCAAAATATCAATATCACACTGCATAAACTGGCGATACCGCCCTCTCTGTGGTCTGTCGGCCCTCCACACGTTTCCTATCTGAAGGGCTTTAAAAGGTGAGGGCAAATCATTAGCGTTTTTGGAATAATATCTGACAAGCGGTACTGTCAAATCATAGCGCAATCCATTGTCCACCACATCTGATTCCTCCACTGCCGTCTCCAGATTCAGCTTTTCTCCCCGCTTTAATATTTTAAAAATCAATTTTTCATTTTCTCCACCCTGTTTATTTGTCAGATTCGAAATATTTTCCACACAGGGAGTTTCAATCTGTGTAAATCCAAACGCTTTATATGTATCTTTGATAACGTTTTGTACATAATTTCTTATTTTCATTTCTTCCGGAAGAATATCTTTCATTCCCGTAACCGGTTTTTTACTTAATGCCATTTTCATTCTCCTTTTAACTTTTTGTCTCAAAACAATTTATCATGATTCCAGATTTTATCATTTTTTTGTATATTGCACAAGTAAACAATACGATACGATAGAGGAAAGTTTACAACCATTTTTTCTTTCTCTCAATCATTTCTTCAATCCTATCCATATATAAATCCACATTTTTTAACGTGTCAATCCGTTTTCCTTCTTTTCTGTCAGATGATACAAGTTTGGTAACTGCTCCTGCACCTACTGCCCAAACATCCTGAAAATCTCCCATCATAAGAATATTGTAGAGACCTTCTTTTCCCTCTTTGGAATATCCTACATTTTCCTGGTTTCCCGCCATATTTTTCTGCCGGTACAGATAATAAGGCTTCATATCCATTTTTTCTGCGTAGGCTTTTGTAAGATTCATCAAAGCATTACTGTTTTCCATCGCCATTTCAGCGTATTTTTCCTTTTGCACATTCAATCTTGCAGCGCGTTTCAAGGCCAGGGAATGTATTGTAATCCCCTCCGGATTCATCTGTAATACTTCCTCCATAGAGTGCCTTACCATATTTTCATTTTCCCCCGGAAGCCCCACAATCAAATCCATATTAATATTATCAAATCCACATTGCCGTGCCAGATAAAAAGCAGATTTAACCTGTTCTACCGTATGCTTTCTGCCAATAAGATCCAGCGTCTCCTGATTCATAGATTGTGGATTGATGGAAATACGGGAAACTCCATATTTTTTTAATACCTGTAATTTATCTTCCGTGATACTGTCAGGTCTTCCTGCCTCGACAGTAAATTCCTGTACTGTTTCAAAATCAAAACTGCTTTTCAACGCACACAGAAGTGTATCAAGCTGTGAAGACTGCAATGTTGTAGGCGTGCCGCCGCCAATATACACGGTATTTAACATTCTTCCATTTTGTTTTTTTCCTAAAAACTTCAATTCTTTTATTACAGAAGCCACATATCTATCTACCTTCTTGTAATAGGAGGATATCGGATAAGAGGTAAAGGAACAATACAGACAGGTTGTAGGGCAAAAAGGGATTCCCACATACAGACTATATCCTTCTGCATAATTTACATCGGACAACAACTGTTTTTGCCGTTTTGCAATCTCCAATGTCAAATCCAGCTTGTCCCGGGAAATGTCATAAGTTTCCAACATGATTTTTCTTATTTCTTCCTCACTGCATCCCCTTTCCATCAACATTACCGGTATTTTTACAGGTCTGATTCCGGTCAGATTTCCCCATGGAAGTTCTGTTTTTGTATCTTTTGCTAAAATACGATATAAAAGCTTTTTTAAAGCATTTTTGGTTTCTCTTCTGTCAGAAAATTCCCACGGTAAATGCTCTTCAAAAAGCTTTTTTTCTCTGTCACAAAGTCGACAGGTTATTCCATTATCATAAGAGACTGTCAATATGCGATAGGGGTCCTCCGCCGTTTCATTGATACAAAAGGGATGTCCCACATAAAATGCCTGTACCAGAGACTGTATATCATATTCAAATTGTGCCGGTGATACCCGAATCTCTATCATTTTATTACCTTTCCATGATGCCGCTATATTTGTATTGATAAAAAATACAATCATTCTTTAATAATATACACGCTCATTTTCTATACAGGTGCTGTCCATATGTCCCGGAAATACCTCTGTCTCTCCTGGAAGTACCAACAGTTTTTCCCGGATGGAGTCTAAGATTTTTCTTTCACTTCCTCCCGGAAAATCCGTTCTGCCTCTGCTGGCATGAAACAGCGTATCTCCACTAAAGAGTACTTCCTGTTCTTCAAGATAATAACACCCACTGCCCGGCGTATGTCCCGGCGTAAGAATAAATTTCATGGAAAATCCTGCCACAGAAAATTTTTCTCCATCTTCCAAAAACACATTTGCACAAACCTGAAGCGGCTCTCCGAACATTGTTGACAGATTCATTCTGAAATCAAGGAGCAGGCGCTCTTCTTCTCTGGCTGCATACACTTTAACTCCATATCTTTTTTTCAGTTCCTCTACTGCTGCAATATGGTCGTAATGTCCATGTGTCAGAAGAATTGCTTTTGGAATCATTTCCATTTTATTCACATGGGCAGAAATTTTCAGTGCATCTCCCCCGGGATCCACGATAAACCCCTCTCCGGTCTCTTTATTCTTACACAGATAGCAATTCGTATAACACTCACTGACCATAAGGTTTCTAATCTCAATCTCAGCCATTTCTTTCCCCTTTAACTGCTTGTTCTCTCAATATCAATAATACTGTCAATCGTCCTGATTTTGGCAATCAGACTGTTCAGTTCTTCTGTTCCCTGTATCTTAAATGTCATGGCAATCGTAGCAATATCTGATTTGCTTGTTCTGCTGTTAATACTGTTTACATCGATATTTCTCTCTGTAAATATTTTCGACAAATCTGTCAGGATTCCCACACGGTTATTTGCATAAATTACAATTTCCGTCATATATCTGCCATCCTGCTGACCTTCATCCGCCGCCCAGCTGGCCTCTATCAGCCGCCCCCGTTCGATATCCGGAAGATTTATAATGTTGACACAGTCTGTTCTATGAATTGATACACCTCTTCCACGGGTAACAAAGCCGATAATCTCATCTCCGGGCACAGGGCTACAGCATTTGGAAAATCTTACCGCAACATCTTCCATTCCCTCAACTACAATACCACTTTTAGAAGCCTGTGTATGATTCTCCTTTTTCGCCGCATTTGTCTCATTTATGACATCTTCATCTGTCAGTTCCGCTTTATGGTCCTTCTCATATTCATCAACCAGTTTGTTGACAATCTGTCCTTCTTTCAAACCTCCATGTCCAATGGATGCCACAAGAGAATCCCATTCTTTATAACTGTATTTCAGACGGACGCGCTCCATGTATTCCGGTTTCAGAATATCTGACAGCACAATTCCTTTTGCCTTGCAGTAACGTTCAATCAGTTCCCTGCCTTTCACAAGATTCTCTTCTTTGTTCTGCTGTTTAAACCACTGATTGATTTTGTTTTTTGCCTGTGTACTTTTTACAATTTTCAGCCAGTCCATACTTGGTCCGGTAGAATTATTTGAAGTGATAATCTCTACTCTGTCGCCATTCTGTATTTTATAATCAATGTTTACCATTTTTCCATTGACCCGGGCTCCTACCATCTTATTTCCCACTGCACTGTGTATATTATAGGCGAAATCAATCGGAGTAGACCCGTTTGGCAGATTTTTCACATCACCATTCGGAGTAAAACAGTACACCCGCTCTGAAAACATATTTAAATCGTCTTTCAACAGATTTAAAAATTCATGATTGTCAGACAAATCTCTCTGCCACTCCAGAATCTGGCGGAGCCAGCTGATTTTCTGCTCTTCGTTATCTCCCTCTCCGGTAATATTTTCTTTATATTTCCAATGTGCAGCAATACCGTATTCTGCTGTCTTGTGCATTTCAAAAGTACGAATCTGTATCTCAAACGGCTGGCCATTCGGACCAATCAGTGTTGTATGGAGAGACTGATACATATTTTGTTTTGGCATCGCAATATAATCTTTAAAGCGTCCGGGAACAGGCGTGTATTTTTCATGAATAATTCCCAACGCACCATAACATTCCATAACACTGTCCACGATAATACGCACGGCAAAAACATCATAAATCTGGTCTAATGTTTTGTTCTGCATCACCATTTTTTTATAAATAGAAAAATAATGCTTTACTCTTCCATCTATCGTCGCCTTGATTCCGGCTTTTTCGATATGGCCTGCCACTTCTGCAATGAGCTGTCCCATAAATTCCTCTCGGTGCTCCAGTCTCTCATGCACGCCCTCTACCAGTTCCTTATATTTTTCAGGCTCTAAATATCTGAGAGCCAAATCGTCTAGCTCAATTTTAATTTTGGAAATACCCAGACGGTCGGCGATTGGCGCATAAATATCCATTGTTTCTCTGGATTTTTCTTTCTGCTTTTCCGGTGGCATATACATCAGGGTCCGCATATTGTGCAGACGATCCGCAAGCTTAATCAGAATCACCCGGATATCTTTTGCCATTGCGAGAAACATTTTTCTTAAATTTTCTGCCTGGTCTTCCACCTTATCCACATCATAATCCAAACGCGTCAGTTTTGTGACACCGTCTACCAAATCTGTAACTTCCTGTCCAAATTCCTGTATCATCTTTTCACGGGTAACGTCCGTATCCTCCATGACATCATGAAGCAGTCCGGCCATAATGGATTCTTTGTCCAGTTCCAAATCAGCAAGTATCAGCGCTGTGTGTAACGGATGAATAATATAAGGCTCACCGGATTTTCTTTTCTGATCCCCATGAGAATATTTGGCAAATTGATAGGCTTTTTCAATGACCTGAATTTCATCTGCGGAAGGATGATATTTTTTAATTTTGTCCAGCAGTCTAGCATAAAGTTCCTCCGGCGTTGCCTGCTCTTCCTCTTTTGGTATCACACCATGATTTTCAATTTTTACATTCCTGTTATTATCGCTCATAAGTATTGTCCTCAAAATTAATTATTTTCCTTCATATGTAACGATTGCATCCACATGATATCCGGCGAGTTTTTCTCTTCCTTTCAATCCTGCAAGTTCCACTAAAAACAGACAGTCTACTACACATCCTCCCAGTCTCTCAATTAGTTTAATTGCCGCTTCCACGGTCCCTCCGGTTGCAATCAAATCATCGACAATAATAACTTTCTGTCCTTTTTGAATGGCATCCTCATGAATTTCTATCTCAGCGGTACCATATTCCAGTGTGTAAGACTCCGAAATGGTTTTACATGGGAGCTTTCCCTTTTTCCGTATCGGAACAAAGGCTTTTCCAAGCACATAGGCAAGCACCATGCCAAAAATAAAACCTCTTGCTTCCAGACCTACTATTACATCAAAATCCAAATCCTGAATTTTTTCCTTCATTGCATTGATAGAATCCTGCAGTCCTTCTGCACTCTGCGTCACTGTAGTAACATCTCTGAAAATAATACCCGGTTTTGGAAAATCCGGAATACTTCTGATATATTTATCTATGTCGTACATAATCTCATCCTCTTTTCTCTTTCTTTCATTAACAAAATCTGTCAATTACAATTTGTAATTCTGTTTTTCCGTGATACACATTTATCTTTGGATAATATGTTACCATAATAGAAATATCATTATGAATCCCCTGCAGCGCTTTGTCTATTTCATCAAAGCCAAATTTTTCAGACAGAAACGCCATAAATTCCTGTATGCGCTGAAACATCATTGCAGTAATCCGATACCCCCTCTCATTCTGTACTGTCATTTTCAGCACATTGTCATTTTTCCCACAAATATTCATTCTTATAATTTTTAAATTTTTCTCAGCAAACACTGGCTTTTCATTTCCTTTTCCAAAAGGCTGTATCATTTCCAGCTGCTCAATCAGCTGCGTCGTAATACATTCAAAAGGCAGCTGCATATCAATCCATATCTTTAAATATAAATCTTCTTGCGTCAAATTACAATTTTCATTTAATTTATTTCTTAATATCTCAATATTTTCTCTTGGAAGAGAAACGCCTGCCGCCATTTTATGCCCGCCATATTTTGTGAACAGACTTTTCACTTTCGTCAGTTCTTCATACATATCATATTCCTCAATGGAACGTCCGGAGCCTTTCAGCCCCTCCTCGGCATCTGTTAAAATAAGCGTCGGCTTATGATATTTATCTCTTACTCTTCCTGCAATAATTCCTGCAATACTCTCATGACAATGCTCCAGATATATAACAAGAACGGGATCTTCATATTTTTCCGCTATCTGTATTGCTTCTTCCACCCCTTTATTTGTAAAATCTTTTCGCTCATCATTCAAATCTTTCAACCATGCTGCCAGTCTTTCGGCCTCTTCTGCGGTACCACAATTCAAAAGTTCCATGGCCTTCTTCGCCGAATCCAGTCTTCCACTGGCATTTAGACAAGGTCCTAAAATAAATCCCATATGATAAGTAGTAATATTTTTTTTATCTAAATCACATTGTTCTATTAAAGCACACAAACCGGTATCTTTCAGTCTTTCAAAACATTGAAGTCCCTGTTTTACAATCATCCTGTTCTCTCCGCGCAACTCTACCACATCACATACAGTAGCCAGAGCTGCATAGGGAAGAAATCGCTGTACAGTCCTCTCGGAAATTCCTTTTGCCTCATAGAGCGCGCGCACCAGTTGATAAGCTACCATAGCGCCGCACAATTCCAAAAAGGGATAAGAACAGTCCGATTGTTTCTGATTGATGACGGCATCTGCTCTGGGAACAATATAATGAATCTTTCCATCTGTTCTTTCATAAGGGACTTCATGATGGTCTGTAATAATGACTGTCATACCAAGTGTTTTCGCATATTCAATTTGTGCGTAGGCAGCAATTCCATTATCACAGGTAATTATCGTATCCACACCGTCCTGATGCGCTTTTTCAACCATTTTTTCATTAATCCCATATCCATCTTCTATTCGATGAGGTACCACCAAATCCACGTTCGCATCCAAATCACTGAGTGCTTTGAGTAGAATATACCCGGAACAGATTCCATCTACATCATAATCACATATTATGCGCATTTTATTGTTTTGACTCAATTTTATCTGAATCAGATTTACGGCTTTATCCATATCCTTAAAAAGCCAGGGAGAATTTAACCGGCAGATATCGGACTCCAAATATTCTTGTATCTGCTCGTCTCCAATCACATCCCGGTTGCGAATAATTCTGGCAACTATCGGACTGATGTGAAATTTTTCCGCTATTGCATTGAAATCTGCTTTCTTTGTGTACAGAAACCATTTCTCTTTCATTGTACCACCTTTAACAAGTAGAAAAACGGTATCACCCAATGGCGATACCGTTCACTTCGTTATTGATTATTTGTCCAGTTTCTTACCCTTCATAACATACCATAACGCACCGGTTATAAATACAGATGAATAAGCACCGCAAACAATACCTACCATCAATGGCAATGTGAATTCTCTAATAGAAGATACACCCATCACAAATATCATAAATACCATGATAAATGTGGTCAGAGAAGTATAAATACTTCTTGTAAGTGTCTGAGTAATACTGTTATCTATTACCGCAATCATCTTATCTCCACGCTTCATAGACGCTCTGTTTTCTCTGATACGGTCAAAGATAACGATTGTAGCATTAATCGAGTATCCTACGATGGTTAGCAGACAGGCAATGAATGTTGTACCAACTGTAACTCTGGATATTGCGTAAAATCCTACAACCACCAGAACATCATGAATCAGTGCTGTAACAGCAGCCAGAGCAAAATGTACATTCTTGAATCGAATCCAGATATATATTAACATGCAGATTGTAGCAATAATCGTTGCAACAATAGCATCCCGACGCATCTCTTTACTTACTGTGTCTGATATTTCTGTATCCGTAAAGTTCTGCTCTTTATCCTGCGCCTTAAATTTCTCAATGAGAAGTTTTCGGAAGTTGTCCATTTCTTCCCCTTCAAATTTTCTTGTTTTAATTGTAAACAAACCTTTTGTCGATGTATCTTTCTGTCCCTGAACATCTGTCGTGCCCAGCAGTTTTTCTATTTCAGGCTTAATATCATCATTAAATTCATCAATAGAATAATCTTTATCGAACTGAACGTTGACCGCTGTACCGCCCTTAAACTCAATACTGAAATCAAATGCTCCGTTTCCTCTTATTGTGTTCACTATAATTGCCCCAATTCCAATGGCAATTACTATAATGGAAATTGCGAAAAACAGTACTCTCTTTTCTACGAATTTGATTGTTTTTCTTACCTGCTCTTTTCCGTAGAAAACCGGCTTCTGCAGTCCCATATAATACAGCATCCACACCAGTCCTCTGGATATCACAAGAGAAGTAAACAACTGAATAAAGATACCGATAGCCAATGTTGTAGCAAATCCTCTTACCGTGCCGGAACCTCTCCACAATAATACAAGCGCTGCAATCAATGTAGTGATATTTCCATCTACAATCGCTGATGTGGCTTTCTTAAATCCTATGGTAATGGCATTGCGAACAGTCTTTCCGGCAGCAATTTCCTCCCGGATACGCGCATATATAATAACATTGGCATCCACTGCCATACCGATATTCAGAATAATACCCGCAATTCCCGGAAGCGTCAGAGTCAAATCAAATCCGTTTAATGCAAGAAGCATTAATTCAAGATAAGACAATAATGCCAGCCCGGCTGCAAATCCCGGAATTCTGTACACCAGTAACAGAAAAAGGAAGATAATAATAAAACCAATAATACCGGCCTGAATACTCTTTGCCAGTGCATCGTTACCTAATTGTGCGCTCTGTACATTATGGCTGATTTCATCCAGCGAAAGAGTAAGAGCACCAATTCTGATATTGGATGCAAGTGCTTCCGCTTCTTCCAGATTGGCCTGACCGTCAATCTGCGCTTTTCCGCCTGTGATAGCCTCATTTACTCTTGGAGCGCTCAAAACTTCCCCATCATAAATAATATAAGTCTGTTGTCCTACATACTGGCTTGTCATGTTTCCAAAAGCGGTTGTTCCTTCACTGTCAAATTCCAGAGAAACCACATATTCCGTATTTCCTGTCTGCTGATCAGAGGAGGCCTGTCCTTTTGCATCTGATACATTCTCACCGGACAGCCAGATTTTATAATATCCGTCATATGTCGGATTTTTTTCATTTTGAATTTGAATGTATTCTTTATTTTTAATTTCTTCTTCCGTAGGATCTTTTTCTGCTTTCGTACAGAAATAAAGTGAACCCGGTTTTCCTAACTCTTCCAGTACTGCTTCTGCATCATAGGCACCCGGAATTTCTACCGTAATTCTGTCATCACCTACTTTATACGCTGTTGCTTCCGTACTGAAGTTCTGAATTCTCTTTTCCAGTTTTCCTCTTGTATCCTCCAACTGAGTCTGGGTCCATTTGCCGTTATCTTTCGCTACCTGATAGGTAATACTTACACCACCTTTCAGATCAAGTCCCTGGGTAATATACTCAGCTTTGCCCCGGTCAAACACACCAAATAAAATCACGTATCCTGCAAAAGCAAATACGGCAAGAGAAATTATAAAGAATATAATTCCCTTTGGTTTGTTCATTTTCATTTTCATCTTTTACCTCTTTCTTACTAGTCTTCATCCGCTAGTGCTGCTTTTATCATAATTGAACATTCTACTCTTTTTTTCTGCATCTCGCATCCAATATCATAGGCATCATGAATTGTGCCATGAAAATTGTAAGCGTTGGCTGCGCATCCGCCACTGCAATAGAATCTTGCAAAACAGTTTCTGCACTTTTCTTTGGAATATACATTGCAGCTTCCAAAGGAATCTACCAAGTCCTTCCGCACAATACCCTCATCTACATTTCCCATTAGAAATTCTTCATTTCCAACAAACTGATGACATGGGTAAAAATCTCCCCAAGGAGTGACTGCAAGATATTCCGTTCCCGAGCCACATCCTGACAACCGCTTGTACACACACGGTCCCTGATTTAAATCAATCATAAAATGGAAAAACTCAAAACCGTTTCCTTCTTTTTTTCTCTTAATATATTCTTTTGCCAGTTTATCATATTCTTTCATGATAACAGGCAAATCTTCTTCCCGTATCGCGTAAGGGTCGTCCTCTGGACCCACAACAGGCTCGATTGACATCTGCTTAAATCCCAAATCGGCAAAGTGCTTTACATCTTCTGAAAAATCAAGATTATTTCTCGTGAACGTGCCTCTGATATAGTAATTCTTCTGATTTCTGCTCTCTACCAGTTTTATAAACTTTGGAACAATAAAATCATAACTTCCCTTACCGTTACGGAAAGGTCTCATCCTATCGTTGACATCTTTTCTTCCATCCAGGCTCAATACCACATTAGACATTTCCCTGTTGAGATATTCCATAATCTCATCATTCAGAAGCACACCATTTGTAGTCAGTGTAAAACGGAATTTTTTATTGTGTTTTTTTTCCAATGAGCGCCCATATTCTACCAGTTGCTTTACAACTTCCCAATTCATAAGAGGCTCTCCACCAAAAAAATCCACTTCAAGATTTACCCGGTTTCCCGAATTTTTTACAAGAAAATCCAATGCTTTCTTTCCCACTTCAAAACGCATCAATTCCCGTCTGCCATGATATTCTCCCTCTTCCGCAAAACAATACCGGCAAGCGAGATTACAGTCATGAGCAATATGCAGGCACAGCGCTTTTACGACGGTCTGCCTTGTCTCCTGAAATTTTTCAACAAATGGATGATATATATCCTGGGAAAACAGCTGTCCATCTTTTTGTAACTGACTTACCTCCCCGATTGCCTCTTTGATATCGGATATACTGTACTTGTCCGACAATTTGGCAACAATATCTTCGGTACTCAGTTTCTCAAATAACGAAATGACATCGTATGTAACATCGTCAACCACATGCACTGCTCCGCTGTTTACATCCATTACAATGTCATACCCATTACTTTTGTACTGATGTATCACTGTAATATTTCCTCCTGTTTATAACGCACTATAACAGAGTCGAATCCATCGGCTCTGTTATAGATACATACACAATTATTTCTTATTTATTTTCGCAAGTCTGATTTCCAACAGTACAGGATGTCTTGCACGCAGACTGACATGAGGTCTGGCACTCTCCACATCCGCCTTTCTTCAATGTCTCTTTTAATGTACTGGAATTTAGTGTCTTAATATGCTTCATGGTTTTCCTCCCAAAATGAAATTAGCAAATTTGTAAAAGCACGCTGGCCGTGCTTTGCACAGTTCCTCTCGCCACGCGCTTTAAAGTACACCTGCGTGTAAATTTATCCCTTTCGGGCGTTTTGCTCGCTGTGTCCGCGTATATTATACCACAATACTGCTTTTTTTCAAACATTTTCTTTGGAAGGATTTTGCATGAAAGGAATTTGTTTTCCTAACTCAGCATGCCTCCTATCGTTCCGGCTGCCAGAGATACGATAATGCCTGCGGGAATCCCTATCGTCCCCGCCTCGATACTGCCCTTTACAATGAGCGCAACAATGATAATAATCCCTATGTACAGTGCTCCTGCGAAAGCTCCCCACAGAAATTTTCGCTTTTCCATAACTTTTCCTAAAATAATTCCACCGGCCAGGGACGCCACTCCATAAATGACAAGAATCATTGCTTTCAGGACTCCGGCAGACGGGGAAATCCGTAATACAATCAATGCAGCGACCGCTACCAGCACCGCACTCAATATCATCTGTAAAAGAAGTTCTTTTAGCAGAGTTATGACAATATTTTTCATAAATTTTACCTTTTATATAGTTTTTATTAATAATTTATATTTATAATCCTTATAGTTTATTACGGATTCTTGACTTTAATATTATGTTTTTGTACAATCATCTCAACAAGTTCTTTAAAAACCGGAATTTGAAATATTATGATATTTTAAGGAGAAATATATGGGACCCAGTGACATAGCTATGCTATGCGTATTAATTATTTTACTTATATTCTCAGCCTTTTTTTCTTCGGCTGAAACAGCTCTTACAACACTAAACCGCGTCCGCCTGAGAATGCTTGTGGACGAAGGCAACAAAAATGCTGTAATTCTGGACAAAATTTTATCTAATTCCAGGAAAATGCTCAGTACAATATTAATCGGAAACAATATTGTAAATCTTGCAGCCTCTTCTATTACCACCATATTTACCCAAGATGTATTTCATGTCAGTTGGATTATCAGTATTGGCGTTGGCCTGCTGACTTTAATCATTATTATTTTTGGAGAGATTATACCGAAAACCATTGCAAATATGCACGCGGAATCCATTGCGCTCCGATATGCCAAGCCAATACGATTTTTCATGGTAACTCTGACTCCTTTAATTTTTATCTTAAATATGTTTTCCAGCTTTATATTAAAAATATTCCGGGTAAATATTAACCTAAATTCCTCTTCTATTACAGAGGATGAACTTCGAACGATTGTCGGGGTCAGCCAGGAGGAAGGTATTATTGAAGAAGATGAGCTGGACATGATAAACAACGTGTTTGATTTTGGAGATACATGTGCCAAAGACATTATGGTACCGAGAGTTGATGTTACCATGGTACCGATTGATATCACATATGATGAACTCCTAAAAGTTATCAAAACAGATAAATTTACCCGTATGCCTGTCTACAAAGAAAGCACAGACAATATTGTGGGAATTATCAATATCAAAGATATGATTATCAACAAAATCGGCCGGGCCAACTTTAATATCAAAAATCTGATGCGCGAGCCATATTTTACACATGAGCAGGAAGAACTCAACGATTTACTTGTAGAAATGCGAAACAATGAGCCTGGTATGTGTATTGTTCTGGATGAATATGGACAGGCCGAAGGTCTTATCACGCTGGAAGATATTATTGAAGAAATTATCGGCGATATCCACGACGAATTTGACGAGGCGGAAGAACAGGTAGTCCGCCAGGTAGGGGAACATGAATATATTGTAGAGGGATCTATAAACTTAGATGACTTTAACGATCAGCTGGAAACGAATATTGATTCTGAAAATTATGAATCTCTCGGCGGCCTTATTATTGAACATCTCGACAGACTTCCAAACAAAGGTGATTCTGTTCAGATTGATAACTGTAAACTCACGGTAATTAAAATGGATGAGAAACGGATTGAACTGGTTAAAGTCGTTGTTGAGCCTCGGATAGAAGACGTATCGGAGGGTCCAGCCGGCGAGAATGAAGAATAAAAAACGAAATCATATAGGATTGCATATTCTATAACAATCACTACATTTGCAAAATAAAAGGGGTTTCTTTAAAAGAAACCTCTTTTATTTTTATAATTTTTCCCACAATCTACCCTGCTTCTCCTCGCAGTATTGACAGCTATATAGTCCGTTTTTTCGATCTGTCAGTACAAATACATGATCCAATTCCTGTTCAATCGAAGTAATACAACGAGGATTTTTGCAATGAAGAACATTTGTTATTTTCTCCGGCAGTTTCAACTCTCTCTTTTCTATCAGTTTTCCGTTTTTTATAATATCAACAGTGATATTATGGTCAATAAACCCCAACACATCAAAATCTACAATATCTAAGGGGCCTTCTACTTTAATAATATCTTTTCTTCCCATCTTAGCGCTTCGGGCATTTTTAATGATTGCAATCTGAAAATCCAGTTGTTCCAGATTCAGATAATGATAAATTGCCATTGCGCGTCCCGCCTGGATATGATCCAGTACAAATCCATTGTATATCTCATCTACATTAATCATACTGTTACCTCCAGTAAAGTTAGTATCAATGCCATTCTTACATATACTCCATATTGCGCCTGCTTAAAATATACTGCTCTCGGGTCCTCATCGACCTCCACCGATATTTCATTTACTCTTGGAAGCGGATGGAGAATCAGCATATCTTCTTTTGCCAATGACATTTTCTTTTTGTCCAGTATAAAACTGTCTTTTAACCGGATATAATCTTCTTCATTAAAAAATCTTTCACGCTGTACTCTCGTCATATAAAGCATGTCCAGCTTCCCAATTACATTTTCCAGTTTTGTCACTTCTTCATAATGTGCACCTGCCGCTTCTATGCTTTCTATAATATATTTCGGTACTTTCAATTCCGGTGGAGAAATCAGGATAAATCGGACATTATCATAACGCAGTAACGCATGAATGAGAGAATGAACGGTCCTTCCGAATTTTAAATCACCACACAGACCAATGGTAATATTGTCCAACCGTCCTTTTAAAGACTTGATTGTCAACAAATCCGTCAGGGTCTGTGTCGGATGCTGATGTCCTCCATCTCCTGCATTAATTACCGGAATTTTTGAATGTTTGGCTGCCACCAGAGCGGCTCCTTCTTTTGGATGGCGCATAGCACAAATATCTGCATAACAGGAAATGATTCTTATCGTATCCGCTACGCTCTCTCCTTTTGCGGCCGAACTGGATGTAGCTTCCGAAAATCCCAGGACACTTCCACCCAGATTCAGCATTGCTGACTCAAAACTGAGCCTTGTTCTCGTGCTCGGCTCATAAAAAAGTGTCGCCAGTTTTTTTCCACTACATGCCTTTTTGTATCTTTCAGGATTTTTCTCAATATCATTTGCCAATTGCAAAAGTTGGTCTAATTCTTCCACAGAAAAATCCAGGGGACTGATTAGATGTCTCATTCCGCTCTCCTTCTCACTTGTTTTATTCTGACATATCTTGGTCATTTTCTAATAAAAATATACCTTATCCCAATCAATTATTCAAGCACAACAGTTCCCGTTTCCCCATTTGCAGACAAATAAAGAAATAATTACTTCACGGCTAATCATTCCTGTGATAAACTGATTTTAACAGATGACTTTATGTATAACACAAATAAAAAGATAGGAAACGGAGATTATTATGAGCCAGACATACACGGATTTATGTACCTGCTTAAAACAGATTCGGATGAAAACGCAGTCTGTTCCTGAAATTGGTATTGTTCTCGGGTCCGGACTAAGTGATTTTATTAAATTTATTGTACCGGAATGTATTGTTGAATATGCTTCATTAAAAGGCTTTCCTGTTACCACAAATGACAGACATCGGGGACGCTTTGTGTTTGGAAAAGTAGGAGATAGAAATATCGTAGCGATGGACGGACGTATTCATTACTATGAGGGATATACAATGGAACAGGTAGTGATGCCCATACGACTTATGAAAATGATGGGTGCCAAAACATTAATTCTCACAAACGCTGCCGGAGGAATAAATCCGGATTTTAAACCCGGTAATCTTATGGTAATCAAAGATCATATTTCGTCTTTTGTTCCCTCTCCGCTCCTTGGAACCAACAGAAAAGAACTGGGCGTACGTTTTCCGGATATGAGTCATGTATATGACCCAAACCTTACAAACCTAATACAGCTATGTGGAAAAAATCTGAATCTGAATTTAAAAACCGGCATCTATTTACAGACAACCGGTCCTAACTTTGAAACACCTGCTGAAATATCTGCCTTTCGGAATCTGGGTGCGGATGCCGTGGGAATGAGCACTGCCTGTGAAGCAATTGCGGCCGTTCACTGTGGCATGACAGTCTGCGGAATCAGCTGTATTACCAATATGGCAGCAGGAATGACAAAAGATGCTATCAGCGATGAGGAGGTCGGAAAAACGGCAGAAAAAACCTCTGATTCTTTCTGCCGTCTTATCAATGAATTTATTCTTTCTATCTGAAATAGAGTAAGGCGGTAAGCCGGGTTATGTCTTGGATGATCATCTATCTAGGCGCACTGTTACCAATACGCTCAAGCGACCTACCCGAGAGCCGGCGGGCTACCGTATGCTCTCTGTTCGGTCTTGCTTCAGATGGGGTTTACACGGTCCTCTGATGTTACCATCAAAGCGGTAGTCTCTTACACTGCCATTTCACCCTTACCTGCCCTGCCCTCTTTTGCATTGCAAAAATGCAGGTTACCGCAGGCGGTTTTATTTCTGTTGCACTTTCCTTAGAGTCGCCTCCACCGGCCGTTAGCCGGCATCCTGCCCTGTGAAGCCCGGACTTTCCTCTCCTGCGTCCTTTCGGCAATAGCAGCAGCGATCATCTGCCTTACTCACAATTCATAAACTTATCATATTCCATTTAAATTATCAATATCTTTGTTTTTCTCATCTTCTATCTTACATTTCCACAACATTCTATACCGGAAATATACTTCCGCCTACAAACTCACTTAATATGGAATTTTGTGGAACATAATCTTTGGGCAGCCCCAAAACATAGTCCAGGAATTTTAACAATCTTTTCGCTTCCAAATATTCCGGCGCGTTTTCATTCACCCGGAACAATGCCGGCTCTGCATAGGTTTTCAATACAGACAGTTCATATACCATCGCTGAATTGAAAATAGCATCCGCCTCTTCCTGATAAGGAAAAATATTTTTCTCTTCTCCTCTCCTTACCCGATTCCACATTTCTATAGTATTTTCTGCTGAAGTCCCCCTAGTTCTCACATCCCGGACAATTCTTCGGAGCAATCGCCAGTCTGCAGTGGCAATTCTGTTATGTTCATCTACATTTAACGGTGTTAATGCGCTGACATAAATTTTAAATTTTTTATCTTCCGGCAGACTGTAAGACAACCTGTCATTCAGACAGTGAATTCCTTCAATAACAAGAATATCATCTTCTCCCATCTGCAGATATTTTCCATGGAATTCCCTCTTTCCACTGATAAAATTAAAATCCGGTAATTCCACCTTTTCTCCTTCCAGCAGTGCTTTCATCTGCCGGTTAAAGAATTCTATATCCACTGCCTCCAATACTTCATAATCCATTTTTCCTTCTTCGTCCAACGGCGTCCGGACCCGGTCCACAAAATAACTGTCCACCGGGATGGGATGTGGTCGGAGTCCCTGAGCAATCAGTTGAATAGAAAGTCGGTGGGAAAAAGAAGTTTTGCCGGAAGAAGACGGACCTGCAATCATGACTGCTTTTATATCTTTTCTTGCGGCAATTTCTGTTGCGATATCTGCTATTTTCTTTTCCTGTAACGCCTCCTGTATCATCATAATATCATGAATGGTCCCATCGGTAATTTTGTCATTGACCTGCCCTATAGTAGATACCCCCAGCATTTCAGCCCATAAAGTAGCCTCTTTCAGCACATGAAACACCTTGGCTTTTGGCTCAAATAAAGGGACCACTCTTGGTGACTCTTTGACGGGCATCTGAAGAACAAAACCATCCTCATATGGAAAAATATCAAAATATTTTAACTTTCCTGTAGAATAAGCCATATATCCATAGAAATAATCCTCAAACCCTTCCATCTTATATATCTTTGTTGCGGAAGAGCGACGGTATTTTAAAAGATGTACTTTGTCTTTCATTCCATGCAGTTGAAAACGCTCCATCGCCTTTGCGGTGGAAACAGTCTCTTTTGTAATTAAAATATCTCTCTTTACGAGATTCATCATTTCTTTTTTTAATCTGTGGACAAAATCTTTGTCTATCGTCACATTTCCATAAACCTGACAGTAATAACCTTTACTCACAGAATGTTGAATGGACAATTTTTCAACATTTTCATGACCTGCCACTTTATAAAAAGCCTTCAGCATCATAAAAGTTACGCTTCTGCGGTAACATTCATTTCCCGTATGACTTGCTGTAGTCAGGAAACTGAGTTTACAGTTTTCTGTCATTACATGCGATAATTCACAAAGTTTTCCATCACAGATGGCCAATATAATATCGTACTCATATTTCTGTGCAAAATCTTTCGCTATTTCATACACAGTAGTACCGTCTTCATAATTATAAAGATTTCCGTCAATTTCTACCTGAATCATAGAATGTCCTGCCTTTCCTGTTCAGTTCCAGTATTTCTTCTATCGGCTGGATGCTGCAGTTTTCGCTCTCTTTCATTGTATTCAATATCTCTGAAAATTTTACATACTCTTTTTCCAGATATTCTTTCAACACAGCATTTTTCTCCTGCAAGAGAATCCTGCCATATCTCAATTCTTCTTCTCTATATTCCGGCTCCGCTTTCTTAGCGAGAACAACTCTGAGAATAGGATAAAATTTACCTGCATCCAGTACCATATTTTCCGCCGCAATAGACCATCCTCTGGAAATAACATATTTGCGCACTAAATCAACCCGTCTATGAGGAGCAAGGATAAATTCCCGAATCCCTTTTACAGATTCTCTTTTCTTTAAAATATCAATTATCAGTTCGCCTCCCATACCAGCTATCACAACGCTCTCTGCCATTCCCGGGGCAAGCTGTTCCATTCCATCTGAACGGATGGTAATGATTTTGTCCGACAAACCTTCTTTTTGTATGTTTTTTTCTGCAATTTTCAGCGGTCCCTCGTGAATATCCATCGCATACGCACTTGGACAGATATGGTTTTTTGTAAGATAAATAGGCACATACCCATGGTCTGTGCCTATATCCGCTATTCTGTTTCCTTTTGTAACCATATCAGCTACAGCCTGAAGTCTTTTTGACAGCATACAAAATCCTAACTTAATGTAATGTGTATTGTTCTCAACTGTTTCTGTTCCTGTATAATGTTCTGCAGTTGTGTAATGTCAGTTGCCTGTGAAGCTTTCCTCTCCAGGCTTTCTTTTTTTATCCTGTAAACAGCGTCATTCACAGCTTTTTCCTGCTCTGCCAAACTCAGCTCCGTGCGAATTGGAGAAACAAACAATTCCGCAACTTTTTTATGTTCCTGTTCCTGCTCGAAATAATTCATAATCTTCGCCGGATTTGCCTCACCATTTTTCATCTGCTCCCAGAATATCTGTGCGGCTTTTCGATACAATTCATCCAAAAAGTCTTCCGGAGAAATCACTGCTGCCACTTTCTGAAAACTATGATTATCCTCTAAAAGATATGCAAGCAGAATCCTCTGGGCCTGAACAGACTTATCCTCCTTCTTATCCTCCAATCGTTTTGCAGGTTTATCATACTCTCTCTCTTCTTTTCCGACATAAGTAAGTCCGGTCTTTCTGACCAGTTTTATCATACCATCTTTTGGAATTTTGAATATTTCACACACGGAATCAAGATAATTGTCCCGCTCAATTTCATCCTGAAATTCCAAAAGCATTTCCGCTACACGCTTATGAAATGCCGTTTTTTCCTGCGGGTCGTCCTGATTATATTTTTTCTGCTCTGCAGCCACACGAAAAATAAAATAATTCACTGCACTCTCTATTCTCTTTTCATACGCATCTGTTCCCAGGGCTTTAATAAATTCATCCGGATCTTTGTACGGTTTCATATTCAATACCTTTATCGCCAGCCCTGCATCTTTCAAATAGGGAATGGCACGCAGGGCGGCTTTCTCTCCCGCCTCATCGCTGTCAAACGTCAGCACAACTTCTTTGACATAGCGCTTGATTAAAGACGCATGTCTGGAAGTAAATGCAGTTCCCAGAGCAGCCACCGCATTTTGAAATCCGGCCTGATGAAGACTGATGACATCCATATATCCCTCACAGATTAGCATAAAATCCTTTCTGGAAGCTCTTGCCACATTTAATCCATAAAGATTGCGGCTCTTATCAAAAACTTTTGTTTCCGGCGAATTTAGATATTTTGGCTTGCCTTCTCCCATGACTCTTCCGCCAAAAGCAATCACACGGTTATTTACATCCATAATCGGAAACATAACTCTGTTCCAGAATTTATCTGTCACGCCTCTTTTTTCATCAAAGGAAAAAAGACCCGTCTCTTTGAGTTCATTATCACTGTAACCTTTACTCTTTAAATAACGATAAAGATTATCGCTGTATTTATCTGAGTATCCCAGCCCAAATCTGACAATCGTTTCATCCGATAACTTCCTTTCTCTCAGATAATGATACGCCCGTTTTCCTCTGTCAGATTTCAGCAGAAAATGATAATATTTTGCAGCTTCTGTGTTAATTTCAATTAGTTTTGTCCGAAAATCTTTCTCTCTGCGCGCCTCTTTTGAATATTCTATTTTGGGAAGCTCTATTCCGACCCTTTTTGCCAAAACTTCAAGAGCTTCCTGAAAAGTATAATTCTCATATTTCATCAGAAAAGATATAACATTGCCGCCCTCTCCACAGCCGAAACAATAATACATCTGCTTTTGTGGAGACACAGAAAAAGAGGGAGACTTCTCATTGTGAAACGGACATAGTCCAAAATAAGAACTTCCTTTTCGCTGCAGTTTCACATAATCTCCAATGACATCAACTATATTATTTTCAGTCCTCACCTGTTCAATAATATCTTCTGAATAAAACATGTTATTCTCCTATATTTTTATTCATAACATAGAATCTGAAACATTTGGTGTGTTTCATTTTTACATTTTCCAAAACTTTGGAACAAAAATCTGTTGGAACGCAGCTACGGAATACTGGTCGCTCATTCCTGCAATATAGTCTGCTACAACCTGCGCTTCTTTTTCGCCGCACTGTTCTATCAGATAACGAAATTCGTCCGGTAACTGTTCCTGATGTTTTAAATAATATTCATAGAGAGAAATCAGCATTGTTTCTGCTTTTTCCTCTTCTCTCTTTGCCAAAGAATTTGTGTAGACATGTTCAAACATATAGGTGCGAAGTCCCATCATTGCCTGTTCTCCCTCAGGAGACATCACGATGTCAGCCTTATCAAAACTGTTGTTTACAACGTCATGAATCAGAAAATCCAGCCGGCTCTTTGTCGATGCTCCCAGCACATCAGTATATTTTTTTGGAATATCTGCCTCACTGATAATTTTTCCCCGTATGGCATCATCAATATCATGATTAATATAAGCAATCTTATCCGACAACCGTACAATCTTTCCCTCAAGAGTAGAAGGATTACCACTTGTTCGATGATTTAAAATTCCATCACGCACCTCTTTGGTCAGATTCAGGCCTTTCCCATCATTTTCCAGAATTTCCACGACACGAATACTTTGTTTATAATGCTGAAATCCATGCGCACATACGCGATTGAGTGCCCGCTCTCCCGCATGTCCAAACGGTGTATGGCCCAAATCATGTCCCAGAGCAATCGCCTCTGTCAAATCCTCATTTAATCTCAAAGATTTTGCAATCGTACGCGCAATCTGAGAAACTTCCAGAGTGTGTGTCAGTCTCGTCCGATAGTGATCTCCCATCGGTGCAAGAAAAACCTGTGTCTTGTGCTTGAGGCGGCGAAATGCTTTACAATGAATAATACGATCCCGGTCGTGCTGATAAACGGTCCTCATGTCACTCTGCTCTTCCTTGTGGTCTCTGCCCTGACTATTGACACTCAAGGCTGCATAAGGACTTAAAATCTGTTTTTCCAGTAATTCATTTTGTTCTCGAATATTCATAGCCTTATCCTCCGCACATAATTATCTTAATTATACAATAAAAACAGCAAAAGAAAAAGATTTCTTTCAACAATTCCGAAAACGGAAAATTATAAAATTGGTTGACACAAATTACTAATTATGATAATATTTTTTTTGCGTGTAAAAACGTATGCGGAAGTGTCGGAACTGGCAGACGAGCAAGACTAAGGATCTTGTGAGCAATGCGCTCGTGTGGGTTCAAGTCCCATCTTCCGCATTTTGTTATCACGCAGCATATGCAGTTGTGGCGGAATTGGCATACGCGCATGATTCAGGTTCATGTCCGGGTTATCTGGGTGAGGGTTCAAGTCCCTTCAACTGCATTTCTAAATTTCTTTATTATTTTATTTCATAAAAAAATTATTTTTTTCTCAACATTCTGTTGTTTTTCTATGACTTCTTTTCTAAATGTTTCGCGAAAATAGTTTCCACCGTTTCTCTTTTCTCAATCAGAAACTTTGTAAAATTCCACTTTTTATTTTCATTCTTTTTATCCATTTTTTGACAGCTGTACATAAAATTTATAAAAAGAGACAGCATTAAAGATATCTCTACCTTCTATGCTGTCTTCATCTTTTATCATAGAATTTTAAATCATTCCAAGTTATGCTAATTTTTCTTTTGCCGTTTCTACTAACTTTGCAAATCCGTCTGCATCGTTCACAGCCATCTCAGCCAACATTTTACGATTCATCTCTACTCCTGCGAGCTTTAATCCATACATAAACTTGCTGTAGGAAAGACCATTGATTCTTGCTGCAGCATTAATTCTGGCAATCCATAACTGTCTGAACTGTCTCTTTCTCTGCTTTCTGCCCGCATAAGAACTTGTCAAAGCTCTCATCACTGACTGTTTTGCTACTCTGTACTGTTTTGATCTGGCACCTCTATAACCCTTAGCCAGTTTTAATACTCTATTATGTTTTTTTCTAGCGTTCATTCCGCCTTTAATTCTTGCCATTTCTATCTCCTCCTACTTCCAGATTATAAATAAGGTAAAATCTTCTTCATATTCTTTACATTGGTAGCGTCAGCTGTTGTTGCTTTTCTGAGATTTCTTTTTCTCTTTGCTGATTTCTTTGTTAAGATATGTGATTTGTAAGCTTTATTTCTTTTAAGCTTTCCTGTACCTGTCTTTTTGAAACGTTTTGCAGCTGCTCTGCTTGTCTTAATTTTTGGCATGTGTTCTTCCTCCTTAAATAACTTCTAAAAGCTTAACGCTTTTTTTCTAAAAACATTGTCATGTTTCTGCCTTCTAATTTTGCCGCCTTGCTTACCTGAGCAATATCCTCAAGCATCTGAGCAAAGTCATCTAAAACATGTGCACTACTACTTACATGAGCCATCTCTCTTCCCCGAAAGCGAAGCGTAACTTTTACTTTATCACCTTTTTCAATAAACTTTCTGGCATTGTTTGCCTTTGTTTTCAAATCGTTCAATTCAACATTTGGTGAAAGCCGTATCTCTTTCGTCTCAACAACATGCTGTTTCTTTTTTGCTTCTTTCTCTTTCTTTTGCTGCTCATATCTGAATTTTCCATAATCCATGATTTTGCAGACAGGTGGCTGCGCCTTTGGAGCAATCTTTATTAAATCAAGTTCTGCCTCATCGGCAAGTCTCTGAGCCTCCCGAGATGACATAATTCCCAACTGCTCTCCATTTGTTCCAATTACACGAACTTCCTTATCTCTGATTTGTCCGTTGATCATTAAATCGCTAATAGTATTGCACCTCCATTAATAAATCTCTGCCTTTTATCGTCTGACATTCTGCAAACATAACAGAAGTTTTTTTCAGAGCAAATAAAAAGTGGATAATCCAAACAGACTATCCACTTAAAACCATCTTTATTACAGTAACAAACTGTCAAACATGTATTAACCTCGATTCGTTTCCAAACGTCTGGGTGAGAGTGGATACTCTGCTTTCTTTTTAACAGAAAGTATAATACCACCTCTTCTATCATCTGTCAACTATATTTTACCAGACACACGAATTCTGTTTCGCTGTCAGTCTCAGACATTATCATAACTTGCAAAGCATGAATTTCCAAATTCTTTAGCAGCTACATTCAAAACTTCCACATTCTGTCTGACTCTGATGTTTAGCTCCATTTCCTTCAATCGTGATATGTTCTGCCCGGCATTTACAGTTGTCATTAAAAATACACTTTACCGCATCACACTTCACATTTAAAATTTTTTCAGGTCCGTCAATGCAATGTTCTTCTTTTGCCGTAACACTGTCCAGTTTTTCCCGAAAATCACCACAATAAGTAGCATCCGTAATTGTTGCATCCGCTCCACACACTTGAATTCCTTCGCGGCAGCACTTTAAATTCTTATTATAAAAACAGTTTTTAACACCACACTCGAGTTTTGTCATAAAAACCTCCACATTGATTATTTCGGATGATCCGATACTATTATTGTGGAGGTTTTTATGTGTTTTATTCTGTCAAAATTTAATTTATTTTTTTTATTACAAAACAATTAAAAAGACAGACATTCTTTATTTCTGTGCAGTTTTTTCGACTTTTCGTATTTCTTTGGTATCAATCTCTTTACAGATTTGATGAATAAATTCTTCCAATGGTTTTACACCCTCATCTCCTGCAAATCGACTTCTGACGGATACGGTCTGATCCATTTCTTCCTGCTGTCCCACTACAAGCATATAAGGAAGCCTGTTCAATCTGGCATCTCTAATCTTGTATCCGATTTTTTCAGAACGGGCGTCCACCGTCACATCAATATGGTGCTCTTTTAACGCCTTTGCAACGCTCTCGGCATATGCCTCATATTTTTCCGAAATTGGAAGAATTCTTACTTGTTCAGGACACAACCAGGTAGGGAATTTTCCCGCATATTTTTCAATCAGCCATGCCAAAGTTCTCTCATAGCAGCCGATAGATGTTCTGTGAATAATATACGGACGTACCTTATTTCCATTTTCATCAATATAATACATATCAAACTGTTCTGCCAGAAGAGCATCCCACTGAATTGTAATCATGGTATCTTCCTTACCATACACATTTTTTGCGTTAATATCAACTTTCGGTCCATAAAACGCCGCTTCGCCAACATCCTCGACAAAATTAATATTCAACTCGGTCAGGATTTCTCTGATATGCTGTTCTGTCTGCTCCCAAACCTCGGGCTCTCCAATATATTTTTCCCTGTTATCCGGGTCCCACTTGGAGAGATGATAGGTCACATCCTCTTCTACACCCAGCGTCTGCAAACAATATTTCGCCAGGGCAAGACATCCTTTAAACTCTTCTACCATCTGGTCCGGTCTTACAATGAGATGTCCCTCTGAAATTGTAAACTGGCGGACTCTTGTGAGGCCGTGCATTTCTCCGGATTCCTCATTTCGGAACAAGGTGGAAGTTTCACCATATCTGCATGGCAAATCCCGATAACTTTTCTGACTTGCTTTATATACATAATATTGGAACGGACAAGTCATCGGACGCAGAGCAAACACTTCCTTATCCTTTTCTTCATCTCCCAGCACAAACATTCCTTCTTTATAATGGTCCCAATGACCTGAAATTTTATATAAATCTGATTTTGCCATGAGTGGTGTTTTTGTTCTCATATAACCCCACTCATTATCCTCCAAATCTTCAATCCATCTCTGCAGTTTCTGAATGATTTTAACGCCTTTTGGCATCAGAAGCGGAAGTCCCTGGCCCACAACATCTACCGTAGTAAACAGTTCCATTTCTCTTCCCAGTTTGTTATGATCGCGATTTTTTGCTTCTTCCAGAGATTCCAGATAAGTATTTAAATCTTCTTTCTTATCAAATGCCGTTCCATAAATTCTCTGCAGTCTCGCTTTTTTTGAATCTCCTCTCCAATATGCCATAGAAGATGAAATCAGCTTAAACGCTTTAATGCCCTTGGTACTCATAAGATGAGGACCCGCGCACAAGTCAACAAACTCTCCCTGGCTGTAGAAAGAGATAATAGAATCTTCTGGTAAGTCCTGAATTAATTCCACCTTATAAGGCTCGTTTCGGTCTTCCATATATTTTATGGCATCTTCTCTCGGCAGTGTAAATCTTTCCAGTTTTGCTCCCTTTTTAATAATTTTTTTCATTTCTGCTTCTATTTTATCCAAATCTTCTCTGGAGAATGGCTCCCCATCAAAATCATAGTAAAATCCCTCTTCAATCGATGGTCCGATAGCCAGTTTCACTTCAGGAAACAGATTTTTAACAGCCTCAGCCATAACATGGGATGCCGTATGACGATAAGCCGCTTTTCCGGCTTCATCTTGAAATGTCAGAATATTCAAGGTACAGTCCTTATCAATCGTTGTTCTCAAATCGACAACTTCTCCATCCACTTCTCCTGCACATGCTGCCCTTCCCAGACCGCCTGCAATATCAAAAGCAATATCATTGACTGTCATTGCTTCATCATATTCTCTGATTGAGCCATCTTTTAATGTAATCTTCATTTTTTCTATGATGTAATAATATAAAATTACATCTTTCTCCTTTCCATAAAATAAAAAGCCCCTGTTTATGTTTCCATAAACAGGGACGTACATACGCGGTTCCACCCTGATTGCTTTCTGTTATAGAAAAGTATCCACTTCTATCAAAAAGCCACTCCTTTTGACGATAACGGAATCACCGGACCGGATTGGGGTCACTCCGGGGTAGTCTTCCATTACCCTTCCGTAAGGCACTTCCAGCCCAGGCGCCTCTCTCTGTTACTTTCCGGATAATTTACTGTCCCCATCAACGTTTTTTTCATTATAACATTATCTATTAAATTGTCAATAAACCAAATGTCTCCAATTCGCACGAATTCAAATACAGGCATGAATTTACCCCGACGAGACAATTACGAAACGCCGGGGTAAACCCTTATATAAATACCCTTAAATATTTTAAGTTTTTTCCCTAGAAATCAAACGAAAATATTATCCGTCCTTTATTCCGTCCATCTTTCTAGTATTGTTTTTCATTATAAAAAAAATTAGTTCATACGGTCATTTACCTTATGAACTAATTTTATCACATAATTTTCAATTTGTAAATTTATTTTTAATATTAATATAACAATTTTTACATTAATTTACAGAAAACTCTAATGCCCAATAGGATGTCGTGGCCAAATTTCCATTTGCATTGTGGTAAACTTCTACAAAATCATATCCAATTCCTACTGAATTGTATACAGGATTCATCATGATTTCTCTATGAGATTTACTTGCATATAGAGTATCATAAGAAACCTTTGGAAATTCTTCTACGTATTCAACACGGTCGCTGCACAAAGCTACAGTCTCTCCTAATGTACCATATTTGCTCAACGGAACTCCTGCATCATCATATGCTGTCTTATAAGAAGTACCGTTTGGTCTTGTATGGGAAAAGCTCTTTTCCAATTCATCTGCTCTGATGTCTGCTACTTTACACAAGCCGGTATCCAACTTAACCGGAGCCGCTTTTAATGCAACTCTGTCTTTATTCAGACGACCCAGCATATATAAGATATTCTCCTGATTTGCTATTTTTGCTGCATCTTTTAAATCGGTAACGGTTACCTGAGCTGTATACTCCTTACCGTCAAGCACTGCACTGACACTGCACTTTCCTGCTGCAACAGCAGTTACAGTACCACCGTTCACTGTAGCCACACCTGCATTACTGGTCTTCCATTCCGGTGTTTTTGACGAATTCAACAAACTTAATTTGAATGTACCTTTCTCACCGGCAAGAACAGGCGTACCTTTTTCATTGTACTTCACGCTGTTTACATCCAGCTGTACTGCATCTACATTCAGGGTCACTGCTGTGAATTCTTTCTGTGTGGTAGGTGTTGTAGTTGGCTTTACCTGATATTTATTCTTTGTAACAGTAACTTTACATTTGTATTTTTTCTTACCGACCTTAGCAGTAATTACACATTTTCCTGCTTTCTTTGTCTTTACTTTACCTTTTTTTGTTACTGTGGCAATTTTTTTCTTGGAACTGCTCCATTTCACTTTTTTCTTTGTACCTTTAACTTTTAATTTAAAGCTGTATCCGGCTTTAATCTTATAAGTTGTATAATTCAGACCTACTCTTTTTTTTGCACTTACCTGACTCTGGCTCCCGACAACAGGGAATAACAGCGTCATGCACAACAGCACCATAAAAAATACTACTGTTTTCTTGATTTTACTCATTTGTAATACCTCCTTCATAACTCCTCCCAGCTTTACATCAGCCGGTACAAATCTTCTTTATTTATTAATATTATATCATAAAAAAATATTAAGAGAATATATTTTGTAAAAAAAATACAAATTATATTCTCTTAATTTTACCGATTTTTTATATATTTTATTATATAACAATTACTCTTTTATCTCATAATTAAATTTGATGTCAGCATTATCATATATATATTGCTGTACCTTATCCAGCAGAACTGCCTCTCTCATCTCGTCTTTTGTGTACAGTTCTTTCATTTCCTCTACACTGTTCATATTTACTTCTTCATATTCATCCTCATATTTCTGCTCGATTTCTTCATCGGTCACGTCAAGTTTTAATTTTTTTACCAACTGCCACATAACGAGTTCTGATTTGACATTATATATATACTCTTCTTCCAGACTTTCATCTGTATATCCATACATGTCTAAATAGTCACTCATGGATATCTCCTGATACTGCGCTTCAGCCTCCATATGTCCTTCTACTTCTTCTTTCACTTCATGATAGAAATCGGCAGGATATCCGTTCATATGCGCAGAATTTACCACCTGATCCCACAGTTCAGGTTTAATAGTATTCTCAATTAGATAGTCTTTATTCCACTGATAAAATTCATCTTTTGTAGAAAGTCCCATATCTTCGAAATAATTGTCCTTAACCCATTGGTCTGTAACCTTATCAACATGCAGTTCGCTGACAGATAAAATTTTAATTTCAAATTTTGCTTTTTTTCCTTCATAAGAACTGCCATCTGTAGAAATGTCACTCGGTGTAATATCTTCAATCACAATTTTTTCTTTTTGTTTATGGCCCTTAATAGCATCAGAAAAGGCTTTATAAGTACCGGTCTGGTCATCTCCAATCGTAATTGACTGATCTTTTAGGCTGATATTTTCATCTTTTTTACCATCGATATATCCGGTGTAGTTATACTCTACCAAATCTGTCTCCCGGGCTTTTCGGCTGACCTGCTCATAAGTGTTGGTTTCTTCTCCCACACACTCATCCCATGCGTCCTGCGTAAGCTCGTAAGTCAGTCCTTTATATTTGGACAATGTTATATAATCCTCTGTACGGAATCCCAGTTTTTTATCGATATCCTTTTCTGGCTTTATATTTTTTGCCCAAAAGACAATACCGCCAAAAACTGCCAGAATTACAACAATTATGACAGGTACGAGAACAACTCCGATTGTCTTTTTTTTCTTCTGCTCCGGTAAAACTGTATCATCTGTTTTCTGATTTTCCAATTCTTTGCTCTGATTTGTATCTTCCACAGTTACTCTCCTTTAAAATTTAAATAAATTTTTCTCTTTCTCTACTCAAATGAAAAGGACCTTTATTCTATATAAAGGTCCTTTTCATTTTAACATAATTTTACTGTTTTATACATAGATATTTTTATTTTTCATAATTTTTTCATAAAACCAAACTATTTTATTAAACTTCTGTCGTATAGTTTGGAGCTTCCTTTGTGATATGAATATCATGTGGATGACTCTCTTTCAATGATGCCGCTGAAATTTTCACAAACTGTCCGCTTTCTTTTAACGTTTCAATATCTTTTGCCCCACAATATCCCATACCGGAACGCAGACCGCCCATCAACTGAAATACCGTGTCCTCAACACTTCCTTTATAAGCAACCCGGCCTTCTACACCTTCCGGCACCAGTTTTTTTGCTCCTGACTGGAAATATCTGTCTTTGCTTCCATTTTCCATGGCAGCAATGGAGCCCATACCTCTATATACTTTGTATTTTCGTCCCTGGAACAACTCAAAATCTCCCGGCGCCTCATCACAGCCGGCAAACATTGAGCCCATCATACAGACATTTCCACCGGCAGCTATCGCCTTTACGATATCCCCGGAGAACTTAATACCTCCATCTGCAATAATCGGTATTCCATACTCTCTTGCGACATCATAACAATCCATAATCGCTGTAACCTGAGGAACACCAATTCCTGCAACCACGCGGGTGGTACATATGGATCCCGGTCCGATACCTACTTTTACGGCATCAGCTCCTGCTTCAATCAGGTCTCTCGTCGCTTTACCGGTTGCCACATTGCCTGCGATAACCTGAAGGTCTGGATATTCGGCCTTTATCATCTGCAATGTTTTGAAAATGTTTTGGGAATGTCCATGTGCTGAATCAATCACAATAACATCCACTTTTGCTTCCACCAGCGCTTTTACCCTCTCCATAACATTTGCAGTAATGCCTACTGCCGCACCACAGAGCAGCCGTCCCTGAGAATCTTTTGCGGAAAGCGGATATTTAATCTGCTTTTCAATATCTTTTATTGTAATAAGTCCCTTTAAATTAAATTCATCATCTACGATTGGTAGTTTTTCTTTTCTGGATTTTGCAAGAATTGCCTTTGCCTCCTCCAGGGTAACGCCTTCTTTTGCGGTAATCAATCCTTCAGAGGTCATAGACTCTTTAATCAGTTTTGTTTCATCTGTCTCAAATTTCAAATCACGGTTTGTAATAATACCTACCAGTTTTCTTCCCACTACAATAGGTACACCGGAAATTCTGAATTTTGCCATCAAATCATTGGCATCTTTTAATGTATGTTCCGGAGATAAATAGAAAGGATCTGTAATAACACCGTTTTCGGAACGTTTTACTTTATCCACCTCTTCAGCCTGCTGCTCGATTGTCATGTTTTTGTGAATAATACCAATTCCACCCTGTCTTGCCATGGCGATTGCCATTCTGTATTCTGTCACTGTATCCATTCCGGCACTCATCATAGGAATATTTAATTTGATTTTTTTGGTAAGATATGTAGTTAAATCCACCATATTTGGTGTAACCTCTGAATATTGAGGTACCAACAAAACATCATCAAATGTAATTCCTTCACCAATAATTTTACCCATGAATCCTTTCCTCTCTTTCTCTTATTTTTTTCATTTTCTTCAAACATATACATCAATATATTGTTGAAAATACTAACACAAAAAAACGACATCGTCAATGACAATATCGCTTTTATCTGCAAGATTTTTAATTTAATCCTGAATCTTTTTTTTCACAATAGAAGGCCGTACATGATACATTGCGCGAATCACTTTTTCATTTGGCTCAAACAATATCTGCTGTACGCCCTCACTGCTGTTAATTATCATGGAATACAGTGCTTCACTTTTATATCCGGAAGAAAAATCCTTCGTCTTCGTATTTTTGATACGGGAAAGAATATCTTCCGACATGGCAGGGGCGATTATTTCTGCATCTTTGATATGATATACTCCCACGGTTGACCGCTTTCTCTGTCCCATAATTTTGTCGACAGACAACTCTCCATTCAAAAAAGAATACTCATATTCTACACTTGTGTATCCCCAAATCAGATATGCAGCATAAGCCAGTAATACCGTAAGCGTCATTCCCAGAATTCCCAGCCATAAAATGCTCAGCACACCAATGAACACAATAAGTACTGAAACCATACGCAACAATAGTGCCGACATGCTCAATTTTCGTTTGATTAACTGTTCTACAAATATTTCGTCCATTTTTCCTCCATATCTGCGCCATGCTCTGCAGCTGCATGGAAACCGGTGTTACGTACGGTTGCTATTCCACAGAAGCAATATAGTAATATACCGGCTGTCCGCCTGCGTACACCTCTACTTCTAAACCAGGAAGCTGTTCTGATATTTTTTCTGCCACACTGTTTGCCTCCTCTTCTGTGATTCCTTCACCATAGTAGAGGCTGACAATTTCTGAATCTTCATCCTGCATTTCTTTAATCATTTCTACGGTAGTATCGGAGACATCGGTACCTACGGCAAGAATTCCTTCATCGCCGATTCCCATAAAATCTCCCTCTTTGATTTCTTTATCATCAATTACCGTATCTCTTACTGCATAAGTAATTTCACCCGACTTCACATAGGACATACTGTCCATCATGGACTCTCTGTTTTCCTCCGGCGAACTGTCTTCCACAAATCCTATCATCGCAGAAATTCCCTGCGGAATGGTCTTAGATGGAATGACTACAATCTTTTTATCTTCTACCAGACTCTCCGCCTGATTTGCTGCAAGAATAATATTTTTATTGTTTGGCAGGACAAAAATCGTATCTGCATTGACTTTTTCAATCGCATTCAGAATATCTTCCGTACTTGGATTCATCGTCTGACCACCGGAAATAATATAATCCACATTCAGACCTTTAAATATTTCATCCAGTCCTTCCCCTACAGAAACTGCAATAAACCCATAATTCTTCCGGGGCTCTTCGGCCTGTGCCTTTTCCTTTTCTTCCTGCGCTTTCTGCTGTGCAGCAATCTTTTCTGCGTTTTTAATCAGCCTTTCATGATGCTCCTCTCTCATATTGTCCACTTTCATTCTGGACAGGGAGCCATAAGTCAGCGCTCTGGTAAACGCTTCTCCCGGCTGGTTGGTATGCACATGGACTTTTACAATCTCTTCGTCTGCTACCAATACAATGGAATCACCGATAGACTCTAAAAAGTCTTTGAAAGATTTTTCCTCTGATTCAGGCATAGGATGATTGAGATTTATAATAAATTCTGTACAATATCCAAACTTGATATCCGCCTCATCTAATGGCAGTTCATCCGCCACCATACCGGATGATGTAGAAACTTCTTCCAGCGTATAGTCTATTTCTTTTCCAAGAAGTGCATCATATGCACCTTTGATTACTGTCATTAATCCCTGTCCGCCGGAATCTACCACGCCTGCCTGCTTCAAAATCGGAAGCATTTCCGGCGTCTGACTGAGTACATAATCTCCGTGTTTAATTGTCTCATCTATCACGTAGACTAAATCATCGCTCTGACCCAACAGCTCGCAGACTTTATCCGCCATTCCTTTCGCTACCGTCAGAATTGTACCTTCTTTCGGTTTCATAACTGCTTTATATGCGGTCTCCACAGCTCTGACACTTGCTTTGGACAGCACTTCGACATCAATTTCCTGATATTTCTTTATTTCTCTTGTAAATCCCCGGAAAAGCTGTGATAAAATAACGCCGGAATTACCTCTTGCGCCTCTGAGAGAGCCTGTGGAAATAGCCTTTGACACATTTTCCATGTTAGGTGCGGCAATTCCTCCCACCTCTTTGGCGGCCGACATAATTGTCAGCGTCATGTTTGTTCCCGTGTCACCGTCCGGTACCGGAAATACATTCAGTTCATTAATCCACTCTTTTTTTGCTTCAAGATTTTTTGCTCCTGCAATAAACATCTTCTGAAGTGTTTCTGCATTAATATTTTTAATTTCCAAAACAATTTCCTCCTGAGGGTAAGTAAATGACTAATCGATTGTTCTTACACCTTCCACATATATATTAACCTTTTTTACAACCATCCCTGTAAATTCTTCCACTTTGTACTTTACACTCGAGATGATATTATCTGCTATTGTAGCAATGTTTACACCGTAAGATACTATAATGTGAAAGTCAATCGAAATTTCATTGTTTTCATCAATCGTCACATTAATCCCCTTTGTAGAGCTGTCTTTCTTCAACAATCTTACAAGTCCGTCCTTGACGCTTACCATGGCCATTCCTACAATGCCAAAACACTCATAAGCTGTTTCACCTGCATACTTTGCAATAACTTCGGGGCTGATTAAAATCTGACCCATACTGGTATTCATCTTCCCTTTCATATATGCTCCTCCTGTTTTGAGTTTATTTACATAATAGTTTACACAGTTATAGATATTATACTCTTTTTACCAGAAAAACACAAGAAAAAAGGCGTCGCCCTGGGCGACGTCTTTTTATCTAAAACATGTAAACTATGCTCTTTCTACTTTTCCTGATTTTAAACAAGATGTGCAAACATACATTTTCTTTGCTCCGCCTCCGACTTTTACCTTAACGGATTTCACATTTGCTTTCCACATTTTATTGGAACGTCTGTGTGAATGACTCACTGCATTTCCAAAATGTGCACCCTTACCGCAAATACTGCATTTAGCCATAATAGCACCTCCCTTGTATAAATTCGTCAAACTTTCCGATAGCCTGACACAAAGGTCATAATAACAGAATTGGAAATAAATTGCAAGCACTTTCTAAAAATTCACCCTGTTAAAAGATTCTAATCTCTACACAACACTTCTTTGGCGATATCCGCACTCATTTTTGCATCTTTGGCATAATAATCTGCTCCAATCTTCATTGCATAATCCGGCGTAAGTACAGCGCCTCCTACCATAATCTTACAATCCACCTGATGTTCTCTCAACAATCTGATGGTTTCTTCCATTGAGCCTAGCGTGGTGGTCATCAGTGCAGATAATCCTACCAGATGTACATCATTTTCAATGGCTGCTTCCACTACTTTCATGCAATCCACATCCCGACCCAAATCAATGACGTCAAATCCGTAATTTTCCAAAATTACTTTGACAATATTTTTTCCAATATCGTGTATATCTCCTTTGACTGTCGCAAGAATAATTTTTCCTTTGGATTCCGAATGTGTCCCGCGATTGGCCAGAAAAGATTTAATCTCCTCAAAACATTCTTTCGCCACATCTGCTGCCAATATCAGCTGCGGAAGAAAAATAATTCCCTTCTCAAACTTATCGCCTATAATATCCAATGCCGGAATTAATATATTATTTATTATTTCCAGCGCATCTTTTGTCTTTAACAGTTCTCTTGTAATCCCTTTTCCATCTGCCTTCATTCCGGTTTCCATGGCATGAAGAATTTCATCAGCCTCCTGGGACCCCAGCGTTGACAGATTTTCTTCCTTCGCCATAGAAGAATGGTTATTTTTTTCGGTATTACTCAAAGAAGCCGGTGCCTGTACTATGGATTCCGGCACATTCCGGCTTGAATAGTCAATAAATTCCATAGCATTTTTATCAATATCTGCCAACACCTTGTAAGTCTTTATCGCCCATACCATAGACGGAATATTTGGATTGATAATCGGCAGATCCAATCCACTGTGCAGCGCCATCGTCAGAAAAGAACGGTTTACAATTTCACGGTTTGGAAGCCCAAAGGAGATATTGGATACACCGAGTACGGTTTTCAGACCAAGCTTTTGCTTCACAGTCTGCAATGCTTTCAGGGTTTCTACTGCAGCTTTTTGTTCGGCAGAAACGGTAAGCGTCAGGCAGTCAATAATAATGTCCTGTTTCGGGATTCCATAATCCATCGCTCTTTTCATTATTTTTTCTGCAATTTTTACTCTTCCTTCTGCCGTGTCAGGAATACCGTTTTCATCCAGAGTAAGTCCAATGACTGCCGCTCCATATTTTGCTACAACCGGAAGGATTGCATCCAATACTTTATCTTCACCATTTACGGAATTGACAATAGGTTTCCCATTGTACACTCTCAGCGCCGCTTCCAGTACCTCCGGTTTCGTAGAGTCAATTTGTAATGGAACGTCCACAACCGCCTGTAGTGCTTTGATGGTCCTTACCATCATTTCTTTTTCGTCTATTTCCGGAGAGCCGACATTGACATCCAATATCTCTGCTCCTGCTTCTACCTGTTCAATGGCCTGAGATAAAATATAATCCATATCGTTTTCTTTCAAGGCCTGCTTAAAACGCTTCTTACCGGTTGGATTAATTCTCTCGCCGACAATTCGCGGCTGATTCATCACTACAGTTTTTAATGGGGAACAGACTGCCGTTTCTCTTTTCTCACTCAGACGCGTCTTTTTATGCTCTTTCCCTTTTAACATCTTCTTTAGTTCTGATATATATTCCGGGGTTGTCCCACAACAGCCTCCCATTATTTTCACACCAAGCGGAAGCATTTCACGGTAGGTTTTGGCAAAATCTTTCGCGGAAACATCATAAGTATTTGTAACCGGATCCGGCAGTCCTGCATTTGCCTTTACTACAATCGGAAGATTGGTCCATTTCGATATTTCTTCCACGATTGGCAGCAATTCCTCTGGTCCCAGAGAGCAGTTCACGCCCAGCGCATCGACTCCAAGTCCCTGCATCGTCAGACACATTGCGGATACAGAAACTCCTGTAAAAGTACGCCTGTTTTCCTCAAAAGTCATTGTGGCAATTACCGGAAGATTACTACATTCTTTTGCTGCAAGAACAGCCGCCTTGGTCTCCATCAAATCTGTCATGGTTTCTATAACAATAATATCTGCATCTTTTCCGGCTTCAATCTCTTCCCGGAAAATATCATAAGCTTCCTCAAAAGAAAGACTTCCTGTAGGCTCCAAAAGCTGTCCAATAGGTCCGAGATCTAATGCGACAAATGTGTTTGTTCCCCCGGAAGCTTTTCTGGCATTTTGAATGGCTGCACCAATCAGTTCCTGTACGGAATATCCTGTATGTTCCATTTTATATCTGTTTGCCCCAAAGGTATTGGCATAAATAATTTCTGCTCCGGCCTGTATATATTTTTGATGAATATCGATAATCCATTCCGGCTTTTCTATATTTAAAGTTTCCGGAACAGTCCCAAGCTTCATTCCTTTGCTCTGGAGCATTGTTCCCATGGCACCATCCAACAGAATATAATCATTTTTTAAAATATTATTCTCTGTCACAATTTCTACCTTCTTTCCTGAATTGACATTTATCTTTTAAATTACACATTTCACAGTCTTTCCTGCCTGATGTCGTCAAATGGTGCCCCAGACCTATAACACAGGTAACCGATTTGGAAGGCGTCAGCATCATACTGCTATTGACGCAGACTCCGACTCTCTTTTGTGCATCCAACACCTCTAAAAACTGTTTTTGCCCACTTAAAGGAAAATCTCCATATCCCAGTCCGAATCTTGTCGTATGCTCGTAATCCGGAAAATCTTTCAGAATAATTTCCTCTGCCTTATCACACACCTGTTCAATGACCGCAGAAGCAATACTGTCTGTAATCATTGCCTCTGCCATACCGGTAATCTGTTTTCTTCGAATCAGCAGGTCAACTCCGGCAGATAAGGTGGCGCACAGGAAGATAATCTTGTCGCAATTTTGCAGATGACGGGCAATAGCCTGTCCTTTCAGCGAAAAAGCACAGTTTTGTACTTGTCCGTTATATAAATCAAACACCCGATAGACAATTTTTCCCTGCATTGTCTCCTGCAACTGCTTTGCACACAACAAAAGAAGCTCTTTTGTTTTTTCATCCGGCATATGCTTGCCATATCCCAGATATCGGAGAGCTTCCTCAAAATCCACTTCTTCAATTACAATATTTTTTACTCCGCTATCCAATATTTTCTCTTTTCTGTATATACTTTAAGATTCCATAACACTTGCGACACTATCTGAGATTCTTTTGGCCACATAAGGGTCGTTCATCGTATAGATATGTACCCCGTCTACACCATTTGCTACCAAATCAATAATTTGATCCACCGCATAAGATATTCCTGCATCGCGCATTGCCTCCGGATTGTCTCCAAATCTCTGCAGAACTTTTGACAATTTTGACGGTATGCTTGCACCACACATAGAAACCATGCGCTCAATCTGTTTTTTATTTGTGACCGGCATAATCCCCGCCTCTACCGGAACATTAATTCCTGCGATTTTGACTTTTTCGATAAAATCATAAAATACCTGATTATCAAAAAATAACTGGGATATCAGATGATCTGCTCCGGCATCCACTTTTTTCTTTAAATTTTTTATATCCTCCAGCATATTTTCCGCTTCCTGATGCGTTTCCGGATAACAGGCTCCGGATACGTGAAACCCCATGTTTTTTGACAGAATATATTCTGTCAAATCGGAGGCATATTTAAAATCTTTTTTCGTTGCATAATCCGGATTAATATCGCCCCTTAATGCCAGTATATTATCCACATGATTTTCCTTTAAACGCTCCAGAAATCTATCAACACTGTCCTTTGTATTGTAAAGACAGGACAAATGGGCAATCGTCTCTATTCCATACTGATTTTTAATTCTGGAACACAAATCTATTGTCGTCGCATTTGCGACGCCCACGCCGCCGGCCCCATATGTCACACTGATAAAATCCGGGCGAAGGTCTTTTAATTCTTCTAATGTCTTATATATCGTATCTACGTTGCTCTCTTTTTTAGGGGGAAACACCTCAAAAGAAAACACTGTTTTCTGTCGGAATAAATCTGAAATATTCATTTTTCTCTCCTGTCTGTTTTTTATTTGGGTTTGCAGCAAAATAAATTAAACCCTGCAATCAGGCTCACGATAATAATACACACTTCAAAAAACGTGCTCTCTATCAAAAGAGACAGTGTCATACCGACTGCCAGCCAGAATAATGCAAACCCACATAATCTATTCATAGGTCATCTCGTTTAAGATTTATTAATTAATATATGCAGGTTAATCTCTCCATAATACAATTATTTTACAGGTGCATCCTCTGCGTCATCAAACTCGTCATCATTGCGGTTTGTAAACTTATTTACAATATCCGGCACCATATCAATAATTCTGGAAAATCCGTCCTGGTCCTTAATGCTTATCAGCTTGGACGAGCCATTCTTGATTACCAGTACTGCGCTTGGCGTAATCTTTCCTCCAACTCCGCCTGTACCGTTATCTCCTTTGGAGAATGTTCCGATTCCCATACCGAAAGATACATCCGCCATTGGAAGTATAATCGTCTCACCGACTACAACCGGCTCTCCCACTACGGATTTTGTTGTAATAAACTGTTCCATTGCTTTTAATAAATCATCTGTTGCTTTTTTATTGTCTGCCATATTAACTCCTCCTAATGAACTTTATCAATGAAATCTCGAATTTCTTTTTTTAAATATAGCCTTAAAACGTGAATAAGCACCACGCCAATCATAAAGCGGCCTTTCATCCTGATATTTCCTTCAAATATTTTATTCTCAAAATCCGGCAGGATCTGTATTTTCTTCGGGTTGATTCCAAATGCAGCATATGCCATGGCAAGATATCCCAGGGTCTTTCCTGTAACATCCGGATACGCAAACCCTAATCGGATATTTGCCCTTATATTTCGTGGTTTTACATGACGAATCAGGCGGAACAAAATATCCTTTCCATATCCATATGCCTCTTTCGTCGCTTCGTCCAGAATTATTTTTTTAATCTCTCCGGTTTTATGATAGGAATCTTTTACATTTTCCAATATACGCTTGATTACAGATATTATTTTATTCCAAAAAGCTTTTATCCGGTTAAATATTTTTTGTAATCCGGTCTGCCATTTCTTCTTTGGTATACTTTTATCCGGCTCTATCCTTTTTGTATTTATATTTTCTGCTGCTTCCGGATTTATATTCTTCGGAGTATCTGAAATAATATTTTTTGCCGTCTCTGTCTTTACACCTTCGGTATCTTTTGCGGCAGCTCTTTTTTCTTTTTTTGTCTGATGCTCTTTTCCTTTTTTCTCTGTTCTGCGTTCAGGTCGGTGGGAAACTTTCTTCCTGTCTCTGTCTTTTTTTTCTTTGAAAGACAGCGGAATTGGAATCCCCAAAACTCTGAGTGAGTATTTCTGTTGCCTGTTTTCATAGGAAAAAGAAAAATAAATGATATGGAACAGCCAGTGGGCAGTAATTTTTATTTTCGCTGATTTCTGTTCAAACTCTCCCCTTCCTTTATATCTGACAGGAACAATCAGTAATAGCAAGGCAATTCCAAGAACAACCAGAAGTATCATTCCAATTATTTTTAAAATCAATAAAAGTATATGTACCATAGGCTACGATTCCCCAACTCTGATTTTTGACATTTTGTCCGTAATATATTTTTTTACATTGACATTTCCTGTCTCATAGAGACAATCCATAATAATCAGCTGCATCATATCCATTGCCTCTTCCATACCTTCGGCAATGCCGACCACAATCATATCAGAATCACGATACCACTTCTGAAGCAGTACAACAGAAGGATAAATCTCCAATGTATCATAATCATTGCGTGGCAATGTAAGTACATACTTATTCCCTTGTGGTTTTCCTTTTTTTATTTTCCGTACAACCTGCCTTTTTTTATCCAGAAGGCTGTAACCCACATATAAGTCTTCGTACCATCGCATAACAATAACCAAGCCTTTCTATTTCAAAACAGCCAAGCCTTTTTTGCTTCTTATCGCCAGGACTAGCTTTCCATCACAGAATTTAAAATCTCAATACATGCCTGTTTTTCAAACAAATCCGTACAGGTGGAAAGTGTATTATAAATAAAATCCTGCAGTTCGCTGATATTATGAAAAAATACCGGTAGTTCTGACAGAACAGCGGACATCACAGCGCGTTGAAACCATCTGTCGTTTTCAGCAAATAGTTTTGCGTATTCTTCCCTCAGTCTTTCCATCTCCTGTTGCACAAAATTTTCATCTGCTACCGTATTATCTGTATGCTTTTCCAGTTCTGCAAATATACTGTCAGAATTCAATTTGGGCAATCGGTACAAAATACGATATTGTTCTTCCATTCCCAGCATATGAATCTCTTTTTGAAAATGTTCCCTGATGTGCTCTGTAATATCGCATGAGGATATCTGTGGATACAGTTCTTCCTGCAGTCCTTCTAAAGATACAAACATATTTTCTATTTCATCTGTTGTTTTGTGACTGAATTTTCCTGTAAACAGTAAATTGGTTTCCCTCATAATTTCTTCACAGACATCTACAGCATCACTCTCTTTTTTTTGACACTGCGTATACAATAACAGCAGCAAATCATTCAATACTTCCTGCACCATCATGCAGTTGTTCATTTCACTGTCAATATAATCTGTAATATTCTCCAGATGTTCTCTGGCTTTTTCACACTGCTGCTTTGAGATAACACGATAATCTATTGCCTTGAGTTCTGAAAAATATTCACTCAGATAAGGATAGTGAAAGTTCATGGAATCCGTATCTTCCAGTGTAGAAACAGAACGAATCATATAAAGGAAGTCCTTCAGGCTCTCTCTGGTACCTCCCTTGTAAATGCTAAGTCCATTAGAGAGTCGCTCATAAAATTTGCTTTTTGTCATTTTTACCGGCAGTTGTCCCACAACGTCCTTAATCTTGGAATTTATCATCATGGAATCATCCTGCTCTAAAATAAACTGCATTAATTTTCTGGTATAGGACACATCACTGTATTCTTTCGGAAAATCTGTTTCTTTAAACCGATATTCCATACGATTTATGATGTATTCATAAAGATTATAACGGTCCACGTAACAAGTAATGTCTTTAACTTTCTCCATCATCTCACAGCGGAGAGATTCCAGTTGCTGAATTTCTTCCTGTAAGCTATCGCTTTTTTGATTTACTACCTTGTCAATCACAGTATTTATCGTATCCATATATTGCAGGTAACCCGGCGGTACCATTCCATTCTCTTCAGAAACTGAAATATAACAGGTATAATAATTCATGGCAAGCCGAATATGGGAATATGTATTATTTATTTCCATAAATCTGGCATAATATTCCACTAAACTTTTTTCTATGTTTTTCTGATTCAGTAAATCTCTAACAATTTTACGCATCTGTTTCCCAATCTTATTTTATTTCATAATATCACAGAAATCAAAGGTGGCAAAATAATCCTTCGGGGTTTCTGCTCTTCTTATCAGTTCCACCGTCCCATCTTCTTTCAGCAAAAGTTCTGCTGAGCGAAGACGTCCATTATAATTATATCCCATGGAAAAGCCGTGCGCACCTGCGTCGTGAATATAAATAAAATCACCCATGGCAATTTCCGGCAGATTTCTGTCAATCGCAAATTTATCATTATTTTCGCAAAGACTTCCTACAATATCATAGATATGGTCACACACAGCCTCTTCTTTTCCAAGTATTGTAATATGATGATAAGCGCCATACATTGCAGGTCGCATCAGGTTTGCCGCACATGCGTCCACACCAATATAATCTTTATATGTGTGCTTCTCATGTACAGCTTTTGTGATTAATGCCCCGTAAGGTCCCATCATAAAGCGCCCCATCTCTGTATAGATTGCTACATTATCCATACCTTCCGGCGTAAGGATTTCTTCATATACTTTTCTTACGCCTTCTCCAATCGCCATAATATCATTTGGAGTCTGCTCCGGCGTGTATGGAATTCCAACTCCTCCGGAGAGATTAATAAAACGAATATCTGCTCCCGTCTCTTTTTTTAACTGCACCGCCAGTTCAAAAATAGTCTTTGCAAGCATTGGATAATACTCATTGGTCACTGTATTGCTGGCTAAGAAAGCATGTATTCCAAATCTCTTTACCCCTTTCGCTTTTAAAATTCGAAAAGCCTCTGTTATCTGCTCCGGTGTCATTCCATATTTTGCCTCTCCCGGATTGTCCATAATGCCATTGCAGACTTCAAAAACTCCGCCCGGATTGTAACGGCAGCTTACAGTCTCCGGAATCCCACACTCTTCTTCCATCTGTTCAATCAAAGTAATATCATCTAAATTAATAATTCCACCTAAATTGTTACAGTATGCAAATTCTCCTTTGGGCGTCTCATTGGAGGAAAACATAATTTCATCTCCCCGAAAGCCCAGCTTGTCCGCAATCATAAGCTCCGTATAAGAAGAACAGTCCACACCACATCCCACTTCTTTCAGTTTTCTGATAATAAATGGGTTTGGAGTAGCCTTTACAGCAAAATATTCCCGGAATCCTTTATTCCACGAAAATGCTTCATTTACCTTTTTCGCATTATCCATAAATCCCTTCTCATCATAAATATGAAATGGGGTGGGATACTTCTTTTCAATTTCTTTTACCTGGTCCAGCGTTATGAATGGTTTCTTGTTCATTTTTCAGTCCTCCTAAATCTTTTGTAAATACCTACCTTCCATATATATCACACAGATATCTCAGTCTCTCTATTTTCTCAGGGGTAAATTGTCCTTTCGTCATTCTCCATCTCCAATTTGTTCCCATGGAAGACGGCAGATTCATTCTGGCTCCTGTTCCTTCTTTCAGAACGTCCTGCATCTGGAATATTACAATGCAGGCCACACTCTCATAAGCAGTTTTAAATATTTTATCTACCAGTTGTTCCATAGATCCGTCCCTGCACTCCACATATTCGCGGACATACCCCAGTTCCCATGGCTGCATTTGTCCAAAATATCCTATCAGCGTATCATTGTCATGTGTTCCGCCATAAGCTACCAGATTTTTATTCCACTGATATGGCAGATGATCATTTCTGCGGTTGCCATCAAAAGCAAATTCCAATACTTTCATTCCGGGATACCCCGACTTTTTCAGAACAGATATTACTTCCGGCATCTGCACGCCCAAATCTTCTGCAATGATACGTTTCTCTCCGATAGACATATCTATTGCTCTGACAAGCTTCATTCCCGGACCCTTCTCCCATTTTCCATTTCTTGCGTCAGCATCTTTTGCCGGGATGGCATAATACTTTACCATTCCGATAAAATGGTCTATGCGGATAACATCATATCGTCTTGCTGAGTATTCCATTCGCTTTCTCCACCAGAAAAAATTGTCCTTTTGTTCCATTTTTTTCCAGTCATAGAGAGGATTTCCCCAACGTTGTCCTGTCTCAGAAAAAACATCTGGAGGTACGCCGGCCACTTTTTTTGGATTCAGCGCTTCATCCAGCTGAAACAATTCCGTATTTACCCATACGTCGGCAGAATCCATTGCCACATAAATAGGGATATCTCCAATAATCTCAATTCCATTTGTGTTTGCATATTCTTTTAATGCTTTCCACTGCATATCAAATTTAAATTCAATAAAGCGGAAAAAATCAATTTCATCCTTCAACTTTCTTTTATAAACTTTCAGCGCAGAAGGATTTCTGAATTTTATATCTTCGTCCCACTCCTGCCATGATACATTGTCAAAATGTTCCTTGCAGGCGCGATAAAGGCAGTAATCATCCAGCCAATATTGATTTTCTTTTAAAAAGTTGATATATTCCTCCGTCTCCTGATGGCGGCTGTTTTGATAAGCAGCTTTTAAGACCTGAAATCTTGATGTAAACATCAGCCCATAATCTACATACCGGTCCTCCATATTCCATTTAAACTGCTCCACAAACTCTCTGGTCAGAAGTCCCTCTTCTATCAGCAAATCTAAATCAATAAAATAAGGATTTCCTGCGAAAGCAGAAAAAGCGGCATAGGGACTGTCTCCAAAACTTGTAGGACCCAGCGGAAGTACCTGCCAGTATTTCTGACGGGCACGGACCAGTTGATCTACAAACGCATAAGCTTCTTTTCCAAAAGTACCGATCCCATAGGGGGATGGCAGACTGCTTACAGGCATTAAAATACCTGCACTTCTGTCAAATTCTCTCTGTGCCATGATTGTTATCCTTTCAGGTTGTTGTTTCTTGTTTATTTGTGCTCATGGGTAAACAGATGATCCTGACAATATTCTTTATTCCCACTACATTTGGAACAATATCGGAATGTCAGATTGGGATCATCCAGTTCAGTTCTGCCACAAACAACACATTTATGTCTGGCTCCATTTTCCCGCATGACAGGGGCAGCCCGACGAATGGATTGTCTGTATTCCTGTCTTCTCTTTTTCTGTTGTTTTCCAAGATTTTTTCTCTTTAACATATACAGAATAAAATTCAGCAGCGAGGCAAAAACCAATACTAAAATAATAATGCCGTAAAGTGTGTTTGCCCGAAATGCGTCATAGACATTTACCAGAATCAAAACGCCATATAATATGCCAAACCATTTCATTCTCACAGGAATAAGAAAATACAAAAGAAGCCGTTCCTGCGGATAAGTAATCGCATATGCCAGAAAAATTGACATATTAATGTAATAAGTGCTGACACAATTTCCGATAATAGCTCCGAGACTGCGATATAACATATCCTGATTGTTCCCTGAAACCATCCAGGCCATATCTGCCGGAAATAAAATTCCCGCATGAATCATCAAATATAGTATCAGGTATAAGAGCATTGCTCCTATCATTGTAAAAATCATGCCGGAAAAAATATACACGTTAAAGCGGTAAGTACCCCAGACAGACTCCAGTCCCCTTCCCAGCTGATAGTAAAGTATCAGCATAATGATGGTAAATATGCCCAGTTCCATCGGGGGAGAAAGTATCCATGTGATTATTCTCCATACCTGACCCCGGCATATCATAAAGGGATCAAAGGAAAGATATTCATACATTTCAGGATTTATAATCTGGATAATATAACCAATTACATATCCCAATATAAGGTATAGGGGGAGATTTTGAACTGCATACTTTCCAAACTTCCTCTCAAATTTTGATGTCATTTACTTCACTACTCCTATCATAAAACAGAATCTTACTGCTGATAAAACAATTTTTCCGGCTTTCGACCGGCTCCGGATTCATAAAAATAACCAATTTACAGTATAAATTCTGCACTTGTGTTTGTCAAACAACTTTAACCTGATTTTCATAAATTTTACAGTCATTTAAAATAAATAAATTTTCAATTTTACTTTTTTCTTATTTTCCATTTCTTTTCAATGTCTGTTTGGTTGTTTTTTTGTCGAAATTATATTATAATAAAAAGTCGTTTTTGATTATTTTTTAATAGGTTGAAAGCCCATCAGGAGGAAACCATGAGCAAAAATAATAATTATTACAGTCTGGGAATTGATATCGGATCTACTACCGTAAAAATTGCAATTCTGGACACAGAAAAAAATATTGTATTTTCAGATTATGAAAGGCATTATGCAAATATTCAGGAAACGCTTGTCCTGCTACTAAAAAAAGCATCGCAGCGATTAGGAGACATTGAGCTGGCTCCTATGATTACCGGATCCGGCGGTCTGGCACTTTCTAATCATTTGAAAATTCCTTTTGTTCAGGAAGTAGTAGCTGTGTCTACTGCCTTAGAAGACTATGCTCCTCAAACTGATGTCGCGATTGAACTTGGCGGTGAGGATGCCAAAATAATATATTTTACCGGAGGAATCGAACAGCGGATGAATGGTATCTGTGCAGGCGGCACCGGCTCGTTTATCGACCAGATGGCATCTCTTTTGCAGACAGATGCCAGCGGTCTAAATGAATATGCCAAAAATTACCGTTCTATTTACCCGATTGCTGCCCGTTGCGGCGTATTTGCCAAAACAGATATTCAGCCACTGATCAATGAAGGTGCTACCAAGGAAGATTTATCCGCCTCTATTTTTCAGGCCGTTGTAAATCAGACAATTTCCGGTCTGGCCTGCGGTAAACCTATCCGGGGAACTGTAGCCTTTCTGGGTGGTCCTCTGCACTTTCTGCCCGAGTTGAAAAATGCTTTTATCAGAACGCTGAAATTAGATGACAAACATATTGTAGCTCCGGAGAATTCTCATCTGTTTGCCGCTATTGGAGCCGCACTCAACCATAATCCAAGTGTGCGGATTAATATTGCTGATTTGTATGAAGATTTATCTCATGGCATAAAAATGTCCATGGAAATCAAACGGTTAGAACCACTCTTTCACAATCAGGAAGAATATGATCAATTTCTCCAGCGTCATAATAAAGCCTGTGTCAAAAAAGGAGAACTTTCCACATATAAAGGAAACTGTTTTCTCGGAATTGACTCCGGCTCAACCACGACGAAAGCTGCTCTGGTAGCAGAAGACGGTACATTACTTTACTCTTTCTATGGCAGTAATCAGGGAAACCCTCTCGCCACTATTATTGGCGCAGTAAAAGATATCTATTCAAAGCTGCCAAAAGAAGCCAAAATTGTACGTTCCTGTTCTACCGGTTACGGGGAAGCTTTAATCAAAGAGGCGCTTCTTCTGGATGAGGGGGAGGTAGAAACAGTAGCCCACTACTATGCCGCCGCATTTTTTGAGCCACAGGTAGACTGTATTCTCGATATTGGCGGTCAGGATATGAAATGTATTAAGATCAAGAACAATTCTGTAGACAGTGTACAGTTAAATGAAGCATGCTCGTCCGGGTGTGGCTCTTTTATTGAAACTTTTGCAAATTCATTGAACTATACTGTTCAGGATTTTGCCAAAGAGGCTCTGTTTGCCACAAACCCTACAGATTTGGGTACCCGTTGTACCGTATTTATGAATTCCAACGTAAAGCAAGCACAGAAAGAAGGCGCAAGTGTGGCTGATATTTCCTCCGGACTTGCCTATTCTGTCATAAAAAACGCACTTTATAAAGTAATAAAAATTACAGACGCAAAAGATTTAGGACGTAAAGTTGTTGTCCAGGGCGGTACTTTCTACAACGACGCAGTCCTGCGCAGTTTTGAAAAAGTAGCAGACTGTCACGCAATCCGACCTGATATTGCCGGCATTATGGGTGCATTCGGTGCTGCTCTTATCGCAAGAGAGCGCTATCAGGGAGAGGAAACACATATGCTCAGTCTGGAACAACTGGAGAATTTTTCTTATGATACTGCCATGACCCGTTGCAAAGGTTGTACCAATGCCTGTCTGCTCACAATTAACAAATTTTCAGACGGCAGACGCTTTATCAGTGGTAACCGGTGTGAAAAGGGACTTGGAAAAGAAAAAAATAAAGAAAATATTCCAAATCTTTTTGATTATAAACTACACAGAGTATTTGATTATGAGCCCCTTACAGAAAAACTCGCTTTCAGAGGCGTAGTAGGTATTCCACGTGTTCTGAATATGTACGAAAACTTCCCATTCTGGGCTGTTTTCTTCCGCGAGCTGGGCTTCCGTGTTCTGCTCTCACCGGAATCATCTCACAAAATATACGAAATGGGGATTGAGTCTATTCCGAGTGAATCAGAATGTTATCCTGCAAAACTGGCACACGGACACATTGCATGGCTCATTCAAAACGGTGCAAAATTTATTTTTTATCCTTGTATTCCTTATGAGCGAAATGAGACACCGGACGCCAACAATCATTACAACTGTCCTATTGTTACTTCTTATGCTGAAAATATAAAAAATAATGTGGAAGAACTCGAAGATCCTTCCATGAACTTTATGAATCCGTTTATGGCCTTCACGAATGAAGAAACGATTTCCACAAGACTGGTGGAAGAATTTCATAAGCAGTTTCATATTGATGAGAAAGAAATTAAAAACGCGGCTCACATGGCATGGAATGAATTGATTGCTTCCAGAGAAGATATCAAAAGAAAAGGCGAAGAGACATTAAAATATATGGAAGAAACCGGAAGACACGGTATTGTTCTCGCCGGCCGTCCTTATCATGTCGACCCGGAAATCAACCATGGGATTCCTGAAATGATTAATTCCTATGGTCTGGCAGTACTCACGGAAGATTCTGTGTCACATCTTTCCGAAGTAGAAAGACCACTGATTGTATCGGACCAGTGGATGTATCACTCCAGACTTTACAAAGCCGCAAATTTTGTTAAGACAAGAGATGATCTGGATTTAGTTCAGCTTAACAGTTTTGGCTGTGGCCTGGATGCAGTAACTACAGACTGTGTCAGTGATATTCTCACGAAATCCGGAAAAATATATACTGTGTTAAAAATTGATGAGGTCAACAATCTGGGAGCCGCGAGAATCCGAATCCGTTCTCTTCTTGCAGCCATCAGGGTGCGGAATGAAAAACATTTTGAGCGGTATATCCAGCCATCTTCTATCAACAAAGTAGAATTTACCAAGCAGATGTTTGATGAAAAATATACCATACTGACTCCACAGATGAGTCCAATTCATTTTAATTTACTGCAGTCGGCCTTAAATTCCTGCGGATACAATTTTGAAGTGATGCAGAGCAACAAATCCTGTGTGGACATGGGACTCAAATATGTAAATAACGACGCCTGCTATCCTTCTTTGATTGTCGTAGGACAGATTATGGAAGCTCTCTTATCCGGAAAATACGACTTAAACAAGACAGCTGTTATTATTACACAGACCGGTGGAGGATGCCGTGCAACAAATTACATCGGATTTATCCGCCGTGCTCTCGAAAAAGCCGGTATGGGCCATATTCCTGTTCTTTCGCTCAGTCTGCAGGGATTGGAAAAGAACAGTGGATTTAAGATTACTCCCCTCTTTGCAGTAAAAGCTATCGAGGCGGCAATGTATGGAGATTTATTTATGCGTGTCGTTTATCGTACTAGACCATACGAAGTCAATCAGGGAGAAACCGATGCGCTTCACAAAAAATGGGAATACCGGTTATGTAAAGAATTATCCAAAAAATCATTTGGTATTCACCGTTTCCGCCGCAATATGAAAAAAATTGTAAAAGAATTTGACGCAATTCCGGTAAAAGATATCCAAAAACCAAGAGTCGGTATTGTCGGAGAAATTCTGGTAAAATTTTCTCCTACGGCAAACAATGACCTTGTAAACCTTTTGGAATCTGAGGGTGCCGAAGCTGTCGTGCCTGACTTAGTAGACTTTTTCCTCTACGGATTTCGCAATGCAAAATTTAAAGCCGATAATCTCGGCTTTCATCGCAAATCTGTAATTTATAATAATATTGCAATCCGCGCATTGGAATGGATGCGCGCCACTGCAAAAAAAGCATTGATACGAAGCAGACATTTTACACCGACTTCTGACATCTGGGAAATGAGTGAAATGGCCCAAAAAGTGGTTTCTATCGGAAACCAAACCGGTGAGGGATGGTTTTTGACCGGTGAAATGCTGCATTTGATTCATGACGGCGTTCCAAACATCGTATGTACACAGCCATTTGCCTGCCTTCCAAATCATATCGTAGGAAAAGGTGTTATCAAAAAGCTGCGTGCAATGAATCCGGAAGCCAACATTGTGGCCGTAGACTATGATCCCGGCGCCAGTGAGGTAAACCAGTTAAACCGTATCAAACTTATGCTGGCCGCTGCCAACAAAAAATTAAAACAATAAGATTGCAGAACAATCTTACAATAAAAAAAGCAGATATTCATGTTACGTAACTTTTCTCTGTCCTATTTTTAATCAGACAGATAAAATTTCCTGAAACACGAATATCTGCTTTTCTATTCTCTGTATCTGCAATCAATTATTATTTTCTGATTGTTCTGATTTTGCCGGTTTTATTGTTATCTTAACACCGGATTGATACAGACCGGCACTATGTTGATAATAAATTTCATATGTGTCTTTTTTCATCTGGTAAAGTGGTACCGGATCTGTGTTAATACTCCGGGCAAAATATCCCGGGAGAAGCTGTTTTGTATCTGTATAATCTCTGTAGTAAGTATGGTTTTCTCCCACAAAATATAGTTTTTCCAGCTGATGATCCAAAAGTCTTATATAGAGCACGTCTTCTTCCAGATACATAGAAATTCGCGCCATATCCTGCTTAGGATCCACTTCATAAGAAGGATTCTCCATGGCCCGTTTTCTCAACGTATTTTTCCTCTCTTCTTCTGTCTGAAATTCTGATTCCAATACAGGAGACGGAAGTTTCTTTGCCTCGCTCACATCAATGGATTCACATTCCAAAAGTCCATATATTTCTCCTAAAAAGTAATCACAGCCTTCTGCTTTACCGGAAGACATAATCTCTGGCTCAAAGTGAAATCCATATGCTCTGTAAAATCCATAAGACGTACTGTACTTGTTTAGAATTTCTCCGGACTCATAATCAAATTCTATAACGCTTGATTTTTCCTGCTCATCTTCCGGATACAATTTGCCATTCATAGCAAAAACACGTCCCGCTTTGTATTCCAAAACAGCATTAGAACGAATGCTTGATTTACGAAAAGGATAAGATTTTAAAAGCGACACTGTCCTCTCTTTTTCATTAATGGAATAAATTCTTACAAAAGATCTCTTATCCTTATCAAAATAGTCTACCGGTCTTCTTTTTTGCGTATGATTATCATAAATAATTAAATGTTTTGTGTCTGGATTTCCATCTAAATCAACATCCAGCAAATATGCCGCATGTGCCTGAAAAAACCACTCCATATCTCCAAGAGGACGTAAAACCTTGTCTGCCACACAGGAATCAGACCAAAAAGAAGGATGCGCCAGAATCCATAGTACTTCTTTCTTCTCATAATTGACTTTCATTACCGCGTGAAGATTTCTCAAACATATCAGTACTGTCTTTTCTTCTTTTTGATATTCCACAGAATTAAGATGCGCCCAATCCGGTACATCCACATATTTTTCATCCAGATATTCTTTCAGTTTAATTTCATTGACGACACTTCCACTTTTGCGGTCCACTTCAATTACCGTGTCCTCAAAAGTCTTGTAGGAAACACCATCCATAGCACTGCTTGCCATGACGATATTACCGTCTTCTATTTCTGCAAAATCATGATGAACACCTTTTTCAAAATGATATGCTTTATGAAAACGTCCCATCTGATCCACCTCAAACAGACGAATTGCTGCCGGATTGGTGGACGTCTGCCGGGTAATACTTTTATCTAAGAATAGAAATCTCCCACCGGAAATTGGCTGAAATCCATAAGTTTTTGGAATCATTCTAAATGCAAAGCGCATATCCCCGTTTCGATCAAACGCATAAGGATAAACCTGATCATCTCCTCCATAAATCAACGTCAAGTCATAGAGATATTTTTCTTTGGAAATATCCTTTGTTACTTTGACTACAGAATTTCTCCCCTTTAGCGATGCTATTCTCAGACGAAATTCATGTTGTCCTATCCGCCATCCGAAAAAACTATACAAATCAATTCTGACTGTATTGACGCAATCAGGATAAAGCCCCATAATAGGAACTCTGTGCTTCGTTGCAGCAGGAAGCCTGTACGCAATATCACAATCTGATGTTTTTCCCTTTACTGTAACTTTGACTTTCCGTGGCAGTTTTGTATGAAACATTGCCAATGCGCATAAAGGTGCATACTGATACGGATTTTTTATGACCAGCATATCACCAAATTTATAATCGGATTCTTCTTCTATCTGATTCAGCGCACACTCTATCGCTCTTGTAACATTCGGAAGAGATGTTCGCGTTTCAATCTCAGAGACAATCTCGATTTCTGATTTTCTTTTACATTTGGATTCATATGGAAGAGCCTGCTCTCGCATCCATTTCGCAGATTTCACAGTCACATGCTTTTGAGTGTCGATTCCCACAATCCGAAGCATTTTTTTTAGTGCTCTTACAGCAAGATTAGATTTCATATTTTTTCAGTTCTCCCATAATATAATCTACACTCTCTTCTATTGATTTGTCTGTTGTGTCAATAGTAATCTGAGGATTTTTGGGCACTTCATATACGCTGGAAATACCCGTGAAATTTGGTATTTCATTTTTGCGCGCTTTTTTATAAAGTCCCTTTACGTCTCTCTTCTCACATTCCTCCAGCGGAGTACTTACATAAACTTCTATAAAATCATCCGTTCCGACAATCTCTCTCGCGTTCTGGCGGTCTTTCTCAAATGGTGAGACAAGAGAGGTAATTACAATGAGCCCTGCGTCATTCATTAATTTACACACTTCAGCAACCCGTCGGATATTTTCGATTCTGTCTTCCTCGTCAAATCCCAGGTTTTTATTCAATCCCATCCGCACATTATCGCCATCCAGTATCATCGTATGCTTTCCTGCTGCCACCAGTCGTTTTTCAATCTGGTTTACCAGCGTAGATTTTCCTGCTCCTGACAAGCCGGTCAGCCATATTGTTTTTGGCTGTTGCCCTTTTAATTTTGCACGACTGTCCCGTGTCACATCCATTTCATGCCAGGTCAGATTGCTTCCCCTGCGAAGCGCATATTCCACGACGCCACAGGCGGAGGTCATATTTGTAACTCTGTCTATAAGAATAAAGCATCCCAAATCTCTGTTTTTTGAAAATTCTTCAAATACAATTTTATCACTCACGGCAATATCACAGCATGCAATTTCATTTTTCTGAAGCTTGGAAGTAGAAATATGATTGCCTTCATTGATATCTATTCTGTATTTTATTTTCATGATGGTCGCAGGAATCATTTTTGTGCCGATTTTCAGAAAATAATTTTTTCCCTCTACCAATTCTGTATCATCCATCCATAAAATAAGCGCATTAAACATATTGCTGACGGTAATATTTTCATTGTTCGTGAGAACACATCCTCTGGACACATCCATCTCCCTGTCCAGCGAAATATTTACAGCCTGGCCTTTATATGCCGTCATCTCCTCCCGGTCTGTCACTAAAATGCTCTTAATCTTTGCTTTTTCTCCGCTTGGCAGCACCGTGATTTCATCTCCTACATGAATTTGGCCCGATGCTACCTGTCCCTGAAATCCTCTGAATGTTCTGTTTGGTCTGCACACTCTCTGGACTGGCAGCACAAAATCTTTATCTTCATTGTTCTCTGATACATCGACAGTCTCCAGATAATCCAGTAATGTCTTATCGTTATACCATGGCATATTTTCTGATTTGTGCGTCAGATTGTCCCCTACGGTAGCTGAAACCGGTATGATTTTTACTGACGCAAAATCAAACTGTGCAATCATCTTCTTGATGTTTACTTTTAATTCTTTGAATTTATTTTTATCATAGCCAATCAAATCCATTTTATTTACGGCAAAAACAATATGATTAATTCCCATCAGAGAACAGATTCTTGTATGCCGTTTTGTCTGGATTAAAACGCCCTGTGAAGCATCCACCAGAATAACGGCCAAATCAGCAAAAGAAGCTCCCACCGCCATATTTCTTGTATATTCTTCATGTCCCGGTGTATCTGCTACAATAAAACTTCTTTTCTCTGTTGTAAAATAACGGTAGGCCACATCAATCGTTATGCCCTGTTCCCGCTCTGCCATCAATCCATCCAGCAAAAGAGAATAATCAATAGCTCCATCATTACTTCCTACTTTACTGTCCAGCTCTAAAGCTTTCTCCTGATCTGCGAATAATAATTTGGCATCATAGAGCATATGACCTATCAATGTTGATTTTCCATCATCCACGCTGCCGCATGTAATAAACTTTAATAAACTCTGCATTTTAGAAATATCCCTCTCTCTTTCTTCTCTCCATACTTCCTGCTGCTTCATGGTCAATTACCCGGCTTGTCCGCTCAGAAGAAACTGCACTGAGCGTTTCCTCAATAATTTCATCCAGCGTCTCTGCCTCTGACTCAATTCCGCCGGTCAACGGGTAACATCCGAGCGTTCGGAATCGGACTTTTTTCATCTCCGGTTTTTCACCCGGTAAAAGCCTCATTCTTTCATCATCTACCATAATCAGATTTCCGTCTCGTTCGACTACCGGTCTTACATCTGCAAAATATAAAGGAACAATCTCAATATTTTCCCGCTTGATATATTGCCAGATATCTTTTTCGGTCCAGTTGGAAATCGGAAATACACGAATACTTTCTCCCTTAAAAATATTGGTGTTATATAATTTCCACATCTCAGGTCTCTGATTTTTTGGATCCCATGCCTGCTCTCTATTGCGAAAAGAAAAAATCCGCTCTTTTGCTCTTGATTTCTCCTCATCTCTTCTCCCACCGCCAAACGCAGCGGTAAATCCATATTTCTCTAAAGCAGTTTTTAATGCCTGGGTTTTCATAATATCCGTGTAGGCTGAGCCATGGTCAAAAGGATTAATCCCCTGTTGTACTCCCTCTTCATTCGTATAGGTAAGCATCTCTATTCCATATTTTTTTGCTGTATCATCGCGGAACTGAATCATATCCTTAAATTTCCAGGTAGTATCAATATGCAGGAAAGGAAATGGTGGTTTCTCCGGATAAAATGCCTTTAATGCCAGATGAAGCATCACAGAACTGTCTTTTCCTATAGAATATAGCATTACAGGTTTCTCACACTCTGCTGCCACCTCTCTGATAATATAAATAGCTTCCGCTTCCAGTGCATCTAAATGCGACATATTGCTCATAATTAACTGCTCCTTTTACATAATTTTACATATCTCATTATAAATGAAATGTATACGAATTGCAATATAACAGACAGGTATTTTCATTGATAAACCGAAAATATCTGTCTGTTATCTAATCATTATTATTATCTTTTTTTTATTTCTTTATCAGTTCAATTTTATGTCCCGAATCATACAAGCCGATGGTATGCTTAAAATAGATTTTATAATTGTCCTCTTCCAGATTTTCAAGCGGTATGGCATCTGTTGTGCTGTTTCTCGCAAAATATTCCGGTCTCTCCTGTACGGTCACTGTAAAATCTCTTACATAAGTATGCTTATTTCCCACCAGATAAATACCTTCCAACTGATGGTCAAATAATACAGTATATAAAATATTATCTTCCAAATACATGCGGATTCTTGCGATATCCTGCTCTGCATCCAAAATTACTTCGCCCTTTTTTGCCATCCGCTGCAGCGTCCGGCTGCGTTCTTCCTCATTCGCATACTGTTCTTCCAGTTTCATTTCCGGTATTTTTTCAGCATGCTCCACATCCGGTGGCGGACATTTCTTTACCTCCTGTAATTTTCCCAATCTACATTCCAGATTTATATCCATTGCTTTTGACATTTCTTCCGAGGCAAACGCAAAAGGATATGCTCTGTAATATCCATGGTTTATCGTATAACAGTTTAAAGTCTTTCCCGTATTATAATCTATCTCCTCAATTTGCCCATAAAACCTGGTCCCTTCTTTTATTTTTCCGCTCATGGCCATAACTCTTTGCGCCTTTGCTTCAAAAACTGCATTAGAGCGGATATTAGAATGGATAATTGGAAAACTTTTCCATAATTCCACCGTCTTTTCTTTCTCGTTTATCGTATAAATATATACATACGATTTATCTGCCTGATCATACCACGCAACCGGTCTTCTTTTTTGCGTATGGTTATCATAAATAATTAAATGTTTTGTGTCTGGATTTTTATCCAAATCTTCATGGATAAAATAAGAAGCATGTGCCTGAAAAAACCATCTCATATTTTCGCCTTTCGGTGTCAGCACTTTGTCACAAAGAGAAGAATTTTTGTAAAACTCAGGATTGGCCAATACCCAGACCACTTCTTTCTTATCATAATTTATTTTCATAACTGTATGAAGATTTCTCAGGCATACCATAACGGTTTTTTCCATTTCGTTCCATTCCACAGTATTCAGGTGTGCCCAGTCTGAAGCATCCATAAACTTTTTATCAATATAATCGCTCATTTTTATTTCTTTTAATATATTTCCGGTATTTCCATCTATCTCTATGACGGTATCTTCCAGTGTATTTTCCGGCTCTTCCATCGAATTACTTGCCGCGACAAAATTTCCACTCTTTGTCTCAGCAAAATCATGATGCACACCTTTTTCAACACAATATGTTTTATGAAATCTTCCCATCTGGTCCACGACGGATAATTGTATCGACGCCGGATTCGTAGCAGTCAGTCTTACTATTTTTTTGTTAAGGAACAAAAACCGCCCTTTGGATATTGGAAAAAATCCATACGTTTTAGGCGCCATGGCAAAACAGAAACGCAAATCACCATTGCGGTCAAAAGCATACGGACATATTCCATCATCTCCCCCACCATACACCAGCGTAAGTCCGTATAAATATTCTGTCGTTCCCACAGATTCCTTTGTAATTTTAATTTTGGCGCTTTTTCCACGTAAAGAATCTGTTTTTAACCGCACTGTTTTTTGTTTTATTTTTTTATGGTTTTCACGAAATAATTCGATAAGAATTGTATTCTCATAATTCGGATACAGACCAAGGATAGGAACTCTGTGTTTTTTTGCTTTTGGCAGCTCATAACACACGTCACAGTCGGAAGTCTTTCCTTTGACCGTTACTCTGACATAAGTTTCTTTTTTTGTGTCAAAGAGGGCAAGAGCACACAGAGGAGCATATTGATATGGATTTTTGATAATAATCATATTATTTATAGAATTTTTATTTTTTTCTGACAATTCATTTATTGCACATTCTATGACCATAGATATCTGGGGATATGAAATTCTTCTTTCAAGATCAGAGTGAATGAGCAGTTCCCCGTTCTCTAATAAAATATGTTCAAATTTTTCCGCTTCTTTTCGCATCCATTTTGCCGATTTCACGGTAACTTGTCCACATATTTTAGCCTTACCATATTTCAACACTTTTTTAAGAGGCAACGGAATTGGTATATTCTGTATCATATGTTTCTCCTTTTCTGCCACAATTTTTCTACAAACTTTATTATACGGATTAATTTGATACAATTATGAAAGAACAAAGTGTCGCTTGCGACACTTCGCGCGAGGCGCGGATTCATAAGAATAATTACCTTTCCGCGCCTCTACGATTCTTGCAGAGCATTTTTATTTTATAGGAATTGCAAAGCAATTTCCTATAAAATAAAAAAAACGCAAAACAGCCGGGAAACTGTTTCTGCGTTTTTTATTGTTTTTAGAAGATTAAATATTTTCTATCTGCCAGTCGATTGGCTCTATTCCATGTTCTTTTAAAAACTGATTGGTTTTACTGAAATGTTTACATCCAAAAAATCCACGATATGCAGATAACGGACTCGGATGCGGCGCCGTAAGCACCAGATGTTTTGGATTGGTAAGCATTTTAGCTTTTCTGCCTGCCGGAGCTCCCCAAAGAAGAAATACAATAGGTCTATCCTGTGCGTTTACAGCTTCAATAATTGCATCCGTAAACTGTTCCCAGCCTTTTCCCTGATGGGAATTTGCCTGATGGGCACGTACAGTCAATACCGTATTTAGCAAAAGAACTCCCTGTTCGGCCCATTTTTTCAGATATCCATTGTTTGGAATAAAGCAGCCCAAGTCATCATGCAGCTCCTGGTAAATGTTTACAAGAGATGGCGGAATATCATTTCCCGGCAATACCGAAAAACTCAATCCATGCGCCTGATTCACATTGTGATAGGGATCCTGGCCTAAAAGAACTACTTTTACATTCTTTAGCGGGGTCAGATGAAACGCATTAAAAATATCATCTGCCGGAGGATAAACGACGGTCGTGCTATATTCCTTCTTTACAAACTCATATAAATCTCTATAGTAGGGCTTTGCAAACTCCTTTTTTAAGGGCTCTACCCAGTCATTGGTAATCATTGCCATAAAACCTGCCTCCTAATACTTCTATCGAAAATGTCTGTGTCTGCAGTGGAACACAGAGCAAAACTAAAAAATTTTTTCAATCTTTATCTTCTATTTTTTTGCCGGCTAAATTCTGACGGGCACTCCTTTGTCATTCAGATAATGTTTTAAGTCCATTATTTCCAGCTCATGATAATGGAACAGAGAAGCAGCCAGTGCCGCATCCGCCTTTCCATCTGTCAATACATCATAAAAATGCTCTTCTGCCCCGGCTCCACCTGAGGCAATAACAGGAATGGATACATGTTCGGCAATACTCCTTGTCAGTTCAATATCATATCCCTGTTTTACACCATCACAATCCATACTGGTCAAAAGAATTTCTCCTGCGCCCAGCTGTTGAACTTTCATAGCCCATTCTACGGCGTCCATGTGCATGTCAACACGTCCTCCATTTTTATAGATACTCCAACCGCTTCCATCAATTCTGCGTTTGGCATCAATCGCTACCACCACACATTGACTTCCAAATTTATCAGCTGCGTCACTGATTAAATTGGGATTCATAATCGCAGAAGAATTAATGGATATTTTATCGGCGCCTTCGCGCAGAAGCAGCCTGAAATCTTCAATCGTACGAATCCCGCCTCCTACGGTAAACGGAATAAATACCTGTGCCGCCACATCACGCACCATATCTACCACGGTTTTTCTGCGATCAGAGGATGCCGTAATATCTAAAAATACCAATTCATCCGCCCCTGCGGCATTATACGCTTTCGCCACCTCGACCGGATTACCGGCATCTCTTAAATGAATAAAATTAGTCCCTTTTACAACCCTGTTGTTATTGACATCCAGACAGGGAATGATTCTCTTTGTGTGCATATTTTGTCTCCTGTTCCTCCATTTACAATGCAGCAAAATTAGAAAGTATCTTTAAGCCTGTATCCCCGCTTTTTTCCGGATGAAACTGGCAGGCAAACACATTATCCTTTTCTACAGAAGCATGGATATGTGTAACATATTCCGTAGAAGCTTTTACAATCTCTTCCTCTTTTGCTTTCAGATAATACGAATGGACAAAATAAACATACGCCTGCTGTTCAATCCCCCGAAACAGTCTGCCCTCATGTTCCAGATTTAAAGAATTCCATCCGATGTGAGGTATCTTATATCCAATCCGGTCAGGAATCCGTAGAATCTCTCCCGGCAGAATTCCCAGTCCCTGTACTCCCGGCGTCTCATCACTACCTTCAAACAAAAGCTGCAGCCCGAGACAAATTCCTAAAAACGGAGTTTTTTTATCGACAATATCGTAAATCGTCGAAATGAGATGATACGCTTTTAACTTCCTCATGGCATCTCCAAAAGCTCCCACGCCCGGCAGGACCACCTTGTCGGCAGCAAGAATCTCATCACGGTCTCTGGTAACTGTTGTATTTTCTCCTAAAAACTGAAACGATTTCTCTACGCTTCTTATATTTCCTGCGTCATAGTCAATAATCGCTATCATTTGCTGTAATTTTCCTCCAATATATTGCTGTCCAGTTCAAACCAGAATTCCACACCGTTGTCATGGTTTATGACACCACAGTTCTTACCATGCCGGTCCATAACTGCCTTGACAATGGACAATCCAATCCCATTTCCACCATATTCTCTTGTGCGGGCCTTGTCCACTTTGTAAAATTTAGTCCAGATATTATCAAGTTCTTCTTCCGGTATCTGTTTTCCGGTATTAAACACCGACACTCTTACTATACCATTTTTTTCAATTATTTCTACTGAAATTATTTTATTTTCATCAACATGATTCAGCGCATTACTCAAATAATTGGTAATAACTTCTTCTATCTGAAATTCATCTGCCCATACATAGATATCTTTTTTCTCCAAAAACTGAATCTCTACATTCTTCTGTTCTGCATGCAATTTCATTGAACTGATAATACCGGCTATCACAGAAACAATGTTAAACCGTTCCATATTTACCTGTCCCTGTCCAAATTCTAATTGATTCAAGGTCAGAAGATTTTTTACCATTTTATTCATTTTTCCTGCTTCATCTATAATTACGTCGCAGTAGTACTGCGCCTCTTCCGGATTTTCCTGAATTCCATCCTGAAGTCCTTCTGCATATCCCTGAATCAAGGCAATCGGCGTTTTTAGCTCATGAGATACATTCGATATAAACTCCTTACGCATCTCATCAATTTCTTCTTTTTTCGCAATATCCTTTTGAAGTTCCAAATTGGCAGACTTCAACTGGGATATTGTCTCTTCCAATTTTTCAGACATTTCATTCATGCTGTTTCCCAAAACGCCGATTTCATCATTGCGTCGGCCAAGATATCTCGCATTAAAATCCAGATGGGACATTCTCTTTGAAATATCGGACAACTGCAGCAGCGCTTTTGTATACCTGCCTGTTAAAACAAGCATAATTACCGTGATAAGAATAATTGCACCAATTCCCAGCCATAGATAAAATTTGTTGGTAATACTTATGCTCTCCTTGAAGCTTTCTACAGACATTCTGATAATTACATAATTTCCCGATTCCAATGTACTGTACAATTCATAATATTTATTTGAAGAAGTTTTGTCCACAGTAGACTGGATTACAAACTCATCGTTTTGGTCTATAATCGTAGGAGATTTGGTCTGTCCTATATTCTGTCCGAAAATCATATCTTTCCATCGGTCCGCCAGCATATTCCCGGCGCCATAGTCATAGACTGCCTGTCCCCTCTCATTGACCAGTATCAGTGTTGCACCTGATTTTTCGCATACCTGGTTTAACCGTTCGATGTTTTCATTCTTTTTTATGTCTTTATCTCCGGCTGAAATCTCTTTTAAAACATAGTATACATTCTTTATTCCATTCTGCTTAGTGGAAGTATAATAATCCTCTATGAACAGACTGCTGTATAGTCCTACTGCAGTCATAATCAGTGCCATGACAATGACAATCATTGCTGCTAATTTAAATCTGATTGAATGTCTCATTCGTTTACCTCAAACTTATATCCCATGCCCCAGATGGTAAGTATATATTTTCCACAATCTCCCAGTTTACTTCTCAGTTTTTTGACATGTGTATCAATCGTGCGGGCATCGCCAAAATAATCATAGTTCCACACATTATTCAGAATATTTTCTCGAGACAGGGCAATCCCTTTATTCTGTATAAAATATGTTAAAAGTTCAAATTCCTTAAAACTCAACTCTACATTTTTTCCATCTACTGTTACAATATGTGCTGCCTTATTTATCTCGATTTTTCCTGCAGTTTCAATTTCATTCTGTCCCAGATTGTTTGTTCTGCGCAAAATTGCGTCCACTCTTGCCACCAGAATTCTCGGACTGAAAGGCTTGGTAATATACTCATCCACTCCCAGTTCAAATCCCAGCAGTTCGTCACTCTCTTCACTTTTCGCCGTCAGCATGATAATTGGAACTTTAGATATTTTTCTTATCTCACGGCATACCTCCCAGCCATCCATTTTCGGCATCATTACATCCAAAATGACCAAATCAATATCATTATTTTCAACAAATAAATCGATTGCCTCTTCTCCATCTGCCGCCTCGACTACCTGATATTGTTTTCTCACAAGAAAGTCCCGGACCAGTTTTCTCATTCTGGTCTCATCATCTACAACTAAAATCTTTAATCGTTCCATCTGTTACCTCCCGGCTTTTTTGTTTTAGCAAAACCTATAGTTCTATTTAACACTGCTTATGTGTACATTTTATGAACAACACGTTATTTTAAAAATATTTTCTACCGTATAAAAACCAGAATACGCCTTCACTGATTTACATTTTACAACTTTTGAAACGGTATAGGATGACCGTTTCAAAACTTTGCTTCGCAAAGCACGCTCCTAAAGGAGCTGGTTAAATACGATTATGAAACACTTGACGTGTTTCATAATCTATACTAGGATTGCTGCATAGAAATAATTTGTTATGGCAATAAAACAAAATTTTTATCAGATTTATAAAAAACAAAAGGACCTAATAAATGAAAAATAATATAAGACCTATCATAAATACCCCTGACGCATTTTCAAAATATTACGACTTTATATCGGATTATGACTATATATACCAATCAGATGGTTTGATGAAACACATAAAAAAAAGACATCCCAAATGTGTAGAGTACCTCTCAAAGCTCCCGGAAATCATATCTTCTCCCGACTATATAGGCATTAATCCGAATGAAAAAGGAAAGAGTTTTGAACTCGTTAAGATTTTTGATAATAATGTTCAAATAGGCATTAAACTTGACGCCTCCAAGAAATATCTATATGTGGCGACATTATATACTATCACTGATTCCAAATTGCAGCATGGATTAAATAATGGAAGATTAAGAAAGTTTGACAAATAATATTTCATAAGATATAATGAAATTACATAAAATAAAATAGTACCAAGTTATAAAGGTCGGAAAGGCCCCCGACACACTCGCAAGAGTACCTGAGATGATGGATACGCCGCCCATCTTATAATTTGGCAAATGTTGGCAGGTAGCTTTGGTTACCTGCTTTTTTTGACCAAAAAAAGCAGACGCATCTCAGTTCGATTAAACTTTATTTGTAAGCGTCTGCATAAGCACGAAAGAATCTTCCCGGCTTTCCCAGGTCCTTCTTCGTATCAATAGTGGACTAGATGGGAGTCGAACCCATGTCCAAAAATCCTTCCACCGTTCTTCTACTATCATAGTCAGTTTTTTCACTTCCCTCAGATAACCGAAAACTGACATCCTGAAATCCTCGGTAGCTTCATCGTATCTCCTGCTCACGCAAAGCTTAGCAAACAGGGTGCCCTACAAAAGACGATGCCAATGCTTAAGCCGTAGGCCTCTTAAGCTTGACAGCTGCCGTAATTAGGCAGCGTATGCTAAATTATCTTCAGCGTTTAATTTTAATTTTGTGATTTGACGCATCACCTGCGGATAGCTTCCCCAGCTTCCAAATCCCTGTCGAAACCAGTACTAGCCCTTACCGGTAAAATGAGATATTTCTCATCTGTAGGTGTATACTAAATCAATTTTCCTGAAATGTCAATGGATATTTCTATATCTGTCCACATCAGGGTTTTACTCGGTCTCAGTTTTTCTTCAAAATAAAACAAATAAATTTTACATCTTACCCATAAATATTTTATCCTGAAAGATATATACTATTTTATGATGAAAAATTATTAACATTGTCATATCTATTGTGAATTTTCCAATTTGGGGAAGGAGTATTTATATGTACAAAAATTTTAATAAATTTATCCTGGTTGGAATTTTATTTACAATCTCTTTCGGAGCGCTTTTGCACTTTGTGTACGAATGGTCCGGGCACAATGTTATTGTGGGACTGTTTTCACCTATTAATGAAAGTGTCTGGGAGCATTTAAAGCTTTTATATTATCCTATGAGTTTTTACGCCATCTATGGCTATTTTAAATATGGAAAAAGAAATAGAAATTATTTCACTTCTGTGATTGCCGGTTTTCTCTGTGGTGCAGTTTCCATTCCACTTCTTTTCTACCTGTACACCGCTGTCATAAACCGGGAATCATTTATCATAGATATCTCCATTTTTGTCATAAGCTGCTGTTTAGCTTTTCTTGTTATGGGATATCTTTATAAAAATTATAATTTTCATATTTTTTCCATAAAATCAGGAATTTTTGTTTGGGAATTTATTTTTGCCATATTGGTTTTTTTTACTATCTTCTCTCCGAAAACCGGAATCTTTCATCCGCATCCCTGATTTCAGAATGCAAAAAATCCGGCAATTATTTTGCCGGATTTTTATATTTTACTCTGCTATTTTATATTTACCTGCTTTTAAGCATTCTTTTTTGCAGCCTTTGCTTCCTTCTTTGCTTCCAATAACTTATCGGATGGTCCTACAAAGAAAACAGATAACAACAGTGCGATAATGTAAAGTACAATTGTGACATACAGAACATACTGATATCCTGCCGGATTATTCGTAGGATTTTTTGTTCCTAAATGATTAACAATAAATGTCGCTAACTGATTTCCTGTCAGACCTGCAAATGCCCAGGCGGATAAAGTAAGCCCGTGAATTGCACTGATACTCTTCATGCCATAATGATCAGACAACAATGTCGGTACATTGGAGAAACCGCCGCCGTATCCGGCATTGACTACAAAAATCAGTCCAAGCACAAGAATAATAAGCAACAGATTTCCCTTGCCGTTGACAATACCGTTTGTCAAAATTACAAGACCTGTAAATGCAATGGATAAAATAAAAATCATCTTGTATACGGTATTTCTGTCTTTCATATGGTCAGCCCATGCGGAAAATCCTAAACGGCCGCCTGCATTGAAAATCGCTGAGAATGTAGAGATAATTCCTGCTGCGGTCAATCCGAAACCAATACATGTCACAATCGGTTTTTCCTGAGAAATAATCGCAAGACCACAGGTAATGTTGATATAAAACATCAACCAGATACCGATGTAGTTTTTAATCGGTTTTGTCTTAATCACAGAAAGAATACTTTCTTTTTCTGCTTTGTTCTGTGGTTCTACCCAGCCTTCCGGCTTTTTCAGAAGAAGATGACCGACAAACATCATGACAAAATAAACGCCCGCAAGAATAAGGAACATTTTCCATAGTCCCGTATTATCTGAAACTTTTTCCCCTGCCGCATTGACGGTAATGCCGCTCAGTCCGGTCAGCATTGCTGTCATAATCGGACTGGCAATCGCTTTTGCGCCACCGAAACCGGCTACGGCAAGACCTGTTGCCAATCCTTTTTTATCTTCAAACCACAACATTAATGTTTTTACCGGTGAAAGATAACCTGTACCAAGACCAATACCCATGATACATCCATAACTTACATAAATTCCAATTAATGAAACCAGACTGTGAGGATGATTTCCACCATACCAGATAAAAAATGATGTGCCTACCAAACCTGCTGCAAAACAGATGGTTGCAATCAATGATGCTTTATGAATATCCTTTTCCACAAAATTTCCTAAAATGCTGCTGACATTCCAAGGAAAAAGATTGCAAAACTAAATGCCCATTCTACCGCTGATTTATCCCAGTCGATATAAGAGCTGATATTCTGACTAAAAATAGACCAGCAATACACCGTACCGATACTGAAATGCAGTAACAGGGCAGGTATTGCGGCGCGGACCCATTTGTTGGCTCTCCAGCCTTTTGTGCTTTTTACATTTTTTTCCATAAAATTTACTTCCTTATAATTTTTGTATATTCGTGCTTGACCAGCTCCGTCAGGAGCGTGCTTTGCGAAGCAAAGTTTTGAAACGGTTATCCTTTACCGTTTCAAAAGTTATTATTTTTTCTTATAAAAAGAGTCAAACCAAACTCATATATTATACCCCTTATTTCGGCAATTTTCAATACAAAATTTAGAATAATTAAGTCATATTCGCCGCAATCAGGCTGAATTTCCGATAATAACCCAATTAATTTTCTTTTGGATGTGCGGTGATATATGCCTCCATAATATCCGCCGCCTGAGCAATCAACTCTGCGCAGGGACGTTTTTTGTAATATTTTTCTGTCCTTTTTTCCGGAATCGGACTGTCCTTTTTCTGTTTCAGACCCAACAGTTCTCTGCAGACAATAGAATGATTTTCACGACAAAATGTTTCTGCCAGTTGCTGAATTCTTTCATAATGCTCCTGTTTTCCCTTATAATCCGTCGGACTGTCATAACCATATAAGCATCCTGCAAGCATAAACATTCCACTGACTGCTCCACACACTTCCCGGAGCCGTCCCATTCCGCCACCAAACGAGGAAGCCATTCGCAATAATGCCTCCCGTTCTATATCCAGTACATCTTGAAATGCCAAAACAACAGACTGCGTACAATTATAACCTTCTAAAAAATATTTTCGGGCAATTTCGCCTCTCCTGTCCATATTCAATCCTTTCGTCCGTTTTTTCGTTACTCTTTGTTTCGTCTGACCCTCATTATATCATAATCTGCAAAAGAAATGCCACTAGAAAACACATTGTGTCAATTTGACAACAATTTTTATCGTTTCCTAGTGGCATTTTTCTATTATCGGTAAATCATAATTTTGTTTTTAAAATGCAACATAATTGCCAGTATTGTAAACAATTCCACCAATTACAACATATACATCATAATTTCCTTCCATTCCGTCTGGCGACGTCCATCCTGTAACTGTCACAGTGGCAGTTCCTGTTGCCTTGCCGGATTCGTCTGTATCGGCTGTAGCAGTTTCACCAAGTGCATATGCTTTCTGATTTCCTTCAGAATCCACCAAAACCAGGTAACTTCCCTTTAATTCCGGCTTTTCTGCGTTATAATTTTCCAGTTTATAACTTGAAGTTACTGTCAGTTTTGTTGGGTCATAAGCCACAACTGTTCCCTCTGGAAGCGGCTGTGCATCTGTCACATCAAATTTTTCAACCTCTGTCGTTTTCTTTTCTCCCAACGTTCCCAGAAATGTTCCTTTTGCCTCTCTGTCTGCTACATAATCTGCATTGTACATCTGAATCAGCATGGACCGGAAAGTAAGCGCTGTAATACCGCCTGAAATAGTAAATTCGTATGCCAGTTTGTTGTCAACCACATGAGAAACATGCGTCGTGCAGACAATGCCCGGCTTAAACATTAAAAGTGGATTCCCCGCATAAGATTTTGTCTCTGGGTCATATAAGTTCGATCCTGCTGTAATCCATACATCTTTTGTATCTCCACTGATGCTGTTCGCACCGGAAATCCAATCCGCATACCATTCAGGTCCGCGCTCTTTTCCATACTGCCATGTCTGACTTACTGTCATTTTTTCTGTATCAATATGATATGCAACAGCTCTGGAATAAACATCATCTCCCGTAACACGTGAGTCATTCTTATCTCGTTTTACTTTAGCTGTTCCATTGTCAAACAACAAAATATCTCCATTGTCCAGAAGAGATACATTATGTTGTGCATACATCCACTCAAAGTCATCGCCTTCCGGTGTAAAGAAGTATTTGGAATATTCTTCAGGCCAGTCATTTGGGTCTCCCAATATCCATGCAATCTGTGGCTTTTCCTCTTTGGTGATTGCAACAATCGCATCCAAATGACGACAGGAAAGTAATACCAGATTATTCTTTTCATCATATGTCAGACCGTTATTGTGACACCAGTCTAATTCTTCACTGCCATCTGTTATAATGGAGGCAGAATTACATTTCATTCCCGGGAACAATTCTCTCAAATCACATTCCCACATTACTTCTCCGGTTTCATAGTTGATTTGCTTTACATTATCTTCTACAGATGTCAAATCATTGGCATCCGAAGAAACAAGAATGGAGCCGTCCGACATAATATATGTTCCATGATGATGTCCACCCGGAATAGCATATTCATTATAAGTTTTTCCAAGAAAATCAATTTCTTTCAGTCCTGATTTATAATACTGAGGTTTAATGGAATAAGTTGCCGGTACCATCAGATGTCCGTTCTCCATAAATTTCACGCCCAGTGAGCCGGAGTTTGCATAATACCAACGGATATCTCCTTCGCTGTCAATCGCATACAAAAATCCCATTGTAGAACACATCAGATTTAAACTGTTATAATCGTAAGAGGATGTGTCAATTTTTTCTGCTTTAATATCCAGTTTCACGCCACAGTCTTCCGTCTCTACTTCAAAGGTCCTCTTGCTTCCATCACTCAGCTCTACTTCTACCTTCGTTGTGTCATTGTTGTACAATCCATAGACCGGAATAATATGCGTAGTCGCCTTTGCAATATTTCCAGTAATATTATCCTTTTCTTTCTTCCCTAAAACAGTAATGGTACCATCCACACTCTCTTTTGTTGTAAAGCAGATAACGGCTGTAAGTGGTGAAGCCCCATAAGGATCTTTTATTACCTGGGCATTGTCCAATGTATAGTTTGCCGCTTCTTTTTTCAACTGTTCATCAATCGCAGCAACATCTTCCATATAATTTGCCGCCTTTAACTCTGTCGTGTTGACCGTTTTTGCCTGTTCTTTGGTAGTTTCTTCTGTTTTTTGTCCGACGGACTGACATCCTGTAAATAATAAAGCCGTCAAAACTACACAGGCTACCATCTGATTCATTTTTCTTTTCATGCTAATCTCCTTGTCTTCCACTTTATTTTCTATCGATAAGAAATATTTTCTGCAATCTGATAAAAAATAAAAGTACAAATTTAAAATAAAAGGGGCTGTAAAAAAAGTCTCTAAATAACAGAACTGCATTGGCCATTGCCAATGCAGTTCTGTTTCTCTATGTATAATTATTATAATTGATGATTTTACAGGCACTTTAATAAGCCCTATGTTA